>JAIBAT010000004.1 GCA_019695055.1 Candidatus Sumerlaeaceae bacterium | reverse complement strand
ACGGGAATTGAGTCTTACTTCGTGGACCATAATGCCTATCCGCCAATGTGTCCTTTAAAGGACTTTGCGAAAGACGCAGAAGTTCTGGAGAGAATCGGCGGAGGCAGCCTGTCAACTATGTTTGCCGGTGACGGCCGATTGGAAGGGTTAACGACTCCAGTAAGCTATATCACCAGTCTCTTTATGGATCCGTTTTCCCCGAACGTGAGCCTGCCATTTGCCTACTATTGCGATGAGAATGGCTGGATTTGTTTTTCTCCGGGGCCCGACGGACAATATGATCTCGCGGAACCAGGCAAGTATTACACATCGAAAATCGACCAGCCAAGCACAGGGATCATGTTACTGTCCTACGACCCCAGCAATGGCACGATTAGCGGCGGCGATGTCTGGCGGGTTAAACAATAGTGGATTGCCTATGATGCAAGTCATGGTGTGCCTCAATATGGATGGCTTTGGAATTGATATACAACTTTCCAGTCGGCACTGAGACCTCTCGTTTGAGACCGGAGGGGTTACGAAAGCCCAGTGGTGATCCCGGGCCTAAAACCCACAGGACGGATTTCGTCAACGCATACCTCCTTCCAATCCTTTTTGTTGCGCTGACGGTGACCACCCTTACCATGACGTTCCGGATCGCCATGGTGCTTTGGAATTCACCCCAGTCCTTCGCTCCGCACCTGAGGCAGAAGTTCATGGCGCATTATCCGGTGGTCCTGACACACGGAATTGCCGGTTGCGTGGCGCTTGGATTAGGGATGATTCAATTCCTTCGCCCGTTGCGACGACGTGCGGTGCGTCTTCATCGGGCAGTCGGGTCTATTTACCTGGTTTCGGTGTTTATAGGCGGAGCCGCAGCATTGCCGATGGCGCTGATGGCCTTTGGTGGGGTTTGTGCCATTGCCGGGTTTACCTTGCTCGCCATACTTTGGCTGGCCTCAGGGGCATTGGCACTTCGGGCGTTGTTGGTGGGGCATATTCGACAGCACGGTCGATGGATGATTCGCAACTATGCCCTCACATTCTCTGCAATTATGGTTCGAGGGTGGCTCTCCGTGTTCGACCGGTTCGATGTGCCGTTGGAAGTAGGCTATGCGGTCGTCGCATGGATTTCCTGGGTTCCTGCACTTGTCATCGCGGAGTTACTAATCCGTTACGTAACAATTCGAGGTGCACCTACGGCTTCCCAGCCGGAAGGCACGCATAGGTCGTTTTCCCTTTAGGTTGGGTTTTCTTTTCACGATGGTTGAATTCCGTGACCATTGAATTCCGCGATCCTGCTTTCATCGCCGACCCATACCCGGCGTTGGCGGAGTTGCGCCGTCCGCGCAAACCTGTCTGGCATGACGGGCTCGGCCTCTGGCTTGCGCCGTGTTACGCCGACGCGAATGCTGTGCTAAGGCACAAGTCGCTTGGGCGGGTCTACAAGCCGCGCGAGCCGGAGTCGGACTGGGAAACCTTTAACTGGCTCCACGCCGATTCGATCCTCGATAGCGAACCGCCGAAACACACGCGTCTGCGAGGGCTCGTCAGCAAGGCGTTCAACCGCGCGCGCATCGAGGCATTGCGCCCCGAGATCGAGCGCCTGGCCGGGGTGCTGTTGGACTCGGCAGGGGAGAAGCTGGCTCGCGACGGGGCCTTTGATGCCATCGCCGACTACGCCGAACCTCTCCCCGTGATGGTCATTGCCGCGCTCCTGGGCATTCCCCGGGAGGACGAGCACCACCTGCGCCCGTGGTCCCAGGCCATAGTAAAGATGTACGAGATTGGCCCGACGCCGGAGCAGGTGCGCGCCGCGCAACAGGCATCGCGGGATTTTGCGGCGTACGTCCACCATCTCATGGACGAACGCAAGCGCAACCCCGGAGATGACCTCATCAGCGAGCTTGCCGCCGTGGAGGAGGACGGCGAAAAGCTCACCGCCCGCGAGCTCATCGCCACCTGCGTCCTGCTCCTGAACGCAGGCCACGAAGCCAGCGTGAACGGCCTTGGCAATGGCCTCGTTGCCGCCATGCGCCGCCCCGACCAGATTCAGGTCCTCGGAGCTGGGCCTCACAAGGTCGCAGCCACCGCTGTCGAGGAATTCCTCCGCTTCGATGCGCCGCTCCAGTTTTTCGAACGCACGGCCACTGCCGACGTCGAGATCGGCGGAATCGTTGTCCGCACAGGCCAGAAGATAGCCGCAATGCTCGGCGCAGCCAACCGCGACGAGCAGGTCTTCGACCACCCCGACCAGATGGACGTCACCCGCGACCCCAACCCCCATATCGGTTTCGGTGCTGGAATCCATTTCTGCCTCGGCGCGGCCCTGGCGCGGCTCGAACTCTCTGTCTCCATCGCCGCCCTTTTCCAGCGCTTCCCCAACCTCCAGCTCGCCGCCGAACCCGTTCGCCGACCCACCTTCGTGCTCCGCGGCTACGAGCGGGTGTTGGTTTCGACGTAATCCTTCCCGGGAGCGCGTTCGCCATGCGATCGGGACTCTCCGGCTCAGGCCCTGTTTCGCTGTCTATAAATCAAACCCATATTCTAAGGTGCGTGTCCGTTACGATTTCCCCGTAATCACTGGCAATCAGTGGTAGGCAGTCGTCCAATCTCAGTTTAAGCCGTCACGAGTAGACGTACCTATTGAGGCGCCATGATTCGACGTGGCGATCTACGTCGTAAGCGGATGCCAAGCGCTCCGAAAAGGTAGCGAAAATAGGTGCGATGAGTGACAGAAGGGCGTCTGCCAGTCGCAAATACCCAGAGAAGGTCGCGCTCAACGGGGACCAGACACATAGTAGCGATGAATGCGTCGGCCGGACCACCCGACAAAAAGACACTTAATAACATCATCCAATCCGCCACATCTGCCTTTACCAGCCAGGGGTAGTTTGCCCTGACATGAGTTACTGTACTCATCGCGTTCATAGCTGCCCAACAATGGTAAATCTGGGCACCCACGAAGGGAATCAGCCAAATGGAAGAGCGCAGGTGGTAAAGTACGTAACCGTTGAGTGCAAAGAAAAGGGCTAGGCTGAAAGCAACCGAAGCCCACGACGGGGAATTATTAAGTGCTTTATTTCTCATTTTCCTGTTATCTGTAGTGCAATCGGGCGAACCAAGTCTATCGGAAAGCCCTTTCCGAGTAGGCGAGAATCAGCAATTGTACCCTGAAATGCAGGGTCAATTGTCCGGAAAGGGTTTCTGTTCGTCCATTACCTCTCCCAACGCTCGCCACCCGTGGTTTTTTCAATTCCTCAGCTTTACGTCAAGGGTCCACAGGAGGTTGGAAGAGGCTGTAAGGGAATAGGCAAACCCTTTTCCACGTGCTACACCGATCCTCAGTTAAAGTCACCCGATCTCCATTTCTGCTATCCTTGCCTGGAGCCAGATGGAAGGGGAGTAGCCCCGCGGATTCGGGCCTTGTTCTTTGACATGACGATCAGACCCGAAGGGCAAAAAGGCGCACTTTCACGCGCATTTGGATCGGTTTTAGTGTGCATAATTCTGCCAATTGGACCGGTTGAATTGCGCCCCTAAAACATAAGGATCATTGATAAAATTGGAGTTGCAACAAAATGCACTACCCCCCCTCCCCCTCCCCCCCCGGCACTTGTAATTGGCCGATCGGAGAATCTGGTAGGGCCGGTCGAAGATTCCGCAAGCGGGCCCCTCGTCGGCCTGTCATGAGGGCATTTTGTCGGTTGAATTCGTCGAATGTCGCCATGCGGAATGGGCTTTGCTTGTACACTCGTCACACACCGTCAGAAGGTTTGGTTTTCATGAAATACCAGTGGTTCCTCAGTTTGGCTCTTGTCCTCGCCGTTGCCCAATGCATCGCCCAACCGGTTTCAACGAAGGAGAAGCAGGCCGGTGCTTCCGCGTCGGGTTCTGCGCTTTCCGCCGAGGCGGAGAAGTTCAAGCCGTGGCGCCCGGAGAGGGTGTATAAGGTGACCGCGCTGGAATTGCAGACCCCGGCCTCGGCCGACCTGAAGCTCTATGCGGTTGGAAAGGATGGCGAGGAGATCTTTCGAAAGATGTTCGAGGGCGCCACGGTGTTCGACAATGGCACCGGCGCAAACGAACGCTATCGCATAGTGCCGGCTTCCGGCAAGTTGGAAGGAATATCGGTGGACTACATTGGCATCAAGACCAGGGGCAACGGCTTCGGCGTGAATTCCGACAAGTACACGTCGTCGGCGCATCTCTACATCACGAATTTCAAGCTCGCGGCCCCGGCCTCGGGCGGCACACAGTGCAAGGGCGACCTTGACGCGGATATCAACTACACGGGCGCCACGGCGAAGAAGCGAGCGGCAGCGCGGGTGATGCTGACCTGCGACCTCCTCGCGGATTACAAACCGGCTCCACCGCCGGAGGAGAAGCCGGCCAAACCGGCGGCGACCAAGGCGAAGGGCAAGGAGAAGTAGCCCCCACCGCGCAAAGGCTTGCGTTTGTCATCCCTTTGCCACCAAGTTTTGCTTCACTCCGCCCGGCGCGGACAAACCACTAAGAACTGGGCGCCCCGCATCCGCGGCGGTACCCGCAGAAACCCGAGGTTGCCATGAAGCTCATCATCGCAGTGATCAAACCGTTCAAGCTGACCGACGTGAAGGAGGCCCTCGCCGAGGTGGGCGACATCCGCATGACCGTCAGCGAGGTGAAGGGCTTCGGCCGCCAGAAGGGCCATACGGAATTCTACCGGGGCAGCGAGTACCAGGTGGATTTCCTCCCCAAGGTGCGCATCGAGATTGCCTGCGACGACGAGCTGGCCGACGAGGTCATCAATACCATCGAGGCGGCGGCCCGCACCAACACCATCGGCGACGGCAAGATTTTCCGTGTGCCGCTGGAGGAAGTGGTCCGCATCCGCACAGGCGAAAGGGGATCGGACGCGCTGTAATGGGGAAGGTTGTCATCACGCCCGAAATCATCGCCGAGCACGGCATCACGCCGGAGGAATATCAGACGATCCTTAAGATTCTCGGACGCGAGCCACGAATCGTTGAGCTGGGGATTTTCTCGGTCATGTGGAGCGAGCACTGCTCCTACAAGAATTCAAAACCGCTGCTGCGGACGTTTCCCACCGAGGGTCCGCACATCCTTCAGGGCCCCGGCGAGAATGCGGGCATCGTGGATTTCGATGAGCGCCTGGCAATCGTGTTCAAGATGGAGTCGCACAATCATCCCTCGGCACTCGAGCCGTATCAGGGTGCGGCGACGGGCGTTGGTGGGATCCTGCGGGACATTTTCACCATGGGTGCGCGACCTGTGGCGCTGCTGGACCTGTTGCGATTTGGCGATCCGGCCAATCCGCGCACGCGGAGGTTGGTTTCGGGCGTCATCGAGGGAATTGCGGATTACGGGAATGCCGTCGGCGTTCCCACGGTGGGAGGGGAGTGTTACTTCTCCCCGGCCTACGACGGCAATCCGCTCGTCAACGTCATGTGCGTGGGTGTCATTGAGAAGGACCGTATCACGCGCGCCGTCGGCAGCGGGGCTGGCAACCTTGTGGTGTACTACGGCAACGCCACCGGGCGCGACGGTATCCACGGCGCGACGTTTGCCAGCACCGAGCTGACGGAGGAGAGCGAGGACAAGCGAAGCGCCGTTCAGGTTGGCGACCCGTTCATGGAGAAGAAGATTCTCGAAGTGACGCTGGAGTTGATTGAGTCCAACGCAGTCGTCGCATTGCAGGATATGGGCGCCGCCGGCTTGACGTGCTCCACTGCGGAAATGGCCGGGCGCGGCGGAATGGGCATTCGCGTGGATTTGGACAAGGTGCCGCAGCGCGCTGCGAACCTGTCCGCCTATGAAATCATGCTGAGCGAATCGCAGGAGCGTATGCTGGCGATCTGCGAACCGGCAAAACTGGAACAGGTGCGCGGCATCCTGAACAAGTGGGATTTGGATGCCCATGTGCTTGGCGAGTTGGATGCGTCAGGTCTTATGAAAGTGTATCATCGCGGAGAACTCGTGGCCGAGTTGCCCGCCGATAAGGTGTCGGAAAATTCGCCGGTTTATGAGCGCGAGGCGCGGCGGCCCGAGTACATGGATTCCATTCCCGACGCGGCGAATGCGAACCTTGGCCCGGCGACGGATTTGAAGCGCGAGCTTTTGGAGTTCCTGGCATCGCCGAACATTTGCAGCAAGCGGTGGATTTACGAGCAGTACGATCACATGGTGCAGACTCAAACGCTGACGCCGCCCGGAGACAATGCGGGTGTGCTGAAGATTGATGGTTCGCGACACAGCCTCGCCATGGCTGCGGATGGCAACGGTCTGTACAGTTATCTCGACCCGTTCGAGGGCGGCAAGCTGGCCGTGGCCGAGGCGGCGCGCAACGTGGCCTGCTCGGGTGCGCGCCCGCTTGCGGTGACAAACTGCCTCAATTTCGGCAGTCCGCTGAAACCGGAGATTTTTTACCAGCTTTCGGAGGCCGTTCGCGGCATCGGCGCGGCCTGCAAAGCCCTCAATACACCGGTGACGGGAGGCAATGTCTCGCTGTACAACGAAAATCCAGAGGGTGCCATTTGGCCGACGCCCATCATCGGGATCGTCGGGCGCCTGGACCGCGACGTGAAGCCGGTTAAGGCCGGGTTTCCAGCCGCAGGACTGGATGTCGCCCTCATCGGCCCGCCAGCGCGAGACCTTGGCGGTAGCGAGTATGTGCGCTGGCGCACAGGGAAGGTTCACGGGCCGTGCCCGGCTTGTGACTTGGATCACGAGCGACGGGTGATTGAGGTGCTTGTCGCAGCGGCGAATGCCGGATGGCTGGCCTCAGCGCAGGACTGCGGGGTCGGCGGTCTTGGTGTGGCGGTGGTGGAAAGTCTGCTCCTTGGCAAGCCGGGACTTGGTTTGGAACTGGATCTTGGATACGTGGCCCGCGGCAACGAAGCCCTTCGGGTCGAGATGTTTGCCGAAACGCCCGGGCGGGTGCTAATTTCCGCTGCGCCGGACCATTACCGGCAGATTCAGGAGCTTTGCAGCAAACACGGGCTTCCCATTGCCCTGATTGGCCAAACCATTCAAAAATCGGACCAGGCAGCCGAGGCCGCGCACGTGGGGCCTGAATTGCACGGGATGCAGGAACCGCTTCTTGGCAACCATGATGCGGAACTTGGAATCCGCCACGCACCGAGTGGTTTGCGCGTTCGCATCGGCCACCTGCGTAATGCCTACGAGTCGAGGGTTTCGATTTTCCCGCCGGAAAAACCGGTTGCGCTCTACGAGGCATAGGTTCACTGCAATTCCAATGGATCGGGAGGAAATCATGGACCATCGTCCGCGCGAAGAGAAATGCCGTTATCGACGTGAGCATCGGGACGGCGGATGTTTCCGCTTTCTGTTCAGGCTGTTTGTCGTGGTTGTCCTTGGAGTCCTTCTGCTAAAGTTCGTGCTGCGCGATCAGTTTCCCATCGGCGCGCTGCGCGACTCCGTGGGCGTGGTTCGCGTGGATGGGCCGATCTACGATTCGACCGCGGCTGCCAAAGCCCTTCGTGAAATGGGGAAGGACAAGCACGTCAAGGCCGTGGTGGTGCGGATTGACAGCCCAGGCGGCAGCGTCGGGGCCAGCGAGGAGATTTATCGCGGTGTGGTTCGCCTGCGTGAGAAGTCCAAAAAGCCTGTGATCATTTCCATGGGCAACGTTGCCGCGTCCGGCGGTTATTATATCGCGGTGGCAGGGCAGGAGATCTTTGCCAATGCCGGAACAATCACCGGCAGCATTGGCGTGATAGCGACGGATTTCAATATCGAGGAAATCCTGAAGCGGGTGGGCGTGAAGCCGGAAATCATCAAGAGCGGTGAGCACAAGGATGGCGGTTCGCCATTGCGCGAAATGACGCCCGAAGAACGGCATCTGATCCAGGACGTGATTTTTGACATGTATCGCCAGTTCATGCGGACGGTTCTCAGCGCGCGACACAAACAGATCGAGAAGGCCATGGCAGATCATCCGGCTGACTTCGTGACGATTCTTGGCCCGGAACGGACGAAGAAGCCGGGCGGCGCCATCGAGTTCGATGCTTTTACCACGGGAACCATTGCAGCCCAGGCCGGCGCCACGACGGAGACGGAAACCGCCCTTCGTCAAATGGCGGATGGCCGCGTGTTCTCGGGCGAGCAGGCATTAAAACTCGGGCTCATAGACCAGATTGGAACTTACTACGACGCCGTGGAGCGCGCGGGAAAGCTCGGTGGCCTTGGGGAAAGCCCGACAATCTTTGAGCGCACTGCGGAGCGTTCGTGGCCGGCGATGCTGGGGGCCAACGCGCGGCGGTTCCTTCAGGAGGTGTCTGGATCAGGCGCCAGCGTGGAGTATCGCAGCGGCGCTAACTGAGCAGCGGAATCAGTTGTACCAGCGGTAACTGCGCTGGAAGTAGCGGGCAGCAATAAACACATAGACTACCGTAGGGACAGTGACAGCCAGGTAGGGCGACAGGCTGCCTGCATGGCCCAGCGCGCGGCAAATGGCGGACAAGGCATAATAGCCGAAAGCCCAGGCCACACCGTAACCAAACGCCGTCATGACGGTGCCGCTGCGAGTCCGCACGGCGTAGGAGAACCCGAGGACCATGATGATCAGGGTGCCGAAGGGGAAGGTGATCTTGTTGAGCAGGTCCGTCCGGAATTCGTTCACCGGCTGGTCCCGCTCCTCCATTCCCCGCACATGCTCCCGAAGTTCCATGAAATTCATTTCTTCGGGATTCTTGCGCTGGGCAAGGAAGGTGGCGAGGTCTTTTTCGAGGATGATCTCGACCTCGCCTTCATAGTGCTTGTAGGACTCAAGTTTGCCGTCCGGGCCGAGTGTCCAAATGCGCGGATTGGTGAACGTCCAGACCGATTTGTTCTCTTCCGGTTCGTTGCTGATTAGAACAGCGCTGTCCGCCTCGATGCGGCGGGCAACGCCGTCGTAGGGTTCGTTCATGTCGTAGATCTTGGGCTGGCTCATCCGGTTTTCGCGGATCAGGTATTCCTTCATCAGGTAAATCCTGTTTCCCTGGCCGCGCTGGAATACGTCCTTTTCCGTGGTAAGTTTGCTCTCGGATTTGGCCTGGATGTAGCGCTTGTCGATGAAGTGGGCCCGGGCGGACATTTTCGGGACGACGGTTTCGCCAAGCCCGACGGTCAGCAGAAACACGAGCAGGCCGCCAAACAGCACAGGGGCGGCAATGCGAAAGGAAGGAACGCCGCTGGTCATGAAGGCGAGGATCTCATTGTTGCGCGCCAGTGAGCCGATGGAGAAGATGACGCCCAGCATGGCGCAGATGGGGACGACCTGAAGCAGCTGACCCGGCAGAATCAGCAGGAAGTACTGAATGACCTTCGAAATTGGCGCATCGTTCTTGATGATGTCCTGGAACTTGTCAAAGATTGTGGCCACAAGCAGCAGGAGGGCACAGAAAGACATGACCGCGACAAAGGAGATCACGAACTCCTGGAAGATATAGCGATCCAATATTTTGATGCCGCCCATGGAGCGTGGTTTGGCTGTGTTCGACATTTGCAAGGGGGACCGGTTGATTTCCTACGGAGCAGTGCGGAGCCTATTCAGTTGCGAGGCTCCACAGGCCGGATCAGTAGAATTTCTCAATCGGCGTGTATCCCTTTTTGGCGAACGCCTCGGCGACAGGGCGATAAGTGATCTTTCCGTCCACGGTGTTCACACCAAGGGCAAGCGCGGGGTCATCCATGCAGAATTTGGGGAAACCCAGTTCGGCGATCTTCATGGCGTAGGGGAGCGTGACATTTGTAAGTGCGTAGGTTGAAGTACGGCCTACAGCGCCTGGCATGTTGGCCACGCAGTAGTGCACCACGCCATCTACAATGTAGACGGGGTCCTCGTGAGTGGTCGGTCGGGCAGTTTCGACACATCCACCCTGGTCTATGGCGACGTCCACAATAACGGCCCCGGGCTTCATATCCTTGAGCATATCGCGTGTGATGAGTTGCGGGGCGCGTGCACCCGTAACAAGTACCGCACCGACGACGAGGTCGGCATCACGCAGTCGTTTGCGGATGTTAAACTCATTGCTCATGACTGTGGTCACGTTTGCGGGCATGATGTCGGCCAGATAGCGAAGACGGTCGAGGTTCACGTCCAGGATGGTTACCATGGCACCCAATCCTGCGGCGATTCGGGCGGCGTTAGCACCAACGACACCGCCACCGATGACCAGAACCTCGGCCGGAGCCACACCGGGCACGCCGGAAAGCAGGATTCCGCGGCCCTTTTGGGGCTTTTCAAGGTACTTGGCGCCTTCCTGGATGCTCATGCGGCCGGCCACTTCGCTCATGGGCGTCAGTAGTGGCAGTTTGCGGTCGGGGGTTTCAATCGTCTCGTAGGCGACACTGATGCAGCGGCGCTCCAGCATGCCGTCGGTCAGTTCCTGGGAGGAGGCGAAATGGAAGTAGGTAAATACTATCTGGAAGGGCTTGATGAGCTTATACTCAACGGGGAGGGGTTCCTTAACCTTCACGATCATGTCGGCGGCGCCGTAAACCTCGGCGGCGGTGGGGATGATCTTGGCGCCCGCCTCGATATACTCCTCGTCGGTGATGCCGCTGCCTTCACCTGCGTGCTTTTCCACAAGCAGCGTGTGGCCTGCGCGGGCCAGTTGGCGCACGCCGGCAGGCACCATGCCAACGCGAAATTCGTTATTCTTGATTTCCCTGGGCACCCCAATAATCATTTTACGTCTCCCCGAAACCGCCGAGCCCTGCGCCCCCAAGCGCATTTGGCCGGCAAAATAAGATTATCTTCCATCTTTGAAAGCATCACAAAGATGGCACGGGAGCCATGCAAGCAAATTCCGGGAATCCCCGTGGACCGGCGTTCAGGCCTGATCCTGTTGGCTTTCCGGTGGACGCGATTTGAGGTCCTTCTCCAGTTTTTCCAACGTGGCCGCCTGGATTTCGTATAGCCGCCTCAGGGCACGAATTTTCGTGAGCAGGAACTCGATGGACGCCACAACGGCCATCACGAATAGAAAGAACCAACCGAACACAAACCAGAAGAGGGCCGGGTTTTGCCCGGGAATCAGCTTGAAAATGGTTATGATGAAAGCAAATCCCGAGATGAAGAGGAGGACAACCAACCCGGACTCCCACCACTTCGACTCAACTGCGTCGCGGTAACGCTGAAGTTTCTCAATGTCGCTGAGCCGGATGGCGGCATCGACTTCACGAACCAGCTTTTTGGGGTCGCGCGGGAGAACTTCATCATCGGGCAGATGCATGAAAATCAGATGCCAGAATGCGACTGGCTGTTCAACAGGAGATTTCGGTCATGACAGGGTAACGGAGACCGGCAGCTTTCCCCGGAAGGGGGCCTTTCCGGCGATGAGCCTGGCAGTTGCCTGCTGGGTGGCTTCGCTGCCGCCATAGGCACACACGAAGGCATTCACATCGGGCATCTGCTTGATGATGTAAGGGCTGCCAAAGCTGATCAGAACCACAGGCTTTCCAACAGCCTGAATCTCCTTTACGAATTTCACAAATCGATCCTCAAGAGCAGCCGTGCCTTTGGCGATCATGACTTTGTTGAAAGCCGCAATAACTACAAGGTCACTTCTTGAAGCTGCTTCCATTGCAGATTCGCGGGCGCCAAACTCGTGGACGGCGTGCTCATCAAGCCGGCCGCAATCCACAAAACGGGTGACATCGACGAAATCCGAAAGATGGGCGCCAATCGTTTTCGCTTCGGCGTAATAGGATCGGGCGTCCTGATAGTTGGAGAACGCCACAACGGCGGCTTTCGCATTCCCGGCAAGGGGAAGGACGTTGCTCTCGTTTCGGACAAGCGTGACTCCAGCGAGTGCTGTATTGAGCGCGACCTCGAAATGCTCCGCCGTGTTAAGCCGGGAAGCAAGATTGGTCAAGTCATCGGCCTTGTCCTCAAAAAGACCTCGATTCTCCTTCATGGTGAGGATTCTGGCAACGGCCTCATCGAGGCGCGATTCTGGAACTTCACCGCGGCGGACAGCATCGGCGAGTATCTCCACTGCACGGCGGTTGTCGCGGGGCATGATCAACTGGTCGCATCCTGCGTTCAGTGCTTTAACGATGGCGATCTCCGGGGGGAAATTCCGGGTCACTGCGCCCATTTCCAGGGCGTCGGAAACGGCAACACCCTGGAATCCCATCTCGTCACGCAGGAGGCCCGTCATAACTTTGTATGAGAGGGTGGCTGGCAGCGGTTCGGGGTCTATGGCTGGTATTTGCAGATGGGCCGACATTATGGAGTCCACGCCACCGGCGATTGCGGCACGGAATGGCAGTAATTCCACCTCCTCGAGTCGCTGGCGGTTCACGTCGATAACGCCGCCTTCCGTGTGGGAGTCGACGTGGGTATCCCCGTGGCCGGGGAAGTGTTTGGCGCACGCCAGTACGCCTCCAGCCTGGGTGCCCTTGATCAGGGCCACGCCAATGCGCGCCACGTCGGCCGCGTCGCCGCCGAAAGCCCGGATATTAATAATGGGGTTATTTTCGTTTACGTTCACGTCCACCACGGGAACATAATTCATGTTGACGCCCATGGCCCGGGCTTCCTCGGCAATGGCCCGGCCGGTGGCGAAAGCCAGGTCCTCATTTCCGGCTGCTCCTATGCACATGTTTCCTGCCAGGTCTATGGCCCCGTAAATGGTAGAGCCGATACCGCGCTCAAAATCGGCGCTGATGATAAGTGGCAGTTTCGCCCTGGCCTGGAGAGCCCGGGACTCACGAGCCACGGTCAGCGCGTCGCTATAAATGCGAACGTAGCCGCCCGGGTGGTATTTCATGTCCAGCTCAGCTTGCTTCAGGCTGACAAAGGTGAAGATGAAAATCTGGCCGACTTTCTCCTCAAGGCTCATGGAGCCGAGAAGACTGTCCACCCTGCTTGAAACCTTCATGGCGGGATTACCTCACTTCGTGATTGAGTAATAGACGGTGAAAAGCTGCCTCTTGGCGTTGGAAATAATGACATCTGCAAGGCCGTCACCATTGGCATCGGTGACTGTCACGGCAGCATCCCCCGGAATGGAGATGTCCCCGGCAGGATTCTTGTCGTAGGAGAGGTTCCCGTTTGACAGGTAGATTTGCAGTTTGTCCTCGGCCGCCCGGACGGCAAGGTCCATGACCTTATCCCCGTTCATGTCATCCACAATCATAAGTGGCGGGTAGTCGCGATAGGAATCGGGCTTTAGATTGATGGCGATTTCCTTCTCAACAGAGGGTTGGTGGGAAAACCCCTTGGCGCCGGTGTTCAGGAAGAACTGGAGTTTGAATTTCATCTTGTTGGCCAGGGCGAAATCCACGATGTCCTCGCTGGAGCCAAACTGGTAGCTGAAGTAAGTCATGGCGAAGTCTACAAAACCGTCGTTGTTGAAGTCCGCTATGCGGACAATGCCGATGGGGTCCTTGGTGATAAAGCGGTCGCTCTCCTGGTTAAAGAGCTGGTACTGCTGGCGGCCAGCGATGTAAAACTTGATGACCGTTTTGGGGTTAATAATGTCGAGGTTGCTCTTAATCAGCAGGGCATCAAGTTTTCCGTCGCGGTTCAGGTCGCGGAAAGTGACGTCGGCATTCGGCTCGTAGGGGAACTCGATGATCTGGGATGGCTCGGAATTGAAGCTCATGTTCTTGCGTTGCAGAAAAATCTCATAGCGCTCAACCTGCTTGCTGTTGGGCCCAGGGTTTGTTTGGGAGAAAATCAGATCCTGAAGGCCGTCGCCGTTGGCATCGAACAGCAAGAGATTGTCCACTCCGCTGCGGGCGCTGGTATAGCCGCTTTCCACTGGAAGGCGGGTGGGGTCTGCAGGGGTGAGCATCTGAAAACTGAACGCCTTGGAACGCGAGTAGGCATTGCGCGGAAGATCCGCCTTGCTGAATTTCAGCGGGCTGTCTTGATGATAAATGGATATCCCCCGGTCGGTGGGAAGCAGTAACTCATCCAGTCCGTCATTATCAAGATCGAGAGCGAAATCAAAATACTGTGGCGGTTTCTCAGGGCCGCGCGACGGCAGGAGATCGGCTTTGAGAAGCAGGCGGGGCTCGTCGACAATATTGTCAGGACCAGCCTCGTAATAGTAGACGCCTTTTGAATCCATGGTCATGAGGCTGCGGCGCTCGCCCTGGCCAAGCCGTCCGAAAGTATAGAAGATATTCCCGGCACCCTGATTCGGAGTGGCCAGTTTGACCTTCTGTTTCAGGACAAAGTCCTTGGGCTCCGCGGCAAACACAGCCGCTTCGTTTTTTTGGGTTACCACCAGTTCCTTGCGGCCGTCCGCGATAAGGTCGACAGGGTGCGCTTTGGATTCGGGGGAGAGATTCTGTTTCGCGAGAGTCACCGATTGCTGGTCGAATCCACGCGCTGCAAAGGAAGGCAAAGTTGCCATTAGCAGGGCCCAAATCAGGAACCATGGCTTGCAAATGGGGTGGAATGAGAAGCGGCCCGCTTTCGAGCGCTCGGCGATGAGGATGGATTTCAGCATGAGCAGGGAAAAATCATCACAGGGAATGGTGGCTGGCAAGCATTCTGTGGGTTGTTGCCGATTTGATGGTCAGGAGTTGCGGATGGTTGCAGCGATGTATTTTCGCAGTAAGTCCTGCGACTTGGCGGGCAGGTCTTCAAAGAACAATCCAATTCGGCAGAAATCCTTCTCCTTCTGAATCCATACAGCCTTCCCGATGAGTTTCCTGGGCAATTCATCGGTGCCGCCGGGGACAATCTGACAGTACCGAGTGGTCGTCAGTAGCGAGTGGTGAAGCGGGTCAGGAAGCTTAACAGTGACCATAGCGCCCCTTTCACTGAGATCCACCATGTGGCCTGTCATGACCTTGGGGCTAAAACTGTCTTCGGGGATGAGAATCTGGAAAGTCACTTCGAGGTTAATGTGAACTCGGTCGTGACGTCGCTGGTTGTTTAGCATTGGACCCTCTGAACAAATGCAAATGCTTGTGTCAAAGGACGGAAGGCTTACCAGCGGCTGGGCGGAACGCAACAGCAAACCACGCCAACCCGCCCAGAGAAATCAGGGAAATAAAAAGTCCCAATCTGAAGGAGAAAGGGGAGAAGTGGATCTTCAGGACTGTTCCGGCAGGTTTGGCCGAAGTGGCTTCACGCGGGACCCTGCTCAGTACGGTACAAACATGGTCGAGGGGAATGCTATTAACTTTCCATCCAGGGAACCAAGCCTGGCAGAATAGGGTATCACCGTTGGAATTGTCGGTAATGGTGGCAGATAGGCTATTGCAGGTTCGATCAGGCAGGGCCTTTAGCGCAGCGGAATCCGCTGCTGCTTGGAAGGTTGCTGTTGTAACCTGATTCAGAAGATGTTTGGTTTCCGCCGTTTGTGTTTTTTCAAATCCGTTTTCCGAACTTGATGCGAGGTTGGAGAGCGTCCAATCGTAATGCCTACTTGGGACAAAGGGGGCCTCATCCAGAAACCACCCGGCTGGGTAACCAGTATCGAGCAGGAAAAGGTTAGGGGCATTGCCGGATGACAACTGCTCTATGGGCCTTAATGAACTGGATTTTGCGGCAATGGGAAACTCCGTTAGAATCAATCGACTACCCATGAGCGCCAAGAGTGGACCGTCGGGGAGGTCCCGTCGCAGGTTGCGGTTAAATCGCCGCAGGAAATTCGCGTAATGCCGGGTTGGCAGGAGCCCCTCCTCGTACCCATCGGTGGTGGCTACTGCTGGGATGATATTGAGGTTTGGCTGAAGGCGGTTCAACCGCTGCAGGATTGCCGATGGTCGATGGTCGAGGTAATAGTCGCTGTCGTTGGAAGTAAAACGATAAACTCGTGGGGAGTCGTTGACCTCTGTGGAAGCTTTCTTGAGGAGGGGGCTCTCGTAGCCAAGAACCGCAGCCGGGACAAACAGGCCGAGAAGTTCGGGACGGTGAGTGACTGACAGGTCTGCCAGTAGCGTCAGGATTGCTGCCACTGAAGCAAGCCCGGCCTTTTTGGCTGATTTGATGCGTTCCAGTACTGCGACAAACCCGGCAGAAGCGATTATGCAAAGTAGCATCGTTTCGACATTAAGTGAACGTGCTGTTCCGCGGGAGTGGTGTAAGAACGTGATAAGCCGATTCAGACTAGGGGCGATCCCGCCGTCCCGGCCCAGTGCATATAGTAGGGCCACAACCCAAGTCAATAGAAGCGGAAGGTTTGTCCGTCGGTGGTGCGTTGTCGCATTGAAGAGTCCTACAATGGCCAGGGCAGCCGTCAGAACTCCTGCGTAAAGGCCCAACTCCGTGTAACCGAGCGGCACACCCTCTGTGCCAGCCAAGCGATTATAGAAGCGGGGAAGGATCATTGCCGCAAGATACGACCATTTCAAAGCCGGCTCGTCAGGGTCGGGGTAGGGGCGAATACGCTCTGAGAAGCCTGCAAGCTCCTGGGTCGGAAGCAACTGGGCCGCAGCGACGAGGCCCGCAAAGGAAAGGCTGCATTGGAGTAGCAGAATCCGTGTCGCATTCTTCCGGCTTCGTTCTTGGTGGTTGGGCAAAAGCCAATCCATGACGAGGAAGAAATCGAGGAACAAGAGCGCGAGGACGACATGCTGGGGATGGCCCGCCAACAATGCCATGGTCACTGTAATAGTAAACCAGAGACCACGACACTGCCGGCGAACAAAGAGAATGCCTGTTAGAAAAATCCACGGGCACCATGCCATGGCGGCGATGGAATTGACCTGCTCAATATGGCCCAGGAAAAAACCGCTGTTGGCATACGCCATAGCCCCGAAAATCGCTGCTGATGGGGGACAGGAAAAAACAAGACGTGCCAGAATGTAACCACCACAGCCAGCCCAGACAAGGTGGGCAAACACATTGGCCTGAAGCGCAAAGGGGAGGGGAAAAGCAACGGTCAGCCACATAGGAGGGTAGAGGGGGGCGCTCTGCATGGCCGCCAGAAGGGGACATCCCCCCCATTCGTACCAATTCCAGAGGGGAATGGTCCCTGAGCCATAGGCGCGCTGGACAAGGAGGGCCTGGGGGTAAAGCAGGTTCAAAAAATCCATTCCGCCGAAGGTGAGATCGGGCTGGAGAATGGGTCCGAAAACCACGCCGCAGGCTGCTACGAGAACGGCAAGGGGCCAGAGGCTTTGAATTTTCCGCGCCATGAAGCCTCTAAGACGGGTGCGGTGGCATGGTAAGGTCAATTCAGTTGTTTTTGTTGACCTCGATTTCCTCGTCCCCGAGCCTTGGCTTGTGATTGATGTGACTGGAGAAGACCGATAGATGGAACATTTGATTTCCGTGCTGGTGGAAAACCGATTTGGAGTGTTGGCTCACATTGCCGGCCTGT
The DNA here is from genome assembly GCA_019695055.1 of Candidatus Sumerlaeaceae bacterium. Taxonomy (GTDB): domain Bacteria; phylum Sumerlaeota; class Sumerlaeia; order Sumerlaeales; family Sumerlaeaceae; genus JAIBAT01. Next base: position 30,414 of record JAIBAT010000004.1, on the reverse strand, counting down.
TTTCGGGGCGCGGCTTTAATATCGACAGCCTCGCAGTGGGGGAGACGGAAGATCCCACGGTATCGCGGATGACGATTGTTGTCAAAGGCGAGGATACGGTGGTGGAGCAGATCCTCAAGCAGTTGAATCGGCAGGTGGACGTCATCAGCGTGGCGGATTTGACCGACAAACCTTACATTGAGCGGGAGTTGCTGCTGGTGAAAGTGGCGACCACGTCGAAGAACCGCAGCGAGGTGCTCGAAATCGCTGATATCTTCCGGACCAAAATCGTGGACGTGCAAAAGGATTCGCTGACAATTGAGGCGGTAGGAGGTGGCGGGAAACTGGCCGCGCTGCTGGACCTGCTAAAGAGTTTTGGAATCAAGGAATTGGCACGAACGGGCCGCATCGGCCTGGCGCGCAAGTAAACTGGAGGGGTTGCCATGCTGACAGGTGACAAGGTAGCGATCGTAACGGACCGGGCCCCGGCGGCCGTGGGTCCCTATTCCCAGGCCATCAAGGCAGGAGGATTCATCTTTTGCTCGGGGCAGATTCCCCTGGACCCCAAATCGGGGCAGGTGGTGGGTGCGGATGTGGCCGCGCAGACGGACCGGGTACTTCAAAATCTTGAGGCCGTGTTGTCCGCAACGGGAAGTGGCTTGTATCAGGTGGTAAAGACCACAGTGTACCTCAAAAATATGGGCGATTTCGCCGCCATGAATGCGGTTTATGAGAAGCACTTCCAGATCGTGCCGCCAGCTCGGGCGACAGTGGAAGTGGCGCGCCTCCCCAAGGATGTCCTTGTTGAGATTGATTGCATTGCTTATGCCCCGGCAAAGGAAGTACCCGCGACGCCAGGGCTGAATTTCTGATTTGTCCGGCGTGGCGGCGCGCCAGTAAATCTGTTTTCCGTTGGGCTGTAGTTAGCCGCTGTTGAATGCTGAAATTGCGAAAGGCTCTGAATGCAACGCATCGTGATTAATGGGGGCAAGCCGCTCTCGGGACGTGTTCCCGTGAGCGGGTCTAAGAACGCAACCCTTCCCCTGATGGCGGCTACATTGCTGGGTAGATCTCCGTCGGTCATTCGCAACGTGCCTGACCTGCGCGACGTGCAGACCATGGCGGATGTGCTGCGCTCCCTGGGTGCAACGGTGGATTTCAGTGAGCACACGATGCGCATTGATCCCGCCGGATTCAGCAACACTGAAGCTCCCTACGACATGGTGCGCAAGATGAGAGCCTCTATTTACGTCATGGGGCCGATGCTGGCGAGGTTGCGAGAGGCAAAGGTGTCGCTGCCGGGCGGGTGCGCCATAGGTTCGCGGCCTGTCGATCTTCACCTGAAGGGATTCCAGGAACTTGGTGCGGACATTGCCCTGGAGCATGGGTATATTCTTGCCAAGACCAACGGGCTCCGCGGAGCAGAATTTAATCTGTCAGGGGCTGCGGGATCCAGTGTGGGGGCAACCTGCAATGTTGTGATGGCCGCCTGCCTTGCCAGTGGCACCACGGTCATCCGTGGTGCGGCTTGTGAACCAGATGTGGTCGAGCTGATGGATTTTCTCACGAAAATGGGCGCGCGAATTGAGGGGAGCGGCACCAGCACAATCACCGTGCAGGGAGTGGAGTCCCTGGAAGGAATAGTCCACTCGGTGGTGTCGGACCGAATCGAAGCGGGTACTTTCATGACGGCTGCCGCCATCACCCGTGGAGACTTGATCATCGAGAATTGCCCGTCGATGCACATGGAGGCCACCATTTCCAAAATGCAGGAAATTGGCGTGGTCTTTGAGGACGTGGGGGATGGCCTGAGGGTGCGGGGTAATGCCGGGGATTTTCGCCGGACGGACATCCAGACGGCAACGTATCCCGGGTTTCCGACAGATATGCAGGCGCAACTTATGGCATTTCTTGCGACGGTCCCTGGCACGAGTATCATCAAGGAGACAATTTATGTGGATCGTTTCCTCCATGCCGCTGAATTGGTGCGCCTGGGTGCCAGCATTCGCGTACTTTCGGGAATTGCCACCATTGAGGGCGTAGAGCGCCTGAGCGGGGCGCCGGTCATGGCAAGCGACCTGCGGGCTTCGGCGGCACTGGTGGTGGCCGGGCTTGCCGCAGAGGGGACCACCATCGTGAACCGGGTTTACCACATTGACCGTGGTTATGAATCCATCGAAAAGAAGCTGCGAGATGTCGGTGCGACCATCGCGCGCGTGTCCGATAATGAACCGGACGACGCCACTACGCCGCCCTTCTGATGACTCGCCGCCTGCTTTATCATTTTTTCTGGAATTTCTACGACTACCTCGGAACCCACCTGTTGCTGGGAACGAGCTTCTCAATACTGGTTGTCATGATCCTGGGAACCACAGTTCCGGTGGCGCAAAGGATCGGCCCAGGATTAGCCCAGATAGCCATACTTGCAGTCGCCTGTGTCATGCTATTTTTACTGGTGGCCGGTTCGCTCGCCGGTTTCTTTGCATTTACGAGTGCAGCTGCTCGCGATGAGGCAGCCCGTGTCGTGCATTTTCGGGAAGGAGCAAGAGCAGGTTTTCGGCTCTATTCGAAAGTGCTCGGGCTGTTTCTCCTGGTAGCAATCATTATCGCCACCAACATAGCCTTCTACCTCCGCCATGCCGGCGCGTCGGAATCACCGACCCTTCGGCTGGCATTCTTCACTGCCGCGATGGTTTTCCTATGGGTTGGTTTGGGTGCGGGCGCCTATTTCCTGTCGGTCTTTGCGGCTCCTGCAGCGTCGCCGGACGTGACGAGCCTGCGCAGATATTTGAGGAGTTGTTTCATACTTTTCGCAATTGCACCGATGTTTCACCTTATAGCCGCGGGTTTGATGTTAATGATATTGGTGCTGCTGGTTTTGTCGGTTGTGGGGTTGGTATTTCTCCTTCCGGCATTTGCAACTCTTTCGGCAACTGCCCATGTGATTTCCACAGAGTACCGAAACCACCTTGCCCAGGCACGGGACGAGCTTGGATCTGGCAAGCCCCTCGGAGATTACCGTCGGCGTGCCGCGGAACTGGCGCTCGAACAGGAAGCCCGGCAACCGCAAAGGACCTTGAAGGAACTTCTTCGCCCCTGGGACGTGTGAACAACCGTATGTACTATAGAGAGTTGTAGATGGCCATCAAAATGGCGTCCGTATCTGAATCCACTTCTGCCCAGGGGCAGGTATAATAGTTCACAATGATCGCGAAACAGTAAATCGAGCCCGATCTTGCCTGCAAATAACCGCAGTGGCCCCGCACGCGGCTAATCAGGCCGGTTTTCGCCTGTACGCGGCCGCGAAGTGGAGAGTCCTTTTGACGGTCGCGTAAGTCGCCATCGATTCCCAGAATAGGAAGGGTCGATTTCCACGTTTCGAACCACGATTGCCTTTGCAGCGCCGCAAGAAGTCGCACCATGCCATGCGCTGTTACTGTGTCCCCACGGCTTAACCCGCTGCCGTCGTCAATTCGGAATCCGTTGAGGGGTGTTCCAATGGACTCAAGCCACACCTTCTCGGCCTTGATAGCCTCTTCACGACTTGTGGTGCCTGCGGCTTTGCCCGCCAGCATCAACATCATCTCTGCATAAAGGTTAAAGCTCTGCTTGTTCAGCGTGCGGATGATCTTCGCGAGAGGTGGAGACATTGTCTGTGCCAGCATGTGGGTTGAGGTCGTGACGGTTTCGCTGGCAACACCCGGTGCCCTATCCACCGGGATACCAGCCCTGACAAGTCTGTCTTCAAGCATCTGCGCAGCTGTCAGGGCGGGGGCTGGCAGTGATCCCTTGACCGTAAACTCACCGCCCAACGGGATGGTCCCTGTAATGACACGCGTAAACGTATCTGGATAACCGTAAATGTTGGTCCCATCACGCGTCTTTGGGGCCGCCGTGGTGACTTGATTTGTCCACTCCATACCCGGTAGCGGCGGCGATGCCCGCAAGATTTCCGCCGGTGCACCTACCTGAGCACCAGGGCGGAGCGTCAGGTAATATAGGTTGTCATGAAAGGTCAGTCCGCATGTCCCGGCGGCGTAATAGTTTCCGATGTCATCAATGGTATGATTGTCGGGGAGGGGCTCCCGGGGAAGAAAGGTGTCATCTGCCAAGACTCCACCCTTGATGCTTCGAATTCCCGAAGCCTTTACGGCATCGACCCAGGCATTCAGGAGGGATTCTGACGACATGGAATCCTCGACGCGGTCGCTGGCGAGGCATGGGTCCCCACCACCGCGAATGATGATATCGCCTTCAAGGACACCGCTCGTGACGATACCGGAAGCCTCCAAGGTTGTCGTGAATCGGTGGTCCGGGCCAAGGAAATGCATGGCCGTTGCGCTGCTCAGGATTTTCATGCATGAAGCTGGAATCATGGCGGTGGAGGAATTGTGTTCGAACAGTACCTCACTGGTTTGCGGGTCCAACACTGCAACTGAAACTATGGCATTGGCGTATTTCGCCTGCCTGGAAAGGGAGGTTACACAGTCAGAAATCGCCGTCACTTTTCTGGTTGCGTGGGATTCCTTGGAAGGCGCGGCGGGGGATTGGATAACCGAAAGCAGGTAGCAACAGCAAACAGTCAGGAAGACGATGGGTCTTGAGATCATTCGGGTTCAGCGTCTTCCTCGAAAGTCGGGCTGCTGTGACTCAAAGAACGCGAGAACTCCGGCGAGAATCTCACGGCGTTGGTTGATCGGGGTGATGGTTTCAAACGGGAAGCTCATGGTTACGACCTTTCCGCTGTTGGGCGGTGCGCACGCCACAGCCGCTGCACCATTTCCAATGTCGTCAAAGACCAGCAGGCTCCGTGCATTCGCGTTGTTTCGGGGGGGTGCAATGACATCACAAGGCAACGCGTCGTAAGTTCCCGAATTGGCGTCATCCAATTGAACTGATGAGATTCCGGCGAGGGGAGTGGCTGGTACCCCAGAGACTTTTCTCGCGATGCTGGTGCTTGTAACATAGCTGCAGCCCATCGTCTGGTTCAAGAACTGGCGGTCCATCTTGGACGGAATTGGGGCGGTTGTTCGGCCATCGAGGGCCTCGGCGATGTGGGATCCACTCATGAACAGATTTCCCCCGCGTCTCACGAAATCAGACAGCAGCCGTTGTGAGGTTGATGTCACGACACCATCCTTGGGCAGTTGCCCGCCGGCCATCCAGATGACCGTCTTGTAATCGCCAAGGTTGATGTCGGCGGCGGACAGACGCGCGACATTTGCCGTATCAAAGGATTTACCCAGCAACGTCAGCGCATCAGCGGCCTGCAGGACGTAATTGAAGGAATTCGACTGATTGGGTCGCACCCGCCAATAGGTTCCGCCCGGTCCGCGCCCGGAGCCGAGGCCAGCGGAGGCTTCCTCCTGTACGTTCATGGAAGCATCCAGGCTGTTGAAACCATTTACCACCAGGATTTCCTTTTTGGCGGACTTGCGCGCCATCGGTTTCGACTTCCCATTGCTTGGCCTCAGAGGCAGGGTTTCCTCGGCGGATGGCCTCACGGCAAGCAACTCGGTGGGAAAGGATTCTCCCCCCGAGTTAAAGGCTGTAATCTTGAAGTAGGTGGCAGTCGCTGTGGAAACCTTATCCAGAATGGCCTCGTTTACATCGAAGACCTCGGCCGCTTTTGCAAATCCTCGGCCGTTTGCCGAAGATGAAACACGGTAGCCAAGGGGCGGGTCTCCCTTCATTCTTTCTGAACTTCCAGGTTTCCAGGAAATGCGGACCTTGCCGTTGCCAAGGTCCTGGGCTGCTGCCGAATCTGGTGCCGTGGGCAGCAGCACAAGGTTGCTGGCGGAGGGATTAACACCTTCATACCAATTCAGCAGTCCGCGTAAAGTGGCCCGAGCCATGGATTGACGCGAACGGGGATCCAACATGAGGCGGGCATCTTCAGCATTGTCATGAAACGCAACTTCGAGAATCGTTGCGCACATTTCATTTTGGATGTAGTCCTTACGCAGTTCGCCAAATGTAATCCAGTTGCTCGTGGCGGGGCGCCTGTTTACCCATGCAGGAGATGCCGTAGCGGGAGCCGTGGCCATCTCATCATTGATTTGCTCCCCAATGATGGTGGCCAGCTGCTGTTGGTACGCCGGACGCTGCGCGGGAACCTTATTAAAAAGGCCCATGGCTCCGCGGGCTTTGCCGTTTAATGCGTTGGAATGGAAGCTGAGATAGATGCGGTCAAAGTAGTTACCCTCGGTTTCGCGGTTCATATAGGCGGAACTTTTTGGAGGAGCGCCCACGGTTGCGGCGCCGTCGTCATCCCCGGCAGTATAAATGCGGCGGTCTGCCGTCGGTCCAAGGCTGCGTTCGATCCAATAGCAGTCGCCTTCATCCTCGCGAGGCTGACCTGAAATCCCGCCGCCGCGGTTAATGTCGCCCATGCCATTGCCAAATCGCACTGCGTCCGCCACAGCAACGTGCTTATCATCTGCGGTGTATGGGTCGGAGACCTTGTTGCTGATTTCCACGTAGCCCGCGGTGCCTTGATCGAAGTAAAACGTGCCGAGCCAAACCCAACCCTTGCCGAACAGTCGATGGTTGACGAGAACCTCCGTTACTCCACCGGAATGTGCGATGCGGTATAGCTGTGTGATCCGATCGGCGCCATCGCGGACCCACGAATAGACTGGGTAGTCACCCGCCTTGGGGATGTTTGGCGTATATCGCGCGACCGCTTTTTCCTCAAGGGATGCGGTCGCGAACCGATACGCCGGCCCCTTATTGTTTGGCGCGGCAAAATGGATGGTCGAGTCGCTGGAACTCCACGGGCCGAAGAACTCCACTCCGATGCTCGAGTTGTCCATTACTCGCTCTACACGCTGAACATCCACCGGTCTGAGAGGGACTACAGTTGCACCGGCATTCCACAGATAGTGTGCAAAGAAGTTGGCCTGGTCCTTGTTTCCAAAATCCTCTACCACGCCATGGGTGACTCCGCGCTGGGTATACCAGGCCTGTTGGGTGTAGGAGTAGGTCCAACCATGCCCCCCCAGCAGAAAGACGACCTTTCCGCTCAGGGCACCCGAGGGTTGCCGCGAGGGATTCTCGGTGAACGCGCTGCGACCCTTGGCGACCTCTGAGTAGGGGCGTTGTACCATGGCGGGACTGTTTGGCTCCCGCCAATCATCGGCACGCACGGCCTCGACAAACCAGGGAGGCATTCCAAATCCCCGCGATGTCGATTGTTCTCTGGTGCCAGTGGTCGGCTCCTGGGCGCAGGCCAAAGATGCAACGGCGAAATTGGCCGCAAGTATTACGAGGACTGCGCCACCTCGAATGGACCTGGACAAAGTTCTCCCCTGAAACGACATAAAAGGAACTCCCGATGACGTTGATGCCCCCCATCAGGCGGTCGGGATTTGCGATGTAAACCCAAGATTCTGGTAAGAGCCCTTTCTTGCCAGATTCCCTGTTGCATCTTCCTCCCGCCCCATGAACTCTCTGGATTCACAAAGCTGACACCTCGACCAAGGTGAGAACATTGGACACTCAAAGCGTACAAGAAAAACCGGCGTTGGCGAAAAAGAGAGTTGAGTCCATTGACGCATTTCGTGGGTTCACGATTTTCGCCATGATCTTCGTCATCCAAGTCGCAGGTTTCAGAAATCTGCCCCAGACTTTTTCCCAATTTGGCAGTGCACCTGTGTCCACTTGGAAACACGCCGGGGAGGATGGTGAAGCGCATGAGTGGGCTTTCTATGAGGGGAAAACCACAGCGACATTAACGTTACCCGGTAAAATTATCAAATCCGGCGATAACGGCCTCTATGATGTGGAAGTCGCTTTGCCGGATGGTAACAAGGAAATCTCGAACGGCGTTTCCATTTGGACCCCAATACCATTGGGAGAGGGGCGTGAGGTCATCGCGAAACGAAAATCGGCCGGAGACAAGCTGGCGTTCCAGGCTGTGGGCATTGGGTGTACCTTTACAGATCTGGTTGCGCCGTTTTTTGTATTCATCGTGGGGGTTTGCATCCCGCTCAGTCGGCAATCACGAGGTCCGGATTGGTGGAAGCATGCGCTTTCGCGGACGCTTCTTCTTATTCTGGCAGGAATTATTTATATTTCTCTGATCCTCAAGTTGAGCTACTGGTGGGGAATCCTGCAGGCCATTGGTATTGCCTATTTTATGGGTGCGGCCTTCATCCAAATTCCCGCGGCTGGACGCTGGGTGGCACTGGCCGCGGTTTGTGCGATCCAGGTCGCCTGTGTCCGGTTGTTTCCATGGTGGACGGCCTTGGGGAACCCAGAAGCCAAGTTTCTAACATTGGCCAATCCTGGTGGCGATCCTTGGCGCCCCTTGACGGTCCACTGCACACCCTGGGGATCCATATCCTATGGGATTTGTACGATCTTCGGGACATTCATTGGGGAGGCGATTACGAGTCGTACCCAATCAAAAATCGTCCGACAATGCCTGATTGTGGGATTGATTGGGGTGGTTGTTGGTTACGCCCTTCACTGCCTCGGGGTGCCGATGCACAAGGATTGGGTCACCGCCAGCTATACCATTTTCACCTCTGGGGTGGGTGGATTCACCTTTCTGCTCTTCTACTGGCTGATTGATGTTCAGGGCATCAGCCTATGGGCGAAACCCCTCAACATCTTCGGTGCGAACGCCCTGCTGGCGTATTTTATGCAGCCGATCGTCCGAATTTTCTCGACGGCGCTGGGAACCCAGCCCTACTTCAATTCCGCGCTTGGGACCATGCCTCCTTTTGACCATTGGGGGGTGGTTGGGGGCGTTGCTTGGGTGGGAATGGCCCAGGGACTTGCCTGGACACTCCTGTTGATGTTTGTCGTCTGGGTGTGCAATCGCCGCAATATATATTGGAAACTATAGCCCCACCCTATGGACGTTACTACTGGCTTGAAGGCTGAGGAGAAAGAACCGCTGCCGATACTAATGCAGCAGTCCGAGTATGGCGATATGTACGCCAACGAGGAGACGCTGTGGTGGTACCGCGGTTTGCGCGATTTCTACATCAGGGATATTTGTGCCCACCTCAAACCGGGTGCACGAATACTTGATGCCGGATGTGGAACCGGCATGAACATGGAATTCCTGATATCCAAAGGTTTTGAGGTGGAGGGCTTCGATTTGTCTCCAGATGCCATTGATTTCTGCCTGAAACGAGGTCTGGATCATGTTCGAAGCGGGTGCATGACTGAGATCCCCTTCGAAGCAGCCTCGTTTGACGCGGTTATCAATATGGACGTGCTCACCATGCTGGATGCGGATTCACGAAAGGCGGCCATAAAGGAACTATATCGTGTCCTGAAACCGGGTGGAATTTTGCTGGTCAATAATGCGGCCTTGGAATTCCTGCGTTCGGCCCACGATGACATCATCCGCCTGGCTATCCGCTACGACCTTCCGACTATGAAATCGGAGCTCACGGAAAACTGCAATGCGACGGTCTTGCGAAGCACTTATCGTGTTTCTCTGCTGTTTCCTGTCATGTTTGCCGCCAAAATGTACAAGCGAATCCTTGGCTGGCTCGGCGCGGTGCCTTCCACTGACCAGAATCTGACTCCGCGGTTCCTTAACGGGATATTTACTGTCATCATGCTTTTGGAGAATCGTGCGCTCCAAATGTTCAATGCCCCCATTGGTTCCTCGGTTTATGTGGTAACCCGCCTTGAAAGTTAGAACAAGGTTGGCAAGGTTTTTGGGGCCACTTCTTTTAGATTATCCCTCGCTGATTAGAATGGCAATGCCATCCATGGGTAACGCGGAAAAATGACAGATAAGAACCAGATCAAAGTCGCCATTATTGGCGCCACCAGTATCAGTGCCGGGAAACTTCTCGGTATTTTGCAGCGCCACAACAGGGTCGCCATTGAGGTGCTGGTCAGTGACTCCTCGGTGGGCGATAAGGTTCGCGCCTTTCATTCACAACTACGCGGTTCCCTGGGCGATAGGCAGTTCGAGCCCTATGACCCCGACAGGATTACGAAGTGTGACCTGGTGTTTTCGTGCAAGCGTCCGGGAGAAACCTTTGATTTCGTTGAGCAGGTGATCGGAGCCGGTGCCCGGTTTGTTGATTTCAGCGGGGATTTCCGCCTTAAAGATCCTAATGATTTCGAATTTTGGTACAAACTGCTGCATCGCCAGACTGAACTGCTGAAGGAGTCAGTATACGGGCTGCCTGAACTTTACAGGAACCAAATCCGCACGGCGAACCTGGTGGCAAATCCGGGTTGCTATACGACCACCGCAATTCTTGGCCTTACACCCATAGTCGGCGCGGGGTATGTGAAAGATGACCCCATTATCATAAATGCGATTTCGGGGGTTTCCGGCGCGGGACGAATGGCGAAGGAGGAGAACCTCCACATTAATGTTTCGGATAATGTGCGTGCCTACAAAGTGGGTGATCACCAGCATATTCCTGAGATTGAGCAAGAGCTCTCCCGAGTTTCCGACATGAATTCCACGTCCAGCGAGTTTCTGAAACTGGGATTCAAGGACGTTCGTCGTAAATCCGTTACCGTACTCTTTGCGCCCCATGTTGGACCTTACAATGACGGTATCATGGTCACCGCTTACTGCCGCGTTCACAAGTCGGCGCCGCACCCCTCGAGGGAGGCCATCATGGAATTGTACCAGGAGGCTTACGCCAACGAGCCATTTGTTAGGGTTTATGATTCCGGCGAACTGCCGCAGGTGAAGAATGTGGTTGGGACGAATTACTGCGATATTGGTTTCAAGTACGATGCTCGAACAGAAACCATTGTTGTGGTCAGCGTGACAGACAACCTTATTAAGGGCGCTGCTGGTCAAGCGGTGCAAAACATGAATATCATGTTTGGTTTCGAAGAAACGGCGGGGCTCCTTTAGGGTGGAGCCAGCTATCCTTTGCCCGGAAGCGGATTTAGCGGACGGCAGTCTTCGCCACTTCCTGGTCGGTGAAAAGCCCCTTGCGGTTTGTCGCGTGGGGGGAGTTGCTCACGCATTCGACGGCAAATGTCCCCACCGCGGCGCACTTTTGGGACAGGGTGCACTGGACGGAACGGTTCTAACGTGCCCGTGGCACGGGTGGCAATTCAATGCGGAATCCGGGACCGGCCTAACCAATCCGCACGCCTCCCTGAAGAAATTCCCCATACGGGTGCAAGACGGTCAATTGGTCATTGAAGCCTGATTCATCGGGCTGAAATCCTCAAAAAACCCATTGCGTGCGGAACCCGTCGTTTTTCAATGGTCTGCGTATTGGAAATGCATAAGGTTATGTGTTACAGGAGCCATTTGATTTGGGTATTATAGTTCAGAAATTCGGCGGTTCGAGCGTCGCGGATCCTGATAAGATCAAGAATGTCGCCCGGCACGCCATTGATGAGTTTAAGGCAGGGCGGCAGGTGGTCGTCGTGGTGTCGGCCATGGGAAAGACGACGGATAATCTCCTGGCTCTTGCGCGACAAATCACCGAGAGTCCCAATCCGCGCGAAATTGACATGCTAATCTCCACGGGGGAACAAATCACCATCGCCATGCTGGCAATTGCCATTCAGTCCATGGGTTACGATGCCAAATCATTTACGGGACCGCAGGTCGGAATTGTTACGGACAGTTCTCATCGCAAGGCGAAAATTTCCCACATCAACGACAAGAAGCTTCGTAAGGAACTGGATGCCGGGAATATCGTCATTGTCGCAGGTTTCCAAGGAATGACCATAGATAATGAAGTTACCACGCTTGGGCGGGGGGGTAGCGATACCACGGCCGTGGCGTTGGCGGCAGTTCTCAAGGCGGAGGTCTGCGACATTTACACGGATGTGGACGGTGTTTACACGGCCGACCCTCGTATTGTACCGGGTGCCCGCAAACTGGACCGCATCAGCTATGACGAGATGCTCGAGTTGGCCAGCTTGGGAGCCAAAGTGTTGCATTCCCGCAGTGTCGAGGTCGGGAAGAACTTTAATGTACCCATTCACGTCCGCAGCAGCTTTGACAGCGTGCGTGGTACCATGGTAGTGCAGGAGGCACGAGAAATGGAAGATATTGTAGTCAGCGGAGTTGCGCATAATCGAAATGAGGCCAAGGTCTCCATTATCGGCGTGCCGGACCGCCCGGGTGTGGCGGCCCAAGTGTTCGGGGAACTCGGTGCGAAGCACATCGTTGTGGATATGATCATCCAGAACGTCGGGTCACAGGGATTGAATGATATTTCGTTTACCGTATCCAAGGATGACCTCGGGGAGGCACTGAAACTATCCGAGACAATCGCGAAGAACATTGGGGCAAAGGAAGTCCGTCATGACCGGGATATCGCGAAGGTCTCCGTCGTGGGAGTTGGAATGAAAAGCCATTCTGGCGTGGCCGCGACGATGTTCAAGGCGCTTGCCGACAAGGCCATAAACATCGATATGATAAGCACCTCGGAAATCAAGATCTCCTGCGTCATTAGCGAGAAAGATGTCGATAACGCTGTTCGCGCGATTCACAAGGCCTTCGAACTTGAAGCTGGTGCCACGAAATGACCGAGCGGCCTAAGCCGGTAGATCTGGCGCAGGTCAAGACGTATTCTGTAAAGAACCGCCCCACAAAGGTGGATTTCTCGCTCATGTCCCGCGTGCCAAACGTGCACCAGCCATTGAGCGAGTTTTTCGAATGCCTTCCAGGCATCCTGAAGGCTCGTGAGTTGCTTCTTGCTTCGCAAAAAATGGCAGAGGCACGGATCAAGGATCGTGCCATCATATTCATGATGGGTGCCCATGTCATCAAGTGCGGACTTGGGCCCATTATCATCCGTATGATGGAGGAGCGCCTTATAACCTGCCTTACCATGAACGGCGCGGCTACCATCCATGACTTTGAACTCGCCTGCTTCGGGCATACCAGCGAGGACGTCGAACGTGGACTCGAGGATGGTACTTTCGGTATGGTCAAGGAGACCGCCGAAATGATGAACAAGATGATTGCCGACGGCATCAAGGTTGGGTGCGGCCTGGGCGAATCCATTGGGCGCGGGCTCAGGCATCTCCTTCCGCGTTACGAGAAAATTAGCATTCTCGCCAATGCTCACCGTCTTGGCGTGCCCATCACTGTTCATGTGGCGCTCGGAACCGACACGATACACCAACATCCGTCCTGCAATGGGGAAGCATTCGGCAAGGGAGGGATGAGAGATTTCCGTCTGTTGGCCGGAGCGTTGCCGGGTATCAATGACGGCGGCGTTGTCATTAATTGCGGCAGCGCAGTCATACTGCCCGAAGTTTTTCTGAAAGCTCTTACGGTATCTCGCAACCTCGGGAATCAGGTCCGCGATTTTACGGCTATCAATCTGGATATGGTGCAGCACTACCGTCCGCTAACCAATGTCGTGAACCGACCCACACGGACAGGAGGGACGCCCATATCCCTGACCGGGCATCACGAGATCATGTTGCCGTTGCTCTACGCGGGGGTAAAATCCTTCCTCAAAGAGTACCGGTGATGGGCGCTCCGGTAGGAGCTGTTGCCATTAAGGAGCATCTGCGCCCATGAGCCCGCGTGTTTTCCGAATTCTTGGGGCTTTGGGGGTGGCGATAGTCATTCTCGTTCTGCTGGTGGATTATCTTGGCACTGGACCCCGCCGCCCCAAGTTACCTAGGGAGCCAGATACTGCCGGAGGGCAACTATCAACCACGGCAACTGTTGCCGGCGCCCAAAGCCCCACAGTCACCAGCGGCAGCATCGAAAAATCCACGACGGTCGCTCATGCGAACGGCGGAGCGCCGGACAAATCATCAGATGCCATTAAAACGTATGCTCTTTCCGGCGTTGTCCAGAACCTTGACGGCGGGCCGGTTTCCGATGCGGTAATCACGGTCTTGCCGGCTCTGGGCCGCCCCAACGAGTCTCCTACAATCATTCGTGCCGGAAGGGACGGAAAGTTCCGTGGCAACGTACCCTTCGAATTGACACGGACGATCATTACGGAGGCACCGGGGTATCAGCGGAATTCCTTGGATAACCAGCAGCTTCCGCTCGATGAGTTAAGCATCTATCTGAAACCTGCGGCCCAGTTGGTTGTCTCGGTTTCCATCGGATCGCCGGATTCTCCGGTCCCCGTCCTCTTTAATGGCCAGGCGGGAATCTATCTTTTGCGGCGCACGGATATGGGAACGACCGTTGGACTGGCGGAACCCAACTCAACGCCAGGCGAGTATGCGGCGATCCTGGCCAATAAGATGGATATCACCAATGGCCAATGCACCCTGGCCGGAGTCGAGCCGGGAATTTACAAGGTGGCAGTTGTGGTTAAGGATCAGTATGCGGAGAGCGAACCTTTCCGTGTGGACGCCGGAAATCCGGTGAGCACACGGGTTATCGTTGGGCTTTCAGCAAGCTTTCGAGGGACCATCAAATCGAAGTCTGGTGGGGTCGCCGTAGCCGGCGCAATGGTTATGGCGCAACAGTTTGGCAGGCCGCCGATCTCTGGTGCACCTGCCCGGTTCCAGGCGACTAGTAGCGACACTGGCACATTTGAATTGGTAGGGATTGCCCCGGGAGCCTACACACTCACCATTGGGGCGAGCGGGTACACTACGAAAACGGTGGAGGATTTGCGCATCTCTCCAGGAGACAATAGCGCCAATGAGCCGTTCGTGCTGACAGCTGGGCAGCCATCAGTGCTGGTACAGGTGCGCGGTGGCGGGGAAACGCCTGTTGCAGGAGCGCCACTTGTCATGTTTTCGGCCGCTGGTTCCAACCCGCGCAACTATTTCAGCAGGACTGCCGCTTCGGGGGAGGGGCGATTCGAGAACGTCATGCCCGGCCGTTACACGGTTGCCGCGACCCTGCCCTCTGATCGCTCACGCCAGAAAACTGTAGAGGTGGTTGTTCGCGAAGGTGAAGCATCCATGGCGCAGATTCGTTTTGATGACACAATCCGCATTACGGGTACGGCCATCGCTACTGGAAAGCCCTACGAAGGGCTCCTGATTTTCACTGGCAAGGGAAGGGTTGGTGCGGCCGCCTATGCTACGACCGATGCCGGCGGATTCTTTTCGACGGCGCTGGAACCGGGTTATTACGTGGTGACCCGCGGCAACAACCAGACCGGAACGGCACAGATTACGGTTTTGCCCGTCGAATCGGTGCCGCTCCGAGTGGAATTCAAGTAAACTTCTTGTTTTAGAGCAGCCCGCCCACCATGGCACGGGTTGCCGGGCGGCGCAGCTTTTTCAGGGCCTTGCGCTCCACACGTCGCACCCCCTCCTGGCTCATCCCGACAACCTTGCTGGTCGAGCGGAGGCTGAGGTTACGGCCGTTGCCAAATCCGTAACGGAGCTTGATGACCTTTTGCTCTTTCTCGGTCAGTGTGTCGAGGACTCGCGCCACATGCTGGCGCTTCTCAGCATCCAGGCAGTGCTCAAGCGGGGAAGGCGTTGATTCATCCTGAAGCTTATTTAGCATTTGGACCGACTCGTCGTCGCCTTCGACGTCAAGGGAAAGAACGGAGTCGCGCAGCTGCATCAGGTGCTCCAGCTTGTCCTCATCCATGTCCACTACCACGGCCAGCTCGCGGTTGCTTGGGGCGCGGCCATGGGCCTGTGTGAAATTGTTGATGGCTTCGTTGACATAGCCCAGGAAGCGGCTCTTGCGAATCGGGAGGCGGATAACATTGCACTGCTTGCGAAGCGCAAGCTGTATGGCTTGCTTAATCCAGAATGCCGCATAGGTGGAGAAGCGATAGCCCCGCTTGTAGTCGAACTTCCCGACTACGTCCAGAAGGCCAATGTTTCCCTCCTGAATCAGGTCGGCAATGGCCACGCCGCGACCGGAGTAACTGAGTGCAATCTTGATGACGAACCGAAGGTTGGCTTCCACGATTTCTTCGCGGGCCGTTTCGTCTCCCTTGGCGAGGCGCTTGAAGAGGGAAATCTCCTCGTCCCGGGTCAGAACCTTGCTTTTTGCCACATCCTTAAGGTAGTGCTTCAACTCGTCGTTCAAGTTTGCTCTCATCGGCCTTGGCTCCAGATGTGATGTGCTGGTCTCACCATACCGCAAGGACAGGGCCGAATCCGAATTTGGGGAGGACGTTCGCTCAGAGTGTTGTAATGACTTGGTTTAGGAGTTTTGCTGGAAGGGGAGAAGACTACGGGAGTCTCATTTGTGTAGGCGGTTTCCTTCTCAGTGTGCGGAAAATCTCTCACTTTTTCAAGGTGGAAGGGGCCTAGATAGTTACTATAACGGACTTGTGAAATTGGCAACCAGTCTCTTCGTCCAGCCTTGGCAAATTAGTTTCGAAACCTGAATCGGATGCTCCCCAGCCGCACTATACTTACCCAATATGGTCTCGGCAAATTGTGCCTTTCCGCTTCATAACAATGGAGCATTTACCCTATCCAAGGGGGACTTACTGTCGCCGGTGGCATTGGCCGGGAGAATCCCAGGCGCGGATCCCTATTGGGGGGCATTCATACCGGCGGTTCTGGTGGCTCTCGTCGCTGGCGTCCTTGTCGGTCGTCGCAGTCGTGCCTCCGTCCAACCCAGTCGGGCGCTTTCTGATCGAACAAGCTTTCAGGAGACTGAACTCGAGGAGGAAGCCGGTCTTATACTATTGCATCGTGATAACCCAGACTTGCTTTCCACCCAGTTCTGCCCCATCTGCAATACCGAGTACGTTGCCGGAACCGATCATTGCGAGGATTGCGGCGTGGAACTTGTTGAGGAACCGGACCAACAACCCCATGATCCCCCGGTCCAACAAGACCTCGTGCGAGTGTTTCGCATCCGTGATTCACTCAAGGGGCACCTGATTCACGAGTTCCTGTCATCTAATGGTGTTCGCAATACCTATGTGCGTTCGGCCCTTTGGGACGTTTTTGGAGCGGATATTTACGTGCTCGAAAGCGATGTCCTGCGGGCGAAGAAAATCATTCACCAGTTCCTCGAGGAGACTGAGGAGACGCCTGCTTAGCGCCAGCCAGCTACTGAGCAAATCGGAACGAGTACAGGTCGGCATCCTTCATCTCGAATTCCAACCGGATTGGATTAATCGCGAGTCGTTCCAGTGACGGGTTGCCGTTCCACAAGACGATCCGATTCAATTCATCTCCATAGACCTCGATACAATCCCGGGTATCAAAACCGGGAATACCGAGTCCGCCTGCGTCTCGAATACCAACACGAACAGATCCCGCGGCCGACGTAGAGACGTTTAGGAGAAGTCTTCGGCCGGAAAACCGTAGGGGCGGTGTAAGAAATCTGCCGGTGTCGTCGCCGGCATGGACGGAGGCAAACCCGTCCGTACGGATTGTGCCCCGTCGCATTCGGGGAACCATGTTGCAGTGTTCGGCCCAGTACAGGGATATATCGCTATCGGATGTTTGCAGGAGTCCGCAGGCCGGTGTGTTGTTGCTATGAGCGCTTCCCCAATTTTCAACGTCCAAGCCAGGCCTAATA
Organism: Candidatus Sumerlaeaceae bacterium; assembly: GCA_019695055.1. Lineage (GTDB taxonomy): Bacteria > Sumerlaeota > Sumerlaeia > Sumerlaeales > Sumerlaeaceae > JAIBAT01. The sequence continues at coordinate 13,028 of JAIBAT010000004.1, read as the reverse complement.
AAGGCCTCACGAAAAGTGCGTGTAAAATCCAGTCCATCGTGGCTTGAAATGAGAACACTGTCCGATAAACCATCTACTTTTCTTTCCGGAAATCCGATCGATTTTCGGGCTGGCACAAACCGCATCGGGAACCCAAGATACAGCGATGGCTCCAGTGGATAGGGTTGAATGGCATTGGTGTAGAATTGCTCCAAAGTCCCAGGGCCGAAATTCAGCCATTTGGGCTCTGTCCAATGGATAAAATCGGGCGAAGTACTCAGTTGGACGCTGCGAACCCCGTTGCGACCGTGACGGGAATAGCAGACATATTGGTTCCTTACGCTGTCCCAGAATGCCACATTCTGGGAATCGAAGCTGCCCTTGGTAATGACAGGCGCCTCCTGCAACAAGGTCCAATGAATCCCATCGGCAGAGATCAAAGCCACGAGAGCCTTGACGGTTTCACCAGTGGCCGTCTTGTGGCGTCCGAGTCCCAAGGCCTTGTAACGTTGTTCGGCCGGGGTACTGGTGTTGGTATCCTTGAATGGGGTGAAATTGTGCGCTTCCCAATACGACGTGCCACGTCCCACGTAGACAATATTATTGTCCTTCGAGCCATTGAATGCATAAAGACCGAACTTCGGTCTTATCCAACTCACGCCGTCGTTGCTCGTGGCAAGGCATGCTACTTCTTGTGTCGTCTCGCCGCCACCCCTGTAGTACATACGTAACTCGTTGTCATCCCGAAAAACCGTGGTGTATCCGCTCTCTTTCCCTTCCCAAGGCGCATCAAAACTGAATACTGCCTCGCGCGGAACCGGCGAGTGCATTCGCAAGTCAAGATTCTCGGATTTCTCGATTAAGTCTTTATCAACAAAAAGCTGGCGACGCATACCGATGTCCAGAACCCCGGTTGTTTCCGAAGAAGCGGTGGCCTTGGGGATCGTAAGTGCCGCAAGGATGAGACATGCCATGGTGCGTACCAAGATTCGCCCTTAACGCTTGAATTGTCAGAAACTGCAGGCAATAGGCATGAGTTCACCATATCCCAAGCGCAACAATATCCCACCTTTCGCCGCTTGATAGGTTCGCGGCCTCTGTCTCTCGTATCCAGACTCATTTAGATTCGAGGATACGTGACGTTTAGAACCCCTCTCTACTCTTGAAACACTGCCGTCCGCGGCGGCAGGAAAGCGCATCTGCGGGCCGCGAATCGGGACCGTTGATCCGGGTCGTCTTCCCACAAATGTAATTCCCACCCGTGTGGAGCATATGGTCGTCGTACTTGGACATGTCGATTCCGTCATCGCCGCCAAAGCCGCCACACTGTTCAAGGAATATGCAGGTGACTGTGGCAACCGGGCTTTCGTAAAGTGCCATGGTGAATCTCCCATGGCGAAACATCGGCCATTAGCCGCGCCGCGGTTCTTGGGCGGGCGAGCCTCGGAATTCCTTCGGTTTCGAAGGGTGCCGTTCCTCGCGTTACCACAAATGACCCGGCTGGCTGAAGCGGGTTTCGTCAGGATAATATAATGCCGTTCAGGCTGGTTTAATCGCGAGATCCTATTTGTTTAGGATTTCGTTCCACTTCTTCTCGGCGTCATCCAGCACTGCCTTAATATCTTCGTTTTTCAGGAAGATCCGACGAGCTACCTCGTTCATGACCTTGTTAAGTTCGGAAATTCGGGGTAGCTCCGGTAAAAGGACCGCGGCCTTTTCAAGTTGCTTCGCCCCTACGTTCCGTGCCTGATCCCGCGCCGATTCACCCGGCTTGCTGAAATAGGAATCGGCCAGGGCCGATTTGACTGAAGGGAAAATGGTTACCATCTTGGAGAACGCCAGTTGGTTTTCGGCATTCGTAACCCAAAGGGCCAACTCGACGGCCTCCTTGGGGTTTGCTGTCTTGCTGTAAATCGCCAAGTTCTGCGTATCCACCGCAAAATCACCGGTTTTCCCAATCGGGGGGGCCGTAGCGGCTGCCGTGTTTGCGTAAACATCCTTTGAGTCTGCTTCCACCTGCAGCAGAAACTGGGCGCCGCTCACCAGAAACGCCGTCTTTTGTTGCTTGAACAGGTCAATGGCGCGGCGATGCTCGGCCGTCATTGATTCCCGCGGGATGACTCCAGTATCAAATAATTCCTTGTAGGTCTTCAGTAGTGCAACCGCCTCGGGGGTGTTGAACAGGGCCTTCTTCTTCGCGCTGTCCACAAGTGGGATGCCTTCCGACGCAAACATGGACTTAATCTGCCCATCTTCGGTGAAATTCATCAGGAACCCGAAAGTGCCGGTCTTCTCCTTGATCTGTCTTGCTGCCACGATGATCCCAGAGTTGCTTTTGGGGGGATTCGACGGATCCAATCCAGCCTTTTTGAGCAATTCCTTGTTGTACATCAGAACTGAAGTCGACAGGTACCACGGTACCGCATAGAGCTTTCCCGCAATGCTGCAGCCATTCTTGATGACTGCGTCAACATACAGCCCTTTCTGGTCGGAGGTCAGCTTGTCGTCGAGTTCGAGCAACAATCCCCGCTCGCGAAGGGATAGCATATACTCGAAGGGAAGATTCATGACATCGGGTGCCTGATTGCTCACCACGAGCGAGAGCAGCTTGGTTTCGTAATTCTGCGCGGGAAAATCCAGCCACTTAACCTTCACCCCCGGGTGCTTTGCCTCGAAAGCCTTGAAGACGCTTTCCATGTAATCTGTGTACATGGGCTTGAGTTGCATGGTGAAGATGCTGATTTCCTTGTCTGCCGCGTTTCCCTTGCCGGGAAATATGCAGCATCCCAGTAGCAGTATCAGAGCCAGAACGGCGCGCAGGTGGATTTGGACTCGAAATGCCATGCCAAAAGACTCCTCAAATTAAGGATTTTAAGGCTTACACCCTAAGGCAGCACTAAGGCGTGGGCAACAAGGAACTGGAAGGGAAGGGATGCTTCTGCTGGCACCAAGAAAATGGTGCCGGGGGACGGAATCGAACCGCCGACACGAGGATTTTCAGTCCTCTGCTCTACCGACTGAGCTACCCCGGCAAACCAAGTCCAACTCTATGCGCAGGCCGCATCGTTATTCAGGCCGTTTTGCCTGCTGCATAAGGCCCAAATCTATTGCAGCTTCTTGAGGGACTCGCTGATGCGGTCGATGCCTTTCTTTATGTTCTCCATCGAAGTGGCATAGGAAAGCCGCTGGTACTCATCTGCGCCGAACGCAACACCCGGGACGATTCCTACTTTGGCATCCTCCAGCATAAATTCCGCCAGCCCCATGGATCCGTCGATCTTCTTCCCGTTGGCGCTCTTGCCGTGATACGCGCTGAAATCCGGAAAGGCATAGAAAGCTCCGCCAGGCATGTTACATTTTACGCCGGGAAGGTCACGCAAGCGCCCAACCAGGTAATTCCGTCGCTCTTCGAAGGCGGTCCGCATCTTGTCGAGTTCCTCCGTCCCTCCCTTCAGGGCTTCAAGGGCACCCCATTGGGCAAACGTTGTCGCATTCGAGGTGCTGTGGCTTTGGAGAGTGTTGACGGCTGTAATGAGTTCCTGCGGCCCGGCACAGTAGCCAAGGCGCCAGCCTGTCATTGAGTAAGCCTTGGAAAATCCGTTCACGATCACCGTGCGACTCACCATCGCCGGTCTGACATTGGCAATCGAAACATGCTTCACACCGCCGTAAATTAGTTTCTCGTAAAGCTCGTCACTGATGCAGAGGATGTCCTTCTGGATAATCACATCTGCCAGCGCTGCCAGTTCGTCTTCGGTGTACACACTGCCAGTTGGGTTGCTGGGCGAGTTGATGAACACTGCGACGGTCCGTGGCGTGATGGCTGCGGCCAGTTGCTTCGGGGTAATCTTGAAGTCGTCAGCCGCGGTTGTCGGCAGCACAACAGGCACCCCTTCGGCAGCTTTGACCATTTCATAGTAACTCACCCAGAACGGCGCAGGGATGATCACCTGGTCGCCACGGTCCACAACGGACATAATGATGTTAAATAGGGAGTGCTTTCCGCCCACGTTCACTGAAATCTGTGAGGGCTTGTAAGTTAGGCCATTGTCCTTGAGGAATTTCTCCGCGAGAGCCGTTTTAAGTTCCTGGAGGCCGGCTGATGGGGCATACTTGGTCTTTCCAGCGTCAAGGGCGCGCTTTGCAGCATCCTTGATGTGGATTGGCGTGTCGAAATCCGGCTCACCTGCCCCAAAATTCACGACGTCAATGCCATCCGCCTTCATTTGCTTGGCTTTGGCATCAATGGCAAGCGTCACCGATTCGGACAGGTTCGCTACACGCGGAACTATCTTCAGCATCTCCTCAATCCACCTCAGAAAAGTCTATTGAGTGGCTGATAACCATACCAGTGTTGTCCCCAATTCCCCTATGGGGTCGCAGCGGCAGGTTTTGCACCACCCTGAACTGGTGCAATGTCATCGAGGAGTTTATTTATTTCGCGGGGTTGGCCGAACTCGACCGGCTTGGGGAGGGGAGTGGTCACCTCCTCAAATGTCGCCCGCTCCGCTTCCGAAAGTCCCTGGCCATTTGGATCGGCCAGCCATGCCAGTACACATCGCGCCGTGGACAGTTTGGGGTCTGCCTTGAGCGCACGCTCTGCCAAGTGCCTCGCTCCATCCTTGTCGCCAGCCCGCGCCTTCAGAATGGCAAGGTTTCCAAGTGCCACCGGATAGAAAGGTGACTTGGAAATCGCCAGCTCATACAACTCAGCGGCCGATTGAAAATCCCCACGCTTTTCCATTACCACCCCGAGGTTGCTATAGGCCCGCACGCTGTCGGGCTCCAGTTCAATGGCCCGCCGGAACATCTCGGCGGCCAGTCGCAGGTTCCCCAACTTCACGGCGGCATTTCCCGCCAAAACGTGGGGGTAATAAGACCCAGGTGCGCCGGCAATGCTGTTCATTGCAAATTCCAGCGCGTCTCGCGGGTCGTTTGCATCCTGTGCCTGAATTGCCAGCAATGAGAATTCCAGGGGGTAATTGGAAGTATTCCAGATTCCTTTAAGGTCCTCCTGCCCCATTCCCGTCCGGTAATCCAAATTTGACCAGCTACTCAGGGATCCTGTTGCGGCGACCAACATCAGCACTGCCGCACCCATCCCCTTAAGGTCGATCTTCTGCATTCGCCGTTGCCAGACCCACTGCCATGCAACGCCCCCCAGCACAAACAAGCCCGTGACGATAGGCAGACGCAGTCTGCCGCCCACAAAATAAAGTATGACGCTTGCCGAAATGACCGCCTGATACAGGAGAATCCAATAACCATGGGGGATTCCGCCCCCCAGACAAACAGCCACGCCAATGGCGGCTAGCCCGAACAACAGGGAAAACGTGAATGGGTTATAGTGAAGTACGGAAGAGACGTAGTCAGCATAAAACTGAAAATCTTTATTATTGCGCACTTCCCAGTTGTTGAAGGCCGCTACTACCTTCCGCAAGTAGAGTTCAAGCGCGGCTCTTGGATGCGACATCAGGCTCTTGCGCGCCTCGGCATACCAATAGGCTGACAACTTGGAAGGACCCGGTACAGCAATGTCGCCTGCCAGGTACCTCCGCAACCCTTCCTGTCGGCCATGCTTGTTTTGCAGATACCCAATGACTGCGTATTCCTCCACCATGTCCTTGTATTCCGTGCCGGCGGCCTCCACCTCGTTCGGAATAATGATATTGGTTCCATTAGCTTGGATATTGTTCCCAATGAAAAAGTTGATGCCACCTTGGGTCCCGATGAAAGCGGGCTCACCCAGAAGTGTATTCCTCATCGTGGGAAGCCCTGTCAGGATCAACACGGGCAGGAGAAATACCGAAGCCAGCACCGCGCGGCGCCGGAGTGGCCACTGCGATTGTTGCCTGATCCCGCCCAGCAGCAACACAGGCACAAACAATCCGAGAACAAGCACGATATTCGGGCGCGTAATTGCTGCCAACCCCGCCAGCAATCCCGCCAGGGCAAAATCCCTGGCCACGCGTGTGTCCAATGCCCGCAGCCACATCGCCAGAAACGCCGTGTTTAGGAACAATCCAAGCGAATCGCTCAGGACTTCCCCCTCGTAGAAAATAGCCGGAGCATAAAATGCAGCCAGCAAACCCGCGACAAATCCGCCTGGCAAGCCAGAGCACCGCATCGTCATAAAAAACACAATGACGCTCATCCCAGCACCGAGGACGTGCTGCACTGCCGGAATTACAAATAAGGCCGCGTCGCCGGCCAAGAGCCGCCAGAATGCAATCCATATTAGGTAAAGCGGCGGTCGGAAGAACGGTCCGGTCGGGAATGCGTATTGGGTAAGGAGAGATTCCGATTGCTGCCACAGGTACCTGGAATCGAATATCAGGGAGCCCCAAAACGGCTTTGCAGCCATTTCCCCAAGGTAGGCAGCCCTGACAGTCAATGCCACGAGAAAGATGAGCAGAGCCGCTTTTGTCTCGCGCGACCGATTTTCCGGAACAACCGGACCGTCAACTGGGGCGGCGGTAATCTGCACCTATTCCTCGGTAAAGTACCGAACAGTCTCGACGCCTGGGGAACGCTTAACGGTCCGCACCAACTCGTTTGTCAATGCCACCAGGCAAGTCTTCTTCAGGTCCACAAGCACTTCGCCCTTTCCAGGTCCATGGCCATTTCCGTTGCCATTGTGGTGGCATGGAATCGAAAGCCGCACACGCTTCTTTCCGGGGTGTTTGTTGAGAAGCCGCAGTATTTGCCCAAGGGTCTCGCCTTGCGCCTGACTCTGGTTCACTCTGATTTCCAGTCCTGCTGCTGCCTTTTCCCGAAATGACTCGATGGGAATGGCCTCGTTGACCAGCATCTTGTTGTCAGCAGGGCGGTCCCCAGTCTGTCGCGCATTGACGCGCCCGCTGACCAGTAACACCTGGTCAGTCGCTACCACAGACCTGTACTTCTCAAAAGTCCGTGAGAAGAAAATGGCCTCAAAGCTTGCCTCCAAATCCGACAATTCCACGAACGCCATCGTCCCGCCGTTGCGATCCACCTTGGTGGTAATTTTGCTCACCATTGCCACCACGGAAACTTCGCGCCCATCCTTGAGACTGGCAAACCGCGACAGCGGCACAGTGCCGAAGGATTTCATATCCGGCTCATAGGCTTCCAGCGGGTGTCCGGAAATGAAGTGCCCGATCAGTTCCTTCTCAATTTGCAGCTTTTCGCGGTCAGGTATCTCCGGCAGATCCTTCAGCGGATAACGCAACCCCGCGCCACCAGCATTGCCGGCCGTTCCGCTCGGATCGGCGGTGACATCTTCGTCGAACGCGTCGAACAGGCTGGCCTGGCCGGATTGTTTTTCCTTCTGCTGGTTCTGGGCTATGTCGATGATGCTCTCGAAAGCTTCGAGCAATTGCGACCGTCGTGCTCCAAGGGTATCAAATGCCCCCACTTTGATGAGCGACTCAACGACCCGGGCATTGATCAGGGCCAGGTTCACACGGTTGCAAAACTCCTCAAAATTACGAAATGGCCCGCCGGACTGGCGCGCGGAAATGATGGCTTCCACCGCGCCTTCTCCCACGTTCTTGATGGCCGCCAGACCAAATCGCACGTTCCCATCCCGCACGGCAAACTGAATGTCCGACTCGTTTACGTCCGGTGGCAGGATCTTGATCCCCATTGCCTTGGCCTCGGAGAAATAGACGGCCATGTTCTCAACTTTGTCCCCGATGGCGTTGGTCATAAGTGCTGCCATGTAATCCACTGGGTAATGCGCCTTCAGGTACGCCGTGCGAAATGAGATTACGGCATATGCTGCCGAGTGGGACTTGTTGAAGCCGTAACCCGCAAAATAATCGATCTTTTGGAAGATGTCACTGGCGAGCTTTTCACTAATATTGTTTTTCGCGCACCCTTCCACAAAATGCTTCTTTTGCTTGGCCATCTCATCGGCCTTTTTCTTGCCCATGGCGCGCCGCATCAGGTCGGCTTCGCCGAGGGAGAAATTGCCCAGTACCTGGGCAATCTTCATGACCTGTTCCTGATAGAGAATGATCCCGTTCGTCTCCCGCAGGATGGATTCCAGCCAGGGATGGTCGTACTGGATTTCCTTCCTGCCGTGCTTGCACGCCACATAATCTTCCACCATCCCGGAACCGAGGGGGCCCGGGCGGTAAAGGGCCAGCAGCGCTGTCAGATCTTCGAAACTGGTTGGTCCAAGGGACTTGACCAGTGAAGTCATGCCGCTGGATTCCAATTGGAAAACACCAAATGTCCCACCGGCACGCAAGAGTTCATAGGTCTTGGGGTCCGACAGAGGAATCTTTGACCAATCAATCTCGACACCGTAATTCCGGCGAATGCTTTTCAGAGTGTTCTCGATGACGGTCAGGTTCTTCAAACCGAGGAAGTCCATTTTCAGCAGGCCGAGTTCCTCAACGGTTCCCATGGTGAACTGTGTCGCCACGTCGTTCGTGTCTGCCGGCTTGTAAACGGGAACAATGTCAGTGATTTCGCGCCCGCAGATGACGATTCCTGCAGCGTGGGTGCTGGCATGGCGTGCCATGCCCTCCATCTGCCGTGCGTACGTCAGCATCTGGCGCGCCTCGGGCTCCTCGTCGTATATCTTTTTAAGTTCCGGGATGGTCTCAAGTGCGGTGTCGACCCCGGTCTTGCCCTTGTCCACCTTTAGCATGTTCGGGATGAGTTTCGCCACCTTGTCCACTTCGGGCAGAGGAATGTTCATCGCCCGTCCCACATCGCGAATGGCGTTCTTTGGCTTCAGGGTTCCAAATGTGATAATCTGGCAAACGTTCCGGTCACCGTACTTCTGTTTGACGTACTCAATGACCCGCCCCCGGTTCTCATAGCAGAAGTCGATGTCAATATCGGGCATGCTCACCCGTTCCGGATTCAGGAAGCGCTCAAAAATCAGACCATGCTCAATCGGATCTATATCAGTGATTCCAAGGCAATACGCCACCAGCGAGCCGGCTGCACTGCCGCGCCCCGGTCCCACCGGGATACCGTTTACCTTCGCGTAGTGGATGAAATCCCAAACAATGAGGAAATAGGAACTGAAGCCCATCGTGATGAGGCACGAAAGCTCCATCTCGATGCGGTCCAGGTGTTCCTGCGTCGGAGTACCATATCTCTGGCGCAATCCTTCTTGGGTTTTGGTCCGCAGGTATTCGTCGGCCGTTGACCCATCTGGAGGATGGAATTCCGGCAACAGCTTCTGGTTAAAGGGAATCTCCACATTGCATCGCTCCGCAACGGCCAGCGTCTCGCGACACGACTCCTCCATGCCAGCAAAGATCGCGTACATTTCCTCGGCAGTCTTGAGGTAAAACGAGTCGCTTGAAAACTTGAATCGCTGTCGATCCTGCAGGGTCTTCCCCGTCTGGATGCACAGCAACACGTCGTGGAACGACGCATCTTCCTTCTTCACGTAATGGCAGTCGTTGGTCGCCAGCAGCGGAACGTTGTAGTGTGTCGCAAAGTCCTTCAGGTAGCGAAGCACAGTCTTCTGTTCCGTCAGGCCGTGATCCTGGATCTCGAAGTAGTAGTTCTCGCGGCCAAAGATCTGAAGGTAGTCGTCAATCAGGCGTTTCGCTTTGTCCTCGTTTCCCTCCACCAGGGCTTCCGGGATCTGTCCCTTGAGGCATGACGAAGTTGCGATGACTCCCTTCGAGTGCTTCGCCAGCACCTCATGGTCCACCCGCGGCTTGTAGTACATTCCTTCCAGGAACCCGATGGAAGAAAGCTTCGCGATGTTCAGATAGCCCTCATAATCCTGCGCCAGCAGCAGCAGGTGATTAGCTCGCGCCCGCTGACCCGGGACGCCACGTTCATGTCGCGTGGTGGGGGAGACGTAAACTTCGCAACCGAGGATCGGCTTGATGCCCGCCGCCTTGCAGGACTTGTAGAAATTGATCGCGCCAAACATGTTTCCATGGTCGGTCAGTGCCACCGCGGGCATGTTCAATTCCTTCAGTCGCTTGACCAGGGAATCAAAGCGGCAGGCTCCGTCAAGCAGACTGAAATCACTGTGCAGGTGAAGGTGGATGAACTCGGGCTTTGTCACGGAATCAATCGCTCTGGCATGAACTCAAACGGCAGAATTCACTACAGGGGAAACCGACCGCCCACGCAAAGGAAAAACTCAGGTTTCGTATCAGTTCCTACAAAGTTGGGTTTCCAGGAGGCGATTTCCCGGCGTACCGACCTGTCCGCTGGATGTTTTTCATTGTGTTTACTCACCTTAATGCGGCAAAAAGTATCACAGTCATTCCAGAAACCGTAAAGAATCCGATCCAAATGTCTGATAAGAAGCTCATCAAGGTCCTTTTCATCACGGATGATCCCGCGCGGGCGCGACAGATTCGCAAGCAACTCGCAGCGGTTGTGGAGCCTGTTTTCGAGGTTATTTCAGCCGATACCTTGGCCACAGGGATTGAAACTGCGGGGCTTTCCGGCGCGGACATCGCCATGATGGACGTACGCACCCTCGATGAGGCGGGGGCCGCCGCCGGCCAGTTCAAGGCTCAGGATTCTCCGATCCCTCTCATTGTTCTAGTCTCAACGGAGAAGGAATCTCTCGGCAGGGAGGCTGTCGCTCGAGGGGCCACTGATTACCTTGTTCGCGGCCAGACCGAAGCTGGGCTTCTCGTCCGCTCCATCCGGTACGCCCTCGATGTCCATACATTGCGCGAAGCCATGAAGAACCTGGCAATGATGGATGAACCCACCGGCTTCTATACGAGAACCGGCTTTGTTGCCTTGGCGGAGCATCAACTCCGTATCGGGCGCCGTGCCCACAAGCGGGCCTTTCTCCTGCGCATTGCCATCTCCAATCTGGCGGAAATCGCCTCGTCCTATGGCCGCGAGGAGGGAGAAAATGCCATCCACGCAGTTGTGGAAATCCTCGGTTGGACTTTCAGAAGCAGCGATGTGCTTGGACGACTCGGCCGGGACGAGTTCGCGTGCCTTGTTTATGAAATCGCGAGCGGAAGCACGGAATTAATTTACAAGCGCCTAATCGCCAATATCAAAGCATACAACGACGTCTTGAGCGGCCCTTACAAACTGGACCTCAGCATTGGCTTGGCGCGCATTTACGGCGAAACCGTCACCCCGGTCGAGGAACTTCTGGAGCAGGCCGGGCAAAACATGGTTTCCCACGACGCCCCGACGATTCAGGCCTGATTCCCTAAGCCCACCACATTGCGCCCTGAGGCTCCGTCAGGACCAAGCCTTTCAGGAATTCCACCGCCTTTGTAAGCCCCTCGTTCACACTCATCAGGCCATCTTCGTGCTCAATCGAAATGGTTCCATCATATCCGATGGTACGCAAGGTGCTCACAAAATCTTTCCAGAAGAGCGCATCGTGACCGTAGCCAACCGTCCGAAACACCCAGGAACGCTGGCCTATCAGCCCATAGTGCTTTGTGTCCAGCACCCCGTTTTTCTCGGTGTTTTGGGAGTTAATGTTTACATCCTTGGCGTGGACGTGAAATACCGCCCCTTCCAGTTCCCGCAAGGCTGCAAGGGGATCCATTCCCTGCCACCATAAGTGCGACGGGTCGAAGTTGGCGCCTATGGCTTTCCCGCAAGCTTTGCGCAACTTCAGCAATGTCTCCGGGTTGTACACAATAAATCCTGGGTGCATCTCCAATCCGATAACCACCTTGTGTTTCGCGGCGAACGCTGCCTCCTCCTTCCAGTAGGGGATGGCCACATCATTCCATTGATAGGCCAGCACCTTATAAAAGTCGTCCGGCCATGGGCAGGTCACCCAATTTGGCATTGAGTCCTTCGGGCTGCCTCCGGGGCACCCGCTAAAAGTGTTAATTCGCCCGATTCCGAGAACTGCCGCCAGTTCAATGGTGGCCTTATGAACCCGCGCGTGCTGGGCCGCGAACTTCTTGTCGGGATGCAGGGGATTTCCGTGGCACGATAACGCAGAAATCTGAATTCCCCGCTTTCTAAATTCGTCGAGAAAAGCCTTCTGTTTTGCGGTGCTCCTCAGCAAATCAAACGGGTCACAGTGTGGCGATCCGGGGTAATTCCCGGTGCCCACCTCCACTGTGTCCAACCCCACCTTGACCACGTAATCCAGCGCGGTCTGAAGGGATTGGTTTCCAAACAGTGCAAGAAATACTCCGAGACGCATGGCTAAATCCTCCCGTTACTGCAGACTCTCGACCCTCGGTTTCAGCCCCGGCTATTACTTGGCAGGGGGCGCCTTTGGGGCTGTCTGGGGCTTTTTCATAGGCTTGTCGTCCAGGGGCTCCATCGCTTCATTCAGGCCCCCCTGAGTCTTATTTACGTCGATAACCTTAACCGATGCAGGCGGCGTAAACTTGAATTCTCCGGGCCGTACGTCGGGGTTCAACTTCAGGCCCTTGTAAACGGTCGTGGCAGTTGATTCGTCCGTAAACTCCATGGTCTTCCTCGGCAATCCGTCTGCATCTCCGATCCATGCCTCCATGCGGCGTGTGAAGTTGTCTCCCGTGCCAAGTAACTGTGTCGTGGTAGTCCCCTCAAAATGATGCAGGACTTCGCCATCCTGGGTTTCCTTGCCAAGGTACTTCAAGGACTTGCGGTCCAGCGATGCCAGGGGATTGATCTCGTTCACAGGGCGGCGAAACAGCAGCTTCATTTCGGGCGTTGTTGCGGTGACCTTGAAAACCGTCTTGTCCTGTGGGTAGTAGTCATAGGACACGGTGAAATCATTGTATACTTGGTGCTCGCCGCTTCCCGTGCTACCCTGCAGTTTCCAGCCATTTTCACGGCTGACAAGCAGCGATGAAGTCGCCTCAAACTTGTCCGATCCGCGATCTTCGGTAATGTTCAGGGTTGCCTCGAACCCCTTGGCCTTTGCGCTAAGTCGGATAAGCTTGTCGGCAAGCTCCGCAGTTTCATCGGGTGCGGCAACGGCGCAAAATGATGCTATGACCGGAAGCGCAAGCAGCGCAATGGTTCTGTAATTCACGGCTTTCTCCTTTAAACGTTCAAAAACGAAATCACCTGCAGCCATCCCGGCAAGTCAAGCCATCACTGCCCCTGCGCTCCAAAGCGAAAAAAAGCGGGTGGTGCCC
>JAIBAT010000009.1 GCA_019695055.1 Candidatus Sumerlaeaceae bacterium | reverse complement strand
ATCGACACCGCCGGCCGCCTGCACACCAAGACCAACCTCATGGAGGAGTTGAAGAAGGTGGAGCGCGTCATCGCGAAACTCCTCCCCGGCTCCCCCCACGAAACGCTTCTCGTCCTAGACGCCACCACGGGCCAGAACGCCATATCCCAGGCCCGCGTTTTCACCGAGGCCATCAAGACGACGGGCCTCATCATGACGAAACTCGACGGCACCGCCAAGGGCGGCGTCCTGATCGGAATCCGGAACCTCTTCGATATTCCCGTCCTCAAGATCGGCGTGGGGGAATCCGTGGAGGACCTGAGGGATTTCAATCCCGACGAGTTTGTGGACGCCCTCTTCGAGGAGTAGATTTCAGCCGCCGGGGTGAGAAGTCTTTCAACTCAGAACCCAGAACTCAGAACTCTTCTGTCCCCGTGCCAGAAACCCCAATTGTCGCAATCCAACCCCGGGGGGAGGGGGAGGGGGGGTAATATTTTTTTCGCCATATTTAGGGGTTAAGCCCAATGAATTCAATGCGGATAATTCGGGTCAAAAATAGGTCCATTTTGGCCTATTTTTGACGGTTAGAGGGCCTGAGGGAGACGGCGGGCGTGAAAGTTGCACCTTTTAGCCCGCGAAACACGCGAAAGTGGCGAAAGAAGGTCGCATAGATCGGCAAGGAGAAGTGAGGTTGGCCTTCCGGCCTGGTCGTCATGTCAAAGAACAATGCCCGCTGCACCTGGCTGCATCCCTTCCCATCGTGCTTTGTGCGGCGATGACGGGATGGAGATCGGGCGATTTAACTGAGGATGGGTATAGCACGCGGGAAAGGGTTTGCCTATTCCCTTAGGGACGCTTAGGACCGCTTACAGACCCATAAAATGAAATTCTGAATTCTGAGTTCTCAGTTCTGAGTTGAAAGATACTTCACCACGGAGATCGCGGAGGCTGCAGAGGGAAGGCGTTGGGAAATTGCGCGCGGACTACGTAAATAATTTCGATTAATAGGAACGGGGAAGATTTCTCGGGGCAGGGCAAGTAGTTTGAAATTTTACCTGTCCCTAAATACCTGTCCCTAAATACCTGTCCGTCGGGAAGTCCTTGGCAAGCCGCGAGGCTTTGTGACCGATTTCGCTCCCTTGACCAAACCGAAGAACTCGTGAACGTCGAAGGACGGCAGGGTAAACACGTTTGAAACGCTAAAAGCAGGGGCAATCAATGACAACTGTCCGCGCAGAATACCGTAAAGGATTAGGGTCCCGTTCAATGAAACGGCCCCGCTGCGCTCGTTATCGGGCATGTTGTCCGGACATTCGAAGTAACCACGAATCTCCGCATCAATCTTTGGCCCGTCCGGTGAGTCATTCTTGAATGGTTGATGCACCGTTACGCGCATCGTTACTCGATACTGATTGCGATTCTCGCGGTTGGCATCAATCGAATGCTCAAGGTCCAACATGCCATGACCGCGATTTTCCTTTCGCGCAGGTGCATAGACAGTTTCTATATTTAGCCGTGAGAGCTCAAACCCCATCAATTTAATTGTTCCGGGCATCAGGCGGCTTTCACCAGATCAATAATTTGGGCCGACTTGTTTTCCCCTGAGTTTTCCAGGATAGAATTCATCTTACGGTGTTCATCGTGTTTAGTCACGGAACGCCAGACCGAACCAAGAACTTTTGGATCGGATGCCGATGATCGTCGGACAAGTTGCTGCGAAATCCGGCTCGGGACCCAATCAACCTTCAAACGCACAGGCGCTTTTGATAGGACACCTACGAATTCACCTGGCTTTAACAATTCAAGGTGCGGACAGAGCCCGACGGCCATTGCGAGCGCAGCAATGGTTTCCAGTGTGAAATTTGCCGGCTTGCCCTTGTCGAGGGACTTAAGAATTCGGGCCGCGTATTGCGGAGAAACTCCCAGTTTTCGTGCCAATTCGGTCCGCGTCATCCCTCGGGATTCCATTGCTGCAGAAATGGCAACAATGACATCCAGCTTCATAGACTCGGCCTGGAATGCTGGATCAGATGAGAGATCAATCCCATCGCTTTCGAATTCCGCCAGCACCTCGTCCACGGGACGATAGTTGGCGAGAAATCCATCGAGATCGAACTCCTTCTTTTTCCGCATGGCCCGCTTCCCACTCATTTTGCTCCCACCCTTCACTTCAAGTCTCCAACAGCCTTAATGATATCGCTAAAAAACCTGTTCCTAATCGCACCAGCCGCGTCGAAAGCGCCGTCCTGTCTCCGGCCGCTGCCGGTAGTTTTATGGTATCCGGACAGGCAAACCGCCAAAGGCCCCCGAACCGTATCAAGATGGAAGAAGAACAAGCGCGGCGGTTCCGGTATCCCTTTGAGTTCGAAAACTTCCGAACCAGCCGGTATTCCGACCGGCAATTTGTCGCGAGACGACTTCTCCACCAATTTCGTTTGACCCATGTACGGGCGATCCATCCTGGCCACCTTCTTCATGGCGGCCATAATACGGCGGTAATGCTCCGGCGCGGACTTCCTCCATTCGTTCAGTTCTTCAATCGCTGGTGACTTCCCGCCAATGACAACTGCAACAAAACGGCGCTTATCCAGCGGGCTGGGCTCATGTCCGGGTATGTCTCGCAGCGTTACGGTCATTTCAACTTAAAAGTTTCAAATTGGGCTTATTCAATTTTCGCCCCCGGGCGGGGTTTCTGTCGCTTTGCGAGGATTTTGTAAGCTCTGTAATCACAGCATTCAACAAGTTTTCGGCGGTGGCGCGGGAGGTGGCGAGTTGCGTTTCCAACGCGTCCACCAAGGCCATCAGTTGATCTACTTTGGCAACAATGCGGCGTTGCTCGGCGAGGGGTGGGAGCGGAATTGGAAAATGATTCATAGCCTTGAGGCCGAGATTTCGAATCGTCGTCCCAGTGGCATTATCCGAAGCGTAGTTTATAAAATAGGGGCTCTCGATGACTCGACGGACGAACTGCTTGTCAACTAGACTGGCGAGGTTAAAGTAGCAGGCACTTTTCCCTAGAATGACGTTCTCGTTGTTGTAGAAAGCTACACTTCCGAGGGTGCCGTTAATCGAAACCAAGACTGTGCTCAACGTCATCGGCTTCCGATGCTTCCTCGCCTCGTCTAAGCTGACGGTTTTGGTGTGAGGTTTGATCACGATTCGGCCGTCAACCAAGTTGTTGCCGTTGATGAAATAGCAGTCTGTCCCGTCCGAATACTCAGGTGTCCCATGCAAGCCGTCCCCAAGGGTGAAGACCAACGATCTCAATCGAGCCCACTTCCACTCGACGGGTAATTTGAAGGGCACTTCTGATTCTCCAATTGGCGGAAGAGACTTGGCACTCTTGTATGCGCCTGTCGCCTCCTGCTGTGCTCGCTCCGTCTGAATCTTCTCAAAGAGTTCCTCTGCCGGTTCGTCGTTGGGGTCTTGGGGGACGAGTTTGCCTTGCACGGCGAGGGTTAGGATGGATTTGCGGAGGTCGGCGGGGGGGATGGTGTAGGACTTGTGGAAGAGGAACTGGAGGTTGGCCGGGGTGGGCGCGTCGGCGAAGCGGGTGAGCGACGCGCGGGCGAGGGCGGCGTGGCGCGTCTCGCGTTCCTGCTGCTGCGTCTCCAGCCGATCACACAACGCCATCAACTCATCCACCTTCGCCACGATTCGCTTCTGCTCGGCGAGCGGCGGGATGGGAAGGCTTAACTGACCGACCAACTTCATGTTCAGACCCCGGCGTTGGTCTTGTCCTGTGATGTCGCGAATAGCGTAGTAACGTCCTCGCAAGTTCCAGAAGATGTATTCCGGCAAAAGCCTCTCTCCCGAGTAAGGAATCATCGCGACAAGCGATTGATTCAGAGCGGCGGGGATACGGAGCACGGCGACCGTAGCTCGCGTCTTGCCTTGGCCATTCAAGGCAATCAGCACCGAGTTTACTGGAATGATCTTACAGTTGCTGTTTTCCAGGCCCTCTTTGGTGATGCGGCCATCGCACTCGGTGATTTCACCCTTGTTGATGTCACCCGAAACCAGCCATGGGGTGTCGCCGCCGAAATAGCTGTGTTCCGCTCGACTCGGTGTTGCGCCCGTTTGAAGGTCGCAAACCTCCGAAATCATACAGCGAGCCCAAGATGATGGGAGGTCGATGGTATCGCCCGCCGTGATTGGATTACCTTCGACGCGGTTTTTCGCGGTACCGCGTTTTATGAGGCTATCTCGGACCGCAAAAATCTCCTCGAGAAGTTCGGAGCCTGGCTGGTCAGCAGGATTCTGTTCCGCGATTCGCCCGCTTGTTGCCATTCGCAAGACCAGCTCGCGCATCTTCTCCACCGCACCCGGTGCGTCGGCGAACTGGTCGAACTTCTCGAAAAACGTCTCCAGCTTCACTTAGCAGTCCCGGCGGTGGCGGTGAGGGCATGGTGGAGTTCCTGCTTCAGCTTCTCCCGCGTCTCGGCAATCTGGGCGAGGAGCTTTTCGTACTCGGGCAACAGGTGGTCCACGTCGCCGGGGCCGTCGTCGGGGTTGTGCGGGTTCTTGAGGTCGAGGTTATAGTTGCCGGCCTTGATGGTCTCGATGGAAACGCGCCAGGCCTGATCGTTTTCGACGCGGTTGTTCCACCAGGCCTTTTCCGGTTCGAACTCCTCGATGCGGATGGGTTTGCCCTTGTTGTAGCTCTTGGCGCCGGACGGGTAGGGGTGTTCGTAGTACCAGACTTCCCTCGTGGGTTCGCCCTTCGTAAAGAAGAGGAGGTTGGTGCGGATGCCGGTGTAGGGATTGAAAACGCCGTTAGGAAGGCGGACAATGGTGTGAAGGTTACACTCGGTGAGGAGGGCTTCCTTGATGCGGGTCTTGACGCCCTCCCCAAAAAGGGTGCCGTCGGGGAGAACGAGTCCGGCGCGGCCGCCGGGTTTGAGGATCTTCATGAGGAGCACGAGGAAGAGGTCGGCTGTTTCGCGGGTGCGGAACTCCGTGGGGAAGTTGGACTCAATGCCGTCCTCCTCCATGCCGCCGAAGGGCGGATTGGTTACGATGACGTCCACGCGTTCCTTCGGGCCCCAGTCGCGCAGGGGGCGGGCCAGGGTGTTGTCGTGGCGGACGTTGGAGGGCACCTCGATGCCG
This sequence comes from Candidatus Sumerlaeaceae bacterium, assembly GCA_019695055.1. Classification (GTDB taxonomy): domain Bacteria; phylum Sumerlaeota; class Sumerlaeia; order Sumerlaeales; family Sumerlaeaceae; genus JAIBAT01. Next base: position 5,487 of record JAIBAT010000009.1, on the reverse strand, counting down.
TGAAGGAGGAGGTTCGTCATGCAGAGGACGTGGGGCAGGGCCTTTTTCTCGATTCCGGCGAAGCAGTCCTGAAGGGCGCGCTCGTCCGCCGGGGTCTTGACCTGCTTGCGCAGGTGCTCGATGGCGCAGACAAGGAAGCCGCCGGTGCCGCAGGCGGGGTCGAGGATGGTTTCGCGTTTCTTAAGGTTGGGGTTGACCTGGTCCACGATGAACTGGGTGACGGCGCGGGGCGTGTAGAACTCGCCTGCATTTCCGGCCGATTGCAGGTCCTTGAGGATCTTCTCATAGATATCGCCGAACTGGTGGCGGTCGGAGGAGGTGTTGAAGTTGATGCCGTTGACCTTGTTGACGACCTGCCGCATGAGGGTGCCGTTCTTCATGTAATTGTTGGCATCCTCAAAGGTCATGCGGATGAGGGTGTGCATGGGGTCGGCACCGGTGAGGCTTTTGAGCTTGGGCAGGAGGGTATTATTGACGAAGTCGAGCAGCGCGTCGCCGGTGATCCCCTCCTCGTTGGCGGCCCAGTTGCGCCAGCGGAGATGTTCGGGCATGGGCGACTTGTATTTGTCGCGCAGGACCTCCATCTCCTTCTCGCGATCGTCGAAGATCTTGAGGAAAAACAGCCAGGCCATTTGCTCGATGCGCTGCGCGTCGCCGTAGGTTCCGGCGTCCTTGCGCATGATGTCCTGGATGGTTTTGACTAGGGTGGAGATGTTGGACATGGCTTAACCTAAGATCGCGTAATTGTTTCGGTATTTGGTGACATCAATGCATGTGGTTGCGTCAATCTTTGTGAACTTTTGGCGAGTGAGCCTGACGTACCACTTGGAGTTTGATCGGGACTTTGAAATAAAAAGGGCTCTGTCTTCGCCCCCTTTCTTATGGAGCGGTGACGCTTGGATGAGTTTGTGCAAATCGCGACTTCGGAAGATCAGAACATCCTGCTCAATCCTGCGATCCGAATAGCCGAAAATAAACATTACGAATAACCCGCTGCGATGGCTTGCGAAGGCATCTTTGGCTGCGGGAAACCATGCTGTAATGCTAAAAAGGTCCGATTCCCAACGTTGCTGCTCTTTGCCTTCCCATAGGCGGCGGTATTTTACTTGGATTTCCCGGTACTCGGTTCTCTCCCCATTGCTGCGCCGGAGTATTAAGTCCACTTTATCCACATCAAGGAATCGGGAATAAGGGTTCCATCCCTGCCGGAACAGCAAGAGCTTGGCTTGGGTTTCCCCAATAATCTCCAAATGACCGGAACGTTCCTTCAATACCTTTTGCTTTTCGACCGATTTTGTCATGCCGCCTCCTGATAAATCGCGGTTTCGATTTCACGGACAGCCGCTAGGTAGGCCGATTTACCACCGAACAAGTCGACAATCTCAACGGGGGTGCCAAAGCGCGTGAGAGGGTCAACCTTGAGGATTTCGAGGGATTCGACACTGGCGATGCCGGAATCGGCGTACTTGTCGAGAAGAGCTTCGAGGACGGCGCGGGCCTTGTCGCCGTAGCGGGCGAAGACATGGCGCTTTTTCACGCGCTCGGCGCGCTCGCGGCGGGTGAGAGGTGGCTGGTCAAATGCGATGTGGCAGACGAGGTCAAACGCGTCAAACCCGGTGCCGGTCTGTGCGGCGAGTTCTTCGAGAAAGACGCCATTGTTGAAAAGTTCTTCCACGATGGCCTGCTTGCGCTCGGCGGCATTCCACTTCGTGAGGAACTCGTCGAGGGAGGCATAGGTCTTGCGGACGGCCTTGCGGCTGTAGTCGCGAAGGGACTCGGTGATAAGGCGGCCATCGGGGTCGAGGTATTGGACGCGCTCGCTGAGAACCATCACCGCGACGTCGTCCACGTAATACTTCCTTCGGCGGCCACCCGGGGCGCCAGCGAAGCCGTCGGGACCGTAGTCGATGATCTCGTCAGAACCGGGTTCCTGCCCGTCGCCTTCGGGTGAATCGGGATCGTCACCCTCCTCCCCTTCCGGCGTGTCTGGCGGAACGGCGGGGTCGTCCGTGCCGGGTTCGTAAATCTGCACCGGATCGCCATCGAAGGCAGGATCGGCAAAGAGAGCCGTGGCGCGCTTGAAATCCATGATCGTGAAAAAGTATTTATTGTAGTCCTCGTTGATGCGGGTGCCGCGGCCGATGATCTGCTTGAACTCGGTCATGGAGTTGATGCGGCGATCGAGGACGATGAGGTGGCAGGTCTGGGCGTCGACGCCGGTGGACATAAGGCGCGAGGTGCAGGCGATGACGGGGTAGGTGGATTCCGGGTCTATGAAATTGTCGAGCTGGGCCTTGCCCTCGTCGTTGTCGCCGGTGATGCGCATGACGTACTTGCTGTTGGCGGCGGCGAGGTCGGGGTTGGCGTTGACGAGGGCCTGGCGCATGCGCTCGGCGTGGTCGATGTCCTCGCAGAAGATGATGGTCTTCGCGAAGCGGTCTGTGGCGCGGAGGAACTCGGTGACGCGCTGAGCGACGAGCGTGGTGCGCTTCTCAAGAACGAGGCTGCGGTCGAAGTCCGTGTCGTTGTATTCCCGGTCTTCGATTTCCTCGCCGTATTTGTCCAGCTTGCCCGGCTCGGGGCGCCAGCCCTCGGCGTCGCGGTCGAGGGTGATGCGGATGACCTTGTAGGGGGCGAGGAAGCCGTCGGAAATGCCCTGGCGAAGGGAGTAGGTGTAGATGGGGTCGCCAAAGTATTCAATGTTGCTGACGGTGCGGGTTTCCCGGGGGGTGGCGGTGAGGCCGATCTGTGTGGCGGAGGAGAAATACTCAAGAATCTGGCGCCAGGCGGCGTCCTCGGCGGCGCTGCCGCGGTGGCACTCGTCGATGATGACGAGGTCGAAGAAATCGGGCGAGAACTGCTTGTAGATGTTCTGCTCCTCGTCGGTGCCGGAAACGGCCTGATAGAGGGAAAGGTAGATCTCGTAGGATTTGTCGACGGTGCGGTTGGTGATCTTGGTCATGGCCTTGCCGAAGGGCTTGAAGTCGTTGGTCTTGGTCTGGTCGGCGAGGATGTTGCGGTCGACGAGGAAGAGGATGCGCTTTTTGGCGCCGGATTTCCAGAGGCGCCAGATGATCTGGAAGGCGGTGTAGGTCTTGCCGGTGCCGGTGGCCATGACGAGGAGAATGCGGTCGTCGCCGCGGGCAATGGCCTCGACGGTGCGATTGATGGCGATGAGTTGGTAGTAGCGGGCTGATTTGCCGGAGGCGTCGTCGTAATAGTCCTGAGTGGCGACGACTTCCTGCTGCTGGGTGTAGCCACGGGCCTTGCTGTAGCGGGCCCAAAGTTCCTCGGGAGTCGGGAACTCATCCATGGGGATTTCGCGGGTGACGGTTCCGGTGGTGGCGGTACGGTCATGCTCGAGAAACGCGTCGCCGTTGGAACTGTAGGCGAAGGGGACGTCGAGGATTTCGGCGTATTCGAGGGCCTGCTGCATGCCGTCGCCGACGGAGTGGTTGTTGTCCTTGGCCTCAACGACGGCGATGGGCATGTTGGGCTTGTAGAGAAGGATGTAGTCGGCCTTCCTGGCCTCGCCGCGCTTGACGGTCTTGCCGCCGACGATGACGCGGCCCTTCGTGAAGAAGGCTTCCTCGCGAATCTGGGTCATCAGGTCCCACTTGGAACCATCCGGGCCGGTAATGGCGGGCGTAATAAACTTCGTCCGAATGTCGGTTTCTGTAAGCGACTTTTTGTCCATGGCGGATTGCGGAACCGTTGGTGCCCCTTGAGTTTGGCGGAGTTTGGCTAATATCGGGGCTGGCTCAAGTGTTTTTATTGGTCCGAGCCGAGGGTCAGGAAATTTGTCTGGGGATGATCCAGCCTCCGAAAATGGGTCCAGAAGCGATTCTTAGAGGCCGTAAGGGAATAGGCAAACCCCATTCCCCTGTGCTATACCGGGACCGCAGGGCTCCGCACCTGCGCCCCCCCGTTACGTGACATTTGTGTTGCCCCGCCCGCCCGGGTCCGGATAAAACAGCCGCTAATCGGTACGATTTGAACAGGAGTCACCTTTGGAAGGTTTTCAGTCCATGCCCGAGCTTCGCAAGGACCCGGTAACGGGCCGGTGGGTTATCATTGCCACCGAGCGCGCGAAGCGCCCATCCCAGTATGGGAAAATCGAAGAGGAGAAGAAGGGCGGATTCTGCCCGTTTTGTCCGGGCAATGAGAAGACAACTCCCCCGGAGGTGCTGAGCTATCGCCCGACCAACACGCTGAAGGACCAGGAGGGTTGGTGGCTGCGCGTGGTGCCGAACAAGTTCCCGGCCCTGCTTCAGGAGGGATCCCTCAAACGCTCGGCCGACGGCATGTATGACATGATGACGGGCTACGGCGCCCACGAGGTGCTGATCGAGTCGCCCAACCACGAGCATACCTACGGCGACCTGCCGGAGGAGCAGATCCAGGAGATCATCTGGGCCCTGCGCGACCGCGTCGTGGAACTGCGCAAGGAAACGCGCATGCGCTACATCATGATTTTCAAGAACCACGGGCGCGAGGCCGGGGCCAGCCTGGAGCATCCCCACACACAGGTTATCGCGCTACCCATCGTGCCCAAGCGGGTGCAGGAAGAGCTCAGCGGCTCCAGCAAATACTATGAATACAAAGAACGCTGCGTCTTTTGCGATATGATCCAGCAGGAGCAGGAGGACGGGACGCGGATCGTCATGGAGACGGACAACTTCCTCAGCTACATGCCCTTTGCCAGCCGCTTCCCTTTTGAGACGTGCATTATCCCGAAGGAACACTCCTGCTTCTTCAACGACATCCAGAAGAACCAGGTGGTGGAACTGGCCGCGATCATGAAGCGCACCTTCGGGCTGATCAAGCAGGCGCTCTCGGACCCGCATTACAATTTCGTGATCCACACCACGCCATTCGACGAAACGGGGAACTCACCGTACTATCACTGGCACATCGAGATTATGCCAAAGCTGACCAAGGTGGCCGGGTTCGAATGGGGCACGGGATTCTACATCAATCCCACTCCCCCGGAAGTCGCGACGAAGTACCTGTTGGACGTGGCGGCGAAACAGGACCAGCAGGCCGCGCCCCCGTCAGCCGGCGCGCAAATCGCCGACCTGCACTAATCGGCTGCGGCCGGCCTGGGTTTGCCGGTAACAATGGCGAGCATCCACGACGGCACCGTAACCACATTGTTGTAGGCCAGCGTGAGAAAAGGCACGCTCTCCTGGCGGGAGATCATGCCGCTGCCATACTGCACGACATAGCCGAAGTTCCAGACCACGAGGAATGCAATCAGTGCGCAGACCCAGGCTCTGCGGCGGTCGACAGACTCCAGCAATCGGGCCACGCCAAACGCGAGAAACGGCAGCGCACTGATGAACATCCGATGCCCGAAACTGGCCCCGGCCCACCAGATGCTCCACGAGGAAATGACCCAGTACTGGATGAAGAAGGCCGCGGCGCAAAAGAGCTGCATCCGCAGATCCTTTCCCGCAAGCAGCAGTCCGACAACACCCAGCGCCA
>JAIBAT010000129.1 GCA_019695055.1 Candidatus Sumerlaeaceae bacterium | reverse complement strand
TAGGGTCGTCGAAGATTCCCAACCCAGGACTTGGAGGAAAATACCCGCAAAACGTAAATGATACCCCCCCTCCCCCCCCCCCGCGCACCGAAATGCAGGTGCGACGGACGGTACAGGATGTGCCTGGAGCGGGGGGCCGAAGGACGTGGAGTGGCCGGGGTCTTGAAACGTCAGGGGTTCTTGCGGAACTTCATGATGAGTTCTGCGTGCCACACATAGGCGTGCTCGAGGAAGGTGCAGCCGTAGCTTTCGACCTCCTGCTTGAGCGTCTCGAAGGTATAGTGGGTGATGTGCTCGTCGGCGTAGCCGTCGGGGTGGACGAAACCGTAGATGCGCTCGATGGTGGTCCACCAGGTGGCGTAGTCGGGGGTGCCGACGATGACGTATCCGCCGGGTTTGGTGGTGCGGATGATTTCCTGCAGGATGCGGGGATCGCGGGGGAGATGCTCGATGACCTGGGAGAAGATGACCGCGTCGTAGGAATTTGTGGGGAAGGGGAGGTCGAAGACGCTGGCGTGGACCATGAGGCGGCCGGGTTCGCGCTTGTAGCGGAGCTTGTTCATGCGGATGTCGCAGGCGTCGGCCTGCGGGAGTCCTTCGAGGACCTGGCTGCTGCCGCAGCCGACATCGAGGATGGTGGCGCATTCGCGGGCCATGCGGACGAGGGCGTTGTAGCGGCGGCGCTGCCAGGAACGCTGGAACCAGACACGGCTCCGGAAGGCACGCTCGTCGTAATCGGCGCACTCGATGCCGTTGCGAAGCCGCCACAGGGCGAACAGCTCGCGGAACGTGCTGCTGGCGACCTGCAGGAAGTTCGAGGTCACGCTGTGTTCCAGCGGGAAGTAGTGGAAGGGGATTTCCATCAGGTGGAATCCGCGGGCGTAGGCCTTGACCAGTGTTTCAAGGAGGGCATCGAAACCCTTGCTCGCGACGGGTGCCTCGGCAAATACGCGCCGGTTATAGAGGCGGTAGTCCGAGGTGAGGTCGCGAACGGGAAGGTCAAGGATCCTGGAGAAGACTTTGTTCCCCAGCCACGTGAGGAAGCGGCGGACCGGATTAACCTTGGAGTAGCCAGTCCCGATGAGCCGTGACGCGATGATCACGTCGGCCTCGTGTCGATGGGCATAGAGTTTGGGAATGATGAAGGGGCTATGGGCAAGGCCGGGCTGCATCGTAAGGATGAAGCGGCCCCGAGCCGCGGCAACAGCCGCTGCCAACGCCGCGCCGTAGCCGGCTGTATAGGGCAGCGCCGTGGCGCCGGATTCCTTCGCCAGGGTCGCGAGCGAATCCGGATTCGCATTGGGGCTGCAGATCAGTACTTCCCAACGGGTTCCTTCGGGCAGCCGGGCGCAGGCCCGCGGAATCTGGCCCAGCAGGCGCTGCAAGGCTTCGATTCCCGCGGCGGACTGCGTAATGATGATGCTCAGTTCGATGGTGCTTTCCTCTGGAACGCTGAATTGGGTTTCAGGGATTGAGAACAGGAAGGGAACAAGGCAAGCAGGATTTGGCAACCGGTGGGCCGCAACGTGGGGCTTGTCAAAGGCTGTGAGCGCCTGTAATCAGGTCCCGCATGAAGGTGAAAAAGGGAATCCCATCCGGCCAGGATGTCGCAGGGTACCTCGCCAATGTTGTCCTGTTGGCGATACTCTACATCGTTGCCTGGTGGCTGGGGCAAAAGGTGGACTTCTCCCGCGAGGATACCCGCGTCGTATGGCCGCAGGCGGGTGTCGCGCTCGCGGGGCTGTGCATCTTTGGCACCCGATGCTGGCCGGCCATCTTCGCGGCCTCGCTGCTGGTCACGCAGTATATTGTGAAGCTGCCACTTTTCCCGGCGCGGGCCCAACAGGAGGTGCCGCTGGCACTGGGCTTCGGGTTTGCCCTCGCCAACACATTGGGCGCCGCCTCCGGTGCCTGGATGTTGCGGTATCTCGGGAAGATCCGTTTTTCCCTGAGCCGGGTTCACGATGTATCCGTGCTGGTCTTGTACGGTGCGCTGATCTCGCCAATGATCAACGCCACCGTGGCGGTCCCGTTCTTTGTGGCGCAGCAGCCTGCCTCGCAGGCAATCGCCGAGGTGCTGTGGTGGAAGCGCTGGGTGGGAACCGGCATCAGCAACCTTGTGGTAGCCCCGTTTGTGATGACGTGGCTCGCGGCCATCATTTCGGCCGTGAAACCGGCAAAGGTGAAGGAATGGCAGTTGGTGCCCGACCAGAGGCCGTTTACAGCCCGCTGGCCATTGAACCGCATCGGCGAGGCCGCGCTGCTGTTTTCGCTACTCGTTGTGGTCTGCCATGCGGGATTTGCGACGGAGAAGCTTAGCCGGGAGGTCTTTGCGTTTCCGATTACTTACACGCCGTTTCCCCTGCTGGTGTGGGGAGCACTGCGATACGGGCCGCGAGGGGCGGCAACCACGGTTTTTATCGTGGCGGTCATTTCGACGCTTGGGCTTTCCTATAAGTTCGGTCCATTTGCGACAGTGGACATGGGGCTGCTGTTGCTGCAGCTCTACCTGACGGTGCTCGCTTTGACCGCGTTGTTCCTGTCGTCGGCGGTGACGGAGCGGCGGCTTGCCGAGCGCGAGTTGCTGACGTCCCGCGAGCAGTTGCGAGCGTTGACCGGACGGCTTGAGCAGGCCCGTGAAGACGAGCGCGCAGCCATTGCCCGGGAAATCCATGACGAACTGGGTCAGCAGCTCACCGGGCTCAAGATGGTGCTCCACAGCGTGGTGCGCCGGCTGCCGGCGCAGGACCCTAAGATCAACCAGAAGTCGGAGGAACTAACCCAGCTCATGGACGAGGCCGTTCAGACCGTGCGGCGCATCGCCACGGACCTGAGGCCCGGGATTCTTGACGACCTTGGCCTCGTGGCGTCCATGCATTGGCTGGTGGAGCAGTTTGAGCAGCGCACCGGTGTCCCGGCTGAATTTCGCGGGCCAGCCGAGGAATTGGCCATCGATACGGACCGCAAAACGGCCCTTTTCCGAATCCTGCAGGAAGCGTTGACGAACGTCACACGCCATGCCCATGCTTCGACTGTGAGTGTGACATTACTGCAAAAAGGCCGGGACTTGGAACTGACGGTCACCGATGATGGACGCGGCGGTGCGGCCAATGCGCTGGCCGGAACGCGCTCGCTGGGTGTCGTGGGTATGAAGGAGCGTGCAACGTTGCTGGGGGGCGAATTTGACATATCGGAAGCCCAACCCGGCACGCGTGTAATGGCACGCATTCCTGTCAGCGCGAAGGAGGAAGCATGATCCGCCTGCTCATTGCCGACGACCATCCCGTCATTCGTCGCGGGCTGAAGGAGATCCTCAGCGAGCAGTCCGGCATGGAGGTTGTCGCCGAGGCCTCCAATGCGGCCGAGGTTTTGGAGCAGGTGCGCAAGCACAAGCTCGACGTGGTGCTGCTGGATATCACCATGCCGGGGCGCAGCGGCATCGATGCCCTGCGCGACATCAAGCACGAGTATCCCAAGCTGCCGGTGCTCATGCTAAGCATTCACCCCGAGGATCAGTACGCGGTGCGGGTTTTGAAGAACGGCGCCTCGGGCTATCTGACCAAGGAAAGCGCGCCCGAGGAGCTGGTGAACGCGATCCACAAGGTTGTGGCTGGTGGCCGCTATGTCAGCGCCAGCCTTGCCGAGCGGCTTGCGGTCGAGATCGGCGGGGATTCCACCAAGGAACCCCACGAATTGCTCTCGGACCGGGAGTATGAGGTCTTGGTGCAAATCGGCAAGGGGAAGCCCGTCAGCCAGATTGCTGACGAAATGTCGCTTAGCGTCAAAACCGTCAGTACCTACCGGACCAGAATACTCGAAAAACTGGGGTTGGAGAACACCGCGGACCTTATCCGCTACGCCATCGAACGGAATCTGGAGTAGGCAGCCCCGACCGCAAATCCTGAATGATTGCGGCGTCTTGCAATAGAGGTTTTGGCTTAAAAGTCTTTCCCCCAAAGCAAAAATCCCGAGCAACAGTTTAAGGAGAAGCAGCATCGTGGCTGACGAAAAAGAAACGGCGGCAGGCGCCGCCACGGCCGAGCAGGAAAGCGCCCTGGAGGGTGCCCTGCGGCAGGTTCGCGAGAAGCGCGACGAAACCATTGCCTATAGCGTGGTCGAGGAGAAATCCCTCAACAACTCAATGAAGGACGTCGTCATTGAGATTCCGTGGGAACCCTGGAACGAGCGCATCGAGTCGCAGTTCAAGGAATGGCAGAAGTCCGCGCAAATCGAGGGTTTCCGCAAGGGCAAGGCCCCGGTGAAGCTCCTCAAGCGCCGCTTCATGGCCGAAGCCCAGGAGGACATGCTCCAGAAGCTCGTCCCGAACATCGTTCGTGAGTACGAGCAGAAGAATAGCCTGACGATCTACGGCACTCCGGCCATCAAGCAGTACAAGATTGACGAGGACCAGCCGGTTCGCGTGACCCTCGAACTCGAGGTGAAGCCCGAACTCGATCCCACGAATTACAAGGGGATCGAGGTTGAGGTTCCCGCCTACAAGTCCAGCAAGGAAATGGTGGATCACCGGCTTGACCACCTTCGCCGTGACAACGCCACCTTCGTGGAAGTGGACAAGGCTTACGAGGCCGGTGCCGCCCTTGTGGTGGATGTGAAGGTTCTCGATTCCCGTGGCCAGACCGTTGACCAGCAGATCAACCAGTTGTTGGAGCGCCCCGCCACAGCACTGCCCGAAAAGGTTCATGCCGAAGTGATTGGCAAGAAGGCGGGCGATACGGTGGAAACCCGTGTGGCCAACCCCAAAAAGGCTGGGGAAGCTCTGCGCTACACGGTTGCCATCAAGGCTGTGAAGGAACTAAAGCTGCCGGAACTCGATGACGATTTCGCAAAGGACATCGGTTCAGAAAGTCTCGAAGCCCTGCGCAAGTCAGTGGAAACCGACGAGCAGGCTTTTGTTGACCGGCTGAATCGCGAAGAGGCCCTCGAACTAATTGTGGCCAAACTCGTCGAAGCCCATGATTTTGCCGTTCCTCCGGCCCTCCAGGCCCAGGTCGAGCAGGACCTTGCGCGTTCCGACATGCAGTACATGTATTCCGGCCAGATGCCTCAGCGCCTGCAAGGTGCCTCGAAAAGCGAGTATCGCGAGAAGCTGCAGAAGGACGCGATCCACCGCGTGAAGGGGTTCCTGCTTCTCGACGCCATTGCGAAGAAGGAAAACATCCAGGCGTCTGAGGACGACATCAACAACGCCCTGGAAGAGCGGGGCAAGCGCGAGGGGCGCAAGGGTGTTGCCATTCGGGCCGCGTTGGAGAAGCGCCGCCAGCTTGACCAGTTCATCGAGCAGGTGCGTTTCAACAACGTCAGTGCCTTCCTTCTCGAAAACAGCAAGGTGAAGTATGTGGATCGCCCCGAACCGGCGCCCCACAGCCACGATCATGATCACGAGGACGAAGCCTAAGACTTCGCGTTCGGGCTTAATAATGGCATTTCCGAATCCGTGCACGGGCCTTAGGGGCCGTGCACGGATTTTTACTTTATAATCAGTCCTTGTTCCTGTCGCTCTCGGACTTCTTCTTCGCCCACCATTCCATGCGCTTGGCGATTTCTTTTTCGAAACCAAAGGGGCCGGGCCTGTAAAACTCGCGAGTCTCGACGCCGTCGGGGAGAAACTCCTGTCCTGAGAATGCGCCGGGTTTGTCGTGTTCATATTGGTAACCGTCGCCGTAACCCAGGCCCTTCATGAAGCCGGTGGGGGCGTTACGGATATGGAAAGGAACCGGCAGGGAGCCGGTGCTTTCAATTTCCTTTCTGGCCAGTCCCTCGGCCACGTAGAGCGCGTTGCTCTTGGGCGCGGTGGCCAGGTAAACAGCGCACTGAATCAGCGCGAGATCGCCCTCCGGGGAGCCCAGCGCGCGGAATGCCTCGCGGGCGGCCATGGCCACCACCAGCGCCTGTGGGTCGGCATTGCCTACGTCCTCGCTGGCGAAGCGCACCATGCGGCGCGCGAGGTAAAGCGGGTCCTCACCGGATTGCAGCATGCGCGTGGTCCAGTAGACGGCGGCCTGCGCGTCGCGGCCGCGCATGGCCTTGTGCAGTGCGCTGATGATATTGTAATGTTCCTCGCCGGTCTTGTCGTAGAACAGGTGCTGGCGTTGCAGCACCAGCTTCAGCGACTCCTCGTTGACGTCTCGAACGCCACTCTCGTTTGGGGCGGTGAGCTCCACGGCGAATTCGAGCAGGTTCAGCGCACGGCGCGCGTCGCCGTCGCAGAGGGAGGCGATCTTCTCCAGCACCGGCTCGGGCACTGAGATGGCTTTCGACGCAAGGCCGCGCTTCGGGTCATTCACGGCCGCGGCGAGGATGGTTTTCAGGTCTGTCGCCTTGAGTTGCTTCAGCACGAAGACCTTGCAGCGCGACATGAGCGCCGAGATCACCGAGAAGGACGGGTTCTCTGTCGTGGCGCCGATCAATACGATGGATCCATCCTCCACGTAGGGGAGGAATGCGTCCTGCTGGGCTTTGTTAAATCGGTGAATCTCGTCCACGAAAAGGATGGTGCGGCGATTGTGGCGGGCGAGGTTCAGGCGGGCCCGCTCCATCACGCCTTTGACGTCCTTGATGCCGGAGGTCACGGCGCTCAGGGATACGAATTCCGCCTTGGTGCGACGCGCGATGATGGAGGCGAGGGTCGTCTTGCCGGTACCCGGCGGTCCCCAGAAAATCAGGGAGCGCAATGCGTCCTCCTCGATCAGGCGTCGCAGGGCGCCACCCTTGCCGGCGATTTCGCCCTGGCCGGTGAATTCCTCCAGCGTGCGCGGGCGCATCCGCTCGGCTAGCGGGGCCGCGTCGGAGGGCTTTCCGTCGGCGGATTCTGGGTCTTCGAAGAAGTCCATGGTGCTTCACCCTTCTGCGGGTTCATCGCGGGCGGCAATGGGAAATGTTGGGTTCTCTAATTGGAAGTCGCACCAGTGTTTGGGGAATGCTCCCTTTTTTCGTGATTTCATCCCGTTGGGCAGTACGAATGCCATGATTTCAAAATAAGCAAACCTTCGGGGGCTTCCATGTCAGTGACCAGGAATGAAACCAGAAGTTCTTCAACAGGGTCGACGAGCTTCTTTCGGCTCGCGCGGACAGGAGTGTCCGCGCCACTTTGGGGAGTCGCCTTTTTCCTGCTGTTTGCGGCTGGAGCGCGGGCGGAGGTCAAGCCGTTCACGTTTGTCCAGATCAGCGACACCCACATCGGCGCGCCGGAGACCGAGGCTAACCTGACCAGCGCGATTCTTGATATCCAGAAAACCTTTCCTGAGGCCGAGTTCATCGTTAACACTGGCGATGTGACGGACATGGGCTACAATGAGGAGTTTACCTCGTACTCAGCTGTCGTGAAGGCGTGGAAGAAGCCCATCTACCAGGCCATTGGAAATCACGACGTGCGGTGGTCCGAAAGCGGGAAGGAAAACTACCGCAACCACCTGGGCGAGACCTACATCAATTTCGAGCACAACGGTGTGCGGTTCATCCTCCTCGATGTCGCGATGCTCATCGAGCACTACGCCCATTTCGACGGCCTGCAAATGGAGCAACTGAAGAAGGACCTGCAGGCGCTCTCGCCCGGCGAGCCGGCCTTTATCGCCATGCACCACCCGCCACTGCTGGGGCGGAGGTTTGAGGACAACGAGATGGAATTCGCCGACATTATCAGGCAATTCAATGTGCCGCTGGTTATGGTCGGTCACATCCACAGCCTCCAGCGCTACGCGGTGAACAACACAACCTTTGCCGCCGGTGGCAGCACCTACGACAAGAAGGCTTACCGCGTTTTCAAGGTCGGGCCGGAGCAGATCGAGGTCCTCACCCGCAATTTTGACAAGCAGAAGACCCACAAGGAAGCCGCCATCCCCACACAGCGCGCTGCCAGCGAGATTGGCGCACTGACGGTTCTGGAATCCTCCGATTCCGGGAAGCTGCGGTTCCGTCTGGATAATGGCGACAGCGCCGCCTTCCGCGAGGCATCCCTTGAGGTGGACGACTTCCTGACCGCAACGGCCACCCGCCAGGCGGATGGGAGTTTCACCGCCGCGTTGGGAGGGCTGAATTCCGGGCGCCACGAGGTTCTCGCCCAATTCGTGGACGATCGGGGGACCACGCAGATGCGCGTCGAGCTATTTACCACACCCAAACCGCGGGCAAAGGCGACAGGGGGCGCGGAAGATTCCGCCGCTGCCACCACCGTGTCCATCGGCCGCGTTTTCCCCCTCAAGTCGGGTTCGCAGTGCCATCCGACGCTGGACGGTGATGTTCTTTATGTCGGCGCGAACGACCACTTCCTGCGTGCCATCGACCTGAAGAACGGTAAGGTGTTGTGGGAGCGCGACCTCCATCGCGAGATACTTTCGACTCCCGCCATTGACGGCGACAACGTCATCACGGCGTCGCTCGACAAGTACGTCTACTGCCTGAACAAGAAAACCGGCGATATCGTGTGGAAGCGCGAAACGGGCCAGGCCATCCTGGCATCGCCCCTTGTCGCGGACGGCGTCGTCTATATCGGATCCGGCGACTGCCATATGTACGCGCTGGACGCAAAGACCGGCGCCGTGAAGTGGAAGTTCCCGACGGCGAAACTCATCAAGGCCACGCCGGCGCTGGCAAACGGGAAACTCTTTTTCGGCGCCTGGGACAACACTTTCTACTGCGTGGATGCCGCCAACGGCCAACTCGTCTGGAAGGTTCCCGTTTCCACCCGCAACCTCTACTCCGCGGCCACCTGCAACCCGGCCACCACCGGCACCAAGGTCATTGTCGTGTCCCACGACTATTCCGTGCGCTGCTTCGACCAGGCCACCGGCAGCCAACTCTGGATCTACAAACCGAAGAAGGACGAGCTCGGCCCCAGTTACTCATCGCCCACCATCGTCGGCGACGTCGCCTATATGGGCTCCATCGCCGGCCGCATTGTGGGCCACAACGTCGAAACAGGGGAGAAGGTGCTCGACGTGGAACTGCGCCCCGGCAAGACGGACGAAGTCTTCGACTCCGTCCCCCTCGTCGTCGGCGAGAAGCTTTACGCCGGCACAATCGGTGGCAACGTCTACTGCGTGGACTTGGCCAAAGGCAAAGTGGACTGGAGCGTCGCCCTGCAGCCGGGATTCGTGCTGACGCGCCCGGTGCTGTGGGGGAATCGCCTGCTGGTGGCGTCCATGGCGAATGCAGTCTTCGAAATCGTTGGCGTGGAATAGAATTCGTCGCCCGCGCTCCCCGCGGCGGAGACCTTCAGGGATATCTGTGGGCAAACTGGTATGTCGGATGAAATGGGCCATTCCAGTCTTCCTTGGGTGACCCCGCATTTCATTCGCCCGGTGCCGGAGCGAGGTGTAAACCTACTCTGCCGTAAAGCGCGAGACCGCTACGGGAACAGTGACGTTCGAGCTGTTATACACGTAGGCCGCCTTGCCGCCCGCGGGAACATCAATGACCGTGTCGCTCGAGTTGTTGTCGGTGTCGGTGTACGGGCCGGGATTCGCCGGGCGGAGGCGGCGAAGGAGCTGAAGTGATGAGGTGCTGGTACTTGTGTGGAACGCGGTTGAAAGCGGTGTCCCTTCCGCCTGTGCGGTTCCGCCGTTCCAAGATACTCCATCTATCTTCGTTCCAACTGGATTGATCAAACTGACTGACAGACTGGAGCCGCTGGCGTCACTGAATCCTCCTGTCAGACCAATTCCATTGGAGTCTGAGTAATCGGGGACTACCCCTTCAACACTTAGGCCGTAAGTGCTAGATCCGATCAAGAAGTGGCCTTTTCCAGGCAATGTGTTGGACGTAATCGTTAGTGTGGAAGTCGTACTTGGCTGTGTTGATCGGCGTATTGTCCAATTCGTCATAGCGATGGCGTCGTTCGTATGGTTCGCAAGCACGATAAACTCCTTGGAAGCTGTTCCATCCGTCCCACGCGTCGAAACATACGCTATCTTCACATCCCCCGGCGCCCCACCGCCTTGCACGGTGGTCGTTCCCGCCGCAATCGCGGAGTTCGTGGTGTCGAGGTCGTTGCCGCCGGTTGCGTTGTGGATGATGCCGTTGGCATTAAGCTGCAGCCGCAGCGTGCGCCCAGCGGTGGCGTTGGAGGCGAGGTCGGCGACGACCAGCAGGTTCATCGTTCCCGGCGCGAGGTAGAAAGCCGGGCTGATGACCGCGGAGGCCGCGCCTCCGGACAACGTCGCTGTGCTCAGGATGCTGTCGTCGGTGGTGACGGTGCCGCTGTTATCCACGTCGTGATAAACTTTAATGTAGGAAACCTCACTGTCGGTGAGCGTCCCCAACTGGGTGAAATTGATTTGCCCGACGTGCCATTCATTGGCGGCGAGGGTCAGGTTAAGGCTCATGACGCCCACCGAGGAAGTGCCCGCAAGGGTCGTGGCGGGGGCGCGGTCGGTGGTCCCCACGGTGATCGTGTTGTTGTCCGTCATGGACCAGGCGGTTCCGCCGAAGATCGTGCTGACGTATTCCGGGTGATCCACAAAAGGATTCGCGTTACCCTGCTTGTTGTACACCTTGCTGTTGCGCGTGCGCTCGAAGGCGTCGGGCGGATCGGAGAGGTGCCATCCCAGCAGCGTGGTCTTGACGGCCATGCGGAAGTCGCCGGTTCCTGGCGCGGGTGAGGTCGTATCATCCACATAAAGGTCTGGTTCGCCGCTGGCACCTGAGTATCGCAGGTCCATATAGAGCGCTGCGCGTGCCGCGTCACCGCGTTGCGCTGCTGTCACCTCAAAGGCTGCGCTATTCCAGCGGTTCCCTTGGGTATCCGTGGTGGGGGAGCCGGTGAGGTTGTCGTAGTATTTGTTGTTGCGGCCGGTGCTGTTGGTGTCGGCGTCGGTGGGCATCAGCGCATGGAGGTCCGAGAGCATGGGCTCATTGCTGTTGAAAAAGGACTGGGGAAAGATGTGTTCGCGGTTCCAGTTGCCTGTGGCGGGGTTGCCGTCCTGGGTGCCGCCAAACTGGGTCTTCGCGCGGGACGCGCCGCTGTACATCAGGATAATGTTGCTGGAGTTGCCGGGGTCCTGATCCGTGTAATCGACGGCAGCTTCGGTATTTCCATAGAGTACTGCGGAGTCGCCGGTGGTGACGATTGTCGTGAGGGAGTCGCGCAGGGTGGTGCCATTTGTCCCATCTGCCGTGGCGTAGTAAGTGAGCGGCGTGCCGGCGATGGCAAGCGCTGAACTGGCCAGGCTGGCAACAACGAGTGCCAACCTCTGAAGATTACAAAAAGATCTCATTTCGGGTTTGTTCGATCCCCTCGGAATAGCGGCATGGCCGGAATGCCCCCCGGCGGATTAAGGGGGTAAGTATGGGGCGAAACGCCGGAGATTCACCGGGTATTTCGCCGGGAGCGCGGGCGGCTCGCCCGCAATGGGTCGCAAAAAGAGGGGACCGAGTGGTTGCGCAGGGTTGGCACTTTAGCTCCGGATAAAAACAGCGGGCGGGCCGCCCGCGCTCCCGGCAGGGGATGCTTTCCCTTGCGACGTGCGCTACTTTGCTCCGGCCTTCGCCTTCAGCGGGATCCTCGTAAGCCCCTGCTCGATATCCGCGATCAGGTCCTTGGCGTCCTCAATGCCGACGGACATACGGATTAGCTCGTCGAGGATGCCGAGACGCTTTCGCTCTTCCGGGGCATAGTCATAGTAGGAAATCGTCATCGGGTGGGTGATCAGCGCTTCGACGCCGCCAAAGGACGGCCCGATCTTGAAGACCTTCATGGCCGAGAGGAAGTCGAAAGTCTCCTGCAGGTTCGCCTCGAGCTCAAATGTCACCACGCCGCCAAATCCCGTCATGTACTTCTTCGCGCGCTCGTGGTCATGGTGCGACGGCAAGCCGGGGTAGTAAACCTTCCGCACCTTCGGATGCGATTCCAGGTAGGTGCCGACGGCCATCGCGTTGTCATTGAGCCGCTGCATGCGCAGCGCGAGGGTCTTGAGGCCCCGGATCAGCATGTAGCTGGTCATGGGGTCCATCACGCCGCCGGTGGTATTGCGGTAATCGCGAATCTGGTCAATCAGCTCCTTGCGCCCCAGCGCGGCGCCGCCCAGCAGGTCATTGTGCCCGCCGAGGTATTTTGTCGCGGAATAGATGACAACATCCGCGCCCTGCTTCAACGGCTGCTGATTATAGGGCGACGCAAAAGTCGAATCCATCACGAGCACGAACCCATACTTGTCCCGCAACGCGGCCAGCACGTCCATGTCCGCTATGTTCAGGTAAGGATTGGTCGGTGTCTCGCTCAAGACGAGTCGCGTGCCGGGGTTCTTCTTGAGCGCCTCTTCCATTTCTTCGTGGTCGCCCATCTTGACGCAAGTGGAGCGGATACCGAAGCGGGGGAGGATCTTTTCGCAAAACAGGAGAGTCTTTTTGTAGGCGTCATCCGTGACCACGATATGTTCGCCCGTCTTGACCAGCCCAAGGATGGCGCAGCTTACCGACGACATGCCGCAGTCGAACACCTCGGCGTCCTCGGCCAGTTCCAGTTCCTTGAGTTTCTGGATCACGACGGCGGTGGTCGGATTGCCATAGCGCCCGTATTCGAAGCGCTCCTTCTTCTTCGTGACATAGGCCAACACGTCGTCCATGTCGGGGAACGTGTAGCTGCTGGTCATCACGATGGGGGTCGTGATGGAGTCCGCATAGGGGCGGTCGGGTTCCCCGCCATGGACGGAGACGGTGGACAAGCCTTTGGGCATTGTGGGTTTAGGAGCCTTTTCGGTCATTTGTATACGTTGGAGGGAACAGTTGCGGCTGATAGCGTATTCGAGTGCAAGAGAGTTCTGGGGGCATTGGGGTTTGGTTGGAGGCCGTTAGTTTTGGCGGTCGTGTCCGGTTCGACGCAGCCTTTTCAGGGTTGGAGGCCGGGCGCAGATTCCCACGGTAGGTGCTTTGCGCCAACTCTGGCCGTCCTCCAGCTGCGGTGTTCTCCGCACTTAAATCCCAGGTGCCGCGTAATCCGTTGGTCGAGCAGCCCCAAGGGGGCTGTGTCCTCCAGCCCAAGGTTGCCGCGAAGCGGCTACCTTGGGTTTGCGGGGCTAATCATCCAACCCTGTAAGGGTTGCGCAGAGGGCTCAATCCCACAAGTAATCCTCGTCAAATGCCACTTGATGCTTGGTGAGGAGTTCTCTGAGTTCGTCCTGGAAACTCATCTTGGCGTGGTGCGCTTCCTGATTCGCGATGTATTTCGCGACCTTCACCAGATTGGATTGGCTGACCGAAAACGCCGAGTACCCTCCCTGCCACTGGAATCCCGCGTAGGAAGGTCCCTGCCCTTTGACCCAAATCGTGGACACCCGTTTGAGTTCCTTTACCAAATCGGCCTGGGAAATGGTGCGTCCAAGGCGGGCGAGGATATGGACGTGATCCTCAACACCTCCGACGTTGATGGCGGGCGACTCAAGATTTCTCGAAACGCCCCCGAGGTAGGCATGGAGGGCGTCGCGCTGGACCTTGTCGGAAAGGAGAGGACGGCGGTCTTTAGTCGAAAAGACAAGGTGCACATAGACGGCGGAGAGCGATTGAGGCATGGTCCAATTGACCCTGCCGGGTCTGAAGGGCAATGTCCAGTCTTTACTCAACCCCTTCAGGGTTGGGGGTGGTGGATCTGTTTCCCAGGGTAGGCGCTTCGCGCCAACCCTGGGCTGGAGGCCGAAGCCCCTTTGGGGCTTAGAATTGGGTGTCGAGTCGTTGGTTCCGGTATGTACTACTTACCGCCAGCCAAGGCCCCCATGGGGTGTTCGAAGAGGGGCTATCTTGCCCTCAATTGCTTGAGTTTGCCGGCCCCAATGTGCCAATTGAAGTGGCTGTTCCCCCTAAATCGGTCCAATTCCCCTCTTGCAGACCCCGTTTCCGGTGGCATGTTTCAACCACGATTCTTCAAATCAGTTCATCCGTCGTTGGCGGCTGCAATTTTGCAGGCGCCGGGGCGGCTTGCGAAAGAGGCTTAGCGCGTGCTGAAGGGTAAAGATAAAGCCAAGGGGATGCTGTGCATGGTGCTCCATGCGCACCTGCCGTTTGTCCGCCATCCGGAGTACGAGGATTTCCTCGAGGAAGACTGGTTCTATGAGGCGATGACGGAGACGTACATCCCGCTGCTCCAGGTGATGAACGGCCTGATGCGCGACGGGGTGGATTTCCGCCTCACGATGAGCATGACGCCACCGCTGGTGGCCATGCTTCAGGACGAACTGCTGCAGAACCGTTACTTGCATCACATCGAGATGCTGATTGAGCTCGCCGAGAAAGAAGTCGTGCGCACGCAGTTCATGCCGGACTTCAACGACACGGCGCGCATGTACCTGAGAAAATTTCGCGAGTGCCGAAGTGTTTTTGCAGATCAGTTTGGCCGAAACCTGGTCAAGGGTTTCCGCGCGTTGCAGGACGCCGGCAAACTGGAGATCATCACCTGCGGCGCGACCCACGGGTTCATGCCCCTCATGGAGATGCTGCCCAATGCATGCCGCGCGCAGGTTGCCATGGCGCGCCAGAGCTACGAGGAGGCCTTTGGCCGCTCGCCTCGAGGAATCTGGAACGGGGAGTGCGGCTACTACCCAGGCTTGGATGAGCATCTTGCCGAAAACAATATCCGCTTCTTCTTCGTGGATACCCACGGAATTCTTCACGCCAGCAAGCGCCCGATGTACGGCGTGTTTGCTCCGCTTTACTGCCCGACGGGTGTGGCGGCCTTCGGGCGCGACCTGGAGTCCTCCAAGAGCGTTTGGAGCGCCGAGGAAGGTTATCCCGGAGATTACAACTATCGCGAGTTCTACCGGGACATTGGGTTCGACCTCGATTTCGAGTACATCAAGCCTTACATCCACGAGAGCGGCCTGCGCATCAACACCGGCATCAAGTATTTCCGCATCACGGGACGCACCGCACACAAGGAACCCTACAACGAGCGGCGCGCACTGGAAATCGCTGCGAGCCATGCGGGGAACTTCCTCTATAACCGCGAGAAGCAGGTGGAGTACCTGTCCACTCTCATGGACCGCCAGCCCATCGTGGTGTCGCCGTATGACGCCGAGCTTTACGGCCACTGGTGGTATGAGGGACCCGAGTTCCTGAACTTCCTGTTCCGCAAGGTGCACCACGATCAGAGCACTTTGGATCTGTGCACGCCCAGCGAATATCTGGAGAAGTATCCGCGCAACCAGGTGGCGGTGCCCTCCATGTCGAGCTGGGGCCACAAGGGCTACTGCGAGGTGTGGCTGGAGGGGAGCAACGATTGGATCTACCGGCACCTGCACAAGGCGGCGGAGCGGATGATCGAGCTGGCAAATACCCATCGCAACGAAGGCGATGGCCTGAAGGTGCGCGCGCTAAACCAGTGTGCGCGTGAACTGCTCCTGGCGCAATCGAGCGACTGGGCGTTCATCATGAAAACAAACACGATGGTGGAATACGCCGTGAAGCGGACGAAGGAACACATCCTGCGCTTCAGCGACCTCTACTTCATGATCAAGAGCGGGCACATCGACGAGGGGTTCCTGCGCGATCTGGAGTGGAAGGATAACATCTTTCCGAACGCGGACTTCAGGCTCTACGCGGACAGGTAAAGTCCGCGGCAGAGGGGGAACGAGGGGGAAGGCGGGCGCGTTATCTGCCGCGGAATTCTAATGGGGCAAATAAAAAACCCCAGCCCCCTGGGGGCTGGGGTTTTTCAATTTGCTAAGCTACAGCTTGCCGAAATTAACGGCAGGGGTTGCAGCTGAAAACGCCGAAAACGCCACCGATGATTGTGCCGACGCCGTCAACCACGCCCGTAACAATCGAGCAGGGGTTGAAGCAGGGAGCACAAGGAGCCGGGCAGGCCGGGGCGCACTTGGGCTTGCAAACCGGCTTACAGGCAGGCTTGCAGGCGCAGGACGCAGCCGAACCGATAACTGGCATCGCGAACATCGCAACCGCAAAACTTACGGCCATGAACTTCTTCATAACTAATCCTCCTAACAGGACTCATGTTTCTTAACTACTGGCCCGCACTCTTAAGGGCGCGGAAGGGGTTTTCAACTCAAATCATACGTGAAATGATGAAAATTTTTCAGGTAAGTCCAACGGTCTCAATGTCTACGAAACAAGTAGGGGTTGTCGGTTGGGGTCGGAAATGTCTGGGAGAGAACCCCTGAGGAAGCAATTCCTTAAATAACCCGGAACCTCAATCGGCGTTGGATTAACGTTTCACGCCGTTGACGACATCCGGGTGCCAGAGGGTCATTTCCTTTTCGCCCTTGAGCAGGCTATTGACCCATTCGACGCCCTGCAGGACCGAATGGTCCTGGTTGGAAACCTCATAGCGCCATGCACCGAATCGACCACGGGATGCGATGCCGAGTCGGTCGAGCTTTGGAAGGACGTCGTAAATTACGGCGTCCCGCTCGCAGCTCGGGGTGGGGTAACCATGTTCGAGACGGATCTGCCAGGTGGAGGCGATGTCGGCGCGGCTGGCGATGAGGCGGGTGTTCAGCATTCCCTGGATGACTTCCTCAAGGCGCGCCTCCGGGGTGGCAGGGACGCTCTTTTGGGGCGATTCGCTGACCTCCGCCATGAGACTCCAATATTCGGAGATGTCGGGCACGTTATTGGGGGAGTAGTTGCTGAAGACCGTCACGCGGTAGAACGGGCAATTGTCCTCCGGAAAGTACATCCAACATTTTTTCTGAACTTCGGCGGAGGGCTTCCCGCGCAGCCCGATGCCAAAGATATGTGTGCTGGAGTGGAGGAGCTTGTCTCCGAGTGGCTGGAGATCGGTGAGCTCGGTTTGGCGCAGGAACTTGTCGAGGGGCATGGTATTGAGCAGGTGGTCGTAGGATTCGCTGGAGCCGTCGGCGAGATGAACCTTCTTTGTGGCGGTGTCGATGCGGACCACCTCGGCGCCGTAGCGGAGTTTTTCCGCGGGAAGGCGGCGGGCGCACTCGCGCCAGATGGAGCCCGTGCCGCCGAACTTCGGGAAACGAAAAGTGTTGTTGGGACCCCAGGAAACTTCGTCGCGCTCGTCGAAGATGTTGTTGAGGACGCGCTCAAGATCAACCGTGGCAACGCGCTCGCCGACCCATGTGGCGTTCATCATCTCCAGCGGGTAGGCCCACACCTTGAAATTGTAGGGGCGCATGAAGACGCGGGCGAGGCCCGCGCCGAAGGTGGCGTCGACCCATTCGCCGAAATTGGCGGGCTTTCCCGCCGGCGGATTTTTGTAAAGCCTCACCAGGCCGGCGACGCATTCCTTCATTTCGTCCCGGGGCAGCAGGCGGATGTTCATCTGGAACGGATAGGGGACAAACCGGTCGCGGATCCAGACCCAGGATTCGCGCTCGTGGTGCAGCCAGCCGTCGGCGCCCAGCAGAGTGTCCATAAGATCGTCGAAGTACTGGTAATGGGAGAACTGGACGTGGCCGCCCATGTCCCAGGTGAAGCCCTTATCGTCGGTGACGGATCCGGCGAGGCCGCCAGCGACGCCGCCCTTTTCCAGCAGCAACCAGTTGGCGTGGCCCAGCTCCTCGAGCCGCCAGGCCGCGCCGAGGCCGGTGGGGCCGGCACCGATAATGAGGATCCGCTTCGACATGGCGCCCTATAAGTCGGCGCCCGATGGGCAAAGCAACAACAGAAAAGTGTCGAAGGAGCCTGCCATTTCACATCCGGCCAATACGCCAGCCGGTTTCGGGTAAAGGCTTACCATCATGACTGAACAACAGAACGTCGCAACATCGGAAACGGTTTACCCCCACAAGACAGTGGAGCAAAAATGGCAGCGGGCATGGGAGGAGCAGAAATCCTCGGCCACACCGGAAAAGCCGGGCGCGGAGAAATTCTATGTGCTGGAGATGTTCCCCTACCCGTCCGGGCGGCTGCACATGGGGCATTGCCGGGTTTACTCTATCGGCGACGCGCTGGCGCGGTTCCTGCGCATGAAGGGCAAGTCGGTGCTGCATCCCATGGGGTTTGATGCGTTTGGCCTGCCGGCGGAGAACGCGGCCATCAAGCACCAGATCCATCCGGCCGACTGGACGGAGAAGTGCGTCAGCGACATGAAGGACCAGTTCCACATGATGGGCTTCAGTCTGGATTGGGACCGCGAAGTCGTGACCTGCCGGCCGGATTACTATCGGTGGAACCAGTGGCTGTTCCTGAAGCTGTTCGAGAAGGGCCTCGCCTACAAGAAGGCAGCGGCCATCAACTGGTGCGACACATGCCAGACGGTGCTGGCCAATGAACAGGTGGAGCAAGGCGCGTGCTGGCGGTGCGGAAACCCGGTGACGGTGAAGAACCTGGAGCAATGGTTTTTCAAGATTACTGAGTACGCCGACGAGTTGCTGGCGGACCTGGACACGCTGGAGGACTGGCCCGACAGCGTGAAGACGATGCAGCGCAACTGGATCGGCCGAAGCGAGGGTGCGCTGGTGGACTTCAAGCTTTTGCCAGCGGACACAACTCTGAAAGCCGGGGACAAGTGCGGGCTGGGCGCAGCCGAAATCTCGGCTTTGCCCGATATAGAGATTTTTACGACGCGTCCGGACACACTGTTTGGCGTAACCTACATGGTGTTCGCGCCGGAACATCCGCGGGTGGCGGAACTGACGGCAGGCACGGCCCATGAAGCCGCCGTACGCGATTTTGCGGCCAAGGCAGTGATCGAGGACCGATTCACCCGCGCCGCCGCGGACAAGGAGAAGGAAGGCCTTTTCACGGGTCGTTACGCTGTCAACCAGTTGAACGGCGATGTGGTGCCCATCTATATCGCCAACTTCGTGCTGATGGAATACGGCACTGGCGCCATCATGGCCGTTCCGGCCCACGACCAACGAGATTTCGAGTTTGCGAAGAAGTTTGGCGTCCCGATCAAACAGGTCATTCAGCCGACCGATCTCAATTCAGAATTTAGAGTTCCGAATTTGGATTTATGGAAGTCCGCCTACATTGAACCGGGGGTTCTGGTCCACAGCGCCCCGTTTGATGGTGTCAACTCGCTGGATGCCAAGAAACAGATTGTCGCGCACCTTGAGGCCCAGAAATTTGGACGCAAGACCATCCAGTATAAGCTTCGCGATTGGCTGATCTCGCGGCAGCGATTCTGGGGCACGCCGATTCCGGTGTTGTACTGCCCGACGTGCGGTGTGGTGCCGGTACCGGAAAATCAATTGCCGGTGACGTTGCCGACGGACGCGAAATTCACAGGTAGCGGCAACCCGTTGGCGGCGAGCGAATCCTTTGTGAACGCGCCCTGCCCCAAGTGCGGCGGCAAGGCCCGGCGCGAGACAGACACGATGGACACCTTCGTGGATTCGTCGTGGTACTTCCTGCGATACTGCGACCCGAAGAATTCGACGGCACCGTTCAGCCGCGCCGCGGCCACGGAATGGATGAGCGTTGACCAGTACATCGGCGGCATCGAGCACGCGATCCTGCACCTCCTCTACTCGCGCTTCTTCACAAAGGCGCTGCGCGACCTGGGGCTTTGCGACTGCAAGGAACCGTTCCAGCGGCTGCTGGCCCAGGGTATGGTGACCAATACTTACGTGGATAAGCAGACTGGCGAGCTGGCCGTGGATGAAACCGGGCGACTCAAGTACGCGAAGATGTCCAAGTCCCTTGGCAATGGAGTCGACCCGCTGGACATCATCGACAAGTACGGCGCCGACACGGCGCGCCTGTTCATCCTGTTCGCCGCCCCTGCCGAGAAGGAGTTGGAGTGGAAGGAGGATGGCGTCATCGGGTGCTACAAGTTCCTGAACCGCGTGTGGCGCATGACCCTGCAAAACCTTGACGCCTGTGCCAGCGCTCCGGCAGTCGCCACCGCCGTCTCCGCGGAATCAACAGAAGCGCAGGAGCTGAACTACGCCATCAACTGGGGCATCCAGCGGGTGGGCGTAGAGATTGGCGAGCGCCACCACTTCAATACGGCGATTGCGGCCAGCATGGAATTGCTGAACGCACTTCAGACCTACACGAACAAGACCGGCGCCGCGGGCGATCGCGCGCTGCTGGGTTTCGGGATTCGCGCATTGCTGCTGGCACTTTACCCCTTTGCTCCGCACGTGACCAGCGAGCTTTGGGAGCGCGCCGGATTTGGTGGCGACATTGGTCAACAGGCCTTCCCAGAGGCGAACCCCGCGGCGCTCATCCTGCAGCAGGTGGAGATCGCGCTGCAGGTGAACGGTAAGCTCCGCTCGAAGATCGTGGTGGCTGCCGACGCCGACGAGGCGACAGTTCGCGCCGCCGCGCTTGCCGATGAAAAGGTGCAGTCTCACCTTCAAGGACGTGAGCCAAAGAAGGTGGTCGTCGTGAAAGGCAAGCTGGTCAACGTCGTCGGGTAGTGTCGCTGCCCTGGAATTGCCCTTTGCTTAAATCGGCAAAATCAGTGGATGAAACAGCCCTAGTGGGTGATATTCCGTAATGAAAACAGGGACTGGAGTCACGGGGACCATGGATGCGAACACGTTTGGCAGCGGCAAGACCTGGGCGGAGTATATGCAGTCCATCACGCGCCATCAGGAGCAGTTCGATCGGGTTTACAAATCGTTCCTTGTCACGGACGAGGACGTGGCCACGTTCCGCTCCCTGGCCCCGCTCAACATCGTGGCGGTGGGCGAGGATTGGTGCCCGGATGTGTTCAATTCACTTGGTGTGATTGCGCAGCTTGCGGACCTCGTGCCCGGGGTCGAGCTGCGTATCTTTGAGCGCGACACCCGCACCGATATCATGGACATGTTCCTGACGGACGGCACCAAGAAGCGCATTCCGGTTTTCGCATTCTACAACGCGCACTTCCGGCTGCTGTTCTGGTGGGCCGGCCGCTGCAAGGAAGGTGACGAATGGGTCGCCGCGTTTCGCAACGGGCGCACCTTTGACGAGATTCCAGAAATCGACAAGGCCCGGTTTCGCGTGGAATTCGACCATCGCTACGACACGATTTATCGCCGCGCCGGGCTTGAGGAAATCAAGGCCCTGCTCCGGGAGCATGCGCCGCGGTAGCGGTGAACTGTTTATCTCTGATTGTAGGGGATCAGCGCCCTGAGGCTTGGGTTGCGGCACCAGAGGCCCGCCCAGAAGAGTACCCCGAAAAGGATTGGGATAAAGTAGGTTGCCTCGCTCGCGCGCACATGGGTCGCAACGGCGCCGCCGAGGTAGCCCGTGAGCAGGATTGCCCCAAGGATGGAAGTCTTCGGGATGACGTATAGCAGCGCGCTGACCAATTCGGCGATACCGAGGACGACCATGGAGCTCTCCGGATAGCCATATTTCTGCATTCCTTCAATCGCTTTTGGGTGTTTCATAATGGCCATGGGGGAGGTAGCGATCATCATCAGGGCTGGTAGTCCGCCAATGACCCAACCGGTAATGGTCATGCCCTTCGGGTTCGCGGGAACCTGCGTTTCGGTACTCATGTTGCCTCCTCGATGAGGGATGGTCGGGATGTCTAAAGGTTAATGGGGCTCCAACTTATGGTGCCGTTGCCATTCGGCCGTCCCCAGTGTCAGTTGTCAACCCGTCGTTTCTTTCAATCCCCGCGGGGTTCCAGGATTGCTGCCTCATTCAAACGTCCAAAGATGGTGCCACCTGGCGCTTTGGAGTGTTTCGCTGCGCGTAAACCCTGCGGATTGAGCCATGGCTTTCAGAGCTGAGGGTGATTCGGGGTAGTCGTTGTTTCGGATGTGGTCGAAGATGTAATCGAGCCCGTTCTGGGGCAGGGCGTCCCAATCGGCCTGAATCCAACCACAATAGGCATCCAGATAAGCGGCGAGATCCTGATGCTCTTCGCGCGCAATATCGATTAGCACAAGGATGCCGCCGGGAGCCAGGCGGTTGCGCGCGTGCTGGAAGAATTGGGCCTTGGCGGCAGTGTCGAGATGATGGAGGGCGTAGCTGGAGAAAATGACATCGTACCGGGTATCGCCCTGGAGGATGCCTTGCAGCAGGTCGGTTTGATTTAGCTCCACAGGGCAGTCTAGCGGCGCGAGGTTCCGGCGTGCGTGGGCGAGGGCGACGTCGGAAATGTCGCATCCGGTATAGCGGGTGATGGTGTGAGGCACGAGGGTGCGGGCGAGATGGCGGGCACTGCCGCAGCCGAGATCAAGAATTGAGAACGGGCGGTTTACGAAGCGAGCGTCAAGGGCGGTGGCAAGGCTGGCGTAGAGCTCGTCGTGAAACATGTAATTGTGGTCGAGAACGCGGTCGTAGAGATCCCACGCGTCGAAAAAGCCTTTGATATGATCCCGGTTCATGATAACGACATAGGATGGCCGGCGAGGGAGAGGCAAAGGCGAAATTGAGGGCAGGACCGCTAACCCGCCTCATGAAGTGGATTGATCGAGCCGGGAGAACTGAGTTTCACAGAAAAGAAACAGCCCGGATTGCTAATTGCAATCCGGGCCCGTTAATATCTCAAGCGCTGATGGTTTGCTTTAAGCTTACTGCTGGCTCGCCAGTGCTCCCTGGGCGATCTTTACGTACTCGCCGAAGGCGGCGGGGTCGTTGATGGCGAGCTCGGCGAGGACCTTGCGGTTGACCTCTATGCCGGCAATACGCAGGCCAGCCATGAAACGGCTGTAGGTGAGGTCGCTATCGCGGGTGGCAGCGTTGATGCGGGCGATCCACAGGGTGCGGAAGTCGCGCTTGCGGACACGTCGGTCGCGGTAGCTGAAGCGTAGCGCGCGCTTTACGGTTTCCTTGGCATTCTGGTACAGCTTGCGGCGGCCGCTATAGAAGCCTTTGGCCCTGTTGAGGACCTTCTTGCGGCGCTGGCGCGAGGCCGGGTTGTTTGTACTGCGTGGCATTGTTCTTCTCCTTCAGAGACTTCCTTGGTCTTGTGAGCCCCGTGGCGGCCGCAAGGGCCGGGAGGGGCTGGTCGTTTCGGCGACTGTTACTTATAACCCAATAACTTCTTAACTTGGGCGGCCTCGGGCTTGGAGACGAAGCTTGCCCCGCGCAGGTGGCGCTTGCGCTTGGTGGTCTTGCTGTTGAGGATGTGGCGGCGGTTGGCGCTTCCGCGCTTCACCTTGCCGTTGGCGGTAATCTTGAACCGCTTTGCGGCGCCACTGTTTGTCTTAATCTTTGGCATTTCCCTATCCTTTTGTTTCCTATTGCCTGCTTGCCCGGTGATGCTCGGCGGTGGGCCGGTCCGCTGGTAAACTTGTCTATCGTTTCCTGATCATGATCATGGCGGAGAGCAGGTTGTTCATCCTTGCGACATGCTCTGACTGGCCGATATCGTCGAGGTCCTTGATGATCTGGTCGAGCAACTGCTGCGCTCTGTCCTGGTGAACCCTTTCGCGGCCCTTGTAGGTGAAAGTGAACTTCACCTTGTTGCCGTCGTTAAGGAACTCCCGGGCATGATTGATCTTGGTTTCGTAATCGTGCTTATCAATGGAGGGCCGCATCTTGACTTCCTTGACCTCGATGGTCTTCTGTCGCTTGCGGGATTCGCGCGCCCTTCGTTTCTGCTCGTAGATGATCTTCTTAAAATCCACGATCTTGCAGACCGGCGGTTTTGCCCCCGGTGCGACTTCCACCAGGTCAAGTTCGGCTTCCTGGGCCATCGTCAGCGCCTGCTGGATTGGGACAACCCCAACCTGCTGATTGTCCTGATCGATCAACCTTACTTCGCGCACGCGAATCTCATGATTCACGCGAATAGTATCCTTAATGGCCAGCCTCCTGTTGATAAAACCTTGTCAGTTTCGTAAGTACCACCTTTCTCCACCGGGATTGATTCAAAGTGCAAATCAAAACGGGCCGGTGCCCGGAAAAACAAAAAAGCCGGAGAAGAGGGCGACGCATCGCTCTTTCTCCGGCTTAAACTTGTGCCATCATGCATGGCTCAAAAACCATGCATTCGGCCAGTACTTCCGCCAAAGACCCCGGACGCAGACCCAAACGGGCCGCAAGGGGGTGAGAGATTTGCCAATCCCTGCTTCCAATGCCAGCAAACCGCACCGGCGTAAAACCAAGCCTTCTAACAGATAACCCGTCCCAGTTATTCACGCCAGGAGGGGGGCAGCCTACATCTTGGTAAACCGGCCCATGGCGGGGAAGTCCTTTTCGTCGATGATCTTGCCGTTGGAAATCTTGTACATTTTGCCCACGCTGTAGAAGGTCCACTGCTTGATGTTCCCCTGATCCTTGACGTCCTCGGGGTCGCCATACTTCATGATGAGGCGAAGATCGTCCCTGATGGGCTTTTCGGTATAAGTCGTGGGGCTGAAGTAGATTTCCTTGCCCAGACCCGCGTAAACCCAGGTATACGGGGGGAGCGTCTTGGCTTTCTGCACTTCCTTGCCGCGGTCGTCCAGTTCCGAGCGGCTCTTGATGGTTCCATCGGGGCTCCAAAGAACGTGGAAGGCGTCAGGCTTTCCAAATCGCCCGAAAACTTCCTTTTCGAGGGGCTTCATGTTCTTCATGATGGGCCACTTGGGGCCGGGCTTGAAGACGTTGATGGACCAATCCTGATTGATTTCGTATTCGTCCTTGTCGCACGCCGTAAGCGCAAAGAGCGCCAGCGTGAGGCCCACAACGGGCGCCATCCACCGGGTGCGTTTTGGGGCTGTCTGAATCATTTGTCCGCCTTGCTTGATGTTACTGTGCCGCGGGGGTCTACAGTTTTCCGATGGTTTTAAGCGAGAAATTCGCCGGGTGCGAATGGAATGCGGGTCGGCCGAATAATTTGGGCAGAGACACCAAGGGCACAAGAACCGGGGGCCATGAAATTCGAGGAAAAACTCCGCACCAATTTTCATTGCGCCAAATGCTGTGGTAAAAGCGCGGTGACGCGGATGGTGCCATTGTCAGGGGGATTGCCCAATCTGCTGGCACTGGCTTCGGATAAGTATGTGTTGCTGACTTGCGCGCTTTGCGGTTACACCGAGATTTACTCGACGGCGGCCCACGCCGTGGATGAGGAAACCGCCGCGGAGGCCAAGCCCGCTGTCCAAACCCCCTGAACTTAACCTCCCTGCGGTTCCGGTGACGGATCACGTCGGCATCGCGCCGGAATCTCTTGGGGATCTAAAGGATGCCCTTCGGGAATTGCTCTTGGGGGGGGCGTCGGAATCCCAGGCGCTTTCCACTCGGATCATTTCGCTGAATGTGTTCCTGAATTTCCTCGATGCGTATCATCAGCAACTCCATGGCCCACGGGAGCCCATGGCGCCAGCTGGACTTCTGTCGGAAAAGGAGTTACGCGACTTCTTGGAGGCAAATCGGCGCTCCGGATTTACCGATGTTTACAGGGTGGCCGCTCGGCAAGCCCCAACGGTGAAGATCCGCCGGATGTTCGTGGCAATGATGGCAGGCTACGGAAATTCGGGGTGGCAGAAGCGAGGGATTTGGAGCTCCATGGCGGGCATGGCGGCGCGCTATGGCAAACAGATGGCAGGTGTGGGAAGCATCAGGATTGAGCCTTTCAAGGCCACTCTGGGCCAGAGGGATTTGGACCAGATGAATCTGTCGCAACGAGCGAGATTCGAGGATTACCTGATTGGCAGTTTCGAATTGCTTGGCCAAACTGCCCGATGGCCCATCCTGCGTGATGCAAACCTGCTCATCCTGCAAATCGTTTTAATTCAGTTGTCTGCGCTGGCTTTGGCACGGGACAATGGACGTGAAGATCCCGAGGATTCAGATTTCGAGTTGGCCACTCGGGAGGTTTGCAGTCGTTACGGTCCGGGGTCGCGCCTTAAGGAATTCCTGCGAGAAAACCCCCTAATCGAGGAGGTTATCGACAACTTCTGGCGCCGGAAAAACTACCCCTTCCTCATGCTCCAATCGTGATTCAGGCCGGAAATACCCCCTTTTTCAAGTGGCTGAAATAAGCCACTCCCCATGGGGTAGGATACCGTACCAAGGCAGTCCGCTTTTCGGAGACCCCAGATACCCAATGCCAAATAGATTTGCCGCCGTAGCGTCTGAGGCCCCAAGTGTTCGCGTTTTAATCAACCTTCTTGAGGGCATTTCGGATCCAACTGTGCTACTCAACGGATCTCTCCGGATCATCTTCGCGAATGCCAAGGCCCGCATGAGATTCTCCAAGGTCAGCTTCTCCCTCAACGACAGTTTCGAGGGTTTCCTGATGGCTGCGTTTCCGAAATCCGGCCTCAGTGGCCTTGAGGAAACCCTCGACGCCGCGCTTACCGCCGAGGACGGCAAGAGTTCGACCTACTTCCTTCACGAAGACCAGAGCCAGACATTCCTTCGAGTGGCACCCATCTCCGCCGTGGCGGGCGAACGCCCGGACAACCCACTGGACGTGGCCCTGGCCATCAGTTTCGTGGATCCAGACCCCAGCGCGCTGCCCCGGCTGGAGAACGTTCTCGACCCATCCACGGACGGCGTGTTCATCTTCAACCGCGAGAATCGCATCGTTTATTTCAATCCGGCCTGCGAGAAGATTACCGGCTGGCGACAGGGCGCAGCCGTCATGGAAACCTATGAATGCTCGAACGTCCTGAAATGCCACAACGAGGCTGGCGAGAGCATGGGCAGCGAGGCTCTTTGCCCGGCGAAGGTCTTCTTCCACCGTGATTCGGTTCCAGTTCCCCGCGAGATGTTAATAACCACAACGGGTGGTAAGGAGCGGTGGATCGAAACAAACTACTCGCCCATCAAGAACGCGCGCGGCGACGTGGAGTTTATCGTCGGCATTATGCGCGACATTGACCAGCGCAAGCGTCTCGAGACTCAGCTCGTTCAGAGTCGCAATCTTGCGATGCTGGGTCAGCTGGTCAGTGGCATCGCCCACGAAATTAAAAACCCGCTGGGTATCATCATGAGCAGTGTGGAGATCATGCTGGATCCATCGCGCCCCGAATCGGAGCGTCAGGAGGTGGCCTCGTACATCAAGGACGAGGTGCGCCGTCTTGACGACCGGGTTAAGGATTTTTTGGCGTTCGCCCGCCCCAAGCCGATCCACGCCGAGGAGGTCAACCTCAACAAGTTACTGGGGGCTGTGGTCCTGAGCTATGGATCGCTGCGGAACCCCCGGCTCCAGATTGTGCCGAAGCTCAGCCGCCGCAAGGCCAGCGTCATGGGTGATCCGGATCAGCTACATCAGGTTTTCCTAAATCTCATCATAAATGCGGATCAAGCCATGCCGGACGGGGGAACACTTGGCATTTCCACTCAGGTGCTTGAGGACACGGTTGAGGTGAGGTTTACAGATCAGGGCGGCGGTATCAGTGAGGAGGATCTGCCGAAGATCTATGATCCATTTTTCACGACAAAGACCGACGGAACAGGCCTTGGGCTTTCGATCGTACACCAGATCCTGACGGCGCATCGTGGGAAGATTGCTGTGAGTAACAACGACGGGGGGCGGGGCGTGACATTTGAGATCCGTATACCGGCCGCGGAGGCGCGGGCATGAGCGCCACCGGGCGAACGGAACCGCAGATCCTCATAGCCGAGGACGAGGACCGGCTGCGGCGGTTGATGGAAATGCTGCTGGCCGGAAAGGGCTACGGCCTGACCCTGGCGCGCGACGGCGCCGAGGCATGGCGGCATTTTCAGGCGGGTCCCTTTGACCTCGTGATTACCGATATCCGGATGCCGGAGATGGACGGCATGGAACTGCTGCGCCGCATTAAGGAGCGCAGCGCCGAGACACCCGTGATGGTCATTACAGCGTTTGGAAGCATCGAAAGCGCAGTGGAAGCGATGCAGGCTGGTGCGATTGATTATGCGACAAAGCCATTTGAATCAGATAGGTTTTTGCTGGCCATCGAGCGGGCCCTGAGCATCAGGAAGATCCTCAGCGAAAACCAGACATTGCGTCGCGAAGTGCGCGAGAAGTACAATCTGGATGGCATCGTGGCGGAGAGCCCCGGAATGCGCCATGTTCTGGAAACGGTGCGACAGGTGGCCGCGGCCACCACCACCGTATTGGTGACAGGGGAAAGCGGGACGGGCAAGGAACTCGTCACGCGGGCCGTGCACGATCTGAGCCCACGGCGGTCCGGGCCGTTTGTGGCCATCAACTGCGCGGCGATCCCCGAGCAGCTTCTCGAAAGCGAACTCTTCGGGCATGAAAAAGGGAGCTTCACGGGAGCCACCGAGCGCAAGGCCGGGCGCTTTGAGATAGCCAGCGGCGGCACGCTGTTCCTGGACGAAATCGGCGAGATGAGCCCGGCGATCCAGGCAAAAGTATTACGCGCCATCGAAACCCAGGAGATCGAGCGCGTCGGCGGCAACAAGACCATCAAAACCGACATCCGCTTCATTGCCGCTACGAACCGGGATCTGTCGCGCGCAGTGGCAGAGGGGAGCTTTCGCAACGACCTCTTTTTCCGCATCAACGTATTCCCGATCCATATTCCCCCGTTGCGCCAACGCCGCGAGGACATCGTGCCCCTCGCCATGGTTTTTGTGAAGAAGTTCTGTGCCCAAATGGGAAAGCACCTTCCGACCCTGTCGCCCAAGGCCGCCGAGGCTCTATTGGCCCATCCTTGGTGCGGCAACGTTCGCGAACTTCAGAACCAGATTGAGCGCGCAGCCATCATGCTGACTGGCGACATCCTCACCGAGGCACATCTTGGAATCACAACGCCTAACCAATCCCAGACTTTCCCAACTCAGAACCCAGAGCTCAGAACCCAGAACGCCTTTGTGATTCCTGATACCGGCTTCTCCCTCGAAGACCACGAGCGTTCGCTATTGCTGCAGGCCCTTGAACGCAGCCGTGGGAACAAGACCCGTGCCGCCAGGCTTTTGGGTGTGTCGCGCGCAACGCTGCGATATCGTCTTGAGAAGTTTGGACTCGAGGCCAACGAGGCCGTCGTGGCAGACGCCTGAGGCGTGGCACACCAGGCTTTGGGATTCTTGGAATGGAATCCAGATAAAAACAGGGAGGTGCAGTATGCCTTATGTTGATGGTTACGTATTACCGGTTCTGAAGAAGGACCTGCCCGCTTACCGACGCATTGCTCTGAAGGCCGCAAAGATTTGGATCGAGCACGGTGCGTTGGAGGTTCGGGAGTGTGCCGGTGAGGACCTCAAACCAGCGTTCGGGATCCAGTTTCCCAAACTCATTAAAACCAAACCGGGCGAAACCGTCGTGTTCTCGTGGATAGTATACAAATCGCGTGCTCACCGCGACAAAGTGAACGCCAAGGTCATGAAAGACCCGCGCATGAACGATATGGGTTCGGTAGACGAGATGCCCTTCGACTGCAAACGAATCGTTTACGGCGGCTTTGAGACGATTGTGTCAGTTCAGCAACGCTGATTCTCCGCCATCGAAGAAAAAGGTCGGCTGCATCATCCGGCCAATGCATGGGTTGAAGACCAAATCGCTGCCGCTGCATCACACGGCAACTTTTCAGGAGTCAGGAAAATTCCTCCCACTGGGTCACCTTTTGCCACTCCCGGCGACTCTGTTGCAGAAGCTCACACTCTGCCCGGAGGCAAAGAATGATGGCCCCAATCATAGGTTACAGATTTGACAGTATGAGCACTGCGCAACCGGGCAGTTTTAGCGCCGCGTCTGATTTCTCTCAGGACACGGTCATTCGAGCCATGGGAGGCGATACCGCGGCATTTGAATCCCTTGTTAACGATTACAAATGCGTTGTCTGTTCCCTCGCCCTGGCGATCCTGCGCGACGTCGAGGCCAGCGAGGAGGTGGCCCAGGAGGTTTTTGTCGCTGCGTGGCAGCGGCTGTCAAAACTGCGCAATCCTTCCAGTTTCCTGCCGTGGCTTCGCCAAATGACGCGCAACCGCGCCGCGGATTATTTGCGGGGAAAGATTCGAGCCCGCAAGGCCCTTGTTCCCGGCCATTCCGCCGCGGAAAAAGCCGCCGCTGGGGCGGACCCCCGCGAAGCGCTTATCCGACAGGAAGAGATGGCCGCCATGAGAAAGGCCCTCGACACCCTTCCCGACGAAACCCGTGAGATCTTCACCCTCTTTTATCGCGAGGAACGCTCCATTCGGCAGGTTGCCCTGCTGCTGGATCTCACTGCGGACACCGTCAAGAAGCGCCTTTCCCGCGGTCGAGCCAGGCTTCAATCGGAAATGGAATCCCGCTTCGCGGAGACTTTGCAGCGTAGCACCCCGGGCGCTGTCTTCACCGCAGGTGTAATCGCGGCCATCAGTTTTGCGGGTCCCGTCGCTGGCGCAGCCGCGGGAGTCGGTGCTGCCAAGGCAGCAAAGGCCGCCGGTGTTGCCGTACCGCTCATTTCTGGATTCTGGGCAGGCATCTTTGGTGGCGCATTGGGCGGGCTTGTTGGCCTCGGGTTCGGCCTTCGGTCATCCCTTCCCCGTGCCGCAGATGCGCGCGAGCGCCGTGGACTTTGGATCATCTCCATTGCCAGCGCCATTGTGATGTTTCTCTTCCTCGGCGCCATCGTTGCCTTCCGACCCCTGAAGGACTATCCCGTGGCAGCCCTTGGACTCATCACAGTCTATGCGCTCGCCCTTATTTCCATCAACTATTTCGGGATTACCCACATCAGCCGTCGGCGGCGTGAACTGCAAAGGATCGAAGATCCCGACGCCTGGCTTGCCGAAACCAACCGCATTCGCCGCGGTCTCCTCGTTGGCCTCTGCGCCTACGTGCTTGTCATGGTGTTCATTGGTGGCCTGCTATACTTGCATGCCGCGGGGCAGCTGTAAATACTAAGGACCCCGGTCGTTCCTGTGCAACAACACACTTAAATGTTTATTACTTCCATTCAGGGCTGGTCGTCACAATGTCCCCGGCGCTCGTGACTCCCGCTGCCGGGTCGTACATCACCTCGCCAGACTGATCTGTTCCATCCGGGCCGACACTGTAAATTTCATATCCGGAGCGATCGGCGTTCAGGATATAGCGGAATTCGCCCGTGCCAAATGGGTCGGTCGTTGCGGTTGCACCTGAGTCCTTCAGGCTGGCCGGGTAAGTGCCGCGGGCCAGCTTGTATTGCTCGACGGCCGCTGCGGCCAGTGCCTGTCGCATGACCGACACCATCACGAGGTGACGCGTCTCAATCTGGGTCATGTCCGGGACTCCGCCGGTCTTTGGAGTCAAAGCTTTCATGGCTTTGGCGTGGCCGTCACGATCGCGGCCCGTATATGGGGTCTCAAAGTACTGCGCCTGCAGGTCGTGGGATTCCAACGCTTTCTGGGCCGTGACGTCAGCTTTCGCTTTCTGGGCTGTTGCCAGTGCCACGGTGGTTTCCTCGTCCAGAATTAGGCGCGGAGTCGCATTCTCGGCCAAAGAGCGCCGAATTTCGCGGCTCGCAATGGCCAGTTCCTCCGCCGACAACTTGCCCTTGGCGGTGAGTTTCCGAATGCGGTTTGCGCCAAGCTGCCCGGCCGTCAGCGCCACCGGGAACATTGTGGCATTTGGCAGGGAATTCCCCACATCGCGGCTGAACTGCAGCACATCCACATAAGTATTAAGCGCGTCACCATACTTCCCCTGGGCCTCAAGGATCAGGCCCTCAGCGCACAAGGCTTTGGGCACCGAAAACAAAGTCGGGAAGCAGGGGCTCGGCACATGATCACCCGGATGGTGTCCGGGAGGTCCCGGGGGGTTATGCCCTGGCGGATTGTGCCCCGGAGGATTGTGCGGACCACCCTTGTCACCGTCGTGGCAACCACCCAATTCCGTTCCTGCGCGAAATTCCTGAAAAGCTGGCTGGCATTGGCTCAGCGCAGAAATTAGCGCTGCGTCGTTTGCCTCGGCTTTGCCCGTGCTCAGGACCTGCTGCATCGCGGCCTTTTCGGCGGGCGACATGTCCGGTGGCATCAACCAACCCGCGTGGATATAGTGAATTAGTGCATAGTCTTGCCCCTGCTGGGCCTTTTCTTCTGTCAGCTTGGTGTAAAGCAAAGCCTCGCCATCAGGAGTCCGCTCCACCGAGGGCGCGGCCTCGAGCCCGCCAGCATGAATCATTGCGCCACAAACCAACGCGCCCCAAACCGCGCGCCATGCAAGACCACTCATTTCATCACTCCAACTCATATTTGTAACCATCGTAAGGCGTTGGCGGAGTGCCTGTCAATCACTAGCGCCAATAACCGTTCTCCCGGTCTGGCGAATAGCCGTGGCCACAGGTCGTTATGTTTGTTACGGTTGCTGTGAAGAAATGGCTGCAACCTGAAAGTGGATATCCTTCACGAATGAGACGTCGTATGATTCTCCCCCGATGCCTTTTCGCGGCGGCGGTGCTGACGCTTGCTGCGGCTGCACCCGCCCAGTATTATGCCAAAACGGGACGCACGGAAACCGTAGAGGTTCACTCTGGCGCGGGCACCGGGATTGCACCGGGCGAGACAACTTCGACCGCATTTGTCCCTGTAGAGCCGGCCGCACTTTATTACCCCGCCGTTGATGAGGCGCTGGCCAAAAGCGGCATAGACTCCATTGCCGTTCAAAGCGAGGGCATTGCACATACCTTGCGCACCTTCGCCGCTATCAAGGTGAACGCCATCACCGGCAAGCCAAGTTTCGAGAAGCAGGATCCCCTGTTCACACTGCTGGGGATGATTTATCAGAACAAGCAGTGGGTGAAATGCCCCATCATCCCGGTGGAGAACCCCAAACTCGCCGAAGTCTTTGGGCTCCAGCCCCATCGCAACCTGCGCGTCGCGCCTGTTTGGGTCATGAAGACACCCAATGTGCGCAATCTTGTGCTCGCGGGCATGGCTGGTGGCAACGAAGTGGAAGCCAAACTTGATGAAACCACGAAGAAAGCCCTGGAGAAGTTCCGCTTCCGACTGATTTCGTTCATCAATCTTCCTGGTGATTTCCGGATTGCGCCAGTTGGCGACGAGGCAGGCAACTGGGTTTCACCCTCCATGATCGAGCACCCCGAAACTGCCCCAGACGAGGCAATTGCTCAACGTTTGCAGATGGCCGACACAAAGGCCGAGCCGTGGGCCAGTGTGCTGGCCCTGAACGCGGCCCTGAAAAAGGCTTACGACGACAAGGATCCCGCCGACGTGGCCTCCACCACTAAATGGATGGTTGAGCGCCTCGGCGATATGCCCGCCTACATGCCGGACCACCTTCGTGCCCTCGACCACATTAACACCGTGTGGCATCCATTCGGCAAGGCGTCGCTCTTGTACGGAATTTCCTTTTTCATCTTCCTTGCCTACCTGTGGACGGTGAAGCAGGGCCCACGCAAACTGAAACTCGCGGCTGCGGGAACGACCGCTCCATCGCCGGTTACGGGATCATCCCCGGCGCTGGCCATGGCGGGAGGCCCGGCCCAGTTCAGCGCTACCACCTTCACACCCGCCCCTTCGGTTCCCGATAGCATGGTGGTCCGTTCGACGGCCGGCTACGGTGATCCGACCCAGGCTGCATCCGCTGCCGCTGGCCAGGGTTCGCGCGTTCTGTGGCGCATCGGTTTTGGGGTCTTTTCCGTCGCAGCCCTCGTAATGGTCGCCGCGCTGCTTATCCGCTTCCTGCTGGCTGGCCGCATGCCGGTCTCGAATCTCTATGAATCTATCACCTTCGCCATGGGCGGCTTTGCCATCGCGAGCCTTACCTTCGAAGCCATCTACCGTCAGGGGTGGATCGGTTGCGCCGCCAGCGCGGCAAGCACGATCCTGATGAGTTTGGCCAACAGCCTGCCGCTCCAGATGCGTAAGGTCGAACCACTTGTTGCCGTGCTTAACAACTACTGGCTCAACTGGCACGTCACGTCCCTGCTCATCAGCTATAGCCTGTTTCTCATCGCCTTCGTGTTCGCGATCATGTTCTTCGTGAAGGAGATGACCGGTGACCAACCCGGAATTCTACCCGGCAAAGAAATGTTTGAATACCTCGCCTACCGTGCCATCCAGGTGGGCTGGCCACTGCTGACCATAGGCATCCTGCTTGGGGCCGTATGGGCAAATACTGCTTGGGGCAATGCTTGGAGTTGGGATCCCAAGGAAACCTGGGCACTGATTACATGGTTCACCTACACGATCTATTTGCACCTTCGCATGAATCTGGGGTGGACGGGGCGGCGCTCCGTCGTGGCTTCGATTGTTGGTTTCGTTATGGTTCTGGTGACCTACTTCGGCGTGTCCTACCTGCCGGGCCTCAGCGGAGGCATGCACTCCTACGCCGAACCCATTAAGAAAGGGTGATTGTTTTTCGGCGGTCGCTTTATACTTAAAACGAAGCTATTATATCGGTCCAAGAATCAGAATTACGACAAGTTCGCCTTACCCCGCCGACAGGCTCCCCCCAATGCAATTTCCCGAACAATACCCTTGCAAAGTTTTGCGCTGCGGGCGCACCATGTTGGACGTTGTTGTTCTGTTTAATGCGGTGTTGGTTTGTACCGCCGCTCCCGAGACCGAAGGATTGTCGCACCCAGGCTAATGCAGAAGTACCAACTACGAACACGAAACCGCGTTGAGTTTCAGGACATCACGGCCAGCGTGGCCGATGCGATCCGCTCGCAGCAGGTCGACAGCGGGCTGTGCGTGGTCTATTGTCCCCACACCACGGCCGCCATCACCATCAACGAAAACGCCGACCCCGACGTGCCCCGCGACATCAACGCATTCATGAATTCCACCATTCCCCACCGCGGTGATTATCGCCACGCCGAGGGAAACAGCGATTCCCATATCAAGGCCGCCTATGTCGGCCCGTCGCAAACACTCATCATCCACGCCGGACGCCCGCTGCTGGGCCGCTGGCAGGGTGTGTTTTTCTGTGAATTCGACGGCCCCCGCGACCGCACTTTCTACGTCAAAGTAATGAAAGACCCCCATGAGTAAAATGATGACTGCCGAAACCGCCCAGGGCCACGACTCCGCCCCCGATTCCATCTGCTTCGCCGAACTCGACGGCGGCGTGGTGATTATCCGCGTCACCGGCCGCGGCAGCTTTGCCAACAGCGCCGAGCTGAAGCAGCTCATTGACCGCGTCGCTGAGTCCCACGGTGCCGGGAATTACAGTATTTTTGTGGATATGGAGCACACCACCACCCTCGACTCCACCTTCATGGGCGCGCTGGCCGGTGCCGGCCTGCGCCACAAGCGCGACAACGGCTCTGCCATGACGCTTGTAAACGTGAACGAGCAGTGCTCGCGCCTTCTCGAGACCGTTGGTATCAAGCACTTCGTGGATGTTCGCGTGGCGCCCGTCACAGGCACCGAGGATGTGCCCGAGGAAGCCTTCCAGGATTGCGACGCCGCGAACCTGTCGCGGGCCGACCGCATCATCCACATGATCGAGGCCCACGAGAAGCTTTGCGAACTCGACCCGGAAAACTCTACCCGCTTCCAAAGTGTGCTGAAGTACCTCAACGAGAGCCTCGAACGGGAAAACAACAAACAAGCTTCGTAACCCGGAATTTCAGCCGCATTTCTGCTGAACCCCAAAACCGGTGCCATTCCCTGTTGTCTAATTGAAGTGGGGCAGCCTGCCTGCCCGGGGAGGTTGGGCACCATGAATTGCGAAACCGAACTGAACACACTGCGGCTTGCCATGCAACGCGCCGGACTGCCGGCGGTTCGCCGCACCATCGACGCCCTGCATCTGCAAACCATGGATACAGACCTCAGCATGCGGATTTGGGATGAGTTGCTTGTGATGGCCGTCGATTATGGCCATCCTGACGTGGCTACGTTCGCTCTGGAGCAGGGCAAAATCCACTCCGAGGCCTACCGCCGTGCCTCGACGCTGGCAAAAGCCGCACAGGATGAAGTCCTCCAGCGCGCCATCGAGCGGCGAGGCACCTATCGCCGTGCTCAACCCTGAAAGTTTATTGGGGACGCCGTGATGGGGGCGTTGGCCGCGCCGGCTGGGTCGGGCGGGGCGGTGGTGTGGGCCTTGCAGTTGAACCCGGACCTTGGCCGCCACCCATATCCTCACGCCGCGGTTTGCGCTCCCGTGTTCCCGGTGGCGGGCCCTGCTTCTGGAAACTGGGGTCTGGTTCGCCTCGCCAATTGCGCGAGATAAACGGGAACATTTCCGTGCAGTAATAATGGTAGGTGCCCGCCGGAAACTCCGGCGTCACGCCAAACCGCCCATTGCACTCGTCCAGGTCACCAAGACCCTTTACGTACTCAAAATCCTCCGTGAACCGCCCATCGTAAGGTCCAATGAGGCCGTTCGTGCGGTTGCCTGATTTCAGGCGATAGCTGGATTTCATTTTTTTCACTGGGCTCTTCGCATCCTTCGGATCCGTGTATCCGTTGGCCGTGTAAATGGGATAACCGTCTGCGGCCCAACCCACCAGCAGCATCTTACCCGCGTCTCCGCCGAGGCGTTCCACGAGGCCCTTCGGTAGTCCGTGATAATGGTACGCCCCATTTGGCTGCACATGGGCCAGACTCATGTCGATTCCCAGGTCGCTTGTGCCGCCAATGGCTTCATAGTGCCAGTTGGAGGTGCGGTCGTCGTTCCAGAATTCCTGCGTTCCGGGTTCCATGGGTACGCCGTTGATGGCTACCCCGTACCACGCAAATCCAGTAGGGATGGGAGCCGCGGCCATTCGTGGTTTCAGGGGAATGCGCCAAGTGTAATCTTTCGGAGCGATGGCATTTGGATTGCGCCGGCTTGGGAACTGGCCCGTCTGGTGGTCAGGAATCCCGTTCGAGCGAATAATACGATATCCGCCCTCCATGCTGGTTGCGACCCGATTGGCCATCGGTGTGTCTGCAGCCAGCACCACTGCCGAAAACATTGCGACACCCAGCGCAATCAAGGATGCCCTCGTCATTTGCGTTCTCCGTTCCTCCCCCCTAATCATCAAGACTGCTAAACCATCTGCATCGCCCATTTCAAGGAGCGATGCGTGTCGCGGGTCACCCTACAATCAATTTGACTGTGCCATCCCCGGCACCCAGCATCCGCCCTCGTTCAATCGCCTGCAGGGAGGAAATCATGAATTACCCATCCATGGCCCGCCTGGATAATCGTGTTGCCATTGTCACTGGTGGCGCGGGTGGGATTGGCTACGAGGCCGCCACGGCCCTCCGCGATTGTGGAGCGACCGTGGTCATCGTGGATGTCAACGAGGCCAAGGGGCGCGACGCTGCCGCCAACCTCGGCGTGGACTTCATTCCGGCAGACCTGACCGACTCGGCCGCCGTTCGCGACATAGCCACACGAGTCAAGAACGCACACGGCAGCCTGGACATTGCCTTTAACAACGCCGGTGTTTGCAGGAATGTGCCCAGCGAGGAAGCCACGGACGAGGACTGGCTGCGTGTTATCAATATCAACTTAAATTCTGTGTTTTATTGCTGTCGCGAATTCGGAAAGGTCATGCTGACCCAGGGGAAAGGGAGCATTATCAACACCGCCTCCATGTCTGGCATCGTCTCGAACTGGCCGCAGCCACAGTCGGCGTATAACGCCTCGAAGGCCGCGGTCATCATGCTGACCAAGTCGCTGGCGGGTGAGTGGGCCAGCCGCGGCGTGCGCGTGAACAGCGTGTCGCCGGGGTACATTGGCACTGAGATGACAAAGATGGGAATGGCCAATGAAGCCTGGCGCAAGACCTGGCTGGAGATGACTCCCATGGGCCGGGTTGGTGAGCCCTCCGAGGTGGCCAGCGCGGTCGTATTTCTGGCGTCCGACGCCAGCAGCTATTTTACAGGCAGCAACCTCGTCATGGATGGGGGATACACCAGCTGGTGAAAGGGAAATACTTCGTCATGAAATCCGCATTTGCTGTTCTCTCTGTTGCACTCCTTGGGCTGGCGAGCGCTGTCTGCGCAGAGCCCAAGACCGTTACCATCGCGGCCGTGAACAATCCTGCGATGATCGAACTCAAAAAGCTCTCGCCCAAGTTTGAGGCGGAGAACCCCGACATCAAGCTGAACTGGGTCGTGGTCGAGGAAAACGTACTCCGCCAGCGGGTCACGACGGACCTGTCCACCGGCGGCGGCCAGTTTGATCTGGTCTTCCTCGGTCTCTACGAGGCGCCGATCTTTGCCAAGAGCGGCTGGCTGCGCGAGATCAAGGATATCCCTGCTTCCTACGACCTGACCGATGTGTTCAAGTCGCTCCAGGACGGGCTGTCGTATGAAGGCAAACTTTACGCACTGCCGTTTTACGGCGAAAGTTCCATGCTGATGTATCGCAAAGACCTCTTCGAGGCGAAGAAGCTCACGATGCCCGAGCAGCCGACGTACGATGACATCAGCAAGTTTGCGGAGGCCCTCACCGACAAGCAGGCGGGCATTTACGGCATCACGCTGCGCGGCAAGCCGGGGTGGGGCGAGAACATGTGTTTTGTGACCACGCTGGTCAATACCTTCGGTGGCGCATGGTTTGATATGAACTGGAACCCGCTGGTCGATTCTCCGGAGTGGAAAAAGGCTGTGACGTTTTACGTGGACCTCCTCAAGAAGTATGGCCCACCAGGCGCAACGGCTAACGGGTTCAACGAGAACCTGACCCTCTTTGCCAGCGGCAAGGCCGCCATGTGGATTGACGCGACGGTGGCCGCAGCGACGCTTTACGACAAGAAGGAGTCGCAGGTCGCCGACAAGGTCGCCTTTGCCAGCGCGCCCATTGCGGCTACCCCCAAGGGCTCGCATTGGCTCTGGTCATGGGCCTTTGCCGTTCCCAAGTCCGCCAAGGCCCCAGATGCCGCCCAGAAATTCGCCGTCTGGGCCACCTCAAAGGAATACATTAAAATGGTTGCCGCCGACACCGGATGGGCCACCGTGCCACCCGGCACTCGCAAGTCCACTTACGAGAATCCGGACTACGTGAAGGCTGCGCCATTTGCGCCGGTGGCGCTCAAGGCCATGAACACGGCCGATCCCAACGATCCCTGCAAAAATCCTGTTCCGTATCACGGCGTGCAGCTCGTGGGGATTCCGGAGTTCCAGTCCTTTGGGACGGTTGTGGGTCAAAGCATCGCCGGGGCTCTTGCCGGGAACATGACGGTGGATCAGGCCCTGAAGGCCGGCCAGGCCGCAACGACACGCGCCGTGAAGCAAGCGGGTCTGCTGAAATAGCGACGTGGCAGGATAATTGAACTCCGGTAAACCTTGGACGCAGGATCGCCTGCGCACACTTCTTCAAGCCCCTGCCGTTGGTTTGCTATTCCTGTGGATGATCGTTCCCCTCGGGATGACCATCTATTTCTCCTTCATTCGCTATATCCTCGTGAACCCCGACGCGAAGGGGTTTGTGGGGCTGGATAACTATCGTTTCCTTTGGAAGGATCCGTCATTTGTTCCTGCGGTCCTCAATACGGTCGTTCTCATCGGATCAGTTCTGGCCATCACACTCGTCCTGGGAACTTTGATGGCTGTTCTTTATGGCCGCGGTTTTCCA
The DNA here is from genome assembly GCA_019695055.1 of Candidatus Sumerlaeaceae bacterium. Classification (GTDB taxonomy): domain Bacteria; phylum Sumerlaeota; class Sumerlaeia; order Sumerlaeales; family Sumerlaeaceae; genus JAIBAT01. The sequence goes on along the minus strand of JAIBAT010000129.1, from coordinate 8,888 downwards.
GGGAGGAACGTCGCGCTGCTGCTGGTTATTGCCCCGTTCTTTGTGATGCCGACCGTCAGTGCGTTGGTCTGGAAAAACATGATCATGCACCCGGTTTACGGCCTGCTCGCCCGGGGCTTCGCGCTGATTGGTCAGCCGCCGGTGGATTGGTTCGGCGCCCATCCTATGATGTCCATTATTATCATTCTATCCTGGGAGTGGTTCCCGTTCGCCTTTCTGGTGCTCTACACTTCGCTGAAGTCATTGGATCAGGAACAAACCGAGGCGGCGGTGATTGACGGAGCGAATTCCGTCCAACTCTTCCTGCGCATTATCATTCCACACCTGAAACGTGCTATGGGCGTGGTGATCATGATCGAGACGATCTTCCTTCTCTCCATTTTCGCGGAGATTCACATTACGACATCCGGGGGACCGGGTACCGCCACCACGAACATCGCCTACCTGGTCTATTCCCTCGGCCTGCAGCAGTTTGACGTGGGCATTGGTTCCGCGGGCGGAATCCTTGCGGTCGTCGTGGCAAATGTCGCGGCATTGTTCCTTCTGCGGATCACTGCGAAAAGCCTGAGGGGGGATGGGTGACCATGGAAGCACGCCGCCTTAAATCCCTCGCCTTTGTCATCCTCGGTTGGGGCACGGCCCTTGCCATCTTCTTCCCCATTTTCTGGATGGGGCTGACTGCATTCAAGACCGAACAGCAGGCCTACGCGCCGGGCCTCCTCTTCCCGCCTACACTCGATTCGTTTCGCGAGGTCTTTGCACGCAGCAACTACCTCGCCTTTGCGCTGAACTCGATATACCTTTCCGTCGGATCCACGCTAATCTGCTTCGCGCTGGCGATTCCCGCGGCCTATAGGATGGCCTTCTTTCCCACAAAGCGCACGCAGTCCACGTTGGTATGGATGCTATCCACCAAAATGATGCCTTCGGTGGGTGTGCTGCTGCCGGTCTATCTGCTTTCCAGGGACCTGGGGATGCTCGACAACATCTGGGGGCTTATTGCAATCAGCGCGCTCATGAACCTTCCCATCGCTGTGTGGATGACCTACACCTACTTCTGCGAAATTCCCGCGCCCATACTCGAAGCGGCTCGCGTGGACGGTGCAGGTATACTGACGGAAATCCGCCACGTCCTTGCGCCCATGGCCCTGCCGGGGATAGCCTCCACGGCGCTGCTGCTCATCATTCTCTCGTGGAACGAGGCATTCTGGAGCATTAACCTGACCAGCGCGAAGGCCGCGCCCCTGACCGTATTCATAGCGGCCTACTCGAGCCCGGAAGGCCTCTTCTGGGCGAAACTATCCGCTGCGTCGCTGCTGGCTGTGGCGCCCATCATGGCCATGGGATGGCTCGCGCAGAAGCAACTGGTCTCAGGCCTCACCTTTGGTGCTGTGAAGTAGCGGCCTACCATTGCTCCTTGTAGGCCGGAGCGCGGACAATTCCAGGCCGCTTGGGGTTGGTGATATCCGTCGCGCTTGGAAACCGCGTATCCACCGGCCCCACCCGGACGATGTCGCCCGTGGAAACCGAACCATTGGTCGGATCATAATCCACGCCTCGGGCGTTGCACTCGGTATCGGTCACGAGGCGCCCGCCATAGGCCTGGTACAGATCCGGCCCGGCGGACGCAATGCGCCATGCGGCGCCCGACGATTCCCCCGAACCCTCCCCGGGAATGGCGTTTGGTGTCACATAGTCATACGTGTCAAACAGCAGCGGCTGCTCCTCAAACATCCATCCGCCTTTGGCGCGAAACTTATCCGGGAAAATACTCGAAACATAGGCGACGGGCGTTGTCAGCGGGATGAGACGCTTCGCGATGGGCTGGGCAAAGGGATCCTGGAAATGGATCCCCACACCCGACGGCGGGGGATAGTGGTTGTTATCCACGAAATAGGATTCCAGCGCCCCGGCCACCACCCGCATGTCGCTTTTCGCAGCGGAAACCTTGCTGCGGGTTTGCGCTTCGAGGAAATGGGGCACTGCCATTGCGGCCAGAATCGCGATGATGGCCACGGCAACAAGCAATTCAATGAGCGTGAACCCGGCAACGCCGGCATGCTGTGGGCGGGATGTCATGGAACCAAACCTCGTGTCACAAAGGTGATCCTTCACTCGGTATCTACAGTCTTTCCGGGGCTTTTGGTCAACACCACATTTTGCTTCCCAACGCCCTCCCGGCCCGGTAGCCCATGCGCACAATGATATACGGAATCGGCATGGATCTCGTGGAAACCGGGCGTATCGAGGAGGGGATGCGCAAGTTCCCCGACCGATTTATCCGCAAGATGTACACGGACGTGGAGGCCGCCTATTGCGCCGCCATGCCTGCGCCCGCGCTTCACTATGCCGCGCGGTTTGCCGCAAAGGAGGCCTTCCTCAAGGCCCTCGGCACGGGCAAAAGCCACGGCATCGGTTGGCGGGATGTGGGGATTGAGAACCTGTCCAGCGGCCAGCCCGTGCTGTCCATCACGGGCCGGGCGAAGGAATTGATGGAGGAGCGCGGAATTACCCAGACCCATGTTTCCCTGACGCACACCGCCACGCACGCGGCGGCGGTGGTGGTGCTGGAAAAAGTGGATTAGTAAGCCCCGAGTATTTCATGGAACAGGCAGGGCCTTAATCCAATTCAATGTCCGCAAATTTGATGTCCCGCCATTCGATTTCCCTCGTCTGGAACTCGATTCGATCCAATTGGGTTTTTGCCCATAAATTTGAGAAGTGGTAAATCATTTCTGGGCTATTTCTCCTGGCCTCATATTGAGTGCCATTATCGTCAAAGGCCACAAGGCGCAATTCCTTGTTCGGCCAGTTGAATGAAGTGTCGTTTGAAGTCAGCTCCATGCTTGCCCACGCTTCGCCTCGTTTCAACTCACCGAAGGTGACGCAATCCTTCGAAATGAGTGAAGCAGTTGTTTGGGTTTGAGTGGCAGAGGTTGAGGCGCATGTTTGCCATTCGCCACTCCCAATTCCAATACTGAGGAGCGCCGGGGATTGGCTGGAATGCATAATTGCGGCGATGCCAAACCGTGAGACGCCTTTATCCGAATCTCCCCAGAAACCACCCGAACTGCCGCCAAAAGAGCCGTCAGTCATGTAACGGGTGGTAATGGTCTCGTTCCTTGGGATTCCAGTAATGCGAACATAAAACTCCCGTCGAATTGCTTCCGAATCATAATTCAGGCGTCCGCTGAGTTCCTTGCGAATCTCGGCGAAGTCGTCGGGAAGGCGCTGCATTTCCCGTCCGTCGGTCGTCCAGGTGTCGCCGTCGCAGGGGTGCCTGGAGATGCCCACAAAATTGATCCCGATGCCGTTAGAGAAGGTGATGATCTGGGGGACCTGGGTGAATTGAGGCGAAGGATTGGCAGCTTTTGGAATCGTTGCGGGCTTCTTTGTTGGGTCGATCACGAAGCAGACCATCAGGTAGCGTGGGGTGCGATCCGCACGCAGGAACGGGATAAGGAAGGCCAGAAAGCGGTCTGTTCTAACGGGGCCCTCGTAAAGGAGACGAGAACTCAGGCCGAGGCGACTGCCGGAGGTGTTGGCATCGACAAGGGAATGACGCAGCAGGTAATCGGCTCTTACTTCCAGATTGCCACCTCTTTTGCGGATGCCGAGGAAGCCTGTTCCGTTTCCGCTGCCAATAAGGGGCGATGAGCGGGAGTAGGCCCAAGTATCGGCTGTGGCGGGCCAGGTGGCGATCTCGCGAATCTGGAAAGCCAACATCCCGCTTCTTGGGTCGAGACTCCTCATGAGGGTGTTGAAAGTTGCGGTGTCGATTTCCGCCCGCTGGGACAGGGTGTCGCCGCCCTGGGTGGTTACGGTGAAGTCATTGATGGTCACTGTTTCCAAGTTGGAGGAGTTGTCATGCATCATGGGGGTGATACCCTTCATGACGCCATCCTGGCGTGTGGCGCGTGGAATCAGTTTGTCCACCAGTTTGCCGTCGGCTTCGAATACCCAATAGCGAAATTCGGCATGGGCGTTAGCTTCCGGCTGCAGCGAGCTGGAATCCTGGGGGAGCGATTGTGCTTCCGATTTCACAAGCTGCAGAAGCGTGAGGGCACTGCTTACGGTCTTGCTGGCGGTGGGGGAATTGCTGACCCACAGGGCAAGGAGTGGGACTAGCAGGGCGAGGAGCAGGACCAGCATCAAGGCTCGCCACTTGCGGCGTCGTTGCTTGATGGCTTCCGGTTGTCCCAAGCTTCGAGAGTCGGAAGAGTAGGGATTGCGGGGCAGGAATGTGGAAGCCATCAGTAAGATTTGAACCATGCTGGCCACCACGAAATGGGTGGCGATCAGGGAGGTGAGTAGCTGAATTACGAGCACGACCCAGATTTGCCATGGTGTTCGCGCGTGGGGCGGCTGGAAGTAGTATCGATGGGCGGATGCGCCGAGACTCAGAAGCACCAGGTTGAGAACGGCGGCGACAGGGCCCGCGGTTGCGAAATAGAGAACGTGCAGTGCGGCGACGGCCAGGTAAAAGATGTAAACCGGTCGCCAGCGCCTGAGTAGTCCGAGGATGAAGAGGCACTTGGCGGTCAGCCACGCCAGACTAGCGGGCCGGTCAATGGTGAGCAGGTTTCCAAGCCCCTCGATGGAGAGCATGGCAGTGCAGATCCAGATTTGCCATGGTACACCAGCCGGGAACGAGGAGGCTGACCCGAGCAGCGATGGTTGGTCACCATGGGGTGGCTTTTCGCCGCTTGCCGGGGCAGTGGGGCCGGGTGATATGGAGAGGGTTTCCACCTGGGTCTTGATCTCGCTGACGTTCTGGTAGCGCTGCTCTGGTTCCTTCTCGAGAGCACGGAGGACAACCTCGTCGAGGCGCACGTCAATCTGGACTTTTCGTGACGGTGGGGCGAAGCGGCCGAGGGGAAGTTCCCCGGTGAGCATCTCGTAGAACACGACGCCGAGGGAGTAGATGTCGGCCCGGTGGTCGACAGTGGCGGGTTTCTCGACCTGCTCGGGGGCCATGTAATGGGGCGTTCCAACAGTTTGCTGGTCGCCGGTAAGGGGGTCGGTGGCTGCCGGGCCGAGCATTTTGGCAATGCCGAAGTCGGCGATCTTCACACTTCCCTCGCGGTCGAGGAGGATGTTCTCGGGTTTGATGTCGCGGTGAACGATGCCCTGGCGGTGGGCGTACTGGAGCGCGTCGCAGATGGGAGGAACGATGGCGAGGGCTTCCTCGGGGGAGAGGCGACGAGAGCGCTCGACCTGGCGCAGGTTAAGGCCGTCCACAAATTCCATGAGCAGGTAGTAGTGGCCACCGGCTTCGCCGAAATCGTAAACGGTCACGATGTTGGGGTGGTTCATGCGGGCGAGGGCCTGGGCTTCGCGCTGGAACCGCTCGGCGAAATGGGAGTCGGGGGTCTTGTCGCGGGCGAGTATCTTGAGGGCCACGGTGCGGTTGAGTTTGGGTTGGCGTGCCTTATAGACGGCGCCCATGCCGCCACGGCCGATGAGCTCGAGGATTTCAAGCTGCGGGAAGAGTGGAGACAGCTCGGCGACGGTGGGGGGCTGGAATCCGGCGGCGGTGCCAGTGCTGGCCTCCGGCGCGGACAAGTAGCCGCTCTTGATGAGGCATTGGGGGCAAAGGCCGAGGGCGGCATCCGCGGGGAGCGGCGCGCCACAGGATGGGCAGACGGGTGTGGAATCCATGGGTTTTATCTTCTCCTACCCCCTTACTAAGGAAATGGGAGGAGAAGGTTGCGCGACGGGGCGTTTTTTAGTGGGAATCAAGTTCCGGCGAGTACGGCGAAGAGGTGGTTGAGTTCGTCGTCCACGTCCTCGGGGGTGGCGACGGTGTTGGCGATCTCCCGGCGGAGGAGGGTGCGGTACTCCTGGCGGAGGCGATGGACGGCGGATTTGACGGCGGTTTCCGTCATGTCGAGGCGGGTTGCAAGCTCCGCGTAGGGCTGAGAGGCGCGCTCGCCGACCAGGCAGGGGCTCAGGGCCGCAAAAAGCTGGGATTTGCCGAGGCGGTGGTGCTCGGCTTGGAGGCGGGCGAGGACGGAGTCGAGAAGGGTGAGGGCCCAGCGGCGCTCGTAGAGGGATTCGGGGGTGGAGGTCGTGGCGGGCTCGCGGGCGTAGAGCTCTTCCCCGCGGGCGAACTCAAGGGACAGGGGAGGGACTCCGCCACCGCGCTTTACGGCGTGGGCTTTGTCCCATTCGTCGGACAGAAAATTCTTGAGGGACGTGAGCAGGAAGGAGCGGAAGCGGCCTTTCTGCTGGTCGGCGGTGCGGACGCGGTTGTGCTGGAGGAGTCGCATGAAGAACTCCTGGGTGAGATCCTGCGCGTCGTCGGGGGAGTAACCGCGGCGGCGCACGTAGCTGTAGAGTGGCAGCCAGTATCGCTCGCAGAGTTGCTGGAGGGCGGCGCGGGAGTCAGCCTCGTTTCCGTGGCCGGCGGAAACGACGAGGGACCAGTGGGTGGTGGCAAACCAGGAGCCTGCCTCGGCGCTTGAAGTCATGGGCGGGGTTCTGCGCGGGCAGGCCGGATACAATCAAATACTATTAACAACGGGATGGCAGTCCTTCCGCAAGAGTGGGGATAAAGGTGGGTTTGCCTGTGTGAGAAGGCCCATGATCGTTATTCCCGTTTTCATGCAAAGTCAGCGCGAAGTCTCCCTTACGGTCGCGGTAGCTGATTCCGTCCCATGACCACCACTTTCCCCGAAAGCATTATTGTCCGCGGTGCTGCGGAGCACAACTTGCGCAATGTGGATGTCACTTTGCCACGCGACAGCCTCATCGTTATCACCGGCCTGAGCGGCAGCGGCAAGTCCTCCCTCGCCTTCGACACCATCTACGCCGAGGGGCAGCGGCGCTACGTGGAGTCGCTGTCGGCGTATGCGCGGCAGTTCCTGGACCAGATGCAAAAGCCGAAGTTTGAGCTGATCGAGGGGCTGAGCCCGGCGATCTCCATCGAGCAAAAGACGGTGAGCCGGAACCCGCGGTCGACGGTGGGAACGGTGACGGAGGTTTACGATTTCCTGCGGGTGCTGTATGCGAATGTGGGGCGGCCCCATTGCCCGCAGTGTGGGAAGCCGGTGGAGAAGCAGACCGCGGAGAAGATTGTGGACGCCGTGCTGGCGTGGCCAGCGGGGACGAAGTTCCTGGTGATGGCGCCGGTGGTGCGGGGGCGCAAGGGCGACTATCGGCAACTGATGGAGGATGCGCGGCGCCAGGCCGATGCGCGGGCGCGGGTGGACGGGCAGGTGGTGGAACTGGACAGCCCGCCGAAGCTGAAGAAGACGTTCAAGCACGACATCTCCATCGTGATCGACCGGCTGGCGGTGTCGCCGGGGTCTAGGGGGCGCCTGATGGAGTCGGTGGAGATGGCCCTGAAGAAGGCCGAGGGGCTTGTGGAAATCGAGACGGTGGACGACGGCAAGGTGCGGACGTTCAGCGAGAAGTTTGCATGCGCAGATTGCGGCATCTCAATCGAGGAGGTTACGCATCGTCTCTTCAGCTTCAACTCGCCACAGGGGGCATGCCCGAAGTGCGAGGGGCTGGGGACGCTGCTTGAGGTGGACGAATCACGCCTCGTGCCCGATCCCACGCTGTCCATCAACGAGGGTGCCCTCCTGCAATGGATGGACGCGACGGGCAATGACAGCGCGGAGCATGGGCATTGGGACAGGGAAGTGCTGAAATCCATGGCGGCGAAGATGAAGTTCAGCCTGGATGAGCCATTTCGGAAATTGCCGAAGAAGGTCAGGGATCTGCTGATCTTTGGGAGTGGTGGCGACAGTTATCCCGTAGCGTTCAAGTCGAAGGCGGGAGCCCAGTTAAAGAGTTCCATGGGGTGGGAGGGGATGCTCCCGAGAGTGCGGCGGCGCCACAGCGAGGATGAGGCGCTGGAACTGGACCAGTTCATGCGCGAGTTGCAGTGCCCGGAGTGCGTCGGGCAGCGCCTGAAGCCAGCGGCGCGGGCTGTGAAGCTGGGGGGGCGCAACATCAGCGAGTTTTGCGCGCAAAACATCCCGCGGGCATTGGAGTTCCTCGGCCAGGTGGATTTCACGAGCCGTGAGCAGAAGGTGGCGGCGCCGGTGCTGAAGGAGATCCGCGAGCGGCTGCAATTCCTGCAGAATGTGGGGCTGCACTACCTGACGCTGGACCGCGCAGCGGGCACGCTCTCGGGCGGCGAGGCCCAGCGGACGCGTCTGGCCACGCAGATTGGTTCCCAGCTCATGGGCGTGCTGTACGTGCTGGACGAGCCGTCCATCGGCCTGCACCAGCGCGACAATGAACAGCTCATCGCGACGCTAAAGAGTCTGCGGGACCTGGGCAACACGGTAATCGTGGTCGAGCACGACGAAAACACAATCCGTGCGGCGGATTACGTGGTGGATCTCGGCCCCGGTGCCGGGCGCCTCGGCGGCTATGTGGTGGCTGCGGGCACGCCCGCGGATTTGGAGCGTGCGAAGGAATCCATCACGGGCGCGTTCCTGCGCGGCGCCGAGCGCATCGAGCTGCCCGCGGAGCGGCGCAAACCGCAGAAGGGCCAGCAGCTTCTGGTGCGCGGCGCGACGGAGCACAACCTGAAGAACGTGGATGTGGCGTTCCCGCTGGGTTTGCTTATCTGTGTGGCCGGCGTCAGTGGTAGCGGGAAGTCCACGCTGGTTAATGAAATCCTTTACCATGAGCTGTCGAACCAGTTGTTCGGTTCCCATTACCGCGTCGGCGCCCATGCCCGCATCGATGGGCTCAACCTCGTGGACAAGGTGGTGGACGTGGACCAGAGCCCCATCGGGCGTACGCCGCGCTCGAACCCGGCCACTTACACAGGGGTATTCGGACCGATCCGCGACCTGTTCGCGCTCTTGCCCGAGTCGCGCATGCGCGGTTACAAGCCGGGGCGCTTCAGTTTTAACGTCAAGGGC
>JAIBAT010000160.1 GCA_019695055.1 Candidatus Sumerlaeaceae bacterium | reverse complement strand
GGTCCAGCCAGTCGAGCTCCTGGTCCGGCAAATGTTGTAGCTTCCCCGATTCGTGCGCTTGGGCCAAACCCTCAAGGGTCGCCGCTGCTGCGAGTCGCGCTCCTTCGTAAGGAGTTTCGTTCCCCGCATAGATTTCAGCCAGTTTGATGGCAAATTCTGGTGTCAGCACCCAGGCCTGCGGATCCAGCGGCGCATCGGATTGAACCATCCAATCCCGCAGCCGTCGCGCGCCTTCCTCGCCGTCTTGCTGACGCGCGGTGTTCATCAGGCGGCAATCGTAGACAAGTTGCTCAAATGACGCGACCACGGCGCTACCGCTCAAGGTGCGCGTGATTTCGATACTCTCGTTGCTCCACAGATCGGCGGCGGCCGCCGCGATATTCCCGATGGGGGAGAGGTGCGCAAAGGTCGCGGAGCGCCCCTCCAACGCCACTGGGCACCCGGTGATGGCCTTGCAAACAATATTCTCGTATCCGCAGTCCTTGCCCGGCCCAACAGCGCCGGCCTCAATAGCCGGCAGGCTGCGGACCACACTCATGGCGCGCACCAGCGCCGAGAACACGCGAGGTATATAGCCTCGATCCGCGAGAACCATGGCCGTGTTGGCAAAGGCGCAGGCCGTGTCGCCGGAGGCAATACAGCGGCGCGGCGCGGTTGCGGCAATTCCAACAATGTGCCGCCAGAGCGCCAGGCAGTCCGTCGCGCCTACCACCGCAAGTCCCTTGATCATTCCTGCCACGTCGCATTCCATAAGCGCAATATCTGTCAAACATTTGCCGCCGGTGGACTCTATGGCCAGAAGGTCGGCGCCGGCATCGGTGCACAGTCTGAAGGATTGCAGGAGCGTCGCCGTCTCCTCTTCGACGTTATCCGCCTTTCCCGCCTGGGGTTCGCGGATGTCCACAGGCGTGACTCGCAGTGCCACTTTAAGTCCGTGCTTCCGGGCGCCAGTGTCCAGGGTCTCGCGCAACGCGGCGGTGATCTCCGCGCCCCACACAGGATTGTGTGTCATGGGGGGCAGATGCTCAAACTCGACCATGAAGCCTTCCACCCGAAGCGAAGCGGCGCGTTCCAGGACCGCCGTGATGGCCTCACGGTACAATCGACAAATCTCGGAAAGGTTTGCCTCCCCCAAGGGCATCGGAGGCAGGGTTAGATTAATTTCTGGATAAACGGTCCCAGTCCCAATGATCAATCCATTGCCGCAGGTGACTGGCTTCGGCGCGCGTCCAAAAACCAGATATTCGGGGGACGAAATGGCAAGATGATCCTTGCGGACCGTCATGACAGTGCACCCTGCCGATGAAATGGCCACTCAAAAAGCCGGTTAGTCTCCAACATTGCTTCCCCCGAAATCAAGCTACTGCTGGAATAGGAAATTCTGCGACCAAATGAGGGTGAAAACTGCTGGGGCCCGGGACAAACTTGGTGCTGTTTTGGAAGAATCCGCTTGCTGGACTGATTTTACAGGGGCCGTTTGCTACTTTGTTAATTCAAAACCAAAAACAACTTAGGTGAAGGATAGTTACATGAATCAGCGTACCAGGTCTTTGATCGCCGGCGCCGGCGCCGGTCTGTTATTGTTGGGCATGCTGCAGCCAGCCGCTGCACAGTCTAAATACGAGGCACCGCCGAAGGCGAGGTTTGGGGACATTCTGCCCAAAGTTCAGCAGTCCACGAACAGCTACAGGGTAATGGACGAGGTTAATGCCGACAACCTCCTGTATGGGTTCTCCATGTGGACCCCGGCGGCTTGGTATCGGCCCAAAAGCGAGCCGGCTTTGCGGGTTCGCATAGGGGAGGCCATCGCTCTGGCCCAACTAAACCAGATGAAAAATGACCCGTTGTTCCTGGAGGGCCTTACCGGCGCGGTGCAAACGACTGTCGAGTCCGCGGGTTACGCCGTATTCCATCCATTCAAGACTCTTGAGAAAATACCCAAAGGCATTGAGCGCACCGGCGACGCCTGGCAGGCCCGCGCCACAGAAGGACGTCAGGAAGGCGAGTCTGGCGGTTTCTTTAACTATCCCGCAAAGCGCAAACTGGCCTTTCAGCTGGGTGTAGACCCGTACACCGATAACCAGCAGCTTCAGGAAGCCCTGAACACTGTATCGGGCAATAGGAATGCCGGCGCGCTAACGGCGAACATTGCCGCCTCCTTTGTTGGAGGCCCCATTGGGCTTGGCATCACGGCGGCAAAGGTTAATCGCAACTTATCCGCCCGGTTGCGTGACAACAGCGCGCCGCAACTTAAGGAGCAGAGCCGCCAGACCCTTGCGTCGCTCGGGTGCAACTCTGGAGCGGCCGCGAACTTCCTGGATCAGTCTAACTATACCGTGACCTATTCCTCGGCCATTGTGGATGGAATGGGGCAACTGAGCTCAGTCCGCGGGATTAGCAATTATGTAACTGTTCCGCAGGACGCCAGCGATCTTGCCACCGAGCTCTATTATCACTTGCAGATGCAAATGGCCGTCGGTTATCATCGCGCGCAAAACCAGCTTGCAAAGCTCGATGTCGTGGGATCCATGCCCGTATGGACCGATGCCTCAGGACAGAGGAACGTATTTGCCCCGGTCGACATCCTTTACTGGAACGAAATGGTCGATACGCGCATCAAGAAGCTAAATGCCTCTGGGACTTCCAAAGGTGTGCATCTTTGGATCACCGGCCGTGCCACGGACCGGGCCAAGGATGAATTGTCCAAGAGTGGCGTTATTCTGCACCAGCGCTCCGGCGATCAGCTGCTCGTTGGCGATTAGTCTTATTGCTCGACTCTTGGTTTGGCGCTGCTGCTAGAGTCGGGTTCATGAACTACAAAATGAACGATGATGGGCCAGGGCACCCGACGGCGGAGACTCCGGGGAAGGGGGCCTTGGCCTTTCCCTTTTTGCGTCTCCCATTTCGCCTGGGCGCAGCCTTGGTGGCTGCATCCGTTGCATTGATAACCTCTCCGGTTTCGGGGCAAACCACCGAAACTCAGGCAGCCTCCTTCACGACTTCAGCCAGCGTGGGCCCTGCCAAACCGCCCGAAAAACCCTGGCCCTCCGGGATGCTGTGGATACCCGGTGGCGAATTCAGCATGGGTGGCGTGGGTCCCGAGGCGCGCCCCGATGAGTTTCCCGTACATCGTGTTCGCGTGTCGCCTTTCTGGATGGACGAAACCGAAGTCACCAACGATCAGTTCGCCAAGTTTGCAGAGGCTACGGGCTATGTGACCGTGGCCGAAAAGAAACCTGACTGGGAGGAACTGAAGAAGCAACTGCCCCCCGGCACCGCCAAGCCTGACGATTCCATGCTGCAGGCCGGGTCCATGGTGTTTAAGCCAACCGCAGGCCCCGTGCCTCTCACCAATCCTGCGCAGTGGTGGGACTGGGTAATTGGGGCCAGTTGGCGTCATCCCCTTGGCCCGGGAACGGACATTTCGGGCAAAGGCAACTATCCGGTGGTTCACGTCTGTTACGACGATGCCCTCGCATACAGCAAATGGGCCGGCAAGCGACTTCCTACAGAGGCTGAATGGGAATTTGCCTGCCGGGGCGGCGAGGAGGGAAAGCGATTCACTTGGGGCGAGGACGAACCCAGCGACACGAACATCAAGGCCAATGTTTGGCAAGGCAAGTTCCCCTACGAGAAGAAGCCGGTTGATGGCTATTTCATGACGGCGCCCGTCCGGAGCTTTCCTCCAAACCGGTATGGGCTATATGACATGATCGGGAATGTCTGGGAGTGGAATGCGGATTGGTATCGGCACGACTACTACAAGAAGCTTGCGGATACCGGCAAGGTCGCCGTGGATCCCCCCGGCCCAACTGACAGCTACGATCCGGAGGAGCCCTACACGCCGAAGCGTATTAATCGAGGTGGGTCATTTCTCTGCAATTCCCAATACTGTGCCAGCTACCGTCCCTCCGCGCGCATGAAGACATCACCTGACACAGGTCAGATTCATCTCGGTTTTCGCTGTGTGATGAGCGACGCGGACTGGCGGAAGAAGAACGCCACAAAGTAAGACCGTGCCTACTGGAATCCGAGGTGCAGCTTCAAGATTCGTTCAAATTCAGGAACCGCCATGGGATGGTTGTGTGCCTCATGTCCCGACGGCACCCAAAACTCTGACTGGGCACAATCCAGGTGCGAACTCCAATAGGGAACCACGCCGTCTGTAACGGGCTTACCGTTGCGAAATAATCCCTGCGTACCAATCAAGGAATGGCAGGGAACATGGACTGGCTGCACCTGAAGCAGGCGGACAAATCCGTTTTCGGGCTTGAGGTTGTCCAACCCCGTGGGGATCTCCTTTAAGATTGCTGCAAAATCTGGAGAAATGCCGGGGACCACAACATTGGCCATGTTGCCGGCGGCCCCCATGATGGCCACGGGGGATTGGATGAAGCGATCCATCAATAGGCCAGCGCCGCCCGACGCGAGATTGCTCCCCTTGTGTGGGGTGGAAACAAATACTACCCGCTTTACAAATGGCTGCGGCTGAAAGAAAAGGCAACTCTTGAAGATATCCCGATCGGCATCCGGCATCGCCATCTGATCGAAAGGAGTGGTGGAGAGGAGATTCCAAAAAGCGTCTCCGGACTCCGTCACCTGCATTCGGGTCAGCATTCCCCCCATACTGTGGCCGATGATGACCATCTCCTCAAAGGACTTGTTCTTCCGCTTTGGGTCGTAAAACGCTCGCGCAGCCTGAAGAGATTGCCTCAGTTGGGCCGCCGAGAGGGGAACGGGCTCTCCGGTAGGATAGCGGAAGAACCAGAACTGATAATGCTCTCGGATGGAGGGGGCCGCACCAAGCTCATTGTACACGTTCTCCCATGTCCTTGGGGCTGAATCCAAGCCGTGGACAAACACCACAGGGATCTTGCCTGGCTGATAGGGTAGCGGCATCTGCAAACCGGCGGAATGGACATATTTGCCTGGCCGAAGCATGGCCATGGTGGCCTGACGATAGGTCATGGACTCCTTTATGGCGATTTCCACTGGCGCAGTGAAATCCGCCTCGAGGTCCTCCGGGGCGGATGTCGAGTTGTAAAGGTATACGACTGCTTCGCGGCCATCAGTTAATCCGCCAAATTCAACAACCACGGAAACAGGCGCCAGATAGGCCCCACCTTTGGTGAACGGGTGTACGGCTTTGTGCTCATCCGACGGCGTTCGTATTCCTACAAACGCCGCGCCTTTGCCCTTTTGTACCAATCGCTTTCGCAGCTCCCCCTGTGGAACTGTCGCGGCCGGAATTAACTTATCAAAATCATCGGGGGACCACAAACTGGGGTTACGTCCGGGGTTGGCAAATGTTACTTTGTAGGGGCCGACCATTACAGGTTTGTTCCAGTTCCCGGGGGCGAGTTCCTGTTGGAGAGCCAGAATGAACTGCGTGGTTGCCGGCCCAGCTGCAACTCCTGGACCTTTGGCTTCCATCTGCGCAAGGCACGCGGTTGCCCGCGATTGCGCCGCCGCAGAATTCAAACCCGATGCGCCAACCGTCAGAAGGCAGATCATCATGAGAGGCTGTATTAAATGCCGAAAGCCCGCTTTTGATGTTCGCGTCATTGCCAATGGCTCCTATATCCCTCAAATCTGAAGCCTTAATACTGAAATCTGCGGCAAATTGTCCAATTGGGAAATTCCGCCTGTAGCTGCAGGAAGAAAAACGCCGCGACCGGTACGGCCGCGGCGAAGTAGCACAATTTCCTGATAGTACGCCGAACTGCAACTGCCTGGGAACTACATTCCGAGATGTAATCTCAGGATGCGGTCAAACTCCGGAATCGCATTGGGGTGGTCGTGGGCATCATGGCCGGAGGGTACCCAAAACTCCGACTTCGCACAGTCCAGGTGGGCGCTCCAGTAGGGGACAACTCCATCGGACAATGGCTTGCCGTTCTTGTACACGCCCTCGGTTCCGATTATAGAATGGCACGGCACCTGTATTGGCTGGGTCTGATACAGCAGGACAAACGGATTGCGGGGCGACAGGTTGTCCACCCCCGTTGGGATTTCTCCCAGGGCGTTTTTCAAATCTACCGAAATTCTGGGTGCAATGGGGCTGGCCATGTCTGATGCCGCGTTCAGAACAGCAATGGGGCTCTTCACCAGCTTTGCTGCCAATTGGCCAACACCTCCCGAGGCCAATGTGCTACCCCGGTGCGGGGTGGCGCAGAAGATGACACGTTTTACGAACGGCTGCGGATGGAAGTTAAGCACCCGGTGGAGCACTTCGCGGTCCGCCTCGGAAAGGCTGTTGGGATCAACGCCCCGGGTCATAATGAGGTCCCAGAAGGCATTGCCGGACTCCGTGACCTGCAGACGGGTCAGCATTCCGCCCATGCTGTGGCCGATGATCACCATGTTCTCAAAAGCTTTGTTTTTGCCGTTGGGATCATAAAACTTCCGGGCTGCGTTGAGTGACTCCCGCAGTTGCATGGCAGACAAAGCGACCGGTTGACCCGTCGGGTAACGGAAAAGCCAGAACTGGTAACGTTCGCGAATGACCGGGTCGGCCTGCAATTCATTAATCACGTTTTCCCACGTGCGCGGGGCCGAATTCAAGCCGTGCACCAGAACAATCGGGATTTTCCCTGCCTGATAGGGCATTGGCATTTGCAGACCTGACAAGCCTGCGAATTCGCTCGGGTTCAGGTAAGCTTTCGTTGCCTGCCGATATGTCATGGCATGCGTCAGGGCAACATCCACAGGGGCCGAGAAATCAGCTGCGAGGCCGCAATTGGCCGTCAGGGGATTATAAAGCTTAACGAGGATCTCGCGGGCACCGCCTTTCGACTGAACCTCAAGCACCACTGTTACGGGTGCAACATATTGTCCCTTGGTGGAAAACGGATGCTGCTTCTTTGCCTGGTCGGAGGGTAGGCGGATTCCTACAAAACAGGCGCCCGTGCCGGATTGGGTGATGATCTTCCGCAACCCTTCGTGCGGCACGGTGCAAGCTGGCTGAAACTGGTCAAAGGCATTCGGTGGCCAGTAGTCGCCGTTGTTCCCGGGTTTGGCAAAAACGACTTTGTAGCCGCCGATGGAAAGCGGCTTGCCCCACGTTCCGGGTGGGACCTGCTGTTGCAGCGAGGCGATGAAGTTGGTTGTGACTTCGGCGGACGCAATCCCGCCCGGGCAGGACTCAATAGCGGCAATGCAGGCCGCAGGACTGCCTTGGGCGCCAGCCGGTGCCGAACCGATGCTCAAAATCGCAAATGCAAAACACGTAACAACAAGCCGCGTCAGCACGCTTCTTTCCCCCTTGTTGCCCATCATCATCGTAATGTCCTTTATAATTTAATCACTGCGTTACCAAACCGCCAAGCGCTTATGCGTGATGGCCTAGTCTGCGGATTTCCAGCCCTTGTCAGGGTTGAATTCGGTGATCTGCTTTGCGGCGGCCTCGGTATTTTTCCCGAGATCCTTCTCCAGAATCTTGCCATCCTGGTTTACGATGAAGGTCATGATTCCCGAATCGCCGTACTCGGCCGGGTAAGCCAACAGCGCAAATCCGCCGGTCATCTGATCCTTCACAAGATAACTTTTCGCGCCACCGGCTGCCTTCAAACCCTGGCGCTTGAGGCCTTTGAAGTAATAGCCGTGATAGGCCTGACCCTGCTTGGAGTATCCTTCGGCCTGGGCCTCTGCGACCATGGGGCCCATGGGGCTGGGTTTCTCGCCGGCGGCCGCTGGCCAGAACAAGCCATTCTTCTTGCCTTCATCTCTGATCAGTTTGGCGGCGTAAGCTTTCACTCCGTCGCCGTCGGGATCCATTTCAAAGTATTCTTTTTCGGCTGCGACGAAGGCCCGCATCACCTTGATGGTGCTGAGTTCGTTCTGGCCAATACGGCGATTCAGGATTTCCTCGCGGCCTGCTTTGGTGTCAAAGAACCACTTGTTGTCCACCCTGGCCAGCGGGATGGGGAACGGCCAACGCTCTTTGCCAATTACGATGTTTGCCGAATCGGCCGTAGTTGTCGTCACAGCTATCAATTCTGCGACGCGCTTGGCAAAATCGGTTAGGCGGGCCTTGTCCGCCACGTCGTCTCCAGATCGCGCCAGGTCAGGGGCGTCGGGGCCCAGCATCTCAACAATTGCCGTGGTGTTCTTCGCCTTGACGGCGTCCGCCAGCGCCTTGGCGGCGGCCACTGGTGTATCAAAGGTTGATTGTCCCTTTTCAATTCCGGCCTGTGCAGTGACCTCTGCAATTGCAAATGTGATCGCCAGTGCAATGGCGACAATGCCGCGGCGGGCCTGAGTGGTGTGGCTTATTTCGGCAGCCTTGCTGAACATGTTATGGATCCTTTCAAGTCGGGTCGAACGTAAAGCTTGGGTATTGCAAATTTTCATGGTGATCTTCTCCTCGGTCCCTAACGGCGTCCGCCGCGACCACCGCCACCGCCTCCGCCCCGCGAGGCGCCACCGCCCCCACCACGGGAGACGCCCCCACCAGATGGGCGACTGCTGCCGCCGCTGGGCCTGGAAACAGACGAGGGACGGCTGGAACTGCTTGACCGGGACGGCGAAGAAACATTGCGACTTGTGGCACCACGATTACTCGCTTGCCGGGTTGAGGCAGCGCTGCCGTAATTATTAAAGGCGCTGTTGGAGGAGGAGGGGCGTGACGCCGAGGAATAGCCTCCGCGATTGCCGACATTTGAACTTGCTGTTGATCCCGCGCCCTGCAGGCGATTTTGGACTTGGGAACTCGATGGCCGCTGGGCCGCACTTGCCCCGCCTCCTTGCAACCGGTTCTGAACGTCGGCGCTGCTGGGACGCTGCCCTCCCGCAGACGGTCCTTGCATCGGCCCGGTGCTCTTGCCCTGAAGTCTGTTTTGGATGTCAGCACTGCTTGGTTGACGCGCTACGCCAGCTGCACCGGCGCCTCCGACAGTGCCGCCGGCACTTGGCAAGCGTGTGGACGCTGAGGCTCCAGCCCCCTGGTATCCGCGGTAATTGCTCAGTTGGCCGGATTTGTTGGCCACCGAGCCAGCTTTACTGGCATCGTGTTGCCAAGTCTTATTGCCTCCCTGCCCTGCGGGCAGAGTGGACGGGCGCCCGGCTGTCCCGGCGCCTCCGGCGCCCGGCCGAGTGTTTGCCGGAAGAGTGGATGGGCGCTGGCCGTCCTTACGGACAGCATTGCCAATCTGGTTACGCTGTCCCTGGTCCATGCGCTTGTAGTCACCCACGATCTTGTTTTGTCGGTCTGCGGGCAGCTTGTTGAAGCTGTCCTTCATCTTGTTCTTCTGGATGCTGTTCAGCGTATTGTCGCGGTCGATATTATTGATGAAGTTGTTCTTGTCGCCGATGTTGACGTCGTTGCCAATGTTGATGTCACCGGTGTTGATGAAGTTGTTATCCCCACCCCAATGGTGATTATCCCATTTGTCCCAATCGAAGTCGATGTCATCGCAGTCTATGTCGATGTGGTGGTTGTCCCAATCGCAGTCATTGTCGAGCCATGCACCGACGGCCACTCCGGCACCAAAGGCCAGCAATCCACCCGCCGGGTAGTAACCGGAATTGTAATACCCCGAGTCTGCATACACGACCTGCGTTTCCGGCGCAGGCATATATTGCGGTACGTAAACGACTTCCGGGTCGTACTGCGGCACATAGACGACTTGCGGGTTCGCCGGGGCAATCTCGATGTTATTGTTGTTTTCGACTACCACCTTCTGCTGCTCGGAGTCCTTGAGAACACCGTTGTCCTTGGCAACCGCGCGCAGATCCTGAATCGCACCGAACACATCGTCTGGCTGGTCCAGGAAAGCCGTGCCCAGAGCCTCTGTCCAATCAAGCTGATCGTTCATCTTCTTCAGAATATCCGGGAAGGCGACGAGGGCCTTGACGCTCTCGTCCCATGTTTGGGCTGCGATGGCTTTCTCATCCTTGGCCTTGTCCGGGTTTGCCTGCATCCAGCGATAGGCCTGAACAATATCCAGTGGGTAGGTGGACGCGGGTAGGATCTGGGCCACCAAGACGTCCGGGTAAAGCGCGATGGATTTGACCAGTTCCTTTACGTCGGTTAGGGGTAGTGTTGTCTTGGCATCAGCTGCCGCCGGTGCCGCCGCTGTTTGGGCCTTTACAGGCACCATGGCCGTGGCAAAAACGGCCAGAAAAATCCAAATTCTCAGTGAATCGAAACGAACTCGCATAGCACGCTCTCTTTGATTGATAATGGACAAGTTAACACCCAATAACTGAACCACTTACTCACTGGGCACATTGGACCGGTTTTAAGTCAAGGCCATAAAGCGGAATACATCCCTTCGCGTGGAAGTAAGGCTTGACCCCAAGCGGTCCCAAGGGTGCGCTGAACGTTTGACAATGTCCCCACCCGATGTTCCCCAGATTCCAATGGAAATGACCTCCCCAAATCGGGACTCCGATTCACCAAACACGGTGGTGGTTATCGGGGCCGGACCTGCCGGTCTGACGGCTGCGTTGGAATTAGTCCGCACCGGGCGTAAGGTTGTCGTCTACGAATCTGATCCGGATCACGTTGGTGGAATCGCCCGCACCGCCCGTTTCAAAGAATTCCGCCTCGATATCGGCGGCCACCGCTTTTACACGAAGATCGCGGAAGTGGAGGCGATGTGGAAGG
>JAIBAT010000096.1 GCA_019695055.1 Candidatus Sumerlaeaceae bacterium | reverse complement strand
CGTGCAGTTCCTGGTACTGGTCCTGCGCCAGCGCTTTGGTGGGGAACAGGTAGAGCGCCCGCGAATCCGGGTTGGTGAGGATCTCCTGCACCACCGGCACGTTAAAGCAGATCGTCTTGCCCGACGCCGTCGGCGTAACGACCACGATATCTTCACCCGCCAGCGCCGCCTCGATGGACTGGGCCTGATGCGTATAAAGCTCCGTGATCCCCCGCGACCGTAGCGCCTCCACCAGTCGTGGATCCAGCGCCTCAGGAAACGGCGCATAGCGCGCCGCGCGCTCCGGCACACGATGCACGTGCGTGAAATTTCGCCGGATATGGTTGGTCTCAATCAGCGCATCAAGCGCCGCAAAAACCCCGGTTTCCCCCTTCGGCTGAAGGGCGGAAGGATTGTCCGCGCCAGAATCGCGGAGAGGCTGAACGTCGGTCGGCATAACAGTCATTCCTGCAAGAACGGTAACAATGGATATTTGTTCCACCATTGCCCCCGGCGCTCAATCAAATTCGCGCAAAAGCCCTTCAAAAGTGGCAGCGGCGTCCCGCCGCTGAAGCCGGAACGAGACCACCCTGCCAAAATGCGATGCACCCCACCCAATCTGCATCACAGGTTGACTGCCGCTCAATCCGCGCGGTAATAGCCTTGGTTAAATCGGTACCATCGCGAAAGCAGACTGACGAAGGGTTGCGGAACCTATGAGAATCACCACAATTGCAGCTATCCTAATGTTGGCGGCCCCTGTCGCCTGGGCGCGTCCAGAGATTGTCACCTACTCCAAGGGGGATCTTGCCCGAATCGCCGGCCAGGTCTGCGGGCCGGCCGCCAATCAGGGCGCCAAGGGCTACATCGCCCGCCGCACCTCCAATGGATCCATTGTCTATGTACTGGCCGTGGGCCGCGGCGAAGCCGTCCTGGTGCCAGACACATCCCAATGTAACAAGGTCTCCAGCGATACCGCCGACCTCTGGCGCGCCGATGATGGCAACGCAGTCGCCCAGCTATACATCCGCGAAGGCGACGATTTGTTGCTTATTGGCGACGCTGAAATGAAAGGGAAACGATTCGATGTGGACCGAAGCGGACAATACGTCCTTATCTCCCAAGGCCGTAACAGCAGTGTCAGTGCCCTGGCCAAGCCCTACCGCAGCCTTGTGACTCTCAACATTGATGCCCAGCGACTTTTCGTCCGCAAACGAGATCTGCTGGTAGTGGGGGATAATCCTGCCACAGGCCAGTTGGAGGCGTCCGTCATCCGCGTGGGGCAGGATGGCCTGGTGGTCGACAAGACGATCCCCATCCCTAATATGCGCGCGGGTGTCCGCGTTCTTGATTATGCCGAGTCTTCAGACGACCTCCTCCTCGGTGGCGTGGATGCCTCCGGCCAAACACTCTTCGTCTGCTTCAACGTCGGCAGCGGCGAAAGCTCCGGCGTTGCACCCCAAAAACCGGGTGACGACGGCGCCATGTTTATTGCGGATCGCGGAATCCGTAATCAGTTCACCGGCGGAGCAGCCCCCGCAAGCTCCGGTGGCAAGAAGAAGGGCTTCTTCAGCCGTTAGAGATTCTGTTTGACGCAGGGACGAAGGCGGCCAAGTCTTCACGCCCATTGTAATGACCATGCATCATCAAGGAAGTCCGGAGGAATACTCATGAAGTCAGGGACAGGCCGTCTGGCATTTTGTGTGGCGATTGCCGCATTGGCCGTTTTCGCCGCCCCATCCCAGGCCGATACTTTCAAGCCCCGGACCAACATCCGTTATTCTGCAATTCCCTACCATGGTACGGACGATTTTGACAATGACGACAAGGCCGTGTTCGGTGACGAGAATCCCACCCTCGCCCGCCGTGGAGGCATCCCCTTCTACATCCGCTACAACAAGGGGGTTTTGAAAACCCAGCCCGACGCCAGTTCCGATGTGAACACCACGTTCGAGATGGATATCGAGACCAGTGTATCCAATGCGGTCGGTTGCTTCATCCTCGGCGCCACTGCCGGAACCCAGTTCAAGGACATTAGCAGTATCGGCTCAATCTTCTACGAATTCGATGACGGCACAATGGTCGAGGGCAACGTCATGTTCTATGACCACTATCTGGTCGCCGACGAGCCCTCTCAGCAAGGTTTTGTGCAGCCGGAAATTGAATCGCCGTCAGGTTCGATATACACAACCAAGGACGGCCATCTGGCTGAATACCACACCACGGTCATCTACCACGCGTTCCCCAAGGGAAAACTCGTTCACATATATATAGACGACACACCGGATACGGGTGAAGGTTCCGAAGAGTCGAACTGCCCCATCTGGATTTACGGCATTACCGTCGCGCGTGAGCCCTAACGGGAAACGAAAAACTTAAACGGCGACTTGCTGGTTTCCGTTTCGCTGGCAACCATCTGGCTGGACGTTCCTGAATTGTTCAGCGCCTTCCCGAAGTAGCGGATATGCCAGGGTTCATCCGTATGAGCCCGTGGTCCTGAACCGCGAATGACCGTAATCTTCCAACCATACCGCGCCCCGTTCTTGGCCAGCCACTTTCCTTCAGGGCTATTCCCGAAGCTCCGTTTCATGAGGTACTTCTCGGTCGAGGTCACGTCCACCGTGGTCCCCAGCATGTGCTCGCTATAGCCCGGTCTCGCCACCATCTTCTGGCCCCTGCCCCCGCGCCGCACGGCCTCGCTGTAAAGCCGCTGCTGGTGCGAGATATCGCGGTAGGCGCTGAAGATTTTGATGTTAAGGCCTTCTCGCGCCGCATCAGTCACCATCCGGATGTAGCTCTCCGCCGCTTCCCGTCGCAGGTACAGCACCTGCCCGCAATAGCAAAGCTCCTTCGGGATCAGCACCAGGTCCGTCGGCATGTAGTCCAGCGGCAGCGTCTTCCGATAGGCGTCCTCGCCGCCTATGGGAAGGTTCTGCCCGTTCCAGCCCTTGCCGTTCACCACCAGTGCCACCGGGCCATTTGTGGGGCGCGTCCGGTAATCCGAATTCACCGTGCGCGCCGACGCCACGTACTTGCCGGGCTCGTACATGGCCGCAGAAACTCCCGGCGGGCTCGCCGGGAGTAACTGCGACTTGGGTTCGGATGATTTCTTTCGCACCGGAACAATCATGTCTTCGGTGCCGTCCGGGGCCGACTTGTCGGCCTTCGGTGCGGGTGAGGCCTCTGCCTTGGGCTCCGCCGTTGGTTCAGCCACCGGCTTGGGCGTCGCATCCGCTGTAGCAGGTGTCTCTTCGGCTGTCTTGGCCTTTTCCTTCTCTCCGGTCTTTTTCGCGGAGGTGCTGTCAGAACTCGACTTGTCCGACTTGGATTTCGACGTCCCCGTTTCGCTCTTCGATTTCGAGGAACTCGAGGGTTTGGGCTTTGGCTTCGCCGGTTTGGGTTTCGGTGTCGGCGTGGCGATCGGCTCCGGTTCCGGCAAAGGAACCGGCGTCGGAGTCGCCTTTCGTTTGAATATCGACCCGAGAAAACCGGGACGGGGGGTGCTGGACGGGTACTGGGTTTGGGCGCTGCAAAGCGGGGCTAACAATGTGGCTGCCAAAAAGCAGCCGAGAAAACGGAGCCACCTGCGGGCGAACATGAGCGTGTTACCTTCCGAGTTTAATATCATACGACCGTATTCCAAGGCAAGACGCCTACAACCCGTCCCTGTGCAAGTCCAACCAATTCGACATCCCTAAAGGGCCTGCTGGGCGTGCCTCAGAACTTCTTCGCGGCCTCATCAAAGGCCTCTCGCAGGTCCTTCACTGCGGCTTCCGCACCGCCTTGGATATCCTTCCAGGCGTCCTTGGAGGCCGACTTGATCGCTTCCATCTTCTTTATGGCCGCGGCCTTCTTTTCCTCCAGCTTGGCCATCTGCTTGTCCAACTCGGCTTTGGCTTCGCCGGTTTTTTCCTTGGACTTGGCCTTCAATTCCTCGAACTTCTTGTCATAGGCGCTGAGCTGGTCCTTCAACTTGGCCTGATATTCGTCGCGTTTCTCAAAGGCGAAGTCCTTGGCGGCGTCGACGGCCTCCGAGACTTCCTTCTTCATTTTCTCGGCCTTGGATGAGGCCGTCTTTGCGCTAGTCTCCGCGTCCTTGACCGCAGTTTCCGTTTCGGCGTTGCACCCGGTCATCGCGAAAACCATGACTGCGGCCGCGAACATTGTGAGGGTCTTCATGAGGCTGTCTCCCTGAGTTTTGCATCGGTTTTCAAATGCTGTTCCCATTCTACGCCTGTGCCTACTGGGCCATTCGCGTATCAAACGCATCCCGCAGGCCATCGCCCAGCAGGTTGATGGACAGCACGGTCAAGGCCAGCGCCAGTCCGGGAAAGACCATCACGTGGGGATGCGTCTGAAAGATGTGCCTCCCATCATTCAGCATGCGTCCCCATTCCGGCAGGGGAGGCTGCGCCCCAAGTCCGAGAAACGAGAGCGCTGCGGCCTCCAGAATCGCCGTGGCCAGGCTCAGCGTGCACATCACGATGACCGGAGCGATGCAGTTGGGCAGCAGGTGACGAAACAGAATCCTCGCTTTCCCGCAACCGAGCGCCTCGGCCGCACGGACGTAGTCCAGCGACTTCTCCACCTGCGCCGCGGACCGGGTAACGCGGGCAAACTTCGGCATGTAGACCAGCCCGATGGCGAACACGATGTTCGTCAGGTTAAACCCCAGCGCCGCCACAATCGCCAGCGCCAGCAGGATGGACGGGAAGGCGAGAATCATGTCCATGATGCGCATGGACAGATTGTCGAACCATCCGCCCGCATACGCAGCCGCCAGGCCCAGCGGCACGCCGGCCAATCCCGCCAGCAGAACAATGGCCAATCCCGTGCCCAGGGTCAGGTGCGCCCCGTAAAGGATCCGGGCCAGAATGTCCCGCCCCAAATCGTCCGTGCCACACCAGTGGGCCCCATCCGGCGAAATTCGCACATCATTGGTCTGGAGGTTAAACGTGCCCACGCAGGCAAAGATTCCGCCGACTGCCAGTACCAACACCATAGCGAAAACCACCCCACCTGCCATCGCCGCGCGGTTGCGCTTGAGGCGCGTCCAAACCACATGCCTCAGTGAACGGGGACGTTGATTATCCGTGACCGTCATAGGCGCGAGGTCGTGGAAGCATTGCAGGATTTAGTCGGTTGCACCCTCGTCCGGATCCTCCACGATTTCCCCCAGCAAATCTGCGAAATCCGCCGCTGTTCCATCCGGCTCCGGGGCCTTCTCCCGCTGCTTAAGCTGTGCCGTCGAAAGTGCATCGGCCAGCGCGTTGTGCTCGCGCGCAATGTAGCTGATGCTGAACTTCTCGAACCCCTTCCGCAACTGTTGCGCCTCCTTGGCTTTCGCCAGGATTTCCGGGTTCTTGATCTTGTAAACGCCCGTCATCTGGCGCACCATGAGTTCGCTGTCGCCCAGCACATTCAGCGTTTTCACGCCCATCCGCTGCGCCAGCTTCATGGCCTCGATGAGGGCCGTGTATTCCGCGATGTTGTTGGTGGCCTTCCCAATGGCCCGCGAAATTTGGCCAATCTTCTTACCGTCCATGGTCATCAGCGCGACGCCAATACCGGCATCACCCGGATTGCCCTTGCTCGCGCCGTCCACGTAAACCTTAGCCACGCGCACCTGGTCCCGCGAGGCGTCGTCTTCAAAGTTCTCCAGTTCCTCGGGGCGAAATTTGACCTTCTTCTCCGCGGGCTTCTTCTCGGTCTTTGGTTTCGAAGCGCTGCCGCTTGCCGAAGTCCCCGAAGGCGTGGGGTTCGACGACGGTGCACTTCCCGTTTCCCACGCAGCCCTCAGCCCGGCTTCATTCGCCATTTCCCGCAGCAGCACCGCGCAGTTGTGAAACGCCCGCCGCAAATCCGGATCATTAATGTCGCGAAACCGGTTGATGGCCTGGCTCACGTCGCCATCCGGCGTCGCGAGTATGTCCATGATCCGGTGCAGCGGGACTTCAGACCCCCGAATCTTGAGGGTCTGCTGCAGCAGCTTCTTGAGTTCTGGTGAGAGTGTCATTGTTGGCGCCTATTGCCACCAGGGGGGCGGTGGGTTGCAAACGAAAAGCCACGGGCAAATGACGCGGTGGGTGATTGAGGATGCCCATTCGGGCCACTAAACACTTGACTCTGCCCGTCGCTGTTCCCTCATCTTGTCACAGTCTGCAACCTTGGTATACCCACTTTGGGGAGGAGAGTTTGGTATGGAAATCGGGTTCATAGTATTACTTGTCGTCATGGTGTCGCTGATCTTCCTGATGATTGCGTCCCTCTGGATCGTGTTCGCAAAGGCCGGTCAGCCTGGTTGGACGTCCATTGTTCCGATCCTCAATCTATACATAATGCTTAAGATTGCTGGCAAGCCCGGCTGGTGGCTTATACTTTGCATCATCCCCATCGTGAATGTCATCGTCAACGTCGTCATGATAGCCGGCTTGGCGGAAAACTTCGGCAAGGGGATTGGATTCACCCTGGGACTCTTGTTTCTGCCGATGATATTCTTTCCGGTTCTTGCTTTTGGCGACGCCGTTTACGTGGGGTAGTCACCCACACCAATGGGGCGGCTAAAACGCCCGCCGCAATCCCCCAAACAGCTCCATCACAAAATTATAGGAGATCATGTATCCCGGCACCGCGATAACCAGTGAAAGCAGGATACCCACGATCGCCGGCAGCTTGTAGAGAATCCATCCGTAAATCGTGATGACAATCGCCCCCAGGATAAGCCCCGGTGCGATCAGCACAATCTTGGGATAGGTCCCCGGCCGAAAGATCGCCAGCCCCAGCAGGCCGCAGATGATCAGGATGGGCAGTGCTGCCAGGTAGAAGAACCACCCCTTCGCGCCGCAGCTTGCGGGGTTCTGCAGCAAATCCCCGATCCACTCCCCATAGTCCCGCCCTGAGCTATCTGACACCGGCACCCTCCGCCTCGCGATGATGTTATTCGGCTGCCGAGAATGCACGCCACGCCCCCCATCTCAAGGCGAATTTCCTTGCCCGCCACCCCGCGTCTGGCCTCCAGATACTGGCGAGAACCCGCTTGAGCATCACCCGCCCATTGATTGCAGCCGTGGCAATCGTGCTCCTATTAGGAGCGCGAATTGTTCCGGCCGAACCTGAGCCGCAGCCCACGACCGCGACGCTCCAGCACCCCTGCCTGTTTATGGATGCGGAGGCCATCGCCCGCGTTCGCCAGCGCGCCGCCCGGCAGCCATGGGCCGGCCGAATTCTTTCCTCTCTCGTGGCCAATGCCAACGCCGCCATCGCCACGCCCCTCGCCGTGCCGTCCATTCCCGGCCAGTGGAGCCAGCACTATGCCTGTAAGTCCTGCGGCTGCAAACTCGATTACCAGGATGGCAGGCATCTTTGTCCCCAATGCCACAAGGAATACGTCGGTTGGCCCTACGACGAGGTCATCGCCGCCCGAACCCATATCGAGAACTGGAAAAACGTAAAAACACTGGGCCTCGCCTACGCGCTGACCAGCGATACCAAATACGCCAGCCGCGCCCGCGACATACTCGTCGCCTATGCCGACGCCTACACCTCCTTCCCCATCCACGACTACCGCGGAGGCGGCGCCGTCACTGGCGGGCGCGTCCTCGCCCAGACCCTCGACGAATCCGTTCATCTCATTGGCGTGGCTTGGGGTTACGATCTGATTTACAACGCCGAATGTCTAAGCCCCCGCGACCGCCGCCGCATCGAGGACCGATTCCTCCGCCAGGCCGCCCGCACCATTCGCCGCAATGATCGCGGCGTCAGCAACTGGCAGTCGTGGCACAACGCCGCCATGGCCTGCATTGGCCGGGTCATCGGCGACGACACCCTGTTCCAGCGCGCACTCACCGGCCGCAGCGGACTCGATTTTCAACTGGAGTTCAGCGTCCTCCCCGACGGCTTTTGGTACGAGGGCACGCCTGGCTACCATTTTTATGCCCTTGAGGCCATCCTCTATACAGCCCTGGCGGCCCGCCAGGCGGGGATCGACTACTTCACCGATCCGGTTTTCAAATCCCTCTTCGATGCACCCCTCGACTTCACCTTCCCCGACGGCACTTTCCCGGCCATCAATGATTCAGACATTCTTTCCATCGGCAGGCAGGACGACTTGTATGAGATAGCCTTTGGCGTCATGGGGGATCCCCGATACGCCACGGTCGCGTCAGTCGGCGGGCGAAAGGGTTCCAACGCACTGCTCTTGGGCGCGGATTCCCTGCCCAAATCGCCGCCCCAGCCCGCCGCCACCCGGGATTTCCCCGGCATCGGTGGCGCCATGATCCGCGCGGGCTCCACCACCACACCCCTTTGCGTCTATCTAAAATATGGCCCCCACGGCGGCGCACACGGCCACCCCGACAAGCTGGGACTCATCGTTCACGCCGGCGGTCGCGAAATCATCCCCGATCCCGGGCGCCTCGCTTACAGCGTGCCCCTCCATCGCGAGTGGTACAAGACGACTCTTGCCCACAACACCATCATCGTGGACCAGCAAAGCCAGCAACCCGCGAAGGGGAGCCTCTCATTCCTCGCCGAGAAGGGAGGAGTCACCGCCGCCCGGGCCGAATGCGACACCGCCGTCAAAGGCGTCCAACTTGCCCGCACCGTCATCGTGAAACCCGGATATCTTCTTGATATCGCGACTGCCGATAGCCCCACATCCCACACCTATGATCTCGCCTGGCACGTGGACGGTGTCCCCGCCACCAACCTTCCACTGTCGAAAAGTGACCCTCTCTCCACATGCGCCGGATACCAGCATCTCAAGAACCTGCGGACTGCGACCGCCACCGACCCCTGGATCGTGAACTACGCCACAGGCAAATCCACCATCCGCCAGACCCACATACTGCCCACATCGTCCCAGGTTTATCTGGCAGAGGGTCTGACTGGCAATCCTCCCCGGCCCTGTCCGGCCTCCCTCACCCGCCAGCAGGGGACAGCCGCCGAATTCGTGACACTGACCGAATTCGACGCCAACCCCACCGAATCCCGCCAGATTGTCGTCAGCCACCAGACATCCGACAGCCACCCCGTCACGGAAATCACCGTCAGCGAGGGAGCCCTTCGCGAAATCTACGAACTTTCCAACGTGGCTGGCAAACCCCGCCTCCGCCTGACCCGCCACGACGCCTCCCAGTCACCCGTCTCCTTCGACTGGCCCTGAAAGTCTCCCAATTCCCGCTAATATTATCGCCGATAAAATTAGAACAAATGTTCATTGCCACGCTAATACCTCATTGCAATGCCTGCGCCTCCACCAGCCCTGCCCGAGTCCCATTTCACGACCCTCTTCCTCGACCTGAACTCCTATTTTGCCTCCGTCGAGCAGCAGCTTAATCCCGCCCTTCGTGGCCGCCCCGTCGCTGTCATTCCCGTCGAGACTGACACCACCTGCTGCATCGCCGCCAGTTACGAAGCCAAGGCTTATGGCGTGAAAACCGGCACCAACGTCGCCGAGGCCCGCCGCATGTGCCCCGGCATCGTCTTCGTATCCACCCGTACCGACGCTTACGTTCGCTTTCACCATCGCATCATCGCCGCCGTCGAGTCTGTCCTTCCCGTTCACCAGGTCTTTTCCATCGATGAAATGTCCTGCCGCCTCGTCGGCAGCCAGCAACATCCCGAGGCGGCCCTTGCCCTTGCCCGTTGCGTCAAGGAGGTGATCTACTCCCGGGTGGGGGAGTGCCTCCGCTGTTCCATCGGGCTGGCCACCAATAGATTTCTGGCAAAGCTCGCCGCCGATATGCAGAAACCCGACGGCCTCGTCACCATCTCCCGCGCCGACCTGCCCCACAAGATCCTCGGTCTCGTGCCCCGGGATCTCTGCGGCATCGGCCCCCGCATGGAGGAGCGCCTGCGCCGCCGCGGCATCACCACCATGGCCCACCTCCTCGCCCTCGACGAGCGCGCCATGGTGGACGCCTGGGGAAGCGTCGTGGGCCTGCGCTACCACCGTTGGCTGCGCGGTGACGACCCGCAGGAGGCCCCCACCCGCAAACGATCCATCGGCCACCAGCATGTCATGCCCCCCGAACTCCGCACCGCCGACGGTGCCCGCGCCGTCCTCGCCCGTCTCATCCACAAGGCCGCCGCCCGCAGCCGCCATGTCGGCTGGCTGGCCCGCAAGATGACCATCTGGATCAAGTTCCACGGTGGCGGCGACTGGAGCATCGACATTCCCCTGGAATCCAGTGTCGACACGTTGGAGCTAATCCACCTGTTCACAGACCGCTGGCCACCCACGCTTTCCGGCGTACCCCACTGTGTTGGAGTCACCCTTCACGACCTCGAGAAGGAGGATCTTATACCCCTGCCCCTCTTCCCCCAGGAGCAGAAGCGCCAGAAGCTCGCCCGCGCCATGGACTCCCTCAACAATAAATATGGCCTGCACGCCATATACCCCGCCGCCATGCACACCACCCGCGACGCCGCCCCCGCCCGCATTGGCTTCACGTCCATCCCGGATCTGGACATGCCGGAATAGCTGGTACCCGGCGGTGCCCAAATCCCACGGTAGCCAGCTTAGCCATCAGGAACGATGACCGCAGGATTCTCTCCTGTGGCAAGGAATCCCAATTGCCTTGTTTCGGGATCAAACAGGAAGATGTTGTCACCAAACTGGCAAACAATCTGCCCGGAAGGTAGCACTGTTGGGAATCCGCAACGCCATGAGTTGCCGACGGTTTCCAGGCCAATGCCTTCAGCTTTCCAAATGCCTTGGCCAAAGTAGAGGGTGTCGTCCAACTTGTCGGTCGTTTGCCAGAATCGCAATCCGGGGGTGGCCCAACCAAAAGAACCGGCTGCCCAACGATTCAGAGTACTTGTGTCCTGAAGGTCGAGGGCCCTATGAGATGCCATAAAAAAATTTGTATGAGTAAGTGCTGAAGCTCGCTCCGTGGATTTATGAGTTACCGGGACCGTTGTCATAACGTCATACGGATCTGGCCCCCAGCCGTTGACGAGAAGGAGTTTCCACGGTTCCGACAACGCATCCCGATGCCACACCAAGACCCCCTCGCGTTGTTCCTCCTGCAGCCGGGTAATCAGCTCCTGGCCAGTTCCATCGGTGCGAATTCGGCAAACATCGCCAGACTCACGGCTAAGGTAATAGACCCACCCCACCGGCTTCTTGGCAAATTCGACGTTCGATTCGATTCGAGCGTTCGACAGCAAAGTCAGATTGCTGGAGTAGAGCAGAAAGGGTAGTACAATAAGGAGGTAGGAACAGGATTGAGCCGTGAAGTTAATGATGGTTGCCTTGCGCGCCCGATCCGGCTTGGAGGCCATCCAATAGCAGAACGGCCATTCCAGGATAAGCGTGGTGATGTAGGTAACCAGGAAGGCGAGTGCAACTTTGGCGCCAAGATGCGAAAGTGGGTTGCCATCGTTTGCCCAAAAGGCGCTGAGATTCGCGAGAATGAACCCTGAGATACCTGAAACGTAATTGGCCAGGATCAGGATTCCAACGGCGCGACCAGTGGGAATCTTGAAGAATCTGGCAACAAGCAGGCCTTCAAAGATACCAATGAGGAAATTCCCCACTGTTTGGTGCCCGAACGTTGCCCACATAAATGCTGTCCCCGCATTGGCATGGGCACTTGCTGGAATGGCCAGTAACGCAAGTATCGCAATCGCATAACGGGGCAGGCGTCTTGTCCGGCAGTTTCTGCGAGCTCCTCGTTGGACAGGCATCGTGGCTGATCTGCCTACTGGGAACCCGTCTGCTTCAGGTTTTTCAGCACCAGAAACAACATGGCTCCCGCGGCAACAATCAAACCAGTCCAGAGAATACCCGCATTGCGTTCGGTCCACGGTGCCTGCGGTTGCGAATCATTCAGCCATTGGATGGCCCCGAGAGTTACCCTGGGCCCGACACCAGCCTGCAGTTTCGGTTTTGCGGTCGCAAGATCAAAGGATGGCGCGCCTGCCGAACTGTTTCCGCCCGCAAGGGTGTACTCCTCGCCGGTTTCGTAATCAAACGCGAGTTGGGCGCTCCCCAGAAACGCCGTGGCGGTGGTCAGTTTGAGCGCTCGATCATCGCCGTTGTGGATGCGAAGTTGCAGGTACCTGTAGGGCGCATCGAGCCCGCCGATTTTCACCGACTCCTTAACTTTCTCCGGGTCCCCGATCCGATAGAGCACACCGCCCCTGATTCCCTGCCAGGGCGATTCGCGTTCGCGCTGCTGCGTGCCGCTTTCGGCCCGCACGCTCAGGGTTTCCGTAGTGCTGTTGCGACCGGACAGGTCGTAGGCGCGGTGGAACCATGGATTCTCCACTCCGAATTCCACTGCGGCAACCGGCAGGTTGCGGTAGCCGAGGTCAAATTCATAAATGCTGTCACCGCGAAAGGAGTCCACATGGGTTGCCGTGAGTTTTGCTTCGATGGGTTCCAATCTCCCTGGCGTGGTCACCACAAACTGCGCCGAAACATTTTCAATGGTGATCCGTCGCGGATCGTCGGGCATGTTTTCCACCGTCAGGCGCAGATAGCGGAAGTTGTTCACCGGAAAATTAAGCGTGTCGAATTTGTAGCGTCTGTCGGGCAGGGACACGTCAAACAACCATTGTTTCTCGGCGATGGATTCCCAGGCCAGCGTATCCGTGCTTCCTTCGATGAGGGCCGCGCGGCGATAGTTGTCCCCCGAAAGGGACACTTGTAGCTGGCTCTTCTGGACCGACTCGCCGAAATCAAGGGTCACACGTGAAAACTTGCCCGCTTCGAACGTGGCGTTGATCATTTGCAGTGAGCGGGCTTCACGTTTTTCCCGCGATGCCGTGCGCTCCCAGTTGATGATAAACGGCACCAGGCCACCGTTTTTATCGAGGATGCGGAGGTCATTCAGCGAAGGCTGGCTTTGGTCGAAAACGTCGGGCGTGATATTCAGGCCGACATAACCTGTGGCTCCCTGGTTCTCGATGGGCCGTTTCCATGTCCAGCCATTCAGGTCGAATGCAGCGGCCGGCACGGAAACCGCCAACAGCAACAGGCAGTTCCAGAACCGGCGACGTATGACGGGAAATCTGCATCGGGTCATGGGTTTGTTCCCTCCGATTCCTTTTCTTCGCTCATCAGGACAGAGCCATACCTCTGATAGAAATAGCCCGCCACCATCAGCAGCAGGCCGCTGGCCACAAACGAAACAATGCGGTACACCCGCTCCAATTCGCTGGTATCCACCAACAATACCTTTGCCACCACGATGCCGAACAGCACGAACCCCAATATTCGTCGCAGCCTGCAGCGCCACAGCAGCCCGACCCAAATCAGCGCCAGCGCCTGCAGGGCCCATGCCGCCGACACCAGCGCGAGCGCCATGCGGTGGTTGATGACCTGGGCACTGCCGGCCCAGCGATCCAGTTCCAGCAGTATCAACGCCGCCAGCAATACCTGCCCGGCTGTCTCCAGGACGGCTTCGCCCGGTTTATGGCCGCTTTTCGACATGCACTGCCCACCCCACAACAGCGACAGGGAAAACATGAGACGTGGCAGGAAAAGGGCATTCAGGAACAGCATGGTCGATGGCAGCTTGTACCACCCCAACCCGACAAGCGAGAATCCCGCACCGACAAGGTAGCACCCCCACACCAGCAACTCCTGCGGAATTTTCAGAAGGCGCATCCGATGCAGGACTGTGATTGTCCCCGCCGAAATCAGCGACCAGAGGACCACCAGGGAACTGAACATGTGGTATCGGGACGTCTGGTAAAATTCCTCTGTGGGACGGTTAAGCCCCCAGTAGGACCCGACTTCGAAAGTGAGGGCAGCGCAGGTCACCACAAAACCCAGCACGAAAACCGCAGCCGCGGCTAAAAACTCACCCGCGCCAATGGGCGCGCCTGCGTCCGTGATTTTTCCCGCAAACGGCTCGGCCGGCGGCGACGCCAGCGAACGCTCGATGGCCCGGTTCCAAATCCAGGCACCCAGGAAAGCCGCCGCGGCCACAAGCATCCACGATCCAAACGGCACATTGATCACGGGTGTGAACATCGCCGTGTGCAGCGGGATCCTTTCCCAAAGTTTGTAAGCCGCAAGGCCAAGGGCCACCAAGCCGATGATTCGTGGCCATGCGTTGCGGAATCGGATTCCCACATGAATCATCAACGTGCCCTCAAGCGCCCACGCAATCGGAACGCCATAAAACTTGAGATGGAGCGGCACAGCCACAGTGATGAGCGCCAGCGCGACCAGCAGCAGGCTCTGCGACGTTTCGTTCCGCTGCCCCACCCGCTTGATCCAGACCTGGAACAGCAGGAACACCAGCAGTGCCTGCCCCAGCACAACAAAGCCCAACATTTGTGTGTGATCACGATAAAGCACCCGGTAATACATCAGCAGCGAGAACAACGCGTTGGCCAGCACCAGCACGATCCCCTCGGTTGTCTCTGGCAGGCCACGCATCATCGTGTAGAGCGTCGGGATTAGGAGGAACATCAGGTAGAACAGCGTGATGAAAATCAGCGCCGGTTTCATCTGCGAGTCGGGCCCCGCGGGATCCGAGTAATAGAATCGCGCGAACCATCCCACCATCATGATCGAGGTCCCCGCGAAACACAGGAAGTCCAGCGCGCGCCACTTCCGGAAGTACGCGGCCGCCAGCGCCACCAGGTTGAGGATCGCAATATAGGAGAAAAGCGAGTAGGGGTGGTTCTCTCCGGTGGAAACCAGCACCGGACTCAAAAATCCGCCGATGACTGCAATGATCGCGATGGATACCGTGTTGTGGGCCACCGCCAATGTCACCGCCAATGCCGTCACCCCGATAGCCAGCCCAAAGGACATCGTCTGGTTGGAAAGCTTGTAGATCTGAAACGAAAAGAAGATGCACAGGTAAAAGATGGCCAATCCCAGCCCCGTCAGGGTCTGGAACAGCACCGACCAATCCTTCCGGCGAAAGCGCTCGCCAAGCATCATTGCGCCGATGCCAAAGCCAGTCCCAATCGCGATGCGTCCCATGGGCCCGATCCACTGGTTGTCGTAGGCGTACTTCAGCCCGTACCCCGCCCCGATGATCACCATCACCGCGCCCACCCAGTTGATCCAGCGCGTCCCCAGTTTCATCTCGAAGCTCATCTCCGGCGCCGCCGCGGTCACCGGCACATCCTTGCCGGGTGGCGGTGCCGAGTAGTCGACGGCGACGGCCCTTTCTGGTACCGGAATGTTGGTTGTGTCCGCGCCGACTGTTTCCAACGGCGCCTCGACTGGTGCCACCGGTTCTGCTTCCAGTTTGGTGTCCGGCGCAGGAACGGGTGGCGGTTCAGCCGGTTTCGCCGTGGCCGTTGCCTCCGCAAGCCGCTTCAGCAATTCACGCCGATCTGCAACGGTCTCTTCCGCGGGTTTCTCCCCAACCTTTATGCTGGGTTCAGTCTTCCCACCCTGCTCCAACTCGCCAAGGCGGCGCTCAATGGACCACAGCCGTCCCTCCAGTATTTCGTAACGCCCCTTCTCGCGCCGCGTGCGCACATAGGCGATGATCCCCAAAATCGGTCCCACCAGAAACGCCACCACAGCGCCGATGGCCAGCAGCACCAGCAGTCCTTCCACCGTAAACCTCGCAAAGGTTATTTAAAGCGTGTCGTCTTGGCTACGAGCGGGCCGAGGCGGGCGAGGATGGTCAATTTACAACTGGGCAAAGCGCACGGTATGGGCGCATCTTGCCAATGCTACCGAATTTGAGGAGAAATTGGTTTTGCAGGGTTTGGCTCTTGTTCTCGTTTGCCACCCGCTTCAGCCGGTGGCTAAGTTTTGGGTGTGAGAACTACGGTGCGCTATAGCAACCCGGAGGGTTGCCAGACAGTAGCCGGGGGGTGAGCGTAGCGATACCCCCGGAATCCGGAAACCTCACCGACCGCACCCTGGAGGGGTGCCAGAGAACTTGCATCAGCACGACACATTTCCACCGGTTGCAATAACATGATGCGTCCACAAGAGGCTGCAAGAGGCTGTAAGGGAATAGGCAAACCACTTTTCCTATGCTAAGCCCGTCCCAGTTAAGTCGCCAGAGTGCTCGTGCCTCTATAGCCTTTGGAAACTGGGTGGAGGGAGCCCCTTCCCACTCCAAAGCCCAATGTTCTTTGAAATGACGGGATGCCCCCAATGGATCATGGAAAGGCAGACCATTTTCGCCCGTTCCGATAGCCCGAATCGAAATACTCAAAAGTGCATTTTCACGGCAACTTGGACCGATTTTAGCGCACTGTTCGGCACCTACTTAAATCGGTTTAAGTGAGCCCTAAAAACTTGAGGAATATTGATAATAATGAACTTGTGAAAAAATGCCCATACCCCCCCTCCCCCCTCCCCCCGAACCTTGCCATCTTGGGACCGCGTCCAAAGTATTTTCCCCCTTGCCCAGACCGGTTTTGTCACCACTCTTACCACCAGCAAAATCTGGGTGTCGGATTGGGATGTAATGAAACTCAAAAGCTTGCTGGTCTGGGGAATGACCGCCGTCGCGCTCACCGGTTGTGGCAGCGGACCCCAAAACGGTTCGGGGACTCAGGCCAGCGGTGCCGCGCCCGCGGCGAAGGTGTTGAACTACATCATAGGCAACGACGTGGCCAACATGGACCCGTCGCTCATCACGGATATCGAGTCTGCCATCGTGGCCCAGCAGGTTTACCAGGGATTGACCCGGTTCAAGGCGGACTCCGTCGAGGTCGAGCCCGCACTGGCAGAGAAGTATGAATGTTCGCCTGACGGTCTGAAATGGACCTTCACCTTGCGCGACGGAGTTAAGTTCAGCGATGGCACACCATTCAATGCCGACGCGGTAAAGTTTTCCATCCTCCGCCAGATGGATCCCAACCACCCGTTCCACGTGGCCGGGAAGATGCGCAGCGCGCGCACCCTCTTCGGCGATCCGCGCAGTACGGAAACAATGTTGGTCAAGGACATCACTTCTCCCGATGACCGCACGGTGGTGTTCGAACTGGCACGGCCCTATGTGCCGTTCCTCAAGAACCTCGCCATGGTTCCGGCGTCCATCGTCAGCCCCGAGGCGGTGCGCACCATGGGGCAGGACTTTAACACCACCATGGTTGGTACCGGACCATTTGTGGTAAAATCACGCCAACAGGATTCGTCTCTCGTGCTGGCGCGAAACCCGAATTATTGGAGTACGGCGGGACCGCCACTTGACGAAATCCGTTTCAGGATTCTGCGCGATGCCAACACGCGTCTCAACAGCATCCGGAAGGGGGAAAGCGACGTGGTTTCGGGGATCGAACCAACCTCGTTGGAGTTGCTGAAGAAGGAGTCGGCCATTGATTTGCGCATGGAGCCGTCACTCAATCTCGGTTATCTGTCAATGAACTGCGCCAAGCCGCCCTTTGACAACAAACTGGTGCGGCTGGCCATGAACTACGCCATTGATCGGGACTATATAGTGAACACGCTTTTCTCGGGGACCTCAGTGGTGGCAAAGGGTGTCATACCGCCGGGAATGCTGGGTTTTGATCCAGAGCGAAAGGGCTTTGCGTATGATCCCGCCAAGGCAAAGCAGTTGCTCGCCGAGGCAGGATATCCAAACGGTTTCAGCGTGACGTTCTCCACCCATGATGTGCGGCGTGTCTATTTTCCGGTGGGAATTCGCATTGCCGAACGAATCCAGCAGGACCTTGCAAAGGTTGGTATTACCGCCAAGATTGACCAGATGGAATTCTCCACTTTCCTTTCAAAGGTAAAGGCGAGGGACTATGTCATGGGCAATTCCGGCTGGGTAACCGACAACGGAGATCCGGACAATTTCCTGTTCGAACTTGTCGGGCGCGAGGACAACGAGTTCAACTACTCGAACCCCGAGGCGACGAAATTGATGCGGGACGCAACCGGCGAGAAGGACGACGCGAAGCGTGCCGCTCTGTACAGGAAGGCTGAGGACCTTGTCGCGGCCGATCCTCCAATAGTAGTCCTGAACAACGCCAAACAGATACTTGCGGTGCGCAAACGGGTCAGGAACCTCAAGCTGCACCCCACCGCGGTCACCCAGCTTGACCAGGTCGACGTGGCCGGGAAATAGTTTTGGAGTTCCGCCCCCAGCAAAAACTCGCCCTCGAATTTCCGGGTAACGTCGCCATCTCAGCCGGCGCCGGAAGCGGAAAGACGCGGGTGTTGGTGGAGAAGTACTTCCGCCTGCTGGCCGACGAACATCCGGATTGGCCCGTTGGGTCGGTAGTCGCAATCACCTTCACTGTGAAGGCGGCCTCCGAACTTCGGTCGCGGATTGCCGGGCGAATCGCAGAGGAACTCGCGAAACCCGGATTGTCATCAAATCGCCGAGCTCGGCTGGTGGAAATGCGCCGTGACCTCGCCGGAGCGCCCATCGGCACGATCCACAACTATTGTGCTCGGCTGCTGCGGGATTACGCAGTCGAGGCGTCGTTGGATCCGGACTTCGTGATCATCGAGGGCGTCGAAGAATCGGTACTAAGGCGCGAGGCTGTGGAAACCGCCCTTGCGGAGGCAGCTGCGACGCCAAAGACACTGGCTTACAACGACCTGCTGTTGGTGCAACTTCTATTTACGCGCCGGCAGCTATTCGAGATACTGGAAACGATGCTCCGGCGGCGCGTGGAATTTGCCCCGCTCGCCAGGCGATTCGAAGAGACCGCGACCGACGACCTCTTCGCTGAGTTGAAATCGTATCACGCCCAGCTTCTGGCCGACTGGCGGCAGGGTTTTCACACGACATTGGAGCCCCTATTGACCAGCCTCGAAGCGGCATCAAAGAAGGCAGGGGCACCGGACAAATTGCTTCCCGCGCTTCAAGCGGCAAGGGCCTGCAACCGCCCGACTTCGGATTGGAAAGGATTGTCGGATGCACTCGGTGTGATTCGCGAGGTGATGCTGACAAAGGACGGCACACTTAGAAAAGCCACTGCGAAGAAGCTTGAACTGGCGGAGGATTCGCCCCTTGCGGGCCAAATTGTGGAGGTATTTGGCGCAAAGCCACCGCTGCCTGCGGAGATCACCGGTTTTGACCGGGAGAATCTGGAAATCTCCTGCCGGCTCGCGCGATTGTTTCTGCGCGTGGAGCAGCTTTACGGTCAGTCCCGGGACGCCTCTGTGGCGCCGGGAAACACGGACCACCTGGACTTCTCAGATCTGGAGATCCGGGCTGAATCGGTCCTCCGTGAGAGCGCTCCCGTCCGGGAAGCGGTCCGCAAAGGCACAAACATGCTCATCATTGACGAGTTTCAGGACACAAGCCCGCTCCAGTGGGAAATTGTGAGGCGCGTTGTAGCCGATGACAGTGGCACACTGCTGCCATCACGGTTTTTTATGGTCGGAGACCCAAAACAGTCCATCTACGGTTTCCGGCAGGCCGGCGGGCGTCTCTTTGATGATGTTCGCAAGTTGGTTGAGAAGTCTAACCCTGCAGGGCTAGGTGGCTGCCGCGGACTCGTTTCCATGAATGACAATTTCCGGACGAAGCAGATGCCGCTGGAGTTCGTGAATGGTCTTTTCGCCCATTTGATGCAAACGGCGGAGGTTTCAGGCGGTGGCGCCTTTGAGCCATTGAACGCTCAGCGTACCGGCAGTCCCGGAGGCGTTGAAATCATCGTAACCCGGGACAACGCGACGGATACCGATGATGAGAGCGATACAACGGCTGACCCAACCGACGCCAATGTATCGCCACAGGCGGCCGCCGTTGCAGAGCGGATCGCGAAAATGTTAGGCTCGGAAAAGCTCTGCGGCAATAAGGACGACGAGGATTTGCGCGCCGTTCGACCGGGCGACATCGCAGTGCTCTTTCGCAAGCGGAAACACTTTCCGCTGTATGAGGCAGCCCTGCGTGCGCGCGGCATCGCCTTTGCCACGCACCGCGGGCAGGGATTGTATCAGCAGCCGGAGGTCCTCGCCGCGCTGGCGGTCCTGCGTGCTGCAGCCAAGCCTCGCGCCGACCTGCCATTGGCAGAGGTGCTGCGCGGGCATTTGGTTAACATGACGGACGATTTACTTTTTAAGATCGCCCTGTTCCCGGGCAGGAATCTGGCAGAAAGGTGCCGCGCGGCAACGGAACGGCTTGCCGTTCGCGCAGGAGGACAGGAAATTGTCCTGGGGCCAGGCGAGTTGGAGCGACTGACGTTTGCCTTGGACCTGGTGGAAGGAATCAGGAAGAAGGCGGGGCTTGTGGCCGTGGAGGAATTGCTCCAATCTGTCCTGAATGAGACCGGACTTTTGATGATCTTCGGCGCAACGGACAGGGGAAGGCAGGTTGCGGCAAACATGGAGCGATTGTTGCAGGTTGCACGGGATTCCCACACCATGAGTATTATGGATTTTCTGGATTTTGTGGACGAACAGGCGCAGGATCCACAAGGTGAGGGCGAGGCTTCGCTTGGGTTTGTGGAGGCGGACGCTGTGAAAATCATGACCATCCATGCCGCCAAAGGGCTGGAGTTTCCAGTGGTGTTCCTTCCGGAACTGGGGGACAAACTGTGGGGGCGAACCGGGGAATTGGTGTCCGATGGATCCCAGTGGTTTTCCACACGCAAATCCTTCAGTCTTGAAAAGGACCCGCTGTTCCTGCGAGACTATTTCTCCGACCAGGAGAACCAGCGGTCGCAGCGGGAGGAGGTTCGGGTCTTTTATGTTGGCGCCACGCGATGCCGCGATTACCTTTGTCTGGTTCTCGACCAACAAGACCTGTCCCCGGGCACCGGAAAGCGCACACGACCCGTAACGGCGGACTACTTCAGGGATGCCGCGGGAATTGTCGGGGTCCCGGCACCGGGTGAGCTACCGCTAAACCTTAAGACCGGGAATGCTCAGCAGGTCAAAGTTGCGG
Organism: Candidatus Sumerlaeaceae bacterium; assembly: GCA_019695055.1. Classification (GTDB taxonomy): domain Bacteria; phylum Sumerlaeota; class Sumerlaeia; order Sumerlaeales; family Sumerlaeaceae; genus JAIBAT01. The sequence goes on along the minus strand of JAIBAT010000096.1, from coordinate 27,661 downwards.
TCACTCATGTCGTGGTGCCCTCCGCCCAAATGGTGCCCACAAGGGTTCCCTCTGTGAACGATGATCATTTTGAAAGGCAACTTTGTGTAATAAGCAAAGCCGTCGGTGCTGGAGTTGCTGGAATCGCCGAAGACGGAGGGAAGGAAAACGCGTTTCAAGGGCGGCCTCTGTGTTTTCGCCCACAATTCCGCGGTGTGCGTGCGGAAGTTTCTGTCACCCAACTGCTGGATTTTCTCGAGTGCCGCGAGCGGTTCTTCCGGCGCCATGTGGTCTCCTTGCCGGATCCGATCTTCGAAGGTGCGAAGAGTGAGGCGAGACGGCCGCTTGTTCCACCCTCAATACGGGGAGCATTGATCCACGAGGTCCTGGGTCTCCAACTTCGCCAGGGGCCGGATGCTTGGCAGGCCGTGGTGGAATCCCGGTTGTCCAATGTGCCAGGCCTTACGGGAACGGAGCTTTCGTCCGCGGTTGACGCAATCTGTGCTCACGTTACCGATGCCGTAAATGCTGGATTGCTTGCTGGCCTCACAGGCAATGGCCACGTTGAGCTGGAAAAGCCTTATGTCGGCATGGTTGAGGGCTTTGCCCTGTCTGCCATATTCGATGCCGAGTACCAAGGGGACGATGGCCGGGAGATCGCGGACTTCAAATCGGATGAGAAGCCGTCGGCCGCCGTACTGAAGCGGTATGAGACTCAAATGCAGCTTTACATGTGGCTGCTTTCGCGCTCAGTAGCAGGCCAATTGAACTTTACGGCAAGGCTGTTGTTCACGGCAATCAAGGAAGTGAAGACTTTCACGATGACACGGTCGGAATTGGATACGTTTGGCATCAAGGTTTCCGGTTGGTTGGGGGAACTCCGGACGTTTTCCGAACAGTTCTGCCATCCGGGTATTGAGGTTGATGGCACACTTTTCGGGGCCATTCGGGATAATTGCCGCGCTTCTAATTTGGACTGCCGCAATTGCGGCGGCAAAGGTGGCTTTAATTGAGGCTCATCCTTGCCAGATTTGGATTTGCACTCTCATTCGTACCGCTACTTGCAGCAGGTTGGGTGTCCCTGACCTCGTATTACGGTCGCTACTATTTCGTCTCTGCCACGCGTGGAGTGCACGACGAGGCTAAGCACGAGCAGGACCTAAAGAAGGCGCTGAGCTATGACCCATCTCACGGATATGCCAACCTTGCCCTGGCAAGGCTGATGTTGAAGCGGGAGGCTTTTGGCGGCGCGCTCCAGTACCAGCAGCAGGGCATGGAGTCCTTTCTGCCTCTGCGCGGATATGTCCAGATGGGTACAATTCTGGAAAAGCTCGGACGGGCGAAGGATGCGGAGGACTACTATAACAAAGCGGTCCGGATGGATCCATCGAGCATCGAGGCGCTGGAGCGGCTGGCCCTGCTGGCATTTCGCGCACAGGATTCGGTTCGGCTTGAGTCGTTGGCTTCCGAGATCCGCAGGCTGGATTTGAACAACGTAAACAGCCTTTACCTGCTGGCCCGGGATGCGGAGCGGACCAACAACCTTGGCGTGGCCTACCAGAATTATCAGAATATTTCCTTTATTCTCTCACGCAAACAGGCCGGTAGCGGGGCCTTGCTTTTCAAGCCGGAGGATATTGGCGCAAGCATGACCGACCTCCGCGAAAAAATCGCCTCGAAATGACCGTTCGTCGATTCATCGGATTTGCCCTTCTGGCGTTTCTTGGTGTCGCTGCCGCGGTCCAGATCTGGTATGGCCGCAGCTGGTTCCTGACCAACCGGGCAGTGTACCTTATGAATCAGCGTAATTGGGACGCCGCAGGCGAGCAACTCACCCGAGTGCTCGACTTGGAGCCGGACAATTCAAAGGCTCGCCGCCTGAAGGCTTGGGTCGCGCTCAATACAGCGCGGTATCGCGAGGCGGAATCCACCCTTTCAGGTGTGCCGCGAAGTGCGGAGGTTGCCTATGATCTTGGGATCTGCGCGTTCCAAAGCGGACGAAACGCGGAGGCGGCATCGCTTTTTCGGTCCATTCCCGCGATTCCCGGCAGATTGTCCTCGGCGCAAAGACAGATTGCCGAAGCTGCCTCGGCAATTCTCGCGGGACTGCCAACATCAGGCTTGGGTGAGAAGCCGCAAAGCTCTCTGGACCCAGTGGACGCGATGCTGTTTGCGGCGCTTCGTGGGCGTGAGGGAATGCAGATGTTCCTTTTTGAACCAGCTCGCGAGTCTCTGAACCGGGCCATCGATTTGGACGACAAGAGCACCGAGACGGCGTTCCTTGCGGCGACCGCGAACATTGTCATGGGTTTATACTCGAAGGCGCGGGAAATTGTGGACCAGACAGATGGCCAACCCGCTTATTACCAGGCACTGGCTCGTAATCTCTCGGAGATTGCCGATTCCGTGGCGACGGGAACAATGACCATCGACGAATCAGCCAAGAAGGATTTGTCACTCTACAGTCTCCGGCTGGGGGGGCTTTGGTGCCGGTTGCGAAGCCTTGACCGTGCAACGACGAATTCGGACCTCTTGAAGCTGCTTTCAGATGTTGAGGGTTTTCAGAATCGAAAAGACGATGTAGTATTGGGACTCATTCGTGCGGAAACATTGGAGCATTTGGGGCGCTTTCCCCAAGCGTTTGAGCAATATGCCACCCTGCACGCCAGAAACCCGAGTTACTCACTGAGGCTTAGAATGGAGGCGCTCAATCCCGAGCTGGCGCTGAACAAGGAAGGTGAACGGGGAGGGGGCGGATTGGACCCGCGTTCGGCGTGGTTCTTCAAGACGGACTTTGCGACCACCGGCGGGGAAATTCGAAGTAACTACCTGGCCTTTTTTACAAACGGCGAGGCTGCCGCGACCTATACTTGCCCTGCGGATGGCAACTATATCCTCTATGTCGTGGCCCGTGGCGATGATGCTTTTGGACTATGGCCCCTTGTGGAAGTCACGATTGATGGACAGTCAGCCCAGAATATTTACGTTGCGCGTGAGGGTTGGGATTGTTACCCCCTTCGCGCATGGCTAACCAAGGGAACCCATCTGATTAAGATGAAATACGTGAACAACTCAGTCCGTTTGTTTTCGGATGCCGAGGACCGCAATTTCTACCTGCGGGAGCTTGTAATCTCTCCACTTGGAGCCAATTGACCGGATGAGCATGGACAACACGAATGCAGCATCACCGCTGTCGCAGCGGATAGACGTTCCAGGGGAAATCATCTCCTATTGGTGGGGACGGCGCAAGTTTATCGGCATGGTGCTGGCGGCGGTGATCCCTGTTTACGCCGCAGTACTTTTCATGGTTCCAAAGCGGTACAAGGCCATGGCGACGGTCATAATCCTGCCGCCGCGTTTTCTCTCCGAGGTCCGAAGCGAACCCCTGACCATTGCCACTGCGAAGAGCCTTTTGGAAACTGGCGAATTGAAGGAACAGCTCATCGGGCGCTTGAAAGAGACCAAAAAGATTGTATTGGATTTGGGAAAATCGGAAAAGCCGGACGGCATTTGGCAGATTTTTTCCCGAACGACGGCGGAAGACCTCAGTAAGCGATTTGGCATCAAGGATTCCACGCTGGGTGAGTACTTGAAAGGCCTTACCATACCGGAAATTGAAGCTCTGCAGGATTGGAAACAGGCCGACCTTGATGATCTGACCGTGGACGATTTGTCCAAGCAGCTCACGAGCGAGGAGATTATCGAGAAGAAGACCGCGGCCGATATGGTGTTTTCGCCACTGTTGAACCTCTATGCAATCGCTGATACAGGGCCAAAGGCGCAGATCATTGCCAACACATGGGCGGCTCTTTTCGTTACGAAGTACACCAACCTGACCAACGAGAAGACACGTCTGCAGTTTGAATCCATCCGCGACCAGCAAAGGGCAAGCCAGACTGAGTTGGAGGACATTCAGACTTCGATTGTCCTATTCAAGAGGGACAATAATCTCGAACTCATGCAGCGGCAAATCGACAAGTACTCCGCCAGTTTCGAGGACTTTCTGAATCAATTGGTGCTGAAACAGAACACCATGGTCGCCGAACAGCGGAAATTAAGCGTGCTTACAAACCTGACATCAGCTCTGGAAACAAGCGGAACTTGGATTGGTGAGGTTTCGGCCGCAGCAGACGCTACTTCCGACTCTGGAGAACAAGCAGTTGTTGCCGTCCTTATGACTTTGCCGACCCGTTCCCCGGAAACAGCACCTGCCGAAAAAGGCGGAGGAGGATTCGGGCGAAACCTGCTTTCCGATATTCAGTCCTCGGATTTCGAGACATCGGGGAAGTTGCCTTCCATTGATCCCCTGGAGCTGTATAATGGCGTCCGTTCCCGGGCCGTGGAGAGCAAGTTGATGCTTGCAAGGCAATTGTCGAGCGTGCACTCTTTTTACGAGGAAAATCCCATTGAATTGATGGTCAAGCAGCGGGACCAGATGCTTTCGGATTACACGGAGGCGGCCAGCCGCTTGAGGGTTGGAGAAATTCGGCTCAAGGTGTTGAAGGATACCATTGATGCACTCAACGCCTCTCTGGGAGAAACCACCTCCACCATTGCCCTCAATACTGGAGTGCCGGAGGAAGCCATTGCGAATGCTGTGGGACAGGGACGACGGCAGGATGTCAGGGCCCTTTCGCGGCTGGAGTTTGACCGGCAGGAAATGAACCCTGAGTGGCGTGCAAAGGTTGAGCAGCGCGCCAAACTGGTTCAGGACTATGAGATGACAAAGTCGGATGTCGATAGGTTGAAGACGGCTCTGCCAGCCGAGGAAACCAAACTACAGCAACTTCAAAACCGGTTGTATGATGCAAGACTGAGGGAAGGAATCATAAAAGAAAACCTGCAGAAACTCGACCGATCCAACCAGGACCTTTATGAAAGCTATCTCGATGTCAGCAATTCCGCCCATAATACGGCAAAGCAGTTGGCCCTCCTTCGAGAGGAAGTGGACCAGCTTGATGCCGCTGCCCGCAGGGCAAAGGCAATCACCGAGGCCTATCAACTAAAGTACAACCAGGCTGCCACCGATTTGCAATTGATGGAATCCAGGGCACGGGCCGCGCAACGGAACACGGATCTCCTCCTGCAGAAACTGCAGGAAGCTCAAAGTGCCGTGGCCCAGCAGATGAGCGACGTTTCCGTGGCGGCCACGGCGGTGACACCTATGAAGCACTACTTCCCCAAACGTACAATCTTCCTGGGGGCAATGATTGCTGTCACACTTCTCGTCCTTCTCGGAGCCATGGCGCGTACACGTTATATCGAGCTGAAAAATGCCTGACAGGATGAACAGGGCGGCATGACATGAAAGGGCTTTTGCCCCGCTCGGTTCTTTTTCTGTCGCTTACCGTCGGATTCATTGCCGGGGTTGCCTGCGTGCAGCCGGTGTTGTTTCACTTTTCCCAGCTTTTGCCCGACAATTATCGGTTCATTGCCACCGAGGCCATGCGGGCCGGAAACCCGGCCCGCGCCGAGGCCATAGCAAACCGACGCATAGCCAAGACTTATTATGATTTTGAGGCACACTACGTTCTTGCCGAAGCACTTGCCGGACAGAAGAAGTACGATGAGGCGGTGGAGGTTCTAAAACTGGTTTTGCGCAAGCTGCCGGCAGCGCGGTCAAAGAAGGAGCAGGTCCTTGGCTACGATGAAGCCCGCACTTACTCCTTGCTGGCCAAGTACTTGTGGTCGGGGCACCGGTACTTTGAAGCCGGCGAAATGGCGCGAGCTGCCATTGACTGCGGAACACCGGTAACTGCCCGCGAAACCGCTGCCGCCTTTGGTGTGGCCGGGGCATCTCTTAAAAGCGGGGCAAACCCCGACGAATCACTGGCTTTGGCGCGGGTTGGACTCAAACTGAAGGCCAAGGCGGAGTTTAATGGCGCGCTGGCCGCGCTGGATGGCCAGACAAGCGCTTCCCGCGCCGAAGGTGCTATTCTCTCCGGTCTTTGGACAGAACTCTACGACGCAGATACGACTGCCGCCGAAAACAAGTACCGACAGGCGGCAGCGAGCTATGTGGACGAACCGGCTGTCAAGCTTGCCCTGGCAAACTTCCTTCAGCGGCATCATTGCGATGAGGAAGCGACGTCGTTGACCGGTGAGATTGCGAAGCTTCCCGGCACACGACCGATAGGCCCGGGTTTGTTTGTGCTTCCAACGGGCGGATCGGCGGGGACCACATTTACCATGCTTCGCCAGAACGGCACAGCCAGGGCGGATTTCAATACAGGAGTATACAAGGTGACACGACTGCTGATGAACGCCCGTGGAAAGAGCGCATTGGGAGTTTTCCCAATCCTTGTGGTATCAAGTGGCGGCAAGGAGGTGACACGGTTGTATCTGGATTCCCCGCAACCACACCTGTACAATTTGAACATCTGGCCCGAAGGTGCGCCCAAAATGCTGGACCTTCGTTTCGAATTCATCAATGATGTTTACGATCCCTACAGCAAAGCGGATCGAAACGTCGAACTGTCTGACATGTTTCTTTACTAATCACAACCAGGGAGAACTCCCACAATAGTGAAAGCCGAGCCTCTGAGGTCTAATATGAAAGCGCCTACAACATTGCTGTCTTTTCGTCTCTTCTGCATTGCTTCGTTGGTAGTGTCTGCCGGTGGTCTCACTGTTGCTGGCGATGCACCGAGTTCTCGGACCGAACGCAATGTCGGACCCGGAGTTACTCACATATCTGAAGTCTTTTCAAGTGGCCCGCTGAACTTCAATGTGCTTAAGGTTGATCTCTCGAATCCCCATATTCGCCTGGAGGCGGAACAGGGAAAGGACCGAATGTTTGCGGGGGAGAAGGTTCTTGAGATGGCCGAGCGGGAGTCAGCACCAGGCGCCATGGTGGTGGCCGGGGTGAACGCGGATTTCTGGGCAATGACGCCCCGTCCCTACACTCCCGTGGGGATGTCGGTGTCTGATGGAGTCATCAACAAGGGGCCGTCCCAGCGTTCCGTTTGCGCCATCACGCGGGATGGGCAGGTTTATTTTGGCCCCATTTCGTTAAAGACGACTGTCAAGTACGGCAACTCGACTTTGGAGGTCAGCGCAGTCAATGATCCTGCCACCACGCTCGGGGTGGTTCTCTTCAATTCGCGTTTTGGTGCATCGCTTGTGGGCAGGGGGATGACCTGCGTGGTCCTTGAACATGACAAGCCAGAATTCCTTCCTAATGAATCCGTGAAAGCCAGAATCGTCAGAGTGGAAAAGGGGAAGTCGGTTTCGCTCGGTCCCAACGTACTTGTACTGGGTGCCCACCCGGCGGCGGCGGACCAACTCAAGGGTCTGAAGAAGGGTATGACGGTGGAGGTTCTCGCCGCGGTGCCGGAGATCAAGGGTGTCGTGACAAGCTGTGTTGGCGGCGGACCACGCCTTGTTCATAATGGGAAGGCGGACGTGGAGTGGAGGCAAGAAAAGGTTGGGCGCAGCTTTGCATCCGACAAGCACCCACGGACAGCCCTTGGGGTGTCTGCCGATCGCAAGACGTTTTATCTTGTCACGGTGGACGGCCGCCAGCCCCGGATTAGCGTTGGAGAGAACCTGTTTGATCTTGCTGATTACATGGCGAAACTGGGATGCGCAGAGGCCATCAATCTGGACGGTGGGGGCTCCACCACCATGGTTGTCCGGGGCGAGGTCGTAAACAAACCTTCTGATCTCAAAGGGCCACGCACCGTGACAAATGGCATGCTCGTTGTAAGTACTGCGCCGGTTGGCCCCCCCGCGGAACTGCAAATACGTCCGACGGGTAAACCGGTTCGGGTTCCCGTCGGAGCAGAAGCGAAATTCACCGTGACAGCCTATGACTCGAGTTTCAATCCGGTGAAGGTCTTGCCGGATAAGCTGAAGTGGGAAATGGACTCCAAACTTGGCAATCTTGATTCCAAGGGTTCCGTGGTGGTTCTGCGTGCGTCAGAGGCGGCGGTGCCAATGCGCGAATTGGCCGTTTCCGGACCGGAAGGCACTTCGGCGACGGTCCCCGTGGAGATTGCGGCAGTTGAGAAACTCGAAGTCACGCCCAACCCGATTGTTTTGTTTTCCGGTGAAACCAATCCACTGACAATAGTTGCCACGGCTGCCGACGGGTCTATTACGTTGTCTCCCGAGATGATCAAAACCACTGCAACGGACAAGACGCTCTCGGTGAGCCTTGGCGCAGTTCAAGGGATGGCTAAGGGCAAAGGTTCCCTGAAGGTTGCGGTTGGAACCTCTGAGGTTTCAGTTCCTTTCTTCGTGGACGAGTTTAAGATGCAGGAATTGGAAGGTTTTGAGGCTCTTGAGCGTTCGGATGTGCTGAATGGCACAAGCTTTGATTCCCGGCAGACGACTCTCTCTATTGAGAAGAGCAAAAAGAAGCAGGGGAGTGGTGCCCTTTCTTGGACGTATGCCATGAAAAAGGGGGGGGCTTCCAAGATCGTCCTGCCGATGGAGATCTCATTGGAAAAGGAGCCATCGAAATTCGCAATCTGGATTTATGGGGACGGCAAGGAAGCTTGGATTCGGGGGGAGATAGAGGATCACCTCGGCAAGCGTTTCCTGCTGGATTTCACGGAGGGTAGCAAGGGTATCTACTGGAAGGATGAATGGCGCCATGCCGTCGCCCCAATTTCATCCCTGGTGGCTCGCTCCCAGAATCCAGGAGCCACCATTAGCTTCCCGGCCAGGATTACGGCCCTTTATATTGCCCAGGATCAGGAAGCTCTTAAAGCCTCGGGAAAGGTCCTTCTCGATGGATTTGAGGCGATTTATCCACCGGAATAGTCATACACTTGACCATGGAATATCGCTGGACAGCCGAAACAGAAATCCGCAATCAGTAGTATGAATTGAGATGATGAAGCCCGAACGAATAGGACAATTGCGACTCTTCTTGTCGCGCCACAGTTTGGAAATGAGCCGACTGGAGCTGCTGGACCGGGCGCTGACTCACAGTAGCTACTCCTTCGAAAACCAGCTGGAGTATGACAACGAGCGACTGGAGTTTCTCGGGGACTCGGTGTTGGGGCTCCTTGTTTCGGTGTACCTTTACGAGGAGCATCCGCGTGCGCGCGAGGGGGTGCTTTCCAAGCATAAGGCCACGATGATCAGCCGGGGCGTGCTGGGAAAGCGGGCCCAGGATCTTGGGATCGGGGAGCTGCTGCTGTTGGGAAAGGGCGAGGAACAGAACGGCGGACGGGAACGCCTGTCGCTGTTGGGTTCGGCTCTCGAAGCTGTTGTAGGGGCTCTTTACTTGGAACTCGGACTCGATCGCATTCGCCAATTTCTCGTAAAGCAGGTGTTCGAACCTGGGCGCATGCTATCCGCAACGGATGAGTACGGGGATTACAAGTCCCTCCTGCAGGAACTTGTGCAAAAGACCTTCCAAACAGTGCCCGATTATGTCGTGACGTCGGAGTCCGGGCCAGATCACAATAAACACTTTGACGTTGGCGTGGTTATCAACGGCGAGGTGCGTGGTTCGGGTAGCGGCTCACGCAAGAAGATCGCGGAAAATCAGGCCGCAATGCGCGGCTATTGGTGGCTCTGCGAGACGCTCAATATCAAGCTCGATTGAGGGTTTCCCGCGGCTTCGCAATCACGGTGTCGTGGTTTGTCGGTCTTCAGGCGCCAATTCAAGCCGGGTCCGTTGAAGAAGTCGTGCGGCATCCGGGTCCCCCGGAAAGACACGCCACATATACTCATTGAGCGGAATCAGCGACTCACTAATTCGGTTGGACACAAGCCACGAACCGACACGAAGGCAATCGGGAAGTCGTACCACGCTCCCCGATGTAGTTAGTCCGGCCAACCCCTTGGCGGCTTGCTGCTTCTTATTCAGGAAGTTGAATTGCAGGAGTGCTTCCTGCCGCTTATACTCCGGTGAATCGGGGTAGTTGATTTTGCGCCCGTCCGCTCTCTGCCAGGCGATACTCCGCAGGACAGCCATTTCCTGATTCCCCGGGTCGCGAGTGAAAAAAAAGTCCGCAGCGCGGGCAGTCTCGGCCCAATTTTGTCGCGCAGCAGCATAGTAAGCATGAATCCTGCTCAAATCCATTTGATCGTAGGCGTTGAGCTTGCTGGCATCCATCCCCTCGATTTCGGCCAGCTTCTTCTCTCCGAGGTCCAGTCTCGAAGTCGTCCATTGAGTTTTCTCCGGGGAGGTTGTTTCCTTGTCGAGACCCGGAGGGGGCCACAGTGCCGCTCTCAGGTAGAGTTCCGCCCGCGCAAGTTTGACCCGCCACGACAGGCCGGCAATTTGCTCAAATCGCGTCAATTGCGAATCTGCCTCCGCGAAGTTCCCCCGTGCAGCCTTCTCCAGGATTGGATTCAGGTATTGAGCCTGGGCAAAACCGGGATCATACTTGAAGATTATCTGACGGTAACGATTAGCGGCGGCGTGGTCCGGAGCGGGCTCTGAATCGAGGGCATCGGCGAGCTGGTAAAGTGAGTAAAAGGCCCCAATGTTCATCTCCACAGCCTTGCGATAGAGCGTGCGTGCGGAATTCAGGTACTCGGGGACACCCTTTAGCCGCCAAAGAAACAGGTAGGCGTTTCCGAGGCCCTCGAAGGTGGCATGATAAGTATATTCCCCCTGGGCCCGCTGGTTGTTAATCCAAACGACGGATGACTCAAAATCGCCAACGGCCAGTTTCTTGAGAATTTCGGCACGTGTTGTCTCGCCATTAGCCACGGCCTTTCGCCAGTCTTGGAAGTTCAGGTAGCCTGAAACCCCGAAAGCTGCCCCGAGGCCCTCATAGGCTGGCCCATTGAACGGATTGACGACCACGGCACGACGAAACTGCTGCTTGGCACGTTGGGCGTAATCCTGCTGCACCGGTGTGGGTTCCTGTGAAGCGGCCCGCTGGGTCGTCAGCCAGGAGGTACCCTCTGTATAATAGATATCCGATATGTAATCCCGGAGAAGGAAGGGATATCCGGCCAGACATCCGAGCAGGCAAATACCCGCCCCGGCCAGCAGAATTACACGAATTGGATGAAATCCCGCGCCACGGACTTGTTCAAGTGGAGGGGAATTCTGATGCTCGATTTCGGCGGATTTGCCGCCCCCTTGAACCCAGAACGCAAAAGAAAGCAGGCCAGTCAGTCCCACCGGGGCAATATGGAAAGGGAAATCCACAACAGCTTGTGCCGCCACGGCCAGTGCAGGCGCCAACAAGGCAATCATCAAGGCGCGATTCTGGCCGGAATCTTCCTTTCGAAATTTGGCAAGCCCCTGTCGAAACCAGAGGATCGCGGGAATGAGCAGGAGGAGACAGCCCGCAAGGCCCGTCTCCACGACCATTTGGAGGTAGTCATTATGGGCCAGATCAGTGCGCTTCTGGGTTGGGATCAGGAACGTATCGGGGTTCCTCTGAAAGTACTCACCTTGGGCTGGTGGATAGACGTATTGGAAAGTGCCGATGCCGTAACCGAATAGTGGGTTTTTGGCAACAAGCGGTAGCGAGCACAGAAGGATGCGAAGACGAGTTTCTGCGAGAAGTTGCCGTGTGCTGAACCCCTCTGAAAGTCTGGTCGCAAGTGGAACTTCATTTTCTCCGACCTGGGCTTTGCGAGGCTTACTGGCTTGGATTGCAATGATCGTCAGGGCGACGAGGAACACGACAAGGTAATGGTGAAGTCGAAATCGAACTTTCACCTGCCGTGCCATGGCGATAAGTATACAAGGCACTAATATTGCGGCTATGATCCAAATGGCTCGGCTCTGGGCGGCCACTATAACGAACGCTATCAAGGCCGCCACCCCTGCAGAAATCATCCGCAAAGGCCAACGGCGGGATGTTGCAGCAAAGCACAGGCAGAAACTCATGGGAAAGAGCAACCAGGCCGAAAGCCCTGTGTTGTGCCCAATGAGTGACCCGATACGGTTGCGCGGGTCGTCCCAATCCACCATAAAGTGCTTCACCCCCCAATTGTAATGCTGCAGGAGTGAAATGGCGGCGACTACGAGACCGCACAGACAAATGCCAACCATGAACTTTCGAGCCCCATGGAGACCGCAACGGGATACCTGAATTCCCGCGAATGCTCCGAACGCCAGCACCATTATGGTCAACGTTCGACAGCTGTATATCGGGGTCGGTGAAAGTGAGGCGCTTGCAACGAGGTAGATGAAGAGAATCCCGGCCCACGGAAAAGGACGCAGGAACCATTTCTGCCCATTGGTGTGCCCGGTCCCGACCGTCTTCTGGCGTCGAAACAAAAAGAATGCGAGAAGTCCGAGGACAGCGAGTAGAAAACCAGCAGCCACGCTTTCTTTATAGACCAGCGGGGAGTAGAGGAACGTCAGTGGTGCACGCAGCTGCCCAAGAACGAACCATTCTGTGAATCCGCCGTCCGAGTTCCAAACGGCCCACAAGCGCCCAAGGTTGCCACCTCGCAGATCGTAAGTCGTAGCGCCTTTCACAGTTCGGGCCCAAGCGTCGAACTTGAGCATGACTTCTTCGGACAGCTTGAATGGGTAACAAAGAATCGCCCCAAAGCAGGAACTCAGAATCAGCAGGTACAGGAACCTGTGAAACAGCCCCTCCTGTGCCGATTGGGCATTATGGGCTTCTGGCCCGGCGGGCGGGGGCGCTGGTGCGTCGTTATCCAATTCGATGGCCATTGCTTCTGATTCCCATGAGAGCGTAGTGGGCCGAGCGATTGCAAGCCCGAGGTGGCGTTCTCTTGAAATCGAATCCCGGGCCGGGCGTATTACCAGTGGCCTGCCCATGAACGACGAAATTCTCGAAAACCTGAACCCCGGCCAGTATCAGGCGGTCACTGCACCCGATGGCCCCCAGCTTGTCATTGCCGGGGCCGGGAGCGGAAAGACCCGTGTGATCACCCGTCGTATTGCGTATCTTGTTAAGCATCGTGGCATTCGTCCCTGGGAAATCTTCGCAGCAACCTTCACCAACAAAGCTGCCGAGGAGATGAAGCGGCGCATAGGGGAGATGTTGCCGGAAACGAACCCACGGGATTTCCACATCGGCACTTTCCACTCTCTCTGTGCTCGCATACTTCGTCGTGAGCACGCGCTTGCGGGCCTGGATCCCGGGTTCACCATATGCGATGAAACGGATCAACTCCGCGCTGTGCGGCAGGTTATCCGTGATCTGGGAGCTGATGAGAAGCGCTACACTCCGGCTGCGGCGCAGCACATCATCAACCAGGCTAAGATGCGGATGCTGGATCCAGGCGATCTGGGTGATCTTTGCGACTCAGATCGAGAGGACACCTACGCAGAGATCTATCGAAGCTATCTGAAATACATGCGTAACAATGCAGCCGTGGATTTTGAGGACCTGATCCTGAAGGTGGTTCGCCTGTTCCAGAACGAGCCATCGGCACTTTCCACGTACCAGCGCCGCTACCGCCACGTCATGGTTGACGAGTATCAGGACGCCAATGCAGTCCAATTTGAATTGGTGAGATTGCTGGCAGCTGAGCATGGCAACCTTATGGTTGTTGGAGACGAGGATCAGAGTATCTACTCGTGGCGCGGTGCGGACATCAGCAAGTTGCTCGACTTCAAAACTTACTTCCCGAACGCCAACTATATCCGGTTGGAGCAGAATTACCGCTCCCATGGAAACATCCTAAAGGCGGCGGGTGGCGTAATTGCGCGAAACTCTGAGCGGCTGGACGGTGGCAAGACCCTCTTCACGGAGTTGCCTGACGGCCAGCCCATTTATGTGCTCTCGGCGAACGGTGAAATCGAGGAGTCGACCACCGTGGCCTACATGATTGAGAGCCTGGTGCGTTCCAGCGGGTTTCGTTACGAGGACATTGCTATTTTTTACAGGGTTAGTGCCTTAAGCCGGGTTTTCGAAGATGCGTTGCGCTCCCTGAACATTCCCTACCGGGTTGTGGGGGGAATGCGGTTCTACGACCGTGCCGAAATCAAGGATTTGATCGCTTGCCTGCAGGTTGTCCAGAATCCGTCAAATGCCATCGCGCTGCTCCGCATCATCAATACTCCACGTCGGGGCCTGGGGGCGAAGAGTGTCCAGGCAATCATTGATCTCGCGCGCCGAAAGGACATTCCCGAATTTGAGGCCATTCGCGTTGCCATTGCCGAGGGCCTCCTGCCAGCAGGTGCCACCAAGTCACTTAAGCTGCTTGTGAAACTGGTGGAATCCTGGCAGGCCCTGTCCCGCACGGATTGCCCTTCGGCCGTGCTCAGGCAGATCCTGAAAGACACGGATTACGTGACTCAACTGGGCGACCAACGGGACTTGGACGTCCGGTCTCGAACGGAGAATATTGAGGAACTTGTTAATTCCCTGGTACTTTTCGAGGGGGCAAACCCCCAGGCAACGCTATCCGAATACCTCGAAAATGTTAGCCTTGTGTCCCCGGCCGAAGATGAAGGAATTGTCGGAAATCAGGTTTCCATGATGACTTTGCATGGGGCCAAGGGCTTGGAGTTCCGCGCCGTCTTTATTGTGGGACTGGACGACACTATTTTCCCCAACACACGGGCCGTCATGGAGGAGGGGCGCCTCGAAGAGGAACGGCGCCTCTTTTATGTGGGGATAACGCGTGCCAGGGAACTTCTCGTCCTGACTCGCAGTTCCACTCGCGTTATGTATGGTGAGATTCGATACTGCATACCGTCTGATTTTCTGCGGGAGTTGCCGGCGGAGGTTGTTGAACCTCTCGATTTCGGTTCATTTGATTTTCTCGCGCTGCGCCCTGGTTTCGGGAACGGCGAACCGTCCTCGTGTGCCAGCGAAAAGGCTCAACATTCCATTTCTGCCGAAGTGGAGCCCACGAAATCGGAGAAACCCCGAAGCGTCGGTGGGTACGAAATAGGAATGAGAGTACGGCATCCCATTCTGGGAGACGGGCTCATTGTGGGCATTACCGATGGTGGGCGTGATGCTCGGCTTCTCTTTCGAGGTGCCGACGGAAAGAACACTCAGCTTATGGCACGATACTCGAATCTTGAGGTGCTTCAGAGGCCATGAAGCGTTTTAAGATTCTGGTCGCGGATGACATTCGCGAAATTCGCGACATGCTCAGGCTTTTTCTCGAACAGGATTATGACGTTGTACTCGCGCGCAACGGGGAGGAAGCGTGGGAGCTTTTTAACTCCGAGAAACCGGACCTCGTTCTAAGTGATTGTGTGATGCCCCGAATCAATGGTATGGAGTTGCGCCGCCGCATAAAGTTGCAGTCGTTTAGCCCGGAAACCCCTGTAATCATGATTACCGCCGCAACACGCGAAAGTGACGTGCCAGATGGTCTCTGGGGGGACATCGCTGGAATGGACGGTTTCATTTCCAAACCCTTTGGCCGCGAACAGGTCTTGGGGAAGGTGGTGGCCTGCCTCTCGAAACTGGATAACACAGCTTTGGGTTCCAAAAACAACGAGCCTGCCACCACAACCGTTCTCTAAACCGCCGGATTTGCCTCCGTTCCCCCGCCAATTTTCCCGTGGGACATGCGAACAACGCGGCACGCAATGGCCCGGGTTAGTTCCTCTTGGTGCGTCACAACAATCTGAGTCTGACCCTCTGTGGCAAGGCGCTGCATGATAGACCAGATTTCGCGAGCTCGGGATTGGTCCAGCGAACTCGTCGGTTCGTCGTAGAGCAAATAGGCCGGACACATGGCCAAGGCTCGTGCAATGGCAACACGCTGCTGCTCCCCTCCGGAAAGCTTATTCGGTCGGACGTCCGCTTTGTGGGCCAGACCGACGTGTTCCAGAAGAGCCAATCCCTCCTCCCGTGCTACATCGGCGTCTGTCCGCTTCACATGGATGGGCGCCAGCGTCAGGTTGCTCAATGTGCTGCGGTGGGGGAACAGGTGAAACTGTTGGAACACAAATCCACAGCGAATGCGGATTTCCCGAACGCGCCTCTGGCGTTCTGAGGAACTCAGCGCCGGTGAGATGACGATGCCATCCACTTCAATCTCGCCCTCATCAAAACGCTCAAGGCCATTGATGCACCGCAGCAGGGTGGTCTTTCCGCTGCCCGAAGGGCCAAGAAGAGCCACCGTTTCGCCCTTGCTGATTGCCAGCGAAACGCCATCGAGGACCTGATGGTCGCCGTATCTCTTAGAGAGGTTGCGTATCGTGATCATGATGGGGATGAATCCTTTTCTCCAGCCGGCGCGCGAGGCGCGACAGGGGATAGGCCAGCAGAAAGTAGATGAGGGCCGTCACTATGGCAAACTCCATGTGACGGTTGGTTGAGGTGCTGGCTTTGCGGAAGCTGTCGGTCAATTCCTGCAGTGCCACCACCGAGACAATGGAGGTGTCCTTGAAGAGAGCCACGAAATCATTGGTGACCGGCGGGATAACAAGCCGGAATGCCTGTGGGAGGACCACAAGTCGGATGGTTTGAAAACGGGTCAATCCCAGCGCTGCCGCAGCCTCGCTTTGGGAACGCGGAATGGCCATGATTCCGGCGCGGTAGATTTCCGCCTCGTAAGCAGCGTAATTCAACCCCACGCCTGCCACTCCGGCCGTCATACTGGAGAGCGTGAAGATTCGCGAAAGCCCCGGCACTCCCAACTGATCGAAGAACGGCCTGAGGGCTTCGCCCAATTGCGGCAGTCCGTAGTAAATGAAATACAACTGCACCAGAAGCGGTGTACCGCGCATGAATTCAATATAGGTCAGGGCCAATCCCGAAGCGGTCCCCCCTCCATAAACGCGGCAAAGTGCGAGTACAATGCCAAGAGTGGATGCAACAGCCATGGAAAGCACCGAGAGCTGAATCGTGACCCAGGTGCCTTTCAGGAAAATCGGGGCCCATCCTTGGAGAAGTTGCCAGAAAGAAGATTGATCGAGGGAAGATGGCGCTGCGCCGGGAGACGTTGACGCGGTGTGCGCCATCAGTGCAACACAAGAAAGGAGTAAAATCGCGGGCCACCACGGCCTCTTTCTTTCCTGAAAAGTCGGGCCGTTCATGCGGCGCTAATGGAGTTGCTTCTGGGCATCATTCCAAAGATTCCACTTCTCGTAGATCTTTTTCATAGTCCCATCCTTGTGCATTTCGGAAAGGGCGCTGTCCAATTGTTGGAGCAATGCCGGAGCGTTCTTGCGAACCGCAATGCCGTATTTGCCTTCTGCGAATGGCTCGCCGGCAAACTTGAGCTTTGCGTTTGGCTTCGCATACCAAACCGCAATTGGGAGATCCAGTAGCACGGCGTCCACACGGCCCAATGCCAGGTCCTCGTAAGGTCTTACGTTGTCATCGTACCCAACCGGCGTCACACCCTCGGTGGCTTTCAAAATGTTCTCAGCGGCCGATGCACTTAACGTTCCCACTTTTCTGCCTTTGCACTCAGCGAGGTAGGAGATGGATTTCTCGTCGGCCCGGACCACCAATTGCTGCAGAAAAATATAGTAGGGCTTTGTGAAACTGACACTCTTCTCCCGTGCCTCAGTGATTTCCACGCCGGACATTGCCATGTCAAAATCACCCCGTTCGAGGGCCGGGATCAGGTTCACCCATTCGGTCTGCACGAATTCGATCTTCACTCCCAGGCGTTTGGCCAGTTCATCCGCAATTTCGACTTCGAACCCAATGCGCTCGCTGGGGTTCTTGGGATCCCTGAATTCAAAGGGTGCACCCCCGGAGTCGTCGCTTCCCCATTTCAGGGTGCCAGTGGCCTTGATTTCGTCCCAATCCCTCCCGGTGCGCTTGCTGCTGGCCGTGCCTATGGTGGTGGTTTCCGGGCTGGAGGAACCCTTGGAATCGCTGGAGTTGCCTTCGCAGCCTGCGAGAGTCAAAGCGGCCATAACAGCCGTGAAAATCAGTCCGTAGCGCATAGGCCGCAAGGTAGGTTGCCGTTGGGGTGTGTCAATCGACAAAACGTGGTATTGGACTGCGCACAGAGGATAAACCACCGGAGAATCCACTTGAGCCGGAAGGTCATAGAGGCATCAGATGAAAGTAATGAAGGTCTCTGTCGGACGGAACCTTTGTCAAATATTAATCCGAGGCTATGCAAGCATGCCAGTTCATATCACGGCCCAGACCACTCCCAACCCCAATGCCATGAAGTTTACGGTCGATCGTCCTGTGTCTCCCGGCGGTAGTAGGACTTTCAATTCGGCTGCGGAGGCGGCGGCGGACCCGCTCGCCGCAAAACTTTTCACTATTTCGGGGGTAAAAATGGTGTTTTTTCTCAACGATTTCGTCACGGTATCAAAAGAAGCGGGCGGAGACTGGGGGACTATCACCCCGTCGGTTGAGAAGGCTCTTCAAGAACACTTCATATAAAAAAAAGAAGCGGGGACTTCACTTGGAAGTCCCCGCATACTCTACTTGCCGTTTTCCGGAAAGCGGCGCGCTCAACAACGCTCCGCAATTACAACCTTAGTCCCAAGGATTGGGGCCGAGGTCGTCGCCCTGCAGGTCAATCAGCAGGAAGCCAGCGACAAAGTCGATAGCCTCAGCCAGAGAGACAGCAGCCTGAGCACCGATGATACCGATATGCAGGTCAGCGCCGATTTCGGTCGGGTCACGCTGCAAGCAGCCGTTTACCCATCCGAGGAAGGCAATGCCCGACTCGTCGATGTTCTCTTCGTAAACCGGGAGAACACGGCCCTTCATGCCGAAACGGGTCGTCTCGTACTTGCCGATGCCGATTTCAGCCAACTCCGTAACGCGGACGTTGACGCCAAATCCACAGCCGATGCCGATGCTCAGGCGACCGATGTCGATAAGGTCAAGAACGCGGTTAGGAACGTAGTAAGCGATCATCGCCCACCACGGATACTGTTTGCACGGAGCCGGGCAAACCGGAGCCGGAGCACATGGCTTTGCAGGAAGCTCGCAACCAGCCTTTGCAGACATCGGAGCGAGAAGAACTGCAGCAGCGGCCAACGACATGATGAACTTCGCGGCCTTCGAACTTGTAACCATCCCTAAAATCTCCTTTCCTCATTTGATTCTGCTTTTTCCAGCGAATCTGAGCAGAACCTGATAGAGGGGTTATTTGAAATCAAGACAAAAATGCACCGGAAAATCACATTTTTCAAACATCTGCACACCCTGCAATTTTCCCGTATTGCATTGTGTATGCACACCTTGGCTGGTGTCGTCAAGCCCATCCTGATGTCCGCCGGGAGCTAAAATGGCTTTGCCGAATGTTGAGCAGTTCCAAAATGCCCTATCCGAGACCAAAGTGCTTGTGGTTGGCGACCTTATCCTTGATCACTACATCAAGGGAACCACCGACCGCGTGTCCCCAGAGGCGCCGGTTCCTGTTGTCCTGTGCAATTCCGAGGAAAACCTGCCCGGCGGAGCCGCCAACGTGGCCCGGAACGTCCGGGATGCCGGTTGCTCGGCCCTCCTGGCAGGCGTTGTAGGGAATGACGCCAATGGCCAATTGCTGGTTTCCCAACTCAGGGCGCTAAACATTGATACCAAGGGTATAGCCACTGATTCTGGCCGACCAACAACCACCAAAACCCGTGTCGTGGCCCAGGGCCAGCAGATGATACGGGTTGATCGCGAGAACTCGGCTCCCGTGGCGGCTGAGACCCTTAAGAAGCTCCTCCAATCCAGCATCAGTGCCCTTAAAGGGTGCGGTGCTGCAGTCGTTTCCGACTATGGCAAAGGGTGCCTGCCGCCGGATTTCCTTGCCGATTTCATGGTCGCAGCCCGGCAAAAGGGGGTGCCGGTGTTTGTGGACCCCAAAGGCCGGGATTACGCCCGATACCGCGGATGTTTCGCACTAACTCCCAATGCCCGCGAAGCCCAGGAGGCCACTGGCTTTCCGACAAATACGCCAGAAGGCCTGAAAAAGGCCGCCGAGGCGATTCAGAAACTTACGGACTGTGACTGCGTGGTCATTACCCGCGGGAGCGAGGGCTTGGCCCTGTTTCCCAAGGAGCAGGATGCCCAGTTTGTGGCGGCGACAGCGCGGGAGGTCTTTGACGTGACCGGCGCCGGCGACACCTTCGTCGCCCACTTGGCGATGGGGGTTGCCACGGGGCTTGGCTTGCAGCCATCAGCGGAACTCGCCAATGCCGCCGCGGGGATTGTGGTGGCCAAGAGTGGCGTGGCCACCGTGCTCCCGTCGGAACTGATCGCGGTTGCCCGGGGTGATTCCTCGGCGCGAAAGATTTGCACCGTTTCCAGCCTTGCCACCGTGGTGGAACGGCTGCGCGCCGCGAACAAGAAAATAGTTTTTACCAATGGATGTTTCGACTTCATCCATGCGGGGCACGTTTCCTTCCTGCAGTCAGCGCGGGCGCTGGGTGACGTGCTGATCCTGGCCACGAATACCGATGAAGTCATTGCCCGGCTCAAGGGAGCCCCGAGGCCCATCATCAAACAGAACCAGCGTCTGCGGTTGCTAGCCGCAATGGAAGCGGTGGATCACATCGTGCTGTTTTCCGACGATACGCCCCACAACCTCCTCGAAACCATCAAACCTGACGTGCTGGTGAAGGGTAGCAACTACTCCTACGA
The DNA here is from genome assembly GCA_019695055.1 of Candidatus Sumerlaeaceae bacterium. Taxonomy (GTDB): domain Bacteria; phylum Sumerlaeota; class Sumerlaeia; order Sumerlaeales; family Sumerlaeaceae; genus JAIBAT01. The sequence goes on along the minus strand of JAIBAT010000096.1, from coordinate 7,250 downwards.
ACAGGTGGAAGGGCACGAAATCGTCGAGGCTTACGGCGGAAAGGTGGTCCGGCTGGAATTGTTGGAAAACATCTCCACCGACAACCTTATCGGCCAGATGAAGTCCTAGTCTTCACCCGCTGCGGAGCCGCAGCACTTCTTGTATTTCTTCCCGCTTCCGCAGGGGCACGGATCGTTTCGCCCGACCTTGTGCTGGGACCGAATCGGCACGTTCTGGGGAACCGAGCGACCGGCTGGATGTCGTCCATTGCCATCGCCCTCGGCCATCTGCTCCAGTTCCTCCTCAGTCGGAGCTTCCCCGGCAAGCGGTTCGAGCTCGCCGCGGCCGGTTTCCAACGCGCCGATGTTCTGCTCCGGCTGCTCCATTTGCTGGATGGCTGGCTGGGTCAGGAAGAAGTGCTCCAACACTTCCTTGTGAACGCGAACAAGCAGGTCTTCGAACAGGAGTGAGGCTTCGCGCTTGAACTCATTGATGGGGTCAAGCTGGGCATAACCGCGCCAACCGGTGCTTTCGCGAAGTTCGTCGATGGCCAGCAGGTGGTCGATCCAGTTTGTGTCGATGCGCCGCAGGATGACCCAGCGGGCTAGGCGCGTCATCAGGTCGTCGCCGAGTTGCGCGCGCTTCGCATCGTATGCCTGCTCGACGCGCTCCATGATCTTTGCAAGGAGTCCATCACCGTCGTGGCTGTCCACCGTGCCTTTCAGGTTTTCGAACTCCGCGTAGGGAATCGTGCGCTGGAGAAGGCCAAGCAGGCCGTTGATATCCCAATCCTCGATGGGCTTGGTGACATCGCCGAAATCGCGGAACATCTCGCGGATGGCCGAGTGATGAACGGAAAGGACAAGTTCCTTCAGGTCGTCGTTCATCAGCGCATCCTTGCGGAGGCCATAAATGGCTTCGCGCTGGGAGTTCATGACCAAGTCATAATCCAATGTGCGCTTGCGGATCTCGAAGTTCTTGGTTTCCACCTTTTTCTGGGCGCGTTCGATGGACTTGGTCACCAGGCCGTGGGTGATTTCCTCGCCTTCCTGAAGACCCATGCGGTCCATGATTCGGGCGATGCGTTCGCCACCGAAGAGGCGCATGAGGTCATCCTCAAGGGACAGGAAGAACTTGGATCGCCCCGGGTCGCCCTGACGGCCTGAACGGCCACGGAGCTGGCGGTCGATGCGTCGCGCCTCGTGGCGTTCGGTACCAATGACTTGCAGGCCTCCGGCTACGGGATTGCCGGAATCATCCCGCTGGATCACGTCGGGGTGGAGCTTGATGTCCGTTCCGCGGCCCGCCATGTTGGTGGCGATGGTTACGGCGCCAGGCTGGCCTGCGAAGCGAACGATCTCGGCTTCGCGCTGGTGGTTCTTGGCGTTCAACACGTTGTGTGGAATGTTCTTGCGCTGCAGCATCTTGCTCAGGAGTTCGCTGGCCTCGACGCTGACGGTGCCCACCAGGACGGGGAACTTCTCGGCATGGCAGCGCTCCACTTCGCCGATGATGGCGGCGTACTTCTCCTTGCGCGTCTTATAGATGACATCGTTTTCGTCGCTGCGGATGCAGCGCCGGTTCGTGGGGACCACGACGACATCTGTCTTGTAAGTGTGCGAAAACTCGGCCGCCTCGGTTTCGGCGGTGCCGGTCATGCCGGCGAGCTTCTTGTACATGCGGAAGTAGTTCTGCAGAGTGACGGTGGCGAGGGTCTGCGTCTCGATCTCAATCTCGACGCCTTCCTTGCATTCCACGGCCTGGTGCAGGCCGTCGCTCCAGCGGCGCCCGTGCATGAGGCGGCCGGTGAACTCGTCCACGATGACGACCTTGTTGTCCTGAACGACGTACTCCACGTCCTTTTCGTAAAGCGAGTAGGCGCGCAGAAGCTGCGCGATGTTATGGAGTTTTTCGCTCTGAACACCGTGCTCGGCGCGGATGACTTCCTTGATAACCTCGACTTCGTCGGGGCTGGATTCCGTTCCGGGCACAACGCGCTCGATGAGCACGGCATCCACTTCCTGGATTCCATCGTGGCGATGAATCTCATAATCGCCATTGGGCTTGCGGGCGGCGGCGCGCTCTTCCTTTGTACCAGTAAGCAGGACCTTGCGACCATCCTTCAGCTCAATGACGTCATAGTCACCGGCACCAACGGCGGCGATTTCCTCAACTGTGTCGGGGAGTTCCCACAGTTTGGGGTTCTTCGGGGCAAGCGCCGTGCGGCCCATTTCCGTAAGGTCAATCTGGTGGCCCTTTTCGTCGATGACGTAGTAAAGGGACTCGTCCACCTCGTTCATGCGCTTCTCGCCGAGGTAACGCAACTCCACCTTCTCGATCATAGCCTGCACGCCAGCCTCACCGCGGATCTTGGCGAGCTTCTTGTGCTTGGGCAGACCGCGCTGGGCGCGAAGCAGCATAAGGCCGGCGTCCCAGGTCAACCCTTCCGGGCTGCGCATGATCTTCTCGGCGTCGGAGACCAGGCGATTGACCAGCTCGTTCTGCTTGCGGACGAGGTCAAACACGATGGGCTTGATCTCGTCGTAGCGGTGCGTGCTGCGATCCACGGGGCCGCTGATGATGAGCGGCGTGCGGGCCTCGTCGATGAGGATGTTATCCACTTCGTCCACGATGGCAAAGAAGTGGCCGCGTCGCTGAACGACCTGGTTGGCCTCGTGCACCATGTTGTCACGCAGGTAATCGAATCCGAATTCGTGATTGGTGCCGTAGGTGATGTCGCACTCGTACATGGCGCGTCGTTCGGGGGTGCTCGACTCAGTTTTGTCCAGGCAGCCGATGGTGAGGCCGAGAAACTCGAAGATCTTGCCCATCCACTCGCTGTCGCGGCGGGCGAGGTAGTCGTTGACCGTGATGAGGTGAACGCCTTCTCCGGCGAGCGCGTTCAGGTAAAGCGCCATGATGGCAACGAGGGTCTTTCCTTCACCGGTCGCCATTTCGGCGATCTTGCCTTGGTGGAGCACCGTGGCGCCGGCAAGCTGCACATCAAACGGGATCATGTCCCAGGTGATTTCAATCCCAGCGGCTTCCCACTTCTGGCCGACGTGGCGGCGGCAGGCATCCTTGATGGTTGCAAAGGCTTCGGGCAGCAGGTCGTCGAGGCTTTCCCCGTCCTGATAGCGCTGCTTGAACTCGGCGGTCTTGGCGCGCAGTTCCTCGTCAGTCAGGTTCTGGTATTCCTCGTAATACGCGTTGATCTCGTCCACGATGGGGAGAATCTTCCGCATGTCGCGAGCCTGCTTGTTGCCAAACAACTTCGTAATGAAACCGAACATCTTATCGTGCCTTTGGGGCCCCTGGGGGCCGGTTGCTGAATTGTTCGTCCGGCAGACTTACAAACCGCGCCCCGCAAGGTTCATTGCGTGGGATGAATGCGGCCATTTTGCCGGAGCGTGGAACACTCGAAAACAGTCAGGAATGCTGCCGGGGGGAGTTACCCCGGTGAAAATCAAATATTTGGGCCCTGGGTGTGCTCCACCGGGCCTCTACTTGTGGCCACCTTGGGCTGGCGGGTCGTCTTTCCTGCCCATTTTGGATGGATTGCAGTGGGCGTTCTTCTCCACAAGCTCGGTGATGTGCTGATTCACACGCGCGCCGACGAGGTCATCGGCCGTTCGGAGGGCATTGGTGATGGCCTTGGCCTTGCTGGAACCATGGCAGATGATGCAGTTGCCATTCAGGCCCAGCAGGGGGGCGCCACCGTACTCGCTGTAATCCACGGTCTTCTTGAAGTTCCTGAAAACGGGCATCATGGCGAGGGCACCGAGCTGGGAGACCACGCTGTTTTGAATCTCTGACTTCAGATGCTCGAAAATGAACTCCACGAGGGCCTCGCCGAATTTCAGCATGACGTTGCCGACGAAACCGTCGCAGACGATGACGTCGAACTGGCCCTTGAAAAGGTCGCGTCCCTCGGCGTTTCCGCGGAAATTGAGGGTGGAATCCCGAAACAGTTCCTGCGTCTCAAACACCAGTTCATTCCCCTTGGAGTCCTCCTCGCCTACGGACAGCAAGCCGACCCGCGGGTTGCGGCAATGGAACATGTAGCGCGAGTAAACGGCGCCCATGATGCCAAAGTGAAACATGTGATTCGAGCGGCAATCCACGTTGGCACCGGCATCGAGGAAGATGCACGGGTGCTTGGGGTGCGGGATAAAGGCCGCAATGGCCGGGCGGCTGATGCCGGGCAGGGTGCGCCACTGGAACATGGCCACGGCCATGGTGGCGCCGGTGTTGCCCGGGGAAACCATGCCGGCCGCGCGGCCCTCCTTTACCAGCTTCGCGGCCACCGCCACGGAAGAATCGCGCTTACGCAGCGAGTCCTTCGGGCTTTCCTTCATCTCGACCACCTGGGTGGCGTTTTCGATTTGGATGCGCTCGTGGGCCCACCCGTGATGCTTCAATATGGAATGCAGGCGATCCTTGGGGCCGGTGGCGATAACGGTAAGCGTGGGGATGAGGTTGATGGCGTCAAAGGCCCCGCGCAGCAGTTCCTCGGGGCCGTGGTCCGTGCCCATGGCGTCCAGCGCGATGGTTGTGGGCTTGCGTGCCCGTTCCTTTCGGCGCTGGCGAACTTCCTCGCGGAGTTTGGCAATTCGGCTGCTCATGGTCCTATCCCAAAATCAGGATGTTAAAACCCGCACGGACTGAGCGCGGGACAGGGCACAACTGGGGGATTGCGGAATCACTGGATATGTGCGCAAAAACCAACCTGTAAAAACAAAACCGTGGTTCCGATACCAAAGGTACGAAACCACGGTCAAACATTGTTTCCCGATGAACTGTTGGATCAGGAATTGGCGGCCGGGCGGTTGTCCTTGCCAATCTGGCGGCCATTGTAATCGCCGCACTCGGGGCAGACGTGATGGGGAATGCGCAGGGCGTTGCAGACCTTGCATTCGACCATTCCGGCCACGGCGGTCAGCTTCTTATGGGTACGCCCACGCTTGGTTCTTGCGCTGCAATGGCGTCGCCTTGGAACTGGCATTTTCAACCTCCAAAAAACGTAAAAAAGACAGTGATGGGCCTCTCAGCCGAAGGGAGCATTACTGAGGGGTGTTGCTAAAATTCATAAACAGCGGAAATGTGAGGCGGCCCGAGCCTAAACAGAAGAATCAGGGATTCCTCGCCCACCGCTGGAAGGTCCACCTTAGGGAGGAGTCATAGTCCATCGCTCCTTCCATAAGGGCTTCCTTCCCGCACGACGAGGGGGGGGGAGGGGGAGGGGGGGGGTACGCGTTTGTTTGTAAGTCTATCATTATCAATATTTTGCAATTTTCAAGGTGCGGTTTAAATCGATCTAAACTGCAAATTAATGCGTATTTAAACCGATCCAAATTCACGTGAAAGAGCTCTTTTTTGCCCGCGAAACACGCGAAAAAGGCGAAAGAGAATCGGGGCAGTTGGGCAGGGGGAGGTTGGGTTGTGCTTCTGGTCTGGTGGTCATGTCAAAGAACGATGCCCGATGCACCTGGGTGTTTCCCATCCCTCCGTGCCATGCGCGGCACACGTGGGGATAGAGATCGGGCGACTTAACTGAGGATGGGTATAGCACAGGGGAAATGGGTTTGCCTATTCCCTTATGACCGCTTAGAACCTCTACCAGACCCATGAAATGATGGGGGGCTATGCCAACGCAATGACGCAAAAGATACGCAAAGGGGATGGGTTGTTTTCATCGGTCTGCTGTCACGCCCACTTAAGGCCAAGCTTTTTCCCAGATTGCGCGCAATCGCGTAGGTAGAGGTTGATCAGGTTTTGGTAGGGGACCCCGGTCTCTTTGGCCTGAGCCTTGAAATAGGCTATGACATCTGTTCCGAGGCGAATCGTGACGGCCTTGCGAAAGTGTTTGGCGTACGGATTGCGCACGGAATCGGAAAAATCGTATTCTTTCTTCATAGATAGCTCCAGTATTGATCTCGTTCCTTGGATGTCGCCTTGCGAGCGGAGATGATTCGTATGACGGTGTCATTCTCCCGGTAACAATGGCAAACTACGACAACACGAAACCTGGCGCTCAAACCGAGGAGGATGAACCTGAATTCCTGCTCGGAATGATCCAAGTCGCTTTTCAACCGGGCATTTTCATCCGCAAAGACCGTGGACGCCTCTTGGAAAGAGACGCCATGTTTTCGAAGATTGGTCGCGGCCTTATTGGTGTCCCAATCGAAACGCATCATTCATCGTGAGCATAACGTATTGCTATTGGCAATATTCAAGCAAGATTACTCGGAAGGCGTCCAGCTTTTAAGTTTTCTATTGTTCCTTCATTGCAGTTGCGCGCGTATTCCCTGGCCCACTTGTTCCAATATGTGGTCGAGGGAATCAACGCGGATCAGTCCGGAGCGCGCGCTTTTCATATCGAGCATAACGAAAACGAGCAGCGCGATAATGCCGGCGAAGGCGAAGGTGTGAAGCCGGCTGCGTGGTTTGGGGCTGGAATTGAAACCGGCCAGTGTGGCGGTAACCAGGGACAACGCTATCAACGTCACAAGCACGGTCGTGGGGGTACCCAGATCGCTTACGGCGTTGCGCTTGGTGGTCAGGTCAATCCAGTCGTTGAGGGGGGACATGACGAACGACCAAAGCGCGGGCTGATTCTTTTTTTCCACTGCTGTCCCGGCGAGTCGCCAGACTTCCGCCTGCTCGCGGTCGCCTTCCGCAACCAGTTCGCTGAGCCGCGCGGAATCGCTGACCACGTCGCGGTAGCGTTGGGACAGCTCCACCCAGTGCAGCATGTGCTGGCGGATTTCGGTGCGATCGGCGGGGTCAAGGGCATCGAGGCGCAGGTGTGCGGTTCCCAACGCGTTTGCTTGTTCAACGATCAACTCGCGGCGATCATTGAAGCGTGACGTCGCGGTGGAGAACGTGAACGCGGCAATCAGCCCGAATACGGCAAAGACCACGCCGTCGGACGCGCCGGTGCCCAGTCCGTCCTTGTCGACCTTTTTCCGCTTGCCGATGCGACGGCCAACTTCCAGCGCAATCAACAGGGCGACAAAAAGGAGAAATGAGATCAGCAGGTTTACGAGCAAAGGAGCCATACCCGGTCATTCACCAGTTAAAGTTTGCTTCAAGTCACACTGCTTCGGCGACGTCTCAAGCGCGCCCTGCGTTGATCTGCAGGGGCGCGCTCGTTCACTAACTGGCCTGCCCCGCAAACGGCGCAGTCCAGTTGCTTATCTTGTCGTCGAGCGGTCTACTCACCGGCCATGGTCATCTCCTTGATCTGCTTCTCTAGCGAATCAAGGCT
>JAIBAT010000110.1 GCA_019695055.1 Candidatus Sumerlaeaceae bacterium | reverse complement strand
TTGAAAGACAGACTTTACACCTGGAAAGAAGATGGCGATGCCCGACGGGGGTCACAAATGGTGATTCATGAAATCACTTCTACTCTGTTGAGACTGATGGCCCCCGTGCTTTCTTTCTTGGCAGAGGAAGTTTATGAATTCTTACCAGGCGCTAAACAAGAAAGCATTTTCTTCGAAGAGATTCCTAAAGTTAAAAAAGAATGGGAAAATCTACAAGTCAGAACTGATTTTGAAAAAATACTTGGCGTGCGCGAAGAGGTTAGTAAAAAGGTTTCTGCGGTGACCCAGGCCTTTGGCAATCGTGCCTATTGGCTCGAGTTTCTTGGTGCCCTGCAGGCCGTCAAGCCGCCGGATATCCTGATCACATCCATTGACATGAAGCCTGATGGACAAGTGACCCTGACCGGCGAGACAGAAGTCTTTGGGTCCATCGCCAAATTTGCCGATGATCTGGCAAAACTGAAGGATTGGGTTTCGGGAAAGCCCAATCTCAGTTCCCCCGAGGCGCGCTTTTCGCTGTTCATCCAGAAGGAAGCCCAAACATTCCAGATGACCCTGCAGGCCAAGAGCAAGGAGACCCGGCTTGCCCCGGCGCGAGTGACTTTGCCACCGGGAATGACGGCTCCTACAGCAACCCCGACTGTGCAGTCCGGTATGATGCCGGGCGGTCCAGCCCCCGCAGGCTTACCAGGTGGCGCCAAATCAGCTGAAGGTGGAATGCCGCCGATTTAAGGTGAGATGACAAGATGAGCGAAAAATCCGAACAAATCGTTAAGAAACTGAAGGCCAACCTCGACCGCATCGTCGTGATCGTGATGTTTGGGTTGCTGGGTGTGCTGATTTGGCTTTGGTTTTCCGAGCAATCCGGAACCATTGGCACTGGCGGAGGCAACACCACCCTCCTGCAACTCAAGGATCCACTCCCCACCAACCCGGATTACAAGACCTACAAGGCCCTGAAAGAAACGACGGACATTGCGAAGTTCGACAAGATTCAGGAAGTCCGGACCTACAACATGTTTGATTTCAAGGACGTGAAGCGGAAGGAAACCCTGGAACGGGAAGCCAATGCGAAATTCACGTCGGCCCAGGCGGCCGCCGAGGGTGGCCGAACGGATGAGGCAATCCGCCTTCTCACGGAGATTCTGGCAAACCTTCCGTCGCATCAGAAAGCACGGGAACTTCACGACAAATTGACCGGAAAACCAGCGGCGGGGACCACTCCCGCACCCGGTGGAGCCCCCGCTCCGCCCCCCCCTGGCGGTGCACCGCCGCCTGCTCCCGGAGCACCCCGCTAGATTCGGGAATTTGGGGACGGTTTTGGGCCCTTTTCAGGGGGCGATTTGGGGCTGTAGTTTTTTGTTGCTTTTGGGGTTGGGTTGCATTGGATAGGGTCGCCAATTGCCGAACACAGTGAAGCGTCTTGATTGTGCTCTTGCGGGTTCTTGTTGACTGAGGTCTCTGACGCTGGCGGCTGTTTGTATCAAAACAGCGGATTTACCTGTCGCGCCATTGCAGTTAAGGCAGTAATTGTCACATGAATATGAGGGTCGGAATTCGATGCCGTTAAACTTGGGATCAAGAATCGCGCTTTGCTATATACTCGTAAGCTTGGCCGCCAGCCTTGGTCTGTGTGCTCCCGTTGATAATCAGCCTTCGTCCCAGTCATCGGCACGAAAGGGAAAAGGCACTGTTGTTGCCAAGAATACCACCTCAACCGTGATGATGGGTGGTCAGGGGGATCCGCAGCCGGCAGCCGGAGGGCTTTCGAGTGGCGAGAAGGTATCGCGTCTCCTCGTGGAGGGACGCCGGAAATTCCAGGACGGGGATTACGCCGACGCGCGCAATCAGTTCCAGGAAGCGTTGCGGCTGGATGACTCCAATGCCGAAGCCCGCAAGTATCTGACCCAGATTGACAGGCGAATTGGCGGAAAACAGTTTGATCCATCTGCCGCTCTGTCCAGCCTCCCTGCGCGCGAGCCCCGGACCGTTGCTTCGGTTCCCCGGCCCGACGCCAGCCAGGAAGAGGGCGCCGTAAAGGTTTCCAGGGATACCACCTCCGAGGCGCCAAAGGCGAGCAAGTCCGTCTCCATGGCTGCGGACGCGCCGGTTGTCGCAAAGTCTGCCGCGAATGCCGTGGCCTCCGAAGTTGTGACCGCCAAAACCAAGACCCCTGCGGAAATCGAAGCCGAAAAGGCTGCCAGAAAGACTGACGAATCAAAGGTTGCAGCCGCCAAGGCTGCCCCAGAAGTCGCTTCTGTTCCGGCTGGCGAGGTACTGCCCGGCCTGTTTGACAAGTCTGAGAAGCCTTCGGCAGAGGCCAAGGACGACGCCAAGGCCGCCCGCGAAAAGAAGCAGGCTGAGGAAAAGCAGGCTGCTGAAGCAAAAGCCGCCGAAGAGAAGCGCATAGCGGACCAGAAGAAGGCCGAAAAGGCTGCAAAGGAAGCTGAAGAAAAGCGTCTGGCCGATCAGAAGAAAGCCGAAAAGCAAGCCGAGGAAAAGCGCATCGCGGACCAGAAAAAGGCCGACAAGGAAGCCAAGGACGCGGAAGATAAGCGCATTGCCGATCAGAAAAAGGCTGAAAAGGAAGCTGAAGAGAAGCGTCTGGCTGACCAGAAGAAAGCTGAACGCGAGGCAAAGGTTGCCGAGGAAAAGCGCATAGCTGAACAGAAGAAGGCAGACCAGGCGGCCAAGGAAGCCGAAGAGAAACGAATCGCAGAGGAAAAGAAGGCTGCGGACGCCGCAAAGATCGCTGAAGCCAAGAAGGCCAAGGAAGAGGAAACGGCAAAGAAACTTGAGACCGCGAAGAAGGCAGACCTTCCCAAGGATGAGAAGGTCGTGGCAAAGGCCGCGGACCAGCAGCTTCCGCCTATTGCGTCCAAAAGTTCAACCCCGCAGGTGGAGTCGGATAATCTGCTGCGACAGGCGCAGAAGGAACTTCAAAATTCCAACCGTGACGCTGCTCTGACCACAGCGAAGCAGGCCGCGGCTGCTGATCCAAACAACGTGGAAGCAAAGGCTCTTGTTGCGGAACTTGAGAAGAAGCCCATGACCGCCGCACCCGTCGTGGTTCCATCCAAGGAGACAAAGGTGATGGCCGCGGCGGTTACTCCCGACGCACCCAAGCGTGAGACGGGCATGGTCGCAGCGGCTGCTCCTGCAACCGCCGAGAAGAAAGCCGAGCCGGTTGCTTCCGGAGCGGAATTCGAGGCGTTGCTGAAGGACGCGCGGACCAAGCGCGAGGCCGGCAAGACAGACGAAGCCATCGCAGCCTACAAGCAGGTACTGAAGAAGGATCCAAACAACGAGGAAGCCAAGTCCGCCATTGCCCAATTGGGCGGCGCAAAAAGCAGCCAGGCTTCCGTAAACGCCCGGATTTCCTCGCAGGGTGATGCGGATCAGGCGGAGGCTTCGTTCCTGAAAGGTTTGACCGCCTATGAGGCCGGACGCCTGGATGTGGCCGTGCAGTGGTGGAATTACACACTGACCATCAGCCCCAACCATGCCCGCGCCATTGAGTATCTCCAAAGAACACGCAGCGAGTACGATGCATGGGTTCAGCAGCATCAGCACAATGCGGTGAAGTTGCAGAAGGAAGTCGCTTCCACGGAAAAGCTCGACACGGGTGTAACTTATGACACCGCCGGTCAGAAGTCCCTGGTCGAATTCCTGAGCGCCATGTCGCTCATCACCGATGTGAATTTCTACGTGGCCGATGGGGTGGACCCCGAAATTCGCGTCACCGCAAAGTTTGAGGACACCCCGCTGAACGATGCTCTCGATATCGTTCTGCTGCCCATCGGTCTCAAGTGGTCACGCACCAGCGACGTCATAACGGTGACTCCGGACCTGCGTACCAAGTTCTTCAACCTGACGCCGGATCAGGTAACCCGCCTTAAGGCCGTCATGGAGAACAAGACGCTCCAGAGAATCCTTTATGGCCCCGAGGGCGCACCGCCGATGAGAAACGTGGAACTGGCTCTCGACGACCGGCAGAACATGCTGATGGTGACCGACAGCCAGGAAAACATCAGCAAGGTGGAAGCTTTCCTGAAGGATATGCAGTCCGCCGGCCCTCCAGGCCTGATCTTCAAGAGCTGGAAGATCCGCCCCGAGGAAGGCAACAAGATCAAGGCACTCGTGGAAGCTGTGGTTCGCGTCCAGAGCGATGCGCCCTATGATCTTGAGCGCCGTGTGCTGGTGGATGGCGAGGATCTGATCGTTAAGGATACGGCGGAAAACATCGCCAAAGTTGAAGAGCTACTCCTCGACAAGAATTTCATCAAGCGCCTGGAAAATCAGAAACTGCAGGTGGCCACTTTCAACCTGACGCCTCGCACGCCGATCGACGAAAACGTCGAGCAGGCCCGCGACATGGCCCAAAACGTGGTGACGGTGGTAAAGACCATCCTTTACTCCCAGAGCACAGAGAGCGCCGCAGCCGCGGAGGGGCGCCGTTACTGGTACGACCCGAACACGCTGACCCTGACCGTCACGGACTACCCGGATAACCTCCAGGCTGTAAGCGACTATATTCGCGCACTCGCCCCGTTGGGCAAGAAGCAGAAGTCCGACATCGTCTTCCTCAAACACCAGACGGCCAGCGAGCTTTCGGAACTTATCAATCGAGTGCTGGGGCTTGCGAGCAGCGAACCGTCTGATCAGGGCGGATCAAGCGGCGGTCAATCGGTCACCAAGACTCTTCGCCCCGAAGGTGAACTGACTTTCCGCGATCTCCGGATCCGTGTGACCAAGATCAACCAGAACGACGTCAACGACAAGAACGACGATGACGTGGAAATGGTTCTCCGTACGCCGACAACGAGCGAAGACCGTACGATCAAGGAGTTCCGCTCCGAGTTCATCGATGACTACGAAATTAACGTCATCGAAGTTCGCCCCTCAGGTAATAACGAAGGGTCGGCGCGTATTGAGGTTCGCTACAACCCGCAGTCAACCGGAGTGGCTGCCCCTGCGACCGTAACGCCGCAACAGGTTGGCGCAGTGCCCGGCCAGGCCGGTGGCGCACCGACTGGTGGGGATCAGGGAACTGGCTCTCCGAATCTTACCATCGACACCGTTGAAAACATGAACGCCCTCCTCATCCGTTATGATGATCCGGGTGACCTGGCAGAAGTGAAGGGCTGGATTGAGCAACTCGATATTCCGGTCCTTCAGGTCAGCATTGAGACGAAGCTTGTGGAAGTTAACGAAACCCGCGCCAAGGAGTGGATGCCGGAATTCTCCATCGCCGGTCTTGGCAAGAGCGGCATCGATTTCGACAACAGCAACCTGAGCAGCAGTTTCGCCAACTTCTCCAGCGAGCTTCGCAACCCGTTTGACCCATTCGCCAACGAGTTGGGTAATGCGGGGCTCTTGAAGGGCACCCAGGTGTTGAGCTTCACTTCAGGCGGCGAGACTCCTTTGAACTTCACACTTCGTACACTCGAAGCTGAAGGCGTGCTCACCATGGTGAATGGTCCGCACGTACTGGTGGAAAATGGACAGACCGCAGACTTCGAAATCGACAAGTCTTTCCAGAACCTCTCCGGTGCGAACCAGAACAACAACAATAACAATAGCAACAACAACAATACCAACGGCAGCAATATCGGTAACAATGTCGCTTTCAACAACACCATCAATCAGGTGCAGTTGTCCGTGGAGCCCCAGATTACGCAGCTCGGCGAAATCCGTCTCGATATCCAGGACTTGGAATTGCAGGACGCCGGTCAGGAACAGGGCACCCCGGTTCGGACACTGGTTGGCGATCTGACCAACCCGATCGCCAATGCGAACGTTGGCATTGTTCAAGCTCTTACGTTTGATCGGCGCCGTCGCAGCCTTTCGACCACGGCCCGTTGCCGCGACGGTGGCACCATCGTACTCGGCGGCTGGACCGGTGAACGCAACACCAGCCGCGACTCGGGTGTTCCGATTCTACGTAACATCCCGTACATTGGGAAGATCTTCTTCAACCGTACACAGGACAAGGTGGATAAGACAACTCTTCTCATCTTCCTGACCTGTAACATTATCAAGCCGTGACGTAACGGACCACAATTAGAAACAAATGAACCGCCGGAGTTCGATGAACTCCGGCGGTTTTCTTTTGTGGAACATTATGGTCAGGGGGTCGGACCTCGGGGAAACTAAGCCCGAGCCAGTTTGGATTCCCTGAGGCTTCTCACGAACTTGAGAAATTGAGCGAGTGACAGGCAGTTAATAACATCCCTGGATGTCAGCCACCCCTTGCGTGCCGAAGTCAGCCCGAAGAGGATATGCCGCAACCCCGCCACGCTGTGTGCATCCGGATTGACACTGAACTTTACCCCAAGGTCGCGGGCATGCCGGCAAAGCCGCCAGTCCAGATCCAGTCTGCGGGGATCACCGTTAATCTCAATGACGGTGCCGGTCTCCGCAGCTTTCCTGAGCACGGCCTCCATGTCCAAACTGTATCCAGACCGACCCAACAATAGCCGCCCCGTGGGATGCCCCAGAATCGTCGTATAGGGGTTCTCAATGGCGCGAAGGAGCCTCTGGGTCATCTCATCCGGAGGTAGCTGAAAGCGGCTATGTACGGACGCCACCACAACATCCATTTTCGCAAGGTACTCAGCCGGGTAGTCCAGTTCTCCATCCCCGAGGATGTCACACTCGCATCCTTTCAGAATTTGGAAGTCTTTTCCGCCCAACTCGTCGTTGAGTTCATCTATCTCTTCATGCTGACGGGCCAGATCGCCTTTCTTGACGCCGTTTGCATAGAACGCCGCTTCGCTGTGGTCGCAAACGGCGAAGTAATCCAGTTTCCACTGGTCCCTTGCTGCCATGGCCATCTCGCGGATACTGGCTTTACCATCACTCCAGGTCGAGTGGCAGTGCAAAACACCGCGGTAATCCTGCAAGTCTATCAGCTTGGGAATCCCACCCGCTTCGGCGGCCTCGACCTCACCCAGCCCCTCACGCAGTTCCGGAGGGATCAGAGACAGGCCCAGTGCTTTGTAAAAGGCCGCCTCGTCCTTCACTTGGAAAGCCGGGGCTTTGGCAACCTCCCCTTCGTCACCATCGTTTGCATGGAAAATGCCGTACTCGTTCACGCGCAGCCCCATCTTCTTCGCGCGTCCTCGAATCTGCGTATTGTGTTCCTTGCTACCCGTGAAGTACTGCAACGCACATGCGAATTGGTCGTCAGAAACCACCCTCAAATCAGCCTGGATTCCTGAGGTCAGGCGGACGCTGGATTTGGTCGGACCGTGGGCTACCACCTGCGAAATGCCGGGTAACGAAACAAATCTGTCCATGACCTCCTGCGGAGAATTGGAACTGGCGACGAAGTCGAGGTCATGGATAATTTCACGGCCACGGCGCAAACTCCCGGCCAATTCCACCCGTTTCACAGCTTTGATCTCCCTGAGGGCTGCCAGCAAGGGTGTTGCCGCATCCAAGGCAACAGAGCAGAGGAACTGTCCGGAGAACTCGCGGAATTGACTGATTCCTTCCAGGAGTTTGTCGCTTGTCTTCTTTCCAAAGCCCGGAAGCTTCTCGACCCTGCCATCCTGACAGGCCTTCTCCAGATCATGAACTGACGACACACCCAGCTTATCATGCAGCACCCGGACCTTCTTAGGTCCCAAGCCGGGAACCTGCATAACCTCGAAAACACCCGCAGGGATGTTGCCTTTCAGTTCACGAAGCACCGTGCACTGCCCCGAATCGGCCGCATCCCGGATAACTTCAGCCGTTGCTTTGCCTATGCCCTTGACCTGTTCCAGACGCCCCGCCTCAGCGAGTAGTGCCTCCAGTGGCTCTGTCGTCGCCGTTAAAGCCCGCGCTGCATTGTCAAAGGCCCTGCACTTGAACGGGTTCTCCCCATGGAACTCCATCAGCGCCGCGATATCTTGAAGGATCGCGGCGATCTCACCCTTCGATTTCACGATTTGGCGCGTTTGGAGTTTGCCAGTCGAGCCGGGGAATCAAAGGGCGGATAAAGCAGGTACTTCGCGCGGGTCTCCCGGAAACGCTCAACCTGTTTCGCGATAAACTCCAAGGTCGATTCCAGGGACTTCTTCTCCTTGATGCGCATGACAACAATCGAGCTCGCCGGCCCGCGAAGCTTGTCGATGTCGTAAACCGGAACGAGCTTCTTGGTCCTGGCGTTGGTCGTGTAATCGTCCCCGTAGGTATTATAGAGGTAACTGATGACGCGAAGTCCCAGTTCCACGGAACGGAACTTCTGCCGATCCGTGATAATCATGCGGGCCCCGCGACACAGCTTGCGCTCCCCGACATGGTCCTTCGCCAGTGTCCCTGTGGGGGTAAAATCTGCCACCTCGAGCCTCATTCCGTCCAGGCCGGCAGAAGTAACCTTGTCCACGACTTCCTTCGCATTCTTGATATAAGGTGCGCCAAACACGTGGAAGGGCTCTTTGGTACCCCGTCCCATGGACACAATGGCCTCGGTGATGGCGATGCCGGGATAAACAATGGCGGCGTCGAGATCCTGAATGTTTGGCGAAGGATTGACCCAGAGCAGTCCGGTTTGGTCGTAGAACATATCCCGCGTCCAGTTCTCGCACTTCACCACGGTCAGTTTGCACCCAATGTTCTTTTCGGCATTAAACATTCTCGCCAGCTCACCCATGGTCATACCATGGGCAACTGGCATCGTCATATAGCTCGTGGGTAAACCTTCAAGGTCAGCATCCAGCGACGGTCCGTCCACATAGAGCCCCCCGATGGGGTTGGGACGGTCGAGCACGATGACTTGGACTCCCTTTTTGGCGCATTCCTCCATCATGAATCCCATGTAGGAGCAATAAGTGTAGAATCGCGCGCCAATATCCTGCATGTCCACCACCACCACATCGACCCCGTCGAGATCCTTGGGACGCGGGTGATTGGGTTTGGCCTCCCCTGCAGGCCGCTTGCCGTAGAGGCTGTGAACCATCAGTTGGGTCCGGGTTTCCACGAAATCCGAAACCTTGGTATCAACGTTCCCGTACAAACCGTGTTCGGGAGAGAATATCTTCACAAGATTAACATTGGGATGTCCAAACATAAGGTCCAGCATGTGGCGGCCATCCCGGGTTATGGCCGAGTGATTTGTCAGCAGGGCCACGCGCTTCCCCTTGAGCGGTGCAAAATTCCGCTCGGCGAGGACGTCCAGCCCGCTCAGGGTCTTACCGCTGCCAATGGAGCGTGACTCCACTTGAACCAATGGGCCGGAGGTGGAGGCGACAGCCTTCTGTTTAGCTGGTGCCGTAAACACTGACTGGGATACATAGTGCGCAGATAGTTTCAAACGGGGAACTGACTCTGTACTTGTGAGGGGCGAATGCCGCGATATGTCGACCATTCCCTTTTGAGGTGTCTGGGGAAGTTGCGTGGTGAGAGTCACCGGCACATCGTAAAATTGGCGGCCCTCATTTTGCAGAAATGACATATCATTCTTGTTGCCACACCCAATCAAGCACCCAGAAAGAGTAGCAAAAGTTACAAGCCACAATTTGGCCATGAAATGGTCTCCTGAAGAAATGGTTAATGGATAAAGAATCGCCCAGACGAACAATGGAACAGAAATCTAACACTTCACAGCCCAAACAGAGTGGGAAAACGCCCCTTCGCTCCCTCGCAGAGGGAAAGCGTCTGCGCCAACCCCCCTCGAAATCATCTGCCAGGCCATCCCGTGGTTCTTTCCCAAAGTCTGCAAACGGCTCCAGTAAGCATACCGTTGGCTCCAAAACGCCTGTGCCCCCAACAACTGCTTATCGCGTGGAGGGAGTTACGAGGCGCGGCGGAATCAAGTTTGTGAAAGTGGTCGGTCGGGCTGGCGCATGGGTGATTACTGGCGTCGAAGGCCTGCGGTTGGAGTTGGCCGCCAAGACTGTGGAAGACGCTGTTCGGATGGCCCGGCGGAAAATCGGGTTTCACCCCGTGGTATTCCGCCAGATCGAATCTGCCAAACCCTCCAAAACCAAGGCTTCGGCTACCCCGTAGGGAAGTCACCTGCACCAGGGCTGGAACTCAGGCCTTGTTGCCCTCCGACTTATCCTCGAAATTGATCCCGCAGTAAATCTGCTGACCTGCGAGTGCCGGATTGTTTTCCCTGATGTGGCGCCAGCGACCAGCACGGTCAGGCTCGCCCGGCAGCACCGGTGTCGTGCACGAAAAGCAGCCGATGCTTTTATAGCCCTGCGCATAGAGTGCGTGTACCGGAAGATCATGAAGGCGGGTATATTCCTCAATGACCTCTTTTGATTGGTAAGCGAGCGGATAGACCCGGTAAGCTCCCAAACGGGGATCTGGGGTCACAATATTGACCTCTTTTCGTGCCCCACCCTCCGCACGCGTCAGGCCTCCAATGACAGCCTCGAAACGACCGCGGACAGCCTCAATGAAGGGCATCTCCTTCCTCAGCACGCAGCATTCCCTGTAACCTGGCGGGTCCGTGTCGCTGTCATGAAGGTAGAGATCCCGGCCGTAGTCCTGACGCTGCTCGTCGAAGGACTTGGCCGGGTAGTAGGTTTTGATATTGCAGCCGAACCGCTTGATAAACTCGTCACGCAGCTCCAGGGTTTCGTCGAAATGCGCATTTGTATCGACGAAGATGATCTCCGTGGTGGGCGCAACGCGGCTGAGAATATGCATGATCATCCCTGCCGTTTTTTGCATGGAGGAGAGGCAGCACAGGCCTTGGCCGAACGTCTCGGCAGCCCATCGGAGGATTTCCTCGGGGCTACTTTGTTTCAGCTCTTCATTCAGGCGGGCGAGGTCGGGGGAATCAAATCTCAAATTG
>JAIBAT010000007.1 GCA_019695055.1 Candidatus Sumerlaeaceae bacterium | reverse complement strand
AATGCTTTCTGCAAAGCTTCACAATGTCACCTCGAAATGGGAACTGTAATCTGCAATTCGGTTTCTACGGCATTGTGAAGCTTTCTATTTTCTCTACTTACCACTCCGAAACCTTTAAACA
This sequence comes from Candidatus Sumerlaeaceae bacterium, assembly GCA_019695055.1. Taxonomy (GTDB): domain Bacteria; phylum Sumerlaeota; class Sumerlaeia; order Sumerlaeales; family Sumerlaeaceae; genus JAIBAT01. The sequence continues at coordinate 10,694 of JAIBAT010000007.1, read as the reverse complement.
GAAGTGCCTGGAAAGTCCGCCCTCCTTCGGGTCTAGCTTGACAAATCAGGCGCGTGCCGCTCACGGCGAACATCGAGATCCCTTGCCCTCCCGGTCGTCCACCGCACCTCTGTGTTGAGTTTCAGCACCTTCCGCGACGGCCTCTCCATTTTATGGGTCTGCAGAAGGTCGCAAGCGTCTGTAAGGGAATAGGCAAACCACCTTCCCCTGTGCTAGGGTCCTTTCATCATTATCAACCTGCGCCGCAGCCATCCTCCCGCCAATACCCGGCGATTTCGTGCACTTTCGGCGCAAAAAACCGCAATTTAGACCGGCTAACGGGGGTGAAAGCCGAAAGGACAGGCAGGATTTCACAGTGGCGGCGTGGGATGGGTATTGGGTTTTCATGATGAAGACCGGTTTAGCACAGCCGGGGTGGGCTTACCTATTCCCCCACGACCCCTTACAGCCTTCTATAGACCAACGAAGGGCAAACGCGATGACGCGCCAGGGTGAGTCCTCGCGGTTGGGTGGAACGCACGCCTGTCCCGAATTTCAGGACGACTTTAAGTGGGCTACAGCAGCGCCGGATTTTGGTGTTTTCTGATCACGTCTGATCTTAGGCCACAGGGGGTGCGAAGCCGACACATAGGTCCGAGAGAGGGTTTAATTTTAGACAGCCCTTCTCCTGGTGGACGACCAGAGGCTGGGGATGAAGGAATTGACCGGAGACGCGTTCAATTCATCAGTTCACGTCACCGTCTTCGATGTTAAGTGCAATGGTACTGGTTGCACCGAAGACGTTGCTGGCCTCGTTTGTGATATTCTGGGCGCGGGTCCCGGTGACACCGGCGGCAGTGTTGTTGAGATCCACTGTCCCCGGGAATGTGCATCCGTAAACGCGCGCATTGGCCCCGAGGGTTATTCCAAATCCCCAGCGGCAGTTTTCCATAAGCCCGTTAAAGGTCCCGGTCCAGGTGCTGAAAGCTTTCAGTCTGCAGCCATGAAGTCTGGCTGCGGTGTTAACAGCGCCACCGCCGCCAAAGGACTCGAATCCCCCCACGCAGTTTGTGAAAACCCCGCTGGCAATTACCGTTCCGATGGCCCGTCCCGCGAAGGAATAATCATCGCCGGTGCAGTTGGTAAATGTCCCACTCGCCGTACCGCCGCCCCCGAAGGCGAGAAAGGAACCGGTGCAGTTGGAGAAAGTGCCGCTTGCCGTTCCCAGGCCCCCGAACGCGCCCAGACCCCCGGCGCAGCTGTCAAACGTCCCGCTGGCCAAACCTCCAGAATTGCCGCCGAAACTGAAACTTCCCCCGGTACAATTGGTGAACTTGCCGCTCGCCACCCCGCCGTTTCCGCCAAAACCGGCGCCACTGGCAACGCAATTCTCAAATGTTCCCGGGTAGTTGACGGCCGCGCGCATGGACCATGCGTTTGATTCGTTTGCACTAAATCTGCAGTTGCGTACCACGGTATTGGTTGTGCCCGAAGCGGGGAAATAGGCCGCCTGGCCGCTTGGATCAAAAAATCCGCCCCCGGTGGACAGGCTGCAATGAACCGTCAGGTTCTCCATCCTCACGTTGTTTGCGGTCTGGGCCACGACTCCCGTCCCCACGCCGTTTGCGGTTCCCTGAATGTACTGACCATCTCTGGCCTTGGAAAGCCCGACCAGGTCCACAAACTCCGTGTCCAGGGTAAGTTGGTTTACTCCAAGGTCATAGTTCCCTGGCGGAACCAGCACTGTCACCCGGTTGTTGGCCGAACGCGCCAGGCCATGGGGCGTGAGCGACTTGGCGGTGGCGTAGGCCGCCAGAAGATTCGTGCCGTTCGTCCCGGCCTGATTCGTCACGTTGACGATGACATGGGCCGGACCAACAAGGGGCAGGGCGCCAAGGGCATAACCGTCGGCAACAACGCGGCTGCGTGGGACGATATCGTTTCCATCCACATTTACGTTTAGCCATACGGAGTCCGACGCGAAAACCGTGGGTGGAATGGAATTCCCCGGGGGGTCGCCCACGGTTTCGGAGCAGACGCCGCTGACTATGGAGGCGGAATCGAAGTCAACAAAACCACCGCCAAGCTGGTTGCCTCCGCTGGGGGAGTCCCAAAGAGTGAAGGTCATCGTAACGATCGCGTTGATCGGGACCCCGTTATTGTCCGTGAGCTTTGCCTGGTAATTCAGGAAGCCGGGCGTCGCGGCGGCCTGTAGGCAGCACATCAGGAGGCCCAACGCCATGACTCGCCGGGTTGCGGATATCCGCCCACAAAGAAGTGCCCGCAGATGGTCCTGACGGGGATTACTGGGGCTGGACCCCGCGGATCGAAAAGGGAACAATTGGGAGCGCATTAGTTCACGTCGCTGTCTTCGATGTTAAGGGCAATGGCACTGGTCGCACCAAAGCTGTTGCTGGCCTCGTTCGTGATATTCTGCGCGCGGCTCATCGTGACGCCTGCATTGGTGCTATTAAGGTCAAGCGTGCCAATGATGGTTGAGCCATAGATGCGTGCGCTGGCAGCGGTGACAAACCCTGCGGCCCAGCGGCAATTCTCCATCAGACCGCCAAAAGTGCCCCCCCAGGTGCCGGTCATGCGACAGCCCTGGAATTTGCCACCAGCAGATGAACCCGCGCCGCCAAACGAATCATTGCCGCCGACACAATTGCTAAACGTTCCACTGGCAGTGCCCTGATTGCCAAAGCACTGGTCCCCCCCCACACAGTTTGTAAACGTGCCGCTCGCCGTGCCGAATGTGGCAAAGCACTGGCTGCCACCAGTGCAATTCACGAAGGTTCCGCTCGCGGTACCCCCCCAGCCGAAGGCGAAAGACCCGTTGGCGGTGCAGTTGATAAACGTCCCGCTCGCCGTGCTATCCTGGCCAAAGGAATTTCCGGGAGCAATGCAATCAATGAAAGTTCCGCTCGCCTCACCACCAGCACCGAATCCGGACACGGTCGATTCGCACCTTTCATAGGTCCCGGGAAAGTTGGTCCCCAGCCGCATGGCGACCGACTTGCCCCCGGTGGACTCAAACTTGCAATTGCGGACGACGGTACTCGTCGTCCCGGATTCCGGGAAATAAGCTGCCGGCGTCGCAGCTCCCGAGAAACCACCGGAATTGCGATTGCAGAGGATTCGAAGGTTCTCAATCCTGACATTGTTGGCCGTCTGGGCCAGAACCCCCGTACCCAAGCCGTTTGAAAGACCTAAAATGAACTGGTCGTCACGGGCACTCGAGACACCAACGACATCCACGAACTCCGTGTCCAAAAGCAGTTGATTCGTCCCCAGATCATACCGGCCCGGGGGCACCAGGACTGTCACCCGGTTGTTGGCCGAACGCGCCAAACCGTGGGGCGTCAGCGCCTTGGCGCGGGCGTAGGCACCGATGAGATTCGAGCCGTTGGTAGTCGCCTGGGTTGTCAAATCAACGATGACGTAGGCCGAGCCAAAAAGCGAGAGTGCATTGATGGCATAGCCGCTGGCCGCAATTCGCGTGCGGGGGACGACGTCGTTTCCCCCCACATTTACATTCAGCCATACCGAGTCGGATGCGAACACCGACGCCGGGACGGGGTTGCCTGGATCATCACCGATTTCGGCGGAACACACACCGTTACTGGGAGTCACCGCGTCGGTGTCCGAGAACCCGCTTCCCAGCTGAGTGCCGGTGGTGGCCGAGTCCCAGAAAGTGAACGTGACGTTCACCGTGGTGTTAATGGGCAAACCGTTGCTGTCGTTAAGTCTGGCCTGGTAATTGAGCAGGCCGGGCGTGGCATAAGCGGACAGGGCGGAAAACAAGAAACCCAAAACGATCAAACGTTGCATGAAAAGATCCCGTTTCGAGGAGGTGGTTTTACGAACTTGGTTCGGATGAGACTAACGGCGAAAATGAAGGAATCAACGTGAATCCACAGGAGTCCCATTAGGAGAAGCTCGGGACAGGCACATGTTTAGTCTCACTCGCAAAACAGACTCGAGAGTCCGGCCTCCATTGGCTTGGAACCCCAGCCCTCGCCTCTTCGCGGTCCTTCCTAGCGTCCTCCTGGGCTCCACGGCGAGTTTTTTTGCCGCCTCCTCTGCGTCTGCTCAATTTCATGGGTCTGCAGAAGGTCGCAAGCGTCTGTAAGGGAATAGGCAAACCACTTTCCCCTGTGCTAGGGTCCTTTCATCATGATCAACCTGCGCCCCGGCCATCCAACCCGCCAATACCCGGCGACTTCGCGCTCTTTCAGCGCAAAAAACCGCGATTCAGACCGGTCTAAACGGACGTTTCAGGACGCAAAAAACGACCGTTCTTCACGAACGCTCGCTGAAAACATTGGGGTTACAAGGCAAGGTGCCCCCCCCCCTCCCCCTCCCCCCCAATCAGGAGGTCGGCAATTCCGCGGACTCGAAGTCGTCCAGCTTGCGCATGTCCACCTGGATCTTGCCTTCGCCTTCGTTGACGAACATGCTGGTGAACCGGGCGCCGAAAACGATCTCGTTGTGCTTGTACGACGACCGCGCGTGGACGGATTGGGAAAAGGTTTCGTCGGTGCCCGTCAGCAGGATCAGGAATTCGGCGTCCATGGCGGCGAGGTCGGCCGGGCCCAGGCCATATAGCGGGCTGGTCTCGGTGATGGGGTGGACGATGGTCCACTGGAGGGGGAAGAACATAACGTCGTTGCGCTCGAGGGGAAGGGGGAAAAACCGCCGGACCTTGCGGCCGCTTTCCTCGGTGAGGCGGGCGAACATGACCTTGGCGCGGGTTTCGATGAGTTGGTTGTTCAGCGTGTTGATGATGCGAAGCTCCAGCGCCGTAATACCGCGGTAGGGGGCGATGAGGGCGTTGCGGCTGAACTGGATGTGCGCCACCGGGCGCGAGAAGCGAGCGAAGCACATGCCCGTCGCCAAGGCGAGGCCCATGAGGCCCATGAAGGACTCCACGGTAACGAGCAGGTTGGCCCACAGATTGACCGGCGAAATGCGGCCGTACCCGATGGTGGAGAGGGTCTGGACACTGAAGAAGAAGGCGTCGTGGAAGCGATCGGCGGATGTTGTGCCGGAGGTGCCGTGCAGCCCCTCCGGGCCGGCGAGGAGGTACAGCCCGGCGAAAATGAGGTTCACGACCAGATAGTTCGCGATAACGAAGCCGAAGAACCTGGGCCATGAGGTGGTGAGCAGCGTGTGGTAGATGCTGAGGGATTGCTTCAAAGCGAGGCCGCGGCGGCGTACGTTGAAGGTGCCGTCGCGATTGAGGAATCGGGCCTGGGTGGTGTCGGCAACGCGGCTGCCGAAGCCGAGGTCGTTGACCTCGGACCGAATCTCGGAACCAGGGGGAGGGGTGCTGGCCATGATGGGCCAGCACACCAAACCCCCGGGCCGGGGTTCAACTGTTATTGTTTGCTTGCCGTATTACAGGCGGCGCAGGGCGGCGAGGCGCTCCTCCACCGGCGGGTGGGTCATGAACCACTTGGAGACGCCACCGACGCCGCTGAGCGGGTTCGAGATGTACATGTGTGCGGTGCTGGGCGTGGCAAGGGTTTCCATGGGCGGCGCATTGTGCAGCTTGACGAGCGCGTTCATGAGCCCCTGCGGCGAACCCGCGATCTCGGCGCCGGCGCGGTCGGCCTCGAACTCCCGCGCGCGAGAGATGCCCATCTGGATGAGCGTCGCGGCGAGCGGGGCCACGATGATGGTGACCAATAGCAGCAGGATGTTGCCGCCACCGCCGCCCTCGCGGTCGTTGCCGCCGTGCCCGCCGAACATCATGCCGAACTGGGCGATGTTGACGAGCATCATGATGGCGCCGGCAATCGTGGCCACGACCGCCATGGTGAGGGTGTCGCGGTGCTTGATGTGGCCAAGCTCATGGGCCACGACGCCCTCGACCTCCTCACGGTTGAGCAGGTCGAGCAGGCCCTGGTTGATGGCGACGACGCCGTTGGCCGGGTTGCGGCCGGTGGCAAAGGCGTTGGGCGAGGGATCGGGCACGAGGTACAGGCGCGGCGTCGGGATGCCTGCGCGGCGCGCGAGGCGTTCGATCATCTCGGTCATCTCCGGCGCTTCCTCGCGGGAGACAGGCTGGGCATGCACCATCTTCAGCACGATCTTGTCGCTGAACCAATAGCTGCCGACGTTCATGACGACGGCGATGGCAAACGCGATGATGGCGCCGTGCGAGCCGCCGAGCAGGCTGCCGATGGCCACAAAAAGCAGCGTGAGCGACGACAGCAGAATTCCAGTTTTCAAAGTGTTCATACTACTTCCTCCTGTGTTAAAAAAAAGACCTTCGCCTCGCAGCCCCGAGTGATTGGGCCACGCGGCGAAGGTCTTGCGCTTTACTGATTCGCACCGGCCCGTTACCGGGCGTCCTGACGATGCGAATCCCTGAATTTTCTCTTCCAGGGGCTACTCCCCAACGCTGGCTGTTATTACAAGGGAGGGCTTGGCGGCCTTCATGGAGCGATGTCCGATTTTTCCGATTTTGGAGCGACTGGTTTTCCGAAAGTATTCGATGCCATGGATACTCGAGATCCGGGGCCTGATGGTTTAGAATTTCGGCACACAATTTGCAGAGGGCCTGCGAAACCCGCCATCCGGGTGAAGGACATACCCCTTATAGAGGAGCCCTGAACATGGAGACCGTTTTCGAAAACCACGCAGAGCAGGTGCTGGAGGAATTGATGAGCATTCCGGGTTTCAAGCCAGCAGATCTTCCGAGCCTGTTAAGCAAGCTGGAGAACGGCGAACGTATATCGCCGCAGCTTGCCGATTTTCTTCTCGCCGCAAACGCGGTGATGAGAACGTCCACCAACTCTGAAGCATGGAACCGTATCTACGTCGATACACTGACAACTTATTACCTGGGCGGCCATGATTCGCCGCTTCGCCTGACGCCGGCGGAGGCCGCCCATCTCATTGCGGAGCAGTCGGCCGATGGGCGCATGGACAAGGGCGAAGTGGAATTGCTGGTGCGCCTTGCGGCCGTGGCCGAGTCATCGCCGGAGGAATTTAAGGAGTTCCTGATGAACGCGTTGCGGCAGCGAATCGTGTCGGAACGCCATATAAGCGGCCACTCCGTAAACCTTGTGAGCCAGATGATATTCGGCCCGGGTGGATACATGGGGTCGCGGATTAGCCCCGAGGAGGCCGAATTTCTGTTTGACCTGAACCTGCGGCTGGCGAATCGCGAGAATGACCCGTCGTGGTCCGACTTCTACGTGGGTGCGCTGTGGTGGTTTCTCATTCACGACGACAAATCACCCAAGGTGGTGGCTCATGCCGAGGCGGGGTGGCTGATGGACAACCTGTCACACCTTCGCACCCTGGACGCAAACAATCGCACACTGTTCCGGAAGCTGCGCACATCTGGCATCAGCATGCCATCCTATTTGTCAAAGCGGCTTGAGGAACTGGACCCTGGGGTATAATCTCCGGGGGTCACCGGACCAAACCGGACATCTTCAAGTAGTGCAGGATGAGATCTTCGAACGGCGCGTTGGTGGGTGCAGGAATGTAACCGATGCCGCGCTGGATGCAGAAGGCGCGGAGCTGTTCGCAATAGGCGGACATGACAGAACGGTAGTTTCGAAGGAGTCGCTCGGTGACGGTAATCTCGACGACCTGGCCGTCCTCGGCGTCGACGAGGCGCAGGTCGCCAGCTAGTGGAGGATTCATTTCCTCGGGCGAGAGGACATGGATGGCGTAGACCTCGCAACGCTTGTGAAGGAGCTGTTTCAGGGCGGTTTCGTAGCCCGCCTTGTCGAGGAAGTCGGAGATGAAAATAACAAGTCCGCTGCGTCGGGCTTCGAGGGCAAAGCGTCGGGCGGCATTTTCGAGGCTTGTGGGGCCGTCGGATTTCAAGGCGGCGAGGAAATCGAACACTTGCATGGCCTGGGAACGGCCGCGCTTTGGCGGCAACTTCTGGCTTAGGCCCGTGCCGAAGCCGGCGATGGAGACGCGGTCCATACTGAGCAACGACACATAGGCCAGCGCGGCCGCGACCTGGCGGGCGTATTGGAGTTTGTTAGGAGTCCCGAAGTCCATGGATTTGCTGGTATCCACGAGGAAGTAAACGAACAGATCCTCTTCCTCGACGAACAGTTTGAGGAAGAGTTTCTCGAGGCGGCCATAGGTATTCCAGTCCACGAAGCGGGGTTCGTCCCCGTAGACGTAGTTGCGAAAATCGGCGAACTCGACGCTGGTGCCGCGATTGCGAGTGCGGCGCTCGCCCTTCATGCGCCCGGCGAACAGCTTGCGCGAGACCAGCTCGAGCTGCTTGAGCTTGGCGAGGAAGTCGGGGGTAAGCAGCCCCGCACCGATATTTTCGGCTGCAATGGTCACGGGTTTGAGGCTAACGGCGCGCCCGGGCAGGACGCCAGAGAAATCGGCCGGTGCGGAAAGTCATGGACGGGAACAACGGAGGCAATGTAGGTTGTTAATATGAAGCAAATGGACAAACACAGCGTCCTGGCGCGGATTGATAAGTGGCGTGTCGCGGCGGAGTTCATGGATAAGGAGCAACGTGCCAAAACCGGCGCCCAGCGGTTTCAGGAACTGCTTGTCCTGATGGAGGCCGCGCAGAAGCCACCGTTCCGGGATTCGGACCGCCGTGTGGAGCAGGTGCGAGACACATGGGTCGCCGTGAAACAAGCGTGGAAAATCCGCAATGGAAAATCTTGAGTCCCTGGCCGCTGCGATTCGCGACACATCCGAATGGCTCGCGAAACCCGGCCGCCAGGGCATGATCATAGGCGGTGTTGCCTTTGCCCTGAATGCCCGACCAAGATTGACCCAGGACGTGGATGCCACGGTTCTTGCAGAGACGGGTGAGGACGAGGAAATCGAATCACTCACAGCTTCAGCCGCTGCCAATGGCCTCTTTCCCCGGATAGACAACCTGCCCTCGTTTGCAGCGAAAAGTCTCGTTCTGTTGATGGTTCACCGGAAATCCAATGTTGAAGTGGATATTGCGCTCGGATTCCTTCCATTTGAGAGGGAGGCGTTCTCGCGGAGTCGAGTGGACACGAGCATGGGGTTTCCCGTTCGTATCCCCGCGCCGGAGGATCACATTGTCATGAAAGCCGTTGCGAATCGCCCCCATGATTGGGCAGACATCGCCATGATCACAGAATACCAACCAACCCTGGACAAACCTGCCATCATGAGCCGGATGCGGTCATTTACGGAAATACTGGATTGCCCGGAACGCCTGGAAAAGCTCGCCCAAGTTCTTGGTGTGGCCTACGAGAAGTAGTGAGATGAACCCGCCCTTGGTGTCAGCTTAACCCCGCCTTCTTCACCAGCGCCGCGGCGGCCTTGTTGGCGGACTCGACGATTTGTTCCTCTTTCACGCGGGCGAGTTTGCCTCTTTCGACGACGACCTCGCCGTTGATGATGGAGTAGTCGACAATGTGGGAGTCGCCGCAGAAAAGGAGCGCGGCGACGGGGTCGTGAAGGGCGCCGGCGAAACCGATCTTGTTGACGTCTATGAGAATGACGTCGGCGAGGGCGCCGGGCACAATGCGCCCGATGTTGTTGTAGCCAAGCAGCTCGGCGCCACCGCGGCAACCGAGGCGCAGGCAGGTACGGGCGTCGATGGCGGCCGCGCCGCCGAGAACGCGCTGGAGCAACATGGCGTTGCGGGCTTCGCCCCACAGGTCGCCGGTGTCGTTGCTGGAGCTGCCGTCCACTCCGAGGCCGACGGGAACGCCGGCCTTCACCATCTTGACCATGGGGGCGATACCGGAGCCGAGGCGCATATTGGACGACGGGCAATGGGACACGCCGGTTTTGGTTTCGGCGAGCTGCTTGATTTCGTCGTCATTAATGTGGACAACATGGGCCCACCAAACGTCGTCGCCGAGCCAGCCGATTTTCTCGGCCCACTCGACGGGGCGCATGTTGTACATCTCGGCGCAATAGCGCTCCTCGTCGAGGGTTTCGGCCATGTGAGTGTGCAGGCGGAGCTTGTGGTGGCGGGCCAGGGCCGCGAGCTCGACCATGGTTTTTTCCTCGACGGTGAAGGGGGCGCAGGGGGCAAGGGCGATCTTCACCATGGCGTCCGGCGCCGGGTTGTGATACTTGGCGATGAGGCGCTCGCAGTCGGCGATGATCTCCTCGTGGGTCTGCACGATGTCGTCGGGGCGCAGGCCGCCGTGGCTCTTGCCGCGGGACATGCAGCCACGGGTGGGGTGGAAGCGCATGCCAAGTTCCACCGCTGCCTGGATTTCGGCATCAATTAGGGTGCCGTCGGACGCGCGGGGAAACAGGTAGAGATGGTCGGTGGAGGTGGTGCAGCCGGTCAGCAGCAATTCGCCGAGCCCGACGAGTGCGGCCGTGTGGACAAGCTCAGGGTTGATGCCGCGCCAGATCTCATAGAGATTGGTGAGCCATTCAAACAGTTCGGCGTTTTGAACGCGTGGCACCGCGCGGGTGAGGGTCTGGAACAGGTGGTGGTGGCAGTTTACGAAACCGGGGAGGCAGACCATGCCTTCGGCGGAAATCTCGCGGCAATCGGCGGGTGCCTGGCTTTTCAGGTTGGGCCCGAGCGCCTTGATGCGGTTGCCTTCGATGAGCACGTCGGCGTCGGCCAGCTCCGCGCCGGCGTCGTCGAAAGCCGCAACACGGAGTGCGTTGCGGATGAGTATGGAAGTCGCCATGGTCGTCCTAATGTTTTGTCAGATTCTTAACGTGATGAAACCGGGTGTTGTGGCAGTGGCAATCGG
>JAIBAT010000058.1 GCA_019695055.1 Candidatus Sumerlaeaceae bacterium | reverse complement strand
TAGCCTCTGATACGGTGCGTGAGGAATGGGCAGCCTTCGATATTACGAGCCGTCAAGGGGTTCGAATTGAAGTTAAATGCTCTGCTTATATCCAAAGTTGGAAGCAATCCGGGCCGTCTACAATTCGGCTTGGCGTACGCGCCACGCGCAGGTGGGACGAATCAAAACGAACATATGAAGCCATTTCCAGCAGACAAGCGGATGTCTATGTCTTTGCTGTATTTGCTCATAAGGAAAGAGCGACTGTTGATCCCCTCAATGTTTCCCAATGGGAGTTTTTTGTAGTTAGCAGGAAACGATTGGATCAATTGGCCCAAAACAAGAAATCTATTGGTTTGCCGGGGCTCCGCAAATTGGCTGGGGAGCCATTTGGTTTTGATCAGTTAAAACAAGCTATTGAATCGACATATGCTGATTAGTGCTTTCGCAGCAAAAGGCGCGGCTTGACTTATGTTGTTCGATTGAATTAACGTCTGTCACCATAGCATCCAATCCAATGATGTTGCGGAGGCATGAGTCATGAAGCGATTGCTTACCGTGTTATGTCTTATCTGTGCTCAGGTCGCCTTTGCCGGACAGCCGGTCCGGTTCAACTATCAGGCGAAACTGACCGACAGTAGCGGGATACCACTCACAGGTGCGCATACGATTTATGCCTCCATCTATGTGGGCGGAACTGCTGGAGCAGCAAATTCCGGGACGCAGGTCTTTGGGGAGTCGTCGCCCATTTCGATCAGCAATGGAGTCGTCAATTATACAGTTGGTACCGGCACAATTGATACCTTTGGAGCGGGGGCGCTGAGCCAGACCATGCTGGCCGGAAATGCAGAGCATTTCCTGCAAATTGCCATTGATTCGGCAGGCAATGTGACACTTCCCCGGACTCGGTTGGAGTCTGTTCCTTACGCGGTGCTGGCTCTCACGGCTGAAACGGCCACCACGGCCACCTACGCGACGAACTCATCGTCCCAGTTTCCCAAATGGGGTGTCACCGGACAGGGCCTTGTTTGGAATCCGCTTTCACACAGCCTCGAATCGCCATCCCGCACTCTGGGAGAAGTCTCCCTGGTGGATCTTGCCACGGTTAACGCTTCGGCAAAAGGCTATGCCGGTGGATTCACGGATGGCAAGTATGGGTATTTCGTTCCCAATAACAACGGTGCGCCCCATGGGCTCATGGCTCGTGTTGACCTTGCGAACTTCGCGACATCGGGCGTTACGCTGGTTAATGTGTCGGCTGGCGATAGCGCGCTCAAAGGATTCGTCGGAGGGTTTTCGGACGGACGCTACGGCTATCTCGTACCAAACAATAACGGCGCCTATTCGGGTAAGATTGCGCGCATTGACCTAAATAATTTCTCAACGACCGGCGTGACATCGCTGGATTTGACGCAGGTGGATTCAGAGTGCAAGGGATACGTTGGAGGCTTTGGCGAAGGCCAGTACGGGTATTTCGTGCCGAACTACAATGGTTCCATCCATGTTGGAAAGATTGCCCGGGTTGATTTGAACAACTTTACGACCGGGGGGGTGACAATCCTTGACGCGACCTCGGTAGACGTTGGCCTAACCGGATTCGCCGGAGGTTTTTGCGACGGTAAGTACGGGTACTTTGTCCCGTCACGGCAATCCGGAGCATCCAACCCGGTGGTCAGGGTGAGTTTATCCAACTTTTCGACTACCGGCATCACCACGCTGGACGTAGCCCAGCCCAGCGGAGGACTTGCCTGGATAGGCGGGTTTACGGACGGCTATTTTGGCTACCTGGTGCCCAATGGGTTTAACGGTGGGGGCGGGGTGATGGTGCGATTTGACCTTTCCAACTTTGCGACACCGGGTGTTCAGTTCTTCAATTTGGCGACGCTCAGTCCCACCCTTACCGGTTTTTGGGGCGGTTTCTCGGACGGCAAATATGGTTATCTGGTTCCAAATTACAATGGGGGGAACCTGAGTGGCAACCTTGCCCGTATCGATTTTGAGAACTTTAATCTGGCCAGTGTCAAAACCCTCGACATGGCTCTCACAGATTCAGGCCTGAAAAATTTCCTCGGTGGATTCACTGACGGTCACTATGGGTATTTTGTGCCGTCGAATAATGGTTCATCGGGGAAGATTGCACGCGTTAGGCTGGATGGCAGCAAGACCAATTCCAGTTCCCCGTAATTGGTAGGCGTTCTGAGCGGCGGCGAACTCATCGCTGCAATCGCAAATCATGATGCGAGCTTGCTTCGCATGGAGGGTTTATGGTGAAACTGGCTAAACTATATTTCGATATCACCCATAACAAAGATAAGCTGGGAACGGTCGGTCATCCCGAGGCTGAGTACTTGGGAGTAACCCTGGCAGCAGGTCCCGATGGCACCAATTGTTTTGCCTCTGCCATAGTACGGGAATCCGGGAAGCAGATGTCCTGCTTTTGGCAATTTGAGTCTCCAATTGGTCCGACTGACGAAGTGAGGATTGTCCACACCTCGGGCGGCACTGTATTGCCGCCATCCCGAAGGTTTGAGATGGGGCGCGCCGCGCGACAGGATTGGTCAGACTCCACCTGCGATTTCTGCCATCAGGACGCGACCCAGGCCGCGCGCCTCTTCCCGGGAGATGCGTCTCGCCCAACAATTTGTTCCGAATGTGTGGAGACGCGATACCGGGCACTGCATGAGATTGAGAGAGACGGTAATGCCGCCGACTCCAATTGTTAGTGTGTAAGTATCCCCAAACAAACGCCTCTCCGTTAACCAGAGAAACCACAAATGTAGCAGCCCATAATTGGAGTGGCGACCATCACCAAGGGTGAAAGTGGTGGGCGATAGTGGGCTCGAACCACTGACCTCCACGATGTCAACGTGGCACTCTAACCAGCTGAGCTAATCGCCCCAGTCGGACGCGCCGGTAAGGCGCGGACCGCATGACGTTTACTTTCGTGTTTGGGTGATATTCAGGGTCCCGCTTGCCGGGAAGAGCAGGTGTTGGCGGATGGGAGCTCACTGGCGATTTCGTTTGAGGGGAGTGGCGCGTCTGGTTCAGGTTGGCGGGCATGATCTCGATTCTGCATGGTGAGAGGGCGGAAGCGGCTCGTAGCGAGGCATTTGCGGCGCTGGCGGCGGCGCGGGGCGGTGGGCCGGTGATGGTGGTGGTCCCGACGGAGCGGTGGGCGCGCGAGGCGCAGCGCCGGCTGGCAGCGGCGGGCGGTGGTGTGGGGCCAGGGGCGGTGGCTCGGCGCAGCGTGGTGTCGTGGTCGGTGTTCGGCGATGCGGTGGCAGCAAATGTGGGGGCGCAATCCGTGGGTGGGGCGGAGATTCGCATTTTGCTTCGTCAGGTTATCCTTGAGAAGCCGGATCGTTATCCCTCGCTGGTTCGGCGGCATCCGGAATCCAGCGAGCCGTTTGTCACGGCCGGAATGCTCAGGCGGGTGGCATCTGCGGTGGTGCGTTTGCTGGGGGAGACGGAACGGCCGAAGTCCGCGCCGAAGGCGGGTTCGGTGCCGGCCCAGATTCTGGAATTGGCAAGCATGACGGACGTGCGGCTGGGGAAAGTGGGGCGGGCGCCGAAGAGAATTGCGGAAGTGAAGGCTTGGCGCGAGTTGACGGCGGTGCGATGGGGGCGGTTGTTTCCGGGAGTGGAGCGGGTGGTCTTCTCGGGGTTCGACGTACTTGATGACCTGTTCGTGGAGGCGGTGGCGGCGCTGGAGCGATGCGGGGTGGCGGGGGAGGTGCTGATGCCTGTGCCACCGGACGAGGCCGCGCAGCGCTTTCCGCATCTGGTGGCGGCCTATGGAAGGCTGCAGGGGGAGGTCACCGTGGCGGGTAAGGTGGCTGGTGGGGGAACGGCCCGGGCTGGGGGCGGAGGGAGCGCCAGGCCTAAGGTGCGATTGATCCGGGTGGCGAATCGGGACGAAGAGGTGCGGCTGATGGGGGCGTACCTGCAGGAGCAGATTCGCGGCGCAGAAAGTGCCGGGAAGAGGTTTGTATTTGAGGATTATCTAGTTTGTTTCCCTTCGCTGGAGCGCTATGCGGGGCGTGTGGAGTCAGCGTTTGATGATTTCGGGGTGGAGTGCCGATTTTCGACGGGCGCAGATGTGACGGCGCAGCCGCTGTGGCAGTTCCTGGCGGATGTGAGGTCGGCGGTAGCGGGAGATTTGACCTGTGGCAGCCTGTTGCAGCTTTCGAGGTCGCCGCTGCTGCGTACGCTGACCGGAGAGGGGCTGAATGAGGAGGTTTTCGTAGCATTGCGGGCGCGCCTGGGTGGGCCGGACCGGGGGGCGGCGTTTTTGAAGCGCCTGCGGACTTTCCGGGGCAAGCTGGAAAAACGGATTGCGCGTTTGGCAGATAGCGCCGACGAGGAGGACACGAAGAAACGGCAGAGCTTGCAATCCGAACTGGAGGCGGCCGGGGCACTTGAGCATGGTTTGGCGCTGCTGATGGATTCCCTGGCGGGACTGGATGGGCGACGGGACTTGCGGACCTGGGGAAAAGACGTTCTGGCGCTGCTGGACACTCTGCTTAGGGGCGTGCCTTTTCTTGCAGAGGAAGGAATTCGGGCGGTTGGGGTGTTCCGGTTTGGCAAGACCCGGTGGCGAATCGAGCAGGCCATTATAGAGTTGGGCCAGTGCTCGGAAATACTGGATGGCGCGTCAGTTGATTTTGCGGATTATTTTGCCCTTCTTGAGGAGTTGCTTCGTGGTGATAAGGTGATGGGGACGCTGCCCCTGACGGCGGGCGTGGGGGTGGTGGGGCGGCTGGAGGTGCGCGGGTTGCGGCCGAAGGTTTTGCTACTGGGTGGACTGCTTGAGGGGGAGATGCCGCGGGCGGCCCCACGGGGTCGGGGACTGCTGGATGATTATCTTCCAGAGGGAAAGCCACGGGAGATCGAACTGTCGGAGGAACGATTTGTGTTTGAGCAGTTGATCACCGCGCCGGCAGAGGAGACGATCCTGTTCGTGCCGAAGATGGACCGGGATCAGGAGCTGCTGGAGTCCCAGTTTGTGACGGAGTTGCTGCACGGGGGGAGGGCTGTCCCGGTGCTACAGGCGGAGGAGTTTCGCGAGGAGGTTTCGGGTGCCGCTGGCTCCGTCGAGCGGCAGTTGTTGTTGGGGGAGCGAGCTGTGGGTGCAAACGAAGCTGTGGATGATGGCGGCGGAGGGCGGAACTTGCCGCGTGTGCTGCACAATGCTGCGTGGTCGATAGCGGCGGATTTGGAGCGGCATCGGACGGACGGTTTGGGTGTGTTTGATGGGTTTCTGTCCGATTCGGTGCTTGTGTCGCATCTGCAGGAAAGATTGAAGAAGCAGATTCACTCCCCGTCGGAATTGGAGGTGCTGGTGCAGTGCCGACACAGGCATTTCATCGAGCGAATCCTGAGGCTGAGTGAGGAAGACGACGATGAGGAGGGACTGACCCCCGTCAAGCTGGGGGAGATCGTGCATAGCGTGCTGTTCCGCTTTTTTTCGCGGTGGGTGGCGGAGGAAAGCGGGCTAATCACGGCGACGTCACGGGCGGCGGCCTGGAAGATCCTAACTAAGGAGACAGAAGCGCAGCTCGACGAGCAGGCCGTTTCGGATTTTGACCGGGACCATTTGCGGGGCAAGCTGTTGGGGATGGGTGTGCCGGCTGGGAGTGGAAAGGATCGGATTGAGATTCGCGGACTGCCTGGGATTTTTGGTGCGCTTCTGGATTTGGAAATTGAAAGGAGTGAGGCGAATCCAGAGGCGGCGGCACCATGTCTGTTTGAGATTGGATTTGGCATGGGGGGGCGGCTGCAAGAATCGGAGCATGACCAGATGTCGGATCCAAATCCTGTGGAGCTTAAGATGGGACGGGAGACAGTGCGATTGCGGGGACGGGTGGATCGCGTGGACCTGACGGATGATGCCTTTTCACTGGTGGATTACAAAACAGGTGCCGCGCCGACCATTAAGGCTCAGCTGGAGGGATACAGGCTTCAATTACCGCTCTATTTGCTGGCCATTGCCGAGTTGCTGAAGCGGCGGGGCGAGCGGAGGGAGCCGGCGGGGGGTGTGTTCTATACCCTGAAGCAGGGAGAGGCAAAAATGGCCGGCCAGTTCTTTCGGGAAGAATACAGGGATGCCGGCGCGTTTGGGTCCCGGGTTCGCCTACTGGATGATGATAAGTTTGAGGACGCCATGGACACGATTACCGTGAACGTGGAGCTTGCCATCCGAGATGCGTGGCGCGGGCGTTTTTATGTCACGACTGCTCCGGAGGCGACCGCATGTGGATACTGCCCGTGGGAGGGCGTTTGCCGGAAAGATTTAGGGCGGACCAAGAATCTGATCGCGGCCCTGCGGGAGGCGGAGGGATGAGTGACAAACTTGATCTGGGGGCTTTGGCAGAGGCGCGACAGTACGTGAGGTGGGTGAAGCGGATGAGGTTGACGTACCGGGTCGAATCGGCTGCAAAGCCAGAAGTCGAAGTTCCAATTAAACAAACGAAAGTGGAATCAGTAACGGAGATGGCAAAACCTCGCGCGGCGAATGTTCCGTCAAAAATTGTCAAGCCAGAGTGGGAAGGTCGTCCTGAATTTGCCGCGTTGGCGCAACGGGTGGACGCGTGCAGGAAGTGTGCGCTGGGGGCGACGCGGACGAATGCTGTGTTTGGCGTGGGTGACCCGAATGCAGACCTGGTATTCATCGGGGAAGCGCCGGGGGCCAACGAGGACGCATCGGGTGTGCCATTTGTTGGGAACGCAGGAAACCTGCTGACCAGGGAGCTTGCCAAGAATGGCGTGTCCCGCGATGAGGTGTTTATTTGCAATATCCTTAAATGTCGCCCGCCAAACAACCGGGATCCGTTGCCGGAGGAGATAATGGCGTGCGAGCCACACCTGCTGGAGCAACTGAAGTTGTTAAAGCCGAAGTTTCTTTGCGGGCTTGGTCGCCATGCGATTCAAACGCTGCTGAAACATGAGGTCAAAATCATGAAGATACGCGGACAGTGGGAGACATATAACAATTTACCATTGTTTGTCTGCCTGCACCCGGCCGCGGTGTTGCATCAACCCCAAAACCGGGCTTTGTTCGAGGCGGATATTGCGGCGCTGGCCAAGGCGTATCATGGCCGCGATCGGGGCGGGGCCTAGCGGGCAGATCTCGCCTGGGCGATGACTATGCCGGCAAGGACGAGTGCAATGCCGATGAGTTGGGTGGGCGCCATGGCTTCGCCAAGAGTAGCCCAGGCGCCGATGGTGATGACGACGGGTTCCCAAGTGCTGACAATGCCGGCGGTGGTGGCCGAGATGCGCTTCAGTCCCTGAAAGAAGCAGACGTAGGGGAGAAGGGCCGAGGTCACGCTGAAGAGGATGAGCCGAAGCCAATCGACGGGTGGGATTGTAGCGAAAAGGCCGTGCCACGGGGGGCGAAGGCAGAGCCAGAATAGGGTGGCACCAAGAAGGCTGTAATGGAGATAGGCTGCTGGAGGATAACGGTGTGACAATCTCTTTCCGGCGGCTATGAGGTAGGCGTAACAAATGGCGGAGGTCGCGGCGGAGAGAATTCCAAGGAGACTGAGGGTGTGGTTTCCCTCGAAAATACGCAGGGTAAACGCCAGGCCAAGAGTGGTGAGGAAAAGGGCGACCACCTTGTTGCGGTGCAGGGATTCGAGGCGCCGGGCAACCATGTAAAGCGCAACGAGAATGGGGGCGGTGAACTGTATGAGGTCGGCTAGGGCGGTGTCCATGCGCGAGATGGCGAAATAGAGAAAGAAATTGGCCCCGGCGACCCCGATGATACCGAGCATGGCGAATTCGGGTAGATGGCGCATTTGCACACGCAGGAATGAGCGATTATAAATGAGCAAGTAGGCGAGGACCATGAGCCACGCGAAACTGGCACGGGTCTGAGAGAGGAGCACGGCATCGACGGTGGACGTGCGTTGCCACATTTTGCCCGCGACTGCCGAGAGACCCCAGAATGTGGCTGCCGTAAGAACGAGGGCGTAGCCGGTCAGGGATCGGGGAACGGCGCTATGCTTCATCGTGGGTTTTGCGGGCAAACACTGCGCTGATGAGGCGGCGGTCATGATACAGAGCCGTTCCAACGATGAATGCAGTCATGAGGGCTCCGGCCATGAGGACGCGGGGCCATTGCGGGAGGGGTTCCGCGCAGTAGAGGGTGGCGCCACCAAGGGCAATGAGGCCGAGGACCTGCAAAACAATTCGAATATGAACGACTATCCCGCAATTGTGGAGCATGACTACATCAAAAAGTATGCAGAAGACCTCGCTGAGAGTGAGGGCGGCTGCGGCACCGGCGGCCCCCCACTTGGGGACAAACACAACATTCAAAATAATATTGAGTGGAAGCATCAGGAGATAGCGGCGAAGGACAAGTTTTTCCTGATTGAGGCAGATGAGCATATTTGCCATGGCGTACTGGAGGAAAGTGAGAATGAGCCATGCCCCCATCCAACGAAAGGTCGTTTCGGCGACGAGATACTCAGGCTTGGAGAAAAGGAGAATGATCCACCGCGTTTCCCAGAAGAAGTAGACCGCAATCGCAGCGGCGATAAGACCAAGGTAGCGCATCAGGGCGGAGAAGTAGGCTTGAACGAGGGGGGTATTTCCATGGTTTCGCGCCAGAAACGGAAGAAGGGCGTTGACGACGGCGATGGGAATGAAATTGCCGGCTTCGGGGATCATTGCAGCCGTGTATAGATAGCTTACGTCATCTGAGCTGCGCAACCAGCTAAGCACGAGGCTGCCAGTACGCAGGTAGAGCATTCCGACCACGACGAGCACAGCAAAGGGCAGTGACTCTAAAAAGACTCGTTTCATCGCTGACCATTGCGGCAAGCGGAAGGGACTGAGACGGGTTACAAAGCGAACGGTGAACGTCAGACCTGTCGTTTCCACGGCGGCGGCCGAGAGATGAACAAGAGCAATGTTTTGGAGGGTCAGGGCTCCGTTTTTATAGAGAAGATAAACACCGGCCGCGATCAGCCCCCTGCCAAGGATGGAAAACCATGCGTCAAACTCCATTCGTTCGTAGGCGCGCAGGGTGGCCTTGAAACCCATTGATGCGGCATCGAGGAATGCATAAACCAGAAACCATCCGGCGACGGAGAGAAACTCGGAGGAATACCCCAGCGCATGCATCAGAATCTGGAAAATGGGGAAAAAGACAGCAAATAATAAGAGTCTCAGATAAACGGTTTCAGCGAAAAGAGCCTGAGCCGAGGCATAATTGTCACGGATTCGGGCGAATTGTCGTACCATGTAGCCCCGAAGCCCAAATTCCGTGAGAACGGCGAACACCTGCCCAAATGTGAGGAGGGCAAGGCGATAATCTCCATTAACCCCGACAGAAACCTTTTTCACGATGATAAGCGAGGCGACGAGAAAGAGCAGTTTCGATGCGATTCCTGATAGCAGCAGTGCGAGGGCGTTCCTGGCGTGGCGGCGTGCCTGGGTCATTGGGAGGAGGGGGTGAGATGTCCTTCGAGCATCTGAATGTGGGCAGTCCACGACGTGCAGCCAGCATGGGCAAGCCCCTTTTTGCCCATGGTCTGGCGAAGTTCCGGGTCGCGGACGAGGCGCTGGATGGCGGTGGCGAGGGCCTGAGTGTCGCCGATGGGCACAAGCAGGGCGGATTCGTTGCGGAGGACAGCCTCGGGAACGCCACCCCATTCGGAACCGATGCAGGGGAGGCCGGAGGCTTGCGCCTCAAGGAAGGAGATGCCGAAACTTTCGAGAAAATCGCCTTCTGGCTGGCTGGGTTGGGCGTAAATATCCGCCGCATGGTAGATGGGAGGGGTCTCTTCATAAGGAATGGGGCCAGGGAACACCACGCGGTCGCCTACACCGAGGGATTGGGCCAGGGAACGGAATTCCTCGGTAGCTGGGCCGGAGCCGAAGGCGGCGTAAACGGCGGGAAAAGTGGGATTAAGCTTCACGATTTCCGCGAAGGCGCGAATCATCATATGGATGCCCTTCTGACGGCTGATACGGCTGACCGATACAAGCAGGACGGGATTGAGCGCTGCAATTGAGGACGGAATGGTACTGAGGACCTTCTTGCGGACGGTAGCGCTGGCTTCGGGGAAGCTGGATTTGGAAAACCGTTCAGCATGGACACCGGGGGGAATCGCAAAAATGCGATCGGCCAGTCTGGGGAACAGTTCGATTGTGATTTTACGAGTATTCTCTGAGTTTGTGGCGAGAAAGGCGGCGCCGTGGAGCACCCTGGACAGGATGGCGCGACGGGCCGTGGATTTGGACTCGGTGCGAAGCTCGGTGCCGTGCAGGTAGACAGAATAGGGAACGCGGGCGAGGTGAGCGGTTGCGAGAACCGGGAGCCCGTAGCCTCGGTACTGGGGGCAGTGGATCCAGTCTGGACGGAAACTGGCCGCGGCGCTACGAAGTTGAAGTGTCATGGGGGCAAGGCGGAGGATGGCCCGGGCGCGAATGGGTTGGTAATTCACCTCGACACCGGGAAGAAGAGGATGCGATCCAAAGCGAGTGAAATCGAGAGTCTCCACGCGGACGTCGTGGCCGACGGCGCCAAGGCCGCGCGCCTGTTCGAAAGCCACGGTGGAGACGCCCCCAGGAAATGGCGGGAATTCAGAAGCCGGAATGAGTATTCGCATATCAGATGATGTTTGAAATCCACAATTGGGCATAATACGCAAGACAAGAGATAACATGGCAAAGAAGGAAAATACGAGAATCGGCCGACCTGCCCGATGAACACCAAGTTACGAATGACGGTTTATGCATTCCTGTTTCTGGCCCCGGCCCTGATTTCGCTGGGGCTATTCGTGTTTTACCCCGTAGCACAGGGGTTTCGTCTGTCATTTTTCGATTTCAATCCCTACACCCAGAC
>JAIBAT010000126.1 GCA_019695055.1 Candidatus Sumerlaeaceae bacterium | reverse complement strand
GAAAACCCGCGGCTGCACCGTAGTAACTCATTTTGTATGGCCAAATAATTGCCGCGACTGCCACCGGGCCAAAAACTGCGCAAACGAGCCCTGCCATTTGCCCTAGGAGTACGCTGCCGGCAATTGTTAAAGTGACACTGACTCCCACCCCCGCCAGCAGCAGCGATATCATGCTTCCCGGTGCGCCACTCTTCGAGCCGAGTGCCCCATTTAATAGACAGATCACAACAAGAGCGGGACTAATAAGACATGCCGTTATCCAGAAACGAAGGGACGAACCCATGGAGGTGCGGAAGGGATAAAGTATGGCCATAGTAACCGCTGCAGCACCCAAAAGAAGTAGAAGCGCACGCGCCCACTTCTGGTTCGGCATTGGGATATAGGCAGAAAGCCATACCACCGCTGCGAAAAACACGGGCCAGTGGGAGACATCACGGGGAGGAAAACCGGGCCACCTGCGGGCAAATAAGAAATAGCCCACTACAAAGGACAATCCGACAGCTGCTGCAGGAGCAGCATTGCGCAGATAGGCAAAGAATTCCCGTCGCCACGGTTGACCAACAAGAATGAGGACTAAAGTTGAACAGGCGACGGCCACGACAATGGCAATGGCGAATTGGAGAATGTCCTGGGGACTCATTAACGCGGCTCCTTGGAGGCTATCTGGGCACAGAACCAATTCGGGCGCGGCAGAAAATTCCTTCTGCCGCGCCCAAAGACTCGGTTACTTTACTTCCGCAGCGCCCGCCTTGCCGGCTTCAACGCTTACGATGACCTCTATGTCATCGCCGAGAGCTTTCTGCATACCGCTCATTCCGAAATCACTACGCTTTAATGTGAATTTGGCTTCCGCCCCAAAGATGTCGCTTCCCTTCATGTCCTTGCCGGAGCCGACCTGCTCAACGGTCACAGAAAGCGGCTTCTTCTCGCCATGCATTTCCACTTCTCCGTCCACAGCGTATTTGTTCTCCCCCGACTTGGAAACCTTCGTGCTCTTGAAGGTTATGGTCGGAAACTGCTTGGTGTTCAGGAAATCTGGGCCCTTCACGTGCTGGTCACGTTTCTCATTGTTTGTGTCAACACTGTCCGTCTTGATCGTAAACTCCACGGAAGATTTTGAGAGATCCTTCTCGTCCAGTTCAATTTTTCCGGATACGTCGTTAAATCGCCCGTAGAAATTCGAGGTGTTGAGATGCTTGATTTTGAAGACGACGCTGGAGTGGACCGCGTCGATATTATACGTGTCGGCGCGACCACTGCTTGCACCAGCAGCAATCACAATACCTGCCATTGCAGCCAAAACGGTGTTGAACTTCCTCACTGGGGGAACCATCATTTTTCGACTCCTTAATGGAATTGAGGAAACTCCCGGCGCCCCAAGATATGGCGGGTCCGCCAGATGCTTACCCCTAAATTACTTGTTGTAATGGTACTTTTGATTCCGAAGTATATTCAGCCGCGGCAAAAACTGGCACTTGGGGCGAAGACGCGAACGACCCAACTTTGGCCAAGTAACAGATTACGACACACTTGACACCGCACCCTGCCAGTGTGTGCATGAGCGATTCTGATCTACCATGAGTCCCTGTCTGGCGGGTGTCACGGTGCACCCTGATATGCGGCAGGATTCATCATTCTGGCAAAAAAACATAAGGAAAGGCATTATTCAGCATGGCACAGAAGACCCCGATTACGGTGGCCAAGGGCGACGGCATTGGCCCGGAAATCATGGATGCGACCCTTCGAATCATCCAGGCCGCGGGAGCCCAATTGGAACTCGAGGAGATTGAGATAGGCGAGAAGGTTTACCTGCGTGGAAACAGCGCCGGCATCGAACCGACCGCATACGATTCGCTGCGACGGACGAAAGTTTTCCTCAAAGCCCCGATTACCACCCCCCAAGGTGGCGGATTTAAGAGCCTTAACGTAACCACGCGCAAAGCCTTCGGCCTCTATGCAAACATTCGCCCCTGCGTTTCCTACTACCCCTTTGTTCGCACAAAGCACCCCAAACTCGACCTGGTCATTGTGCGCGAAAATGAAGAGGACCTTTACGCCGGCATCGAACACCGCCAAACCCACGAGGTCATCCAGTGCCTGAAGCTCATCTCCCGGCCGGGCAGTGAAAAAATCTGCCGTTATGCGTTTGAGTATGCGCGCATGAATAACCGCAAGAAGGTGACCTGCTTTACCAAAGACAACATCATGAAGATGACCGACGGTCTCTTCCACAAGATCTTTGATGAGATTGCAGCCGAATACCCGGATATCCAGAACGAGCACTGGATCGTGGACATTGGGTCCGCCAAGATGGCCGATACTCCCGAGGTCTTTGACGTGATTGTTCTTCCCAATCTTTATGGGGACATCTTGTCAGACGTGGCCGCACAAATCGCCGGATCAGTGGGTCTTGCGGGTTCAGCAAACATTGGCGAGCAGTGCGCCATGTTTGAGGCCATCCACGGCTCAGCGCCGCGCCACGCGGGCAAGAACTCGGCAAACCCTTCCGGACTTTTCCTCGGCTCCATCCTGATGCTGGTCCATATCAACCAGCCCGAAGCTGCCGAGGCCGCCCACAATGCCTGGCTCAAGACCATCGAAGACGGGATCCACACCTACGACATTTTTGATCCGAACATCAGCAAGGAGAAAGTGGGCACCAAGGAATTCGCCGACGCCGTGATTGCGCGCATTGGCAAGAAGCCGGAGCAGCTGAAAGCCGTTAGCTACAAGCATGCCCCCACCCAACAACTTAACGTCACACGCACATCCTCTGCCAAGCTTGAGAAGAAGGAACTGGTCGGCGTGGATGTGTTCCTGCACTACGCCAGCCAGGACGCCGAAGCCCTGGGTGAGGCAGCCAGGAAGCTGGCGGGACCGGAGTTTGAAATCAGCATTATAAGCAATCGCGGCATGAAGATCTGGCCGGGAATGAAAGTGGACACAATGCGCACCGATAACTGGCGCTGCCGGTTCTTCTCCAGCAAGAGCGGACAACCGGTTTCCCATTCACAGATTGTGGCCCTGCTGGGACGATTTGCGCAGGCGGGTTTCGATTTCATCAAGACCGAGCACCTTTACACCTTTGACGGTCAGCCTGGATTCACTCAACCGCAAGGCGCATAGATTCCCCAACGATGCCTCCATCAGCCGGTCCGGGCAGGTCCATGCTGCCTGGGCCGGCTTTTTTACGCCCGAAAATCCAGCAAGAACTGGGTATTGACTCCCCTAGCCAACGGCTCACTAATACCACTCAGTGATTGGATAGGATTCACCCATTTACCAAGGGGTCACGGTCATGTCAAAAAAGCGAATTCTTATTGTGGACGACGAGCCCGACATAAGGGCCATCGTCAAAGCCGCGTTGTCGGTCAAATACGAGGTGGTGGAGGCTGTGGATGGCCTCGATGCCTTGGAAAAGCTCGAACTCGCCGAACCAGACTTTGTGGTTCTCGACATCATGATGCCCATGATGGACGGTTTCCAGACCTGTGCTGCCATCCGTAAGCATCCAGACTTTAAAGACATATCCGTGCTCTTCCTCTCCGCCCTGACCTCAAAGGAAGACATGAAGCATGGCTATGAAGTTGGAGCGAGTTTATACCTGACCAAACCATTTGATCCTCAGCGGTTGCTGCGAAACGTGGATTTGTTTTTTGAGACAAATACGCCCCCACTTCGTCCCAACCGTTACACTATCGAGGAAATCAAGGAATTTGAAAAGCAGGGCGCCCAGGCACTTGCCGCCGCGCGAGCAGCCAAGCGTGGCGGAGGTTCAGCGCCCCAGCCGGCGCAGCAAAAGCCGGCCCCGCCCGCCCGGCCGACGGCACCCGCAGCTCCGCCCCCGGCCGCGCAGGCTTCCGAACCTCTCCCTGAAAAGGGGCCGGGAAGCTGGATTCCAGACAATGTCGGCATGACAAGGGTTCTCGTGGTCGATGACGACGCCGATTTGCTGCAAATCGTGAAGATGTGCATTGAGCAGGATTTTGAAGTCCTGACTGCAATGGACGGCATTGAAGCCATTGAGAAGATCACAAGTTACCAACCAGACCTCATCGTGCTCGACGCAATGATGCCCAAGATGAGCGGATTCCAGCTTTGCCAGTCCCTGCGGCGAAACGCTCGCTATGCAAAGACACCCATGATGTTTGTTTCCGGGAAGACAACACCGCGCGACCGCGACTACGCATTGCGAATCGGCGCAAACGATTTCCTGCCAAAACCTTTTGAACCCTCCGAACTCAGGGCAAAATTGCAGGGACTCATGCAACTGCCGACGTTCAGAATCTATCCCAAGACACTGACGTACGCGCAACTCCAGGCATGGGAGAACCGGCGCCGCAACGATTTGGAAAACAAGCAAACCCGCCTGCTGCGAAAGGAAGAAACGGAACTGGAAAAATTTCTCCGCCAGCATTCCGCCGACAAGTAGTTTCGGCAGACGATGTTTGTACCCAAATCCGTAACTTGTCTTAGAAACTACGATTCCAGGACTTTCCTCTCGGATCTCTTTGCGGGTGTGACCGTGGGGGTGGTCGCGCTTCCCCTTGCCATGGCATTTGCCATTGCAAGCGGCGTGACACCTGAACGCGGAATCTATACGGCCGTGGTGGCGGGCTTCCTGATATCAGCACTTGGGGGCAGCAAGGTGCAGATTGGCGGCCCCACGGGCGCTTTTGTCACAATTGTGGCCGCCATTGTTGCCAAGTACGGCTACCCGGGGCTCGTGCTGTGCACCTTCCTGGCCGGTGCACTCCTTGTGGTCATGGGCCTCTGCCGATTTGGCGGCATGATCAAGTTCATCCCTTTTCCAGTGGTCACAGGATTCACATCGGGCATTGCTGTCGTGATTTTCTCATCCCAGATGAAGGATTTCTTCGGCATCCAGATGGAGAATCCACCTGCGGAGTTTTTCCCCAAATGGCTGGCTTATTGGAATCACCTGCATGGGATCAATTTCTCCGCGGCAGCCATTGGCATTGGCACCGTGGCTGGAATCTTTGTCTTGAGAAGGTTAACGCCGAAGGTCCCCGCCATGCTTGTGGCCATGCTGCTTGCCACTGCGATTAGCGCCATGCTCAAGCTGCCAGTCGAAACCATTGGCAGCAAGTTTCATGAATTGCCTAGAACCCTGCCAAGTCCATCCATACCACATTTTGATTTGTCCCAGGTCAGGGATTTGATGTCCCCGGCACTCACGGTGGCCCTGCTTGCGGCCATTGAGTCACTACTGTCAGCGACAGTGGCCGATGGCATGACTGGCGGGCGGCACAAATCAAACATGGAACTCGTGGCCCAGGGCTTTGCGAACATCGGATCTGTAATATTTGGTGGCATCCCGGCCACCGGCGCCATCGCCCGCACCGTCACCAACATAAAGAGTGGTGCCAAAACGCCGGTCGCAGGAATGATCCATGCGTTGGTCCTCCTAATCGTTTTGCTGGTGTTTGCTCCCCTTGCAAAACTTATCCCCCTGTCCTGCCTTGCCGGAATTCTTGTGGTGATTTCCTATCAGATGAGCGAAATTGACCAGTTCCGCCGTTTGCTGCGTGCGCCGCGCAGCGACGTTATGGTTCTGCTCAGCACTTTCGCAATTACAGTCATTATAGATTTGACCGTCGCGGTCCAGGTGGGGGTGGTACTCGCCTCGCTCCTATTTATCAAGCGAATGGGCGAAGTTACAAACGTAGGTGCCGTAACAAGGGAATTTGCAGATCAGGAGGAGAAGGCCGACCCGAATGCGGCTTCGACCCGCCAAATCCCGGCAGGAGTCGAGGTTTATGAAATCAATGGCCCGTTCTTTTTCGGAGCTGCGGAATCTTTCAAGGAAACGCTGCGATTTGTGGAGCCCACTCCCAAAGCCCTCATACTACGCATGAGGAACGTACCAGCCATCGACGCGACAGGCCTTCACCTCCTGCACCAACTGCACCAGCAGTGCCTGTCCAGCGGCACGGCCTTCCTGCTGTCCGATGTTCATGCCCAGCCGGTGGTGGCCTTGATGAAATCCGATCTGTGGAGGGAGATCGGTGAAAGCAACATCACCGGCAACATTGACAGTGCCCTCGATCGCGCCCGCGAACTGCTGCATCTTCCGGCCGTCGAGCATACGGTCCCTTTTATTCCCACTGTGGAACGCGAGAAGGACAAGACAGACAAATAGTTACAGCTTGCGCTTGAACTGCCGATCAAGTTGGTCCCGCGTTAGCAAAATCATGGTCGGGCGACCATGAGGACAGGTAAACCCAAGACGTGACCCTATGATGTCACGAATTAGTGCGCGCATTTCGTCCAGGTGAAGGCTTTGGCCCGCCTTTATGGCAGCGCGACAGGCCATCCGCGTCACAATACGATCCCGCAGCACCTCGACCTCCTCGACACGCCCCAGCGTCTCCACATCGTCCAGCAAATCCGCAATGACGCCAGCGGGATCAAACTTTGGCAGGTCCGCCGGCACCGATTGCACAAGGAACGTGGAGCCGCCAAATGGTTCGACTTTCAAACCTATTTGCTCCAGTACCGGCAACAGTCGAGAGATAAATGGAACCGACGCGAGCGGCACGTCCAACGAAACCGGAATTAATAAGGGCTGGGTGGACATTGCCTGACGTCGCGCTGAGAATTTCATGTAGAGCAATCGCTCATGGGCCGCGTGCTGGTCAATCATTAGCAGGTCGCCCCCTGCCTGTGCTATTATGTAGCACAATCCAATCTGCCCCAGCGGTTCCGGAAGCACCCCACCACGCACGAGCGCCTCAATGGCCGGCGTTTCCTCCGGCTTCTCCGTGACGTGCCCCAACGATTGGGACAGCGGGCGCACCGAACAATCGCCCCCAATATCAATTGGAGCTGGCGACGGAGACGCAGCCGACATAACCTGATCCAATTCGCGGTTTGCATCCGCAAACTCTGACGCCGATCGCCGAAACCCACTGAAATCTACGCCGACAGGGGCCTGAATGTGGGATGTGTACAGGCTGAAATCGACCGGCATCGACGACAACGCGCCAGTTCCCTCAGGTTGGGGAATCTCAAAGGGAAGATGGGACTGAGAAGCCCGAGAATCAAAGTCCCCACCTCCAGTACCCTCAAACTCCATGCTCGGGATCAAGTTGGCGGCGCGCAGCCGCTCCGAAACGGTTTTGTGCAGAATTCCGTTTACCTGCGCCTCATTTCTGAACCGAACCTCCTCCTTTGTCGGGTGAACATTAATATCCACTTCCCCCGGCGGCAAGATTAGATCCAGCACCACCACGGGATACCGCTGGACCATGATGAGGCCCTTGTAAGCATCCTGCAGCACAAAACTCAGGGAGCGGCTCGAAACGGGACGCCCGTTCACAAAGAAAAACTGATGACGCCTGTCCTTTCGGTTATAGGCAGGGCGAAGGATGAAACCTCGAATTCGAATCCCGTGACGTGTGGCGTCCACATCCAGGAGATTCTCCTGAACCTGCGAGCCCAGCACCATGGATACACGCTCAGACCATGGCTGGTCCGGCGGCAACTCCATCAGCACCGTTTTCTCATTCGAGACCGTGAATCCCACGTCGGGGCGAATGAGTGCCTGCCGCGTTAGCATGGAAAGAGCCTGCTGCGTTTCACTCCCGGCGGACTTCATAAACTTGAGTCGCGCAGGAGTGTTGTAAAACAAATCGCGAACCCGAATGTCGGTTCCCTCGGGTGCACCGGCTGGCTCAATGCGCGGTTCGCTTCCCCCCTCCGACGTTATCCGGGTTCCCGCAACGTTGTCGCGCTTACGCGTCAGGATTTGGAGCCGTGAGACAGCGGCGATGGACGCCAGCGCCTCGCCGCGAAAACCTCGAGTTTCAAGGGACCACAAATCGTCGAATTCCGAAATCTTGCTTGTGGCATGGCGGACGAGGGACAATTCCGCATCCTGCCGGTCCATACCGCACCCATTGTCGCTGACACGCAAGTCTCGCGTCTCATTCCCAATTTCTACTACGACGCGCGTCGCTCCTGCATCGAGGGCATTTTCAACCAACTCCTTGATCACAGACGCCGGGCGCACAATTACCTCGCCCGCTGCGATCTTGTTTACCAGTGTCTCGGGGAGAAGTCGGATCACGTCATTGCCCCTGGGCTATTCGGGTGTGGAGGTTCACCGCTCGTCCAGCACGAGGTGATCGCGATGGATTGCTTCGTCGTATGTCTTTGAGCCAAGGATTCTCGCTATATCCGAGGATTTGTGCCCGATGATCATGCCAAGCTCTGTCGAACTGAAGTTCACAACTCCCCTGCCAATCACAACGCCTGTAGTATCCACAATCTCCACAACATCACCGGCCTCAAAGCGACCTTGCAACTCTCGAACCCCTGCGGGCAGGAGGGACTTTTTCTTTTCGATCAGAGCTTTCCGGGCCCCGTCATCCACCACCACGCGACGCCCGCCTGTATTCCGCTTGCTTAGTAGCCACTGGCGGTAACCGGTGTCCCGGCGGGAATTCGTGGGGAAATAGGTACCCCGGAAATCCCCCGACAACATCCGGTCAAGCTGGCCGGTGACCTTGCCATTCGCAATGGCAACACACACTCCCTGCGTCACAGCCACGCGAGCCGCCAGCAGCTTGCTCCGCATGCCCCCCGTGCCGAAGGCACTGCCGTCCGAGGCCGACGTCCATTCGTCAATGAGTCCGGGGGTCAGTTTGTCCACTGTTTCCATGAGACATGCATCGCGGTTTTGCCGGGGATTCGAATCAAAGAGCCCGTCCACATCTGACAGCAGGACCAGCGCATCCGCCTGCATCTTCACCGCGACCAGTGCAGCCAAACCGTCGTTGTCACCAAACCGCAGTTCATCCACCGTGACCGTGTCATTCTCATTGATAATCGGCACGCATTGCCGTCGCAACAGCTCCTGCAAAGTATACCGAGCATTCACATAGCGCCGACGATCCTCGATGTCAGCCCTCGACAGCAGCATCTGGCCCACGACAATATCATGCCGCGCGAAAACATCGGCGTAAATCTGCATGAGCCGCGTCTGCCCCACCGCGGCCATGGCCTGCTTTTCCGAGATGCTCAACTTCCCAGAAGTCAGCCCCAGCGCCCCGCGGCCCGCGGCCACTGCGCCGGAACTTACCAGGATCACATGCCGCCCATGCTTGATCAATCGCGCAACGGAATCCACCACGTCGCGAATCACTCTGTGGTCGAGATTCCCGGCGGCATCGGTCAGCACCGCAGACCCCAGTTTCACAACCAGCGTCCGCGCCTTTCCAAAGGGAGAGGGATTCAGAACGGGGCTCATCGTCCGGGTAACACCATGCTTAAACCGCCGATTTTGATTTCTTGGAAGTCTTGGGCTTCGAGCCTGCCCCCTCTTCCTCGACGCGCAGAAGCTGATAATCAATGGAGTCCACAAGCGCCGCCCAGCATGCCTCAATGATATTCTCGGACACACCCACGGTTGTCCACGTCTTGTCCCCATCGCTCGATTCAATCAGCACACGCACCATGGCCGCTGTGCCGCTGCGGGCGTTCAGGACACGTACCTTGAAGTCCGTCAGGCGCACCTGCTTCAGCTCAGGATAATCCTCCACAAGCGCCTTGCGCAAAGCGCGGTCCAGCGCATTGACGGGCCCGTCGCCATCGGCGACACAGTGGCGATCCTCCCCCTTCACCGCCAGGCGAACCACTGCCTCAGCGCCACAAGGCTCCTCGCCATGCTTCGACGTGCTGACGCGAAAACCCTTCAGTTCGAAGAAGGAGCGATGCTTCCCAAGCGCTTTCTTTAGGAGAAGTTCGAAACTCGCCTCGGCACCCTCAAACTGGTACCCACGTGACTCCATCTCCTTGATCTGCTTCAGGACGCCCTTGGTCTCATCACTGGCCGTGGAAAGGTCGATTCCGAGTTCTTCCGATTTTGAGTGAACGTTGCTCTGCCCACTCAGTTCACTAACCAGTACCCGCCGCACATTCCCGACCGTTTCCGGAGGGATATGCTCATAGGTGATGGGGTTTCGACGCACGGCGCTGACGTGGATGCCTCCCTTATGGGCAAAGACCGTCTGGCCGACATAAGGCTGCCGTGGATCTGGAGAGATGTTCGCAACCTCTGCAATGAAATGCGAAAGCGACGTCAATTCTCCCAGCTTGCCATCGGGCAGGCAGCGCTTTCTATACTTCAACTCCAGGTTTGGTATGACCTGGATAAGATCGGCATTTCCGCAGCGCTCGCCATAGCCATTCATTGTGCCCTGGACATGAACAGCCCCCTCGTTGACCGCAACGATTGTGTTCGCCACACCCATGCCTGCATCGTTGTGTGTATGGATGCCAATGGAAGTCTTCACCGCTGCCTTAACGCGCGCCAGGATTGCAGGGATTTCCGTTGGCATGGTGCCACCGTTCGTATCGCAAAGGCAAAGGCAGGAAGCCCCCGCATCCGCAGCTGCTTGGAGCGTCTTAAGCGCATACTCGGGGTTGGCCTTGAAGCCATCAAAGAAATGTTCTGCGTCGTAAACAACTTCGCGCCCACGGCTCTTTAGATAGCTCACTGAGTCGCCAATCATATCCAGGTTCTCTTGCTCCGAAACCCGCAATGCCTCCCGGACATGAAGGTCCCACGTCTTGCCAAAAATGGTTACGACGGGGGTTTCCGCCTCGATGAGAGTCAGAATCTGGCTATCCTCGGAAGCTTTGACGTTCTTGCGACGCGTACTGCCAAAGGCGGCAAGACGGGCATTCTTAAGTTTCTCGGTCTTCATGCGGGCGAAGAAGTGCATGGCCTTGGGATTGGATCCCGGCCAGCCGCCCTCGATGTAGTCCACGCCAAACTCGTCAAGACGCAGCGCAATGCGCACCTTGTCCTCCAGCGAGTAGGCCACAAACTCCCCCTGCTCACCGTCGCGCAGGGTGGTGTCATAGATCAATACGTCCTTTTTCATGCGAAGGGACCTTTCGTATCTGTCTGGGGTTAAATTAAGTGGCGGAATTCCGGCGGCGCAAGGGCGCAATTCGGGCCCGGAATTGGGTGCAGGTATGGACTATGGCGAATTAGCGGACCCGGGGGGGCCCAATAATAATAATGCGGCTGATAGGTAGGAAGCTGGCCGCAGAATTCGTCATCGTAATGTCTACTACGCGAAATGCGGGAAAAGAATTCACGTGCTACCCCAATCCCAATGGATAAGGGGCGGCGTGCCGCTGTAGCTGGATCCAGTGAATACCCCTGATCCCCACCAAACCGCCAATGATGTCCAGCATGTCGAAGCGGAACCCTTTGCCGGTTCCCCCCTGGCCACTGGCACCACCACCGTCTATGCGGTCAATGGCGGACCGGGATGTTGTTCCGGTTGCGGATGCCTCCTCATCGGTTTCGCTGCCATTGCGCTGTTTTCCCTGGGCCCGCTTTTGACCATTTTGGTGTCAGTCATCGTAGCAGCCTGGCTCTCGCGCATTGGGATTGCCGCCGCAGGCATCCATCGCTTCTCACCTGCCTACGTCTACATATTTGTGCCGATTTTTCTCACGGTCATGGCCCTGCTCTTACGGATTTTGCGTGGCACCACTCCCTACACGTTTCGCGAGATAGTGATAGGCACGCTCGTGGTTTACGTCTTCCTCTGGCTGATGAACGCCGGGCGAAACAGACAACCCTATTAGCAAAAAGAAAGTGCGCGCCCTCCACGGAGGGCGCGCACCTTGCTTTTCCCTTATGGGTAACCGGATTGACTACTGGTAAATCTGCCAATCCACTGGATTGACCGCCGTAGGCTGAATCAGGCCTTCTGGCACCACCGTAAACCCACGGCTGTTTGCAGCTTTATCGCCGCCGGGATTGGTGACCTCCACCGTGCGGCTGCCGAGTGGGGCATTTCCAGCAATGCTTATCTTTGCCACAATCTGGTTACTGGTGACACTGTAAATCTGCTGAACCGTAATCCCCGTTCCGAAACTCAGGGACGCATGTGCGGCAAACCCTTCACCCGAAACAACAACATTCAGTTCCTTGCCGACGCCACCCGTGGGCGGAGAAACGCGTGTTAAGATTGGCCCTCCACCCGGGCGCGCAGGAATGATGGCCCGGGAATTGAAATTGGCCGCGTTGGTCATATTCAGCAGAACCTGGTTGCTCCAACCCGCCGTTGGGAAGGTCTTACCGCGACCAGACTGGCAAATCACAATGTCCAGATCACCGTCGCGATCCACGTCACCCAGTTTCACATTCCGCGCAAAACCCGCAAAACCACTGAATTGACCTGTAGCCCGCTGGATTTTCAACTGGGGCAGTTCTCCGCCGGGACTGCTGGTATTACCGTCCGTTGCATCAACAAAAATCCCTCCGGAAGCACCGGTGGCCAAGAGCAACTGCAATGGAATCTTTGTGATTGGCAGGACATTGCCGCCCGTCGGGGTAGTCTGCGAATCGATTGCCACAACGATATCCAGTGCACCGTCGGCATTCAAATCCCCCACATCCCCACCATAAGCTGGGTACTTTTTCAATCCCGCAAAACGCAGGGCCGTTTGGTCCTCAAAATATCCGTCTCCATAAGAATCACCGTCCGGAGTCCCGACATCATCCCGGTCCACATTTTTCAGGAAGACATTCGAAGCCGTTGGAGACGCTGACAGGAACACCACATCATAGGTTTTGTTGTGGGCGGGCGCCGGAGCATCAAACCCTGCGGCCGTGCCAGTAAGATCCTCGTTTCCGTCGATCAGACCATTGCCATTGGTATCCTGAGAAGCTTCACCCTGACCCGTGAAGTCACCCACAAGTACCTTTTGGGCATCCAGAACCTGCCCGACCATGGGCCAGCGCACTGGGTCCGTAACCTCCGTGAACACCCCAGCTCCGTTATTCAGCAGGAGTCGGCAATGCTCGTAGAAATTGGGTTTGTTGTCGCCAACACTCTTTCCTCGATTGGCAACAACGAGATCCAGGTCCCCATCGTTATCCACATCCACAAGAGCCACATCAGTGCTATCATCCAGCACAGGCCCGGTGCCTGTGGGATTTCCAAGAGTGTCAAAATAGGTAACTTGCGGGAAACGAGTATCCGACTGGTCAGTAAAGACGCCCGCCCCATCATTAATGAGAATAACATTCGGCGCACCGTCATTCTGGATACCATTTGCGATAACGACATCGATATCGCCGTCCCCATCCACATCACCAATGGACATGCGGCGGGAAATCACCCTTCGAAGGTCCGTGAATGTCGGGATGCGCGTACTTTCCTCGCGGAAAACACCATCGGGAATGGAATCAGTATCTACGGCACTATTGTAAATCGGGTCATTCGTGTCGATGTTGATGAAGATCCGGGGAGGCGCACCATTGTTGGTAAACAAGATATCCGGGGCCTGATCACCGTTGACGTCCACGAATTTCACATCATAAGCCGGCATTGCCGTATCGGTCAGGTAGGGCTGATTGATAAAATTGGAGTCAAGGAATGGCGCTGAGTACGAATTCGCGGTTGGGGTGAACACCTTGCACCCTTCGTTCAGCGGCTTTCCGTTGTTCTTGTACAGAATCTGATAATCGCCCTCTGTGCTGTTGATTCCGCCGTTGGCAAACACCAGATCCAGGTTGCCGTCACGATTGATATCGGCAAACTCCGCACCAACCGTAATATTGGAAGTGTTCAAACCGACCGGGTTTGAAATATCCGCTCCGGCACCAAAGTAGGGATTGAGCATCATATAAGTTGCATCCACAAACAATGGGCAGTCACTGCGGTTCGGATTCACGGGATTGTTCTTATTCGGAGTCGTCGGCCCTATGCCTGCGGTCCTCGTATTGTTCTTATAGAAGTTCGCGGGTGCACCTGCGTTTGCGGCAAACACATCAATGTCGCCGTCGAGATCATAGTCCTCTGCCGCAAGGAAGATTCCAACTTGCGCGGTCTCGTTCGTAATCATGTTGTAAGGATTCAGCGCGCTTGATTGGTTAAAGAACGTCCAATTATCAAAGGTCTGATCGGCCGGATTAAAGTCCTGATTGATATAAACAGTCTTGTGGCCCGGCCCATTGTTCGGAACCGCAACATCGTCGGTCAATGAGTCGGAATCCTCCGACGTCATGATATCCTGTTGTCCATCCAAGTTAAAGTCGGCACTGACGGCAGACCTTGTGCGACCAAGGCGCGCCAGCGTAATTCGATCGTCGCGCAGTCCCAATCCCGCACCACCCAGCACAGTATCAACCCCATTGAAAAGGTCTGAAGCCGGGAAGAACGCACTTCGCCCTCGATTGAATTCAGGATAGTATTGGGCCTGGCCATAGCTTCGATTCGTATAGATGTTCTGCTCTGGCCCACTGGAGTTAAAGGTAAAGACTTCATTATATCCACTGTAGTCATTGTCAAAAATAACCCCAGCCATTGTTTGGTCGGTATTAACTTGCTTAAAGTTGGTCTCTGGAGAAATCGCATCGCTTGGCAGCCCTTCTGGAATACCGGTTCGAACTATTGTTCCGTCCGGAGCCTGCAGGAAGGGCTCAAACCCATAATTGTAGCAGCGGAAGAACCCGTCAGACAGCCCATCTCCGTTGAGGTCTTCGTTGGTGTAAATGATATCGTCCCCGTCCCAAGCGTTCCCCGTTGCCGTCACCTGAACATTGCCTGCAATTCCACCGTTTCGTTTGTCAAAAGAAACAAACCCAAGGGCCATGCCCCCCGACCCAGGTAAAGACGGATTGAAAACATTGGAGACCTTGACCATGGTTGTGTTGCTGAACTCCACCTCACCAACTCCGTTCGTGGGCGAAACCGTGGTCCACTCCGGTTTCAGGGCCGGGAGGCGGTCTGTTTCCCCGCCAAAAATGCCGTCACCTCCAAGAGTTTCATCCGCAAAAAGAGTAACGCGACCAACCGGGTCCGCATAGGGCGAGAAAGCAGGCTCGCGCGTATGGTTGATGAGAATTCGCTCGCTGAAGCGCAATCCGTCCTGCGTACCTTCCGGTGTAGTCGCCAGAATCGTTCCGGGGGATTGATTCAAATCCAGAAAGGCGTTCTGGTTTGAAACAACCACGTCGATGTCACCATCACCGTCAAAATCACCCACATCGCTGTGCGAGGAGACATCAAATCCAGCCGCAACACTACCATATGTGCCGACGGGGATTGTGTTCGCGTAGGGAATAAACGCGCCCGTGTTGAGAATTCCAGGATCCCATATCGACGTCACATCCTGGAAGAACCCATCGCCGAAATTGTCGGTATCCGGGTTCGGATTGATCGTCGGGTCATCGACATCAACGTTCATATAGAAACGGTTCTGCGCACCAATAACCGTGTTGCCGGCGATGCTGAAATTGGAGACGTACATATCCAAGTCTCCATCGTTGTCAAAATCGGCAAGCTTGATATCGGAGGACGCATCCAGGTCGAACGGCAGACGATCATCAATGGAGTTTGCAACCCCGTCAATTCCGTATGTCAAATCCACAAACTTTCGCCCGCCGGGCTCGTCCAAAGTTGGATTGGAATAATTGATGTAAATTCGGTTTACAAGCGATTCAGGCGCGCCCTCAACCGTCGCGCCATTCGCCAGCACCAGGTCAGGGAATCCGTCATTGTTCACATCCCCGAAAGCCGCTCCAAACGAATAGAGGCTTGTGCCCGGCAACACAGGGTCTCCGCTCTGCCCAGGCGCCGAAGGACTGATGTCTGTAAAGGTCAGCAGCGCCTGATCACAGGCATCGCCAACACCGTCTCCATCATAATCCTCCTGACCCGGGTTTGCCACAAAGGGACAATTGTCGTTAGCGTTAATGATCCCATCGCCATCGGCATCCCCATTGGGATCCAGATCTCCGCCGTTACCCCCTCCATTATTCGGGGTGTTCGGCTGATTGGACAGGCCTCCGGCCTCTCCGATGTTGGTGATTATGTTAATTCCGCCGGTGACATTGTTACCCACCACCGGAACCGATTTGTAAAGCGTCGGATCATCTTCCCCTGGAACAGCGGGATCCCCGTTAAAGAACGGTCCATCTTGGGCCAGTCCGTTGGCCTCTATACTGAAGGAAGTTGTAAAACTGGTAACCTCCCCGGCGGCAAGCGTTCTTGGATTGAAAACAATGGCCACTGCTGCATCTCGAATGGGGCGTCCATTGGTTGTATAGTCAAAGAAATTACCGGATAGCGAGCCGATCCCATTGATACTGTAGTAATTTGCAAACTGCAATATGTCGGGTCGGCTATACACGCCCTTCTTGCTTTCAAGCAGGCCAATTCCGTCCGTATACCCATAGGCGTCCGGTGCAAAAGTGTAGGAGGTTGGAACATCACTGCCCGCAAGCGTCGTCTCATTGGAGTACTCTGTATTACCCACAAAGAAGGACAGACGGTTATCCGCACCCACCACGGGTTTTGCAAGATACCGCAGTCCAAGTTGAAGGGGCGTGGAGGTCAGGTTTTGTGCCTGAACAGTGATGCGCACGCAACTGATGGAGGTCCGCCCGTCGTCAAAGAAATTCCCGATATCGATTGTTTCCTGGGCCTTCACAGAGCCGGCAATGACAAACTGGCCCTGCGCAAAATTCGACGGGTCCTGTTCCTGCATGCCGTTTGTGGTAACAATATCCTTCGACCGGAAGTTCGGCACATCAATCGTGGTACTGGTGGCCGGATCAATCACACGATAGGTGATATAGGACTCGTTGGGCGTCGGCGAGTCGCCGATCAGGCGATAGCTGGACAGGCCGGCGACATTGGCGGCAAACATGCCGAGGGTATTATAGGTGAATTGCAGGTAGTCGTCCTGCACCTTTCCATCCCCCGGGGTGTTGGGATCGGAAACCTGCGTTCCCGGCAACACCTCAAAATAGGGCGTGGCAATCCCGTAAAACTCTTCGGTTGTCAGCGAATAATCATTGAATCCGGCCTCGGACTCATCATTTGTAACCCCAAGCACCTGGAAACTCGGGTAAAAGT
The DNA here is from genome assembly GCA_019695055.1 of Candidatus Sumerlaeaceae bacterium. GTDB lineage: Bacteria > Sumerlaeota > Sumerlaeia > Sumerlaeales > Sumerlaeaceae > JAIBAT01. The sequence continues at coordinate 32,165 of JAIBAT010000126.1, read as the reverse complement.
TCGGGTTCGTGTAAATCATGTAATTGTTTGGAGCAAGTGTGGTCTGGCTGTTTACCTTGAGCGCCTGGGTGGAACTCGGCAGCCCCGGGATGAAATAGCGATCGTCGGGTGTCGAAGGCGGTGAATTGGGTCCCAATGGCAGGCGCCATTCGTTGCTGTTCAGAACATTCGTAAAAAGCCGGATCTTATGGGAGAATGAAGTGTCTGCATCCACACCGGTCACATCGTCGATCCCAACGTTGCCGTCATCGTTGGGTCGCCCGGCAAACACATGGACAAGTTCCACTTCCGGTGGGGGGAAGTTCCCGGCTGCATCGGGCACACCATCAACCGCATCACCGTTGATCACCCGTCCCGCAATGGCCCCCTTGCCCAGGCGATCGAAATAAGGCTTGTAAGCCATCTGAATCGCGAGAATGTCATCAAAATCCAGTTCGCGACCAGCATAGGGATCGGTCGCATACACGCTGCCCGTCCCCCGAATGGCCGGGGTCATTGTCGGCAGGTTAAGAGGCGTATGGCCGAGTCCCGCAACATGCCCCAATTCGTGGGTGAGAATCTCCTCAATATCAATTCCACCGAGAATTTCAGCCCTCTGGGCGGAGGACAAATCATCCGGATCCTCTGGAGGAAGAATCCACTGGCTCAGGAACTGGCTAAACACGATATCGGCATCAATGATGGTTCCCGCCATATATTTCTTGGGCTGGAGCCGAAGGCTGATAATATCGTTTTGCGTCAACACAAAATCGAATACGATTCCGTTAACACTGATGACATTCGTCGGCAACCCGCTCGGGTTGCTCAGGTCCACATCCTGATTGAAATAGAAGAGCGTCGTCGCAGCCAGCACGGCTCCGGCGGGCGTCGGCGCTGGCAGAACGAACAGGGGGTCCTGAAAGCTTATCAGGTTACACCGATCAAGCGCAACTGTGTAAGGGCCGAACGGATACTGCAACGGATCAACAATCGCAAATTCCGAGTAAAGCGTGTAGGGCTGGTAATTAAAGTCCGAATCGGCGTCATTCCATTGCTTGAGGGACCGCGCGGCAGCATCAGTGATGGCCAGGTTGGTAATTCCGGTGGGGTTGTTGGCCGCAGGAATAATATCCTGTGTCAGGGAAAGCTGATCATGAAAAAAATACTCCTGCACAGGCTGATCCGCGTCATCCCAGAAAAGCCGGGCCGCATAGGACTCATCATCCGAGGAATCCGTCGGATTGTTAATGTTGGTGAGAATCAACCGAATGCTCTGGGCACTATGGGCTGACTGGCTCAGGCCCAGACAAAGCAGCAGCAGGGCCAGCATGGGTGCACCCCAAAGGCTCGCAAGCCGCGCAAATCGCCTCGCCTGTTTCTTTCCGGTCTGTACTGCGCCGTGATTCATCATTCCAAACCTTTTCATTTCTGGTTCACAAACTTCCTGACCTGGGATTTGAAATCCTCAAGGTCCTGCACCGCCGGAATGGTTCCGTTGCCTGCCGCAATCGAAACCGTATCTCCGGGCTTCATGGGCAGCTTCTTCACCGTTTTGGCCCCCCCAGCAGCCGCAATGGCTGCATCCACGATGGACTTGCCCTCCGGCGACGTCACTGCCCCATTGGGCAACGCCACTGCTGGGCCACTGGTCACATTAAGGTCGTGATTCGCAACGGCGTCCATCAGCCTCTTCACCGTGCGGTCATTGTACACGTAACCAAACTCCGTAATGTTGAAGCGCGTGATCTTTTGGCGGCCATCCAGCTTGTCCGTAATAATGGTGAATTTACCCTCATACAAACCGGCGATCCTTGGGGATTTCGCCAGCGGGGAATCCTGGACATTCGCCTTTTGCGCCAGGGCCGGGTTGGGATTCGGTTGAGGTGCAGTGTTCAGGAACAAAGCCACCGATTCCCCCTTGTACATATGTGGCACCATTTCCGAATGCTGTGAAATCGGGGGATTCGTCAAATCCCCGCCCGGAAGGGTCACCGTAAGCTTCTTTTGCACAGACTTGGACGAATCTTTCAGCACATCCTGGACGTCGATGTCGTAATCCGTCGTGATGAAAGCACCATGCGCCGAGACTCGCTTGTCCGCAACCTGCCCAATGACAACCAAATCGCTAAACTGGGTCAGCTCCTGGAGGTTCATTTCCCGTCCGGAGCGCTTGAAAGCGCCAGCCCCTGAAGGTAACAGCATTACTACCGAGGCCAGCGCGGCGGACACAAGGCCCACCCTGGCCAATTTAACAAAACTCATCTTTTCACCTGCTTGATACAGTCTTGCGATTTATATAACGAAAGCGCGCGAGTGTGCCTATCGTTCCTGCACAAGTTTCGACCTGTATAATTGAGGGGGCGACAAAGCATAACGCAAGGCAAAACGGACGAGGCCCCCGACAGGGCATAACTTCCCTTTTTTCAGCGAATATCGCCCTGTTTAAGGTCCCCGGAGAAGCGGAAAACGTTACCCACGGAAACGCTGCCATTCGTGGGATCGTACATGATGCTCGCGGTCAGCGCCGTCGCGGCTGGTTCTGCCGGGTACCCACCGGGCTGCCCGTTCGACAAAACCCCCAAAAACTTGTCCGGACCCACGGAAACCAGCGCCCAACCTTTGCCGCGGCCGTAAATAAGCGCCGCCCCCTTGTTCTGGGCTATCCAGCGGTCCAAATCCAGTGGATCCCAGTAATCTATACAATCGGAGTAGGGGTTTCCCGGCTGCACCAAACCCGCAGCCGGGGAATTGAAAATGTCCTTCGGAAGCGACGTAATGTAGGAAATCGGGGTTGTTATGACATGCATTCCCACCGGGGCCGTCGCAAAATCCGGGTCGTAAATCTTCTCATCAAACCGCGGATAGGCAAAAGCTCCGGGGGCATTATCCCCAAGCTCCCACTTATCATGCCTTACCGGGTACTTGTTGTTGTCTACAGCATAACTCTCGATTGCCGTAGCCAGGCTCCGCTGGTCGGCCCGAACCCGGCTCACCTTTGCCTTGGTTTGCGCTTCGAGGAAATTCGGCACCGCGATGGCCGCCAAAATCGAAATGATGGCCACCACGATCAGCAGTTCAATAAGGGTAAATGCGCCTTTGCCTGATTTCATGACGGATGGCTTTACCAATCCGTGCCTCCACGATTCAAGAACCATCTCCATCAATCACGGGGAGACCGGCAAGTCATGCCGGAACGGCATCGCCGACAGGGTCTCGTAGCTCCCCAATCCCTTTTCAATATCCTTGCGCACGCAAAGGGCAAACTCGTTGCAGCCATTGGAAAAGGCCACGTTTGCCGGGTCCAGCCAAATGTCCCGGTAGGCCAGATAGCGCAGCAATCGCTTCCATTCCTGCACCGCGGCCCCGTATCTGGTGGCGTTCGGGCCGGCCCTCCGACTTTCCAGTGGTGTAAGACCGCGCCAGATATCCACCAGCATAAGCCTCAAATCCAGAAATTGAGGTTCCCACCACTCGCGCACCTTCAGGCGATGTATCGTGTAGTTCTCCACGAGATTTGGCACAGATGCCATCTCCCAATTCACCATGACGACGGGGCGTTTTGTCGTCTCCGGCGTTTCGTCCGCAGACGGGAACGCGTTGGGAAACTCCCGAAGGTACCAGTACATCGGCCACTCCACTTCACCGCGCACCAGCATCGGAAGCTGCTTGCCGTAGTTGGTCCGATGCGCCACTTCCTCGGCCACCTGCACCGCAAACTCCACATCCGGCGGCGTGTGGTTATAAACCAGCCGCTCCGCAGGGTTCCACGGGTGGATCAGGTTCAGGAACACATTGTTTCGAAACTGCCAAAGCAACGCGGTCGAAACCACCACACCAATCCAAATCCGCCGACCCAGTCCCCAGTTTTCAGGGTGCCACCAGCGATGCACATAAAACCCCGCCAGCAGGCAAAGCGGCCCCGCCGTATGAATTGTCAGCCACGGCACCTTCTCCCCCGCATAGGAATATGCGAAAAGCGCCTGCACCGTCCAGAAGGTCAGGAACGCCTCCACAAAACTCCCCCGCGAAAACAGCAGCGCCGTCGCATGGGTCAGCATCTGCACAAAGAACACCAGCAGGAACAGATGCGACCAATGCGACATATGCAGGTGCTTGTCCATCCAGTCCCAATCGAGCTGCATCCCAAAGTCTCGCCGCGCAATCGCCTGCCCCCCCACGTAGCCCACCGCCAACAGCAAATGGGGCAATGCGAACAGCCCCCTTTGCACCCACCGATTCGGTCCGCCCAGCACCGACTTCCACCACCCCCTCAATACGATAACCAGCGCCGGCAACTCGTACATGAACAGCAGCGGCAGGTAATAGTGAAACGGCCCCTTGATCCGATGCAGCTTGTGCTGGTCAATCCAGTAGTCCCAAGTGTTCTTGTAAAGCTGCAGCGGCGTCAGGACCCGCACCTTCCCAAGGAAATCCGGCCCTTCCGTCACCGTGTACCACGTCGTGAAAAGCGTTGCGAATACCAGGGTCGCCAGGCTCAGCGCCGCCAGAATCGTCCACCTCGCATTATAGATCACGCGGACAAAGTAGTGCAATACCCCGCGGCGTCCCAGTGGCCTTCGGTAATTCGCCGCCACGATCAGACAGAGGATATAAAGCCCGATCCAAAGCGCGCCAAAATAGACCACCGCAAAGACGGGACCATCCTTTGACACTTTTCCATCAAGTTGAAGTTGAGGCAACGGAACAGAATCACTGAAAACCCGCCCGTAAACCCAGGCGATGAACGTCGCCAATCCCAACGAAACCGGAATCGATCCCACGGCCGCAGCCAGCGTGATGTCCTCCCCGCCTTCTCCCCTCTCCCGCGGCACAAAAATGATCGCGTCCCCTGGAAAACCTAATCGCGGCCCCCTGGAAAACATCCCTGCCAGCCAGTCCCCAATCACCACCACCCCGAGGAACCCAATGCACATCGAAAAGAAGAAGATCGAACTCTCCATCATGCAGAACATGATCGTTGCCGCCATCATGGCGCCAAACAGGTACAACTTGCGCCCCGTCTGTAGCCCCCTCAGCGTCAGGAACGCGCACCAGGCCGTCGCCGCCAGGTAGGGCATGTCGTTCCTGAGGAAACGCGTGTAAAACGTCAAAGACGGCGACAGCGCGATCAGCACAAACGCCGCAAGCACGCCATTTCTCCCGATGTAGCGCCTCCACTGCCACGCCACCGCAAACATCAGCAGCCCCCCGGCAATCGCCGGCAACCGCATCGCAAACTTGCTGTCGCCAAACAGCAGGAACGTCAGCGCCGAAACATTCTGCAGCAGTGGCCCGTGCAATATCGGCTGGTAGGTATACCCAAACCCTTTGTACAGAAAATACCCGTAATAGGCAAAAAGGCTTTCATCATGGTGCAGCGGCTTGGCCGATACGAGATACAACCGCAGAAAAGTCCCCACCGCCAAAGCCGCGATAACCAATACACGCCAGGAAAACCAGTCTCTTACCCCTGCCAATGCCCCGCTATCCGGGGCTATCTGGCCGCGAACTGCGCCGGAATCCGCCTCAACCGGGCGATAATTTGAACCAAAAGCCATGGGCGAAGCATCAAGACGGCACAGGGGGCTTTTGCAATGCAAAAGGACCCCGGCTGCATTCCGGCAAATACGCTACTTTACGTCCGCACCCACCGCCCCAATTTGCTTCATCTGATCCAGCAGCCCCGCCACGTGCGTCCTCAGCTTTCCTTTGCCAAAAACAACCGCTGATTTCCGCCGCGGCAAAATCGCATTCTCCCATGTCCCGTTCGGGCCATTCGCCCGCAGGAACAGGTAATACCTTGTCGTCGTGGCGTGCCCTGCCTGCGTCACCTGCTCCCCCACAATCGCCATTTGCACCGCCTCCGCAGGAATGCGGTAGCGCTCCTTGTCCCCCTCAAAAAGGATCTCCCGCCGTCCACGGTCAACTTTGATCAGCCCCACATCGATGGCCTCCTCGACCATCATCTTCGGCAGGTTCGCCATGGGAACAATGGACACGATCATCGCCTCCGAATCATTGGCGCTCACCACCGCATCCGGTCGCGCAGCCACCTCCGTGCGCAGCACTCCGCGACGGTACCGATTCCCCAGATCCAGGAAGAACGCCACGAAGCCCCACAGGACAAGTGCGCCTCCCCCCGAAGCCAGGACAATCCCCACGGTATTGTCGGCATCGCGCGCAGCTTTTTCCAACCGGTCCCCGCCAGTAATCCCAAGGATCGCCCCGCCCACGATGAACAAGATGGGTGACAACTCGATGAGCGTACCCATGAGGATTTTGCCCTTGGACATCAATTTCCCCGCAGGCTGAGTCGCCGGCGTAATCGCCATGCTGACGGCGGGCCTCGCTGGAACGGTCGCTCCGCCAGGGGCAGTTGCCGCCGACACCGCCATTTTCGTCGCCACCGCCTGCACGCTCACCCCCTGCCGCTCGGCCACCGGCGCCAATGACGGAATGCGCGTCGCCAGTTGCGCCACCTCCTGCACAGTCAGTTCCCACCGCTTCGCAAGCGACTTCCCGATCGCAAAGTCAAAGTTGCCTGACTTCGTCGCCCCTCCCCCGCTTCTGACATCCTTCACCGAAACATAAACCGGACACGTTCCCGCCGAATACTTCTGCCCTTCGCAATAGTCCGCCTGCAGCGCCGTGTAAGGTTGGTTTTGGAGCATCGGAAATGCAGTCCCCACCAGCGCCTCCGCAAACCGGCTGTTGTTAAGGGCCTCCACCAGACCCTGCCCGGAACCCGGCGGAAATGCCGTCAGGTCCTGCTTCATCCACTTCTGGCACTTCGGGCAAAACGCCCGGCCCGCCCCTACCCAACCTGCACCTGCTGTGATAAAAAGGGTCAGCCCAAACTCAGCAACAAACGTGAACCAGCCCATGAAATTGTCCATCCCATCCCTGCGCCGAGGTTCATCATCCTTGCGCCGAGGCGAGTGGGTGGAACTGTATCTGTCTGAATTGATACGCCGCAGTATGTAGGCCGGCAGCATATCCAAACGTTTGGAAACGTCGATCCCAAAGTACTCATTGTACGTATAGACCATGCCGGTGTAGTACGATCCGATATAGAGCACGAACCCGGCAATCAGGCCCGCCGCCCCTCCCAACAGCCGGCTGCGGCACTGGCCAGCATACACCGTCCACAACATCAGCCCGCCAACCCCCATGGCAAACAGCAGAGGCATCACGAGCACAAAGTAGAAACCCACCGTCAGCAGCCAGAACAACCCCGCCCCCAGCGCACCCGCCACCGCAAGAGTCGCGGCGTAAATCAGAAGGAACCGAAACAGGTTCACTCCACCCGTGTGCTGGTAAACCCGCCGACCCGTGCGGTTCAAGACTTCCATCGCTAAGTGCTCCCTGACAAAGAGGATATAATTCCACACCCCGTGATGAAGCAGGTGCCACAGGCTCAATGAGGAAATGGTTATGTGGCGTGCGGTCAAGGGCGAATCCTTTCCCGCGTTCGCAGTACCCCCTCAGCAGAATCCAAGTGGGGAGTCACCAAAGGCAGCCACCATGTCCACCAAAACGCATGTAGTAACTCTCATCCCCGGCGACGGCATCGGGCCCGAAGTCGTCAGCGCCGTGGTCAAGATTATTGATGCCACCGGCGTCAGCATCCAGTGGGAAACCATGGAGGCCGGAGGCGAGGTTTACGCGAAGCATGGCACCCCCATGCACGACGCGGTGTTCACCTCTATTCTTCGCAACCGCGTCGCCCTCAAGGGCCCCATCACCACCCCCGTCGCCAGCGGATTTTCCAGCGCCAACGTCATGCTACGCCAGAAACTTGGGCTTTACGCCAATCTCCGCCCCTCAAAGAATCTCCCAGCCATCAAGACCCGCTTCGAGGGCGTCGACCTTATCGTCGTCCGCGAAAACACCGAGGACCTCTACGCTGGTCTCGAGCACATCGTGGTCCCCGGCGTTGTCGAGAGCCTCAAGATCATCACCGAAAAGGCCTCCACCGCCATCGCCCGCTTTGCATTTGATTACGCCCGCGCCAACAACCGCAAACTCGTCACCGCCGTTCACAAGGCCAACATCATGAAGCTCTCCGACGGCCTCTTCCTCGAATGTGCACGCCGCGTCGCCCGCGAATATCAGGAAATCCAGTACAAGGAAGTCATCGTCGACAACCTCTGCATGCAACTGGTTACAAACCCCAACCAGTACGACGTGCTCCTGCTCGAGAATCTCTACGGCGACATCGTCAGCGATCTGTGCGCCGGCCTTGTCGGCGGCCTCGGCGTCGTGCCGGCGGCCAACATCGGCCCGGACATTGCCGTGTTCGAGGCCGTCCACGGCAGCGCCCCGGACATTGCCGGAAAGAACCTCGCCAATCCGACCGCAGTCCTTCTATCCGGAGTGCTCATGCTCCGCCACCTCGGCGAAACCTCTCACGCCGACCGAATTGAGAAAGCCACGATGGAAGTCCTCGCCGAAGGCAAGACCATCACCAAGGATCTCGGTGGAACCGCCACCACAACCCAGTACGCCGACGCTATTATTTCCCGACTTTAAGCAGCCGACCTGCTGTTAATGGATTAAAAGAAACGCCACAAGAACGAAGGAATCCTGCATTCTGCTGGGGCTCGAAATTGAGCTGGAAGAGTCCTAGACCTTGCCCCTTATGGAACCACGTCCCCTTGTCGAGGTTCCGAAGACGCTTGAGAACGCATGATGTCCCCGCCCGAAATCGACCCATTGGTGGGGTCATATAGCATAACCACGTTCGGGAAGGTATCGGCATTCCCGGACCAGGTGCTCAGTGGGCTCCAAGGCCCAGCAATTGCGTCTGGTCCCGAGCTATTCAGCCGCCAACGCCCCCAAAGTGCCACGCCATTCTGGTATGCAGTGGAACATGTGGCATTAATGGCACTGTTCGCCAAGTTCAGTGCTCGCCAATCATAGGAGATGAATCGAAAGCGCTTATACAGATCCGGCAGGGTTGAACGCTTTTCTCGAAATGGATCGAGAAAGTTATTCGACGACATATAAGCAATGGGAGTGGTGATTCGATTGCTCACATACCAGAAATACGAAGTGCCGGGATCCGAGCCGTTTAACGCCGTGATATCAAATGGGTATTTGTTTGTATCTACACAATAGGCTTCCAGCGCCGTTGCCGTGCTTCGTATATCAGCTTTTGCGCGTGAAACCTTCGCCCGTGTTTGCGCTTCCAGAAAGTTTGGAACCGCGATCGCCGCAAGAATGGCAATAATCGCCACAACTATCAACAACTCAATCAAAGTAAATGCACGCTTACCCATGGGGAGAGCCTCCATAAAAGTGAGAGTGAATGCTCTCCTAATACTGTTATAACGACTTCGAGAAAAGCAACACCTTTATGCGACCGCTCCTCCCTTTAAGTTGGAACTCCAGTATCGTCTAAACAATCTCGGATTGCAACCATCACCGAACGACTGCCTTTGCCCCCATCAATGCCGCGAAGAACCTTCCCGCTTGGGAATACGGAGCGCGAAATGCCGTCTGTCAAATTCATGCCGGGCAACCGGCGTCCGGCTCTTGGAATAGGGGCGGACGGTCCCCTTCGAAACCTTCTCGAAGCTGCGGCTTCCGGATGCTGCTAGTATCACAGAATCAGCTTGTGAGAGACGTGTCCCCATCATCATTCACTCCCTTCCATTGTGTCCACTCCGGCAGGAATAAGCTTGCTGAAACACCGGCAAACTCCCCCTCCCAAGGCACGGGAACCCTCCGGGAGGGCTCATCCGTGCCTTGTTCCGCTTTGCTTCTCCCTGCCGAATCATGCGGCTTTCTTCGCCGGGGACGGGGTCTTTTCACCGTTCTCCACCGTGATTTTCCGGCGCTCCACTTGGGCTTCCGGCCGCCGGGGCAACGTAACCGTAAGGACTCCCTTCCGGAAATCTGCCGTCACCTTCTCAGGGTCTATTCCCTTCGGGAGCGAAATGGTACGCGAGAACGAACCAAACCGGCGCTCAGCCCAGCCTTCCGTCGGTTCCTCAACCTCCTCCTTCTTTTGGCCGCTGATGGTGAGGCATTCGCCCGTTAGCTCCACGTCCAGTTCCTTCTCATCCATGCCCGGCAACTCAGCCACGACACGCAATTCCTTGCCGTTATCCCGGACATCCAGCGACGGACTGAACGCCTTCATCCCTTCTCCACGCGACCACAGCGACGGCATACGCCAAGTCCCGCCCAAGTCGCCCAGAAAGTTGTCGAAAACCCGGTCCATCTCGCGATGCAGTTCAGCAAACATATCCCGCCCCGTGGTCATAGGCTTGCCAACTTCATGCTTTCGGGAAACGGTATCCTTCACCTTGGAAACGAGGTCTTTTACTGTCATGACGATGTCACCTCCTTCCACCAACCCATGGAACCGGGGCATCATCCGGGGTGCTCCCGGCTCAAGGCGCCACGCGACCACCCGCGCCACGTGACCTGCAACACTCGGATGAAGGACTCAGGCGGGGCGGACCGAACTCGATGTCTTGTGACTCGTGCGTCTGAACGCCTGCACAGCCTGCATCACAACACCCTGCATAGCATAATACATCCGGCGCCCCATTATCGTCGACCAATTAAACTGAAAACAGGACCATCTGCCGCATTCCCGGAACCACTCACGAACTGCCCCGGTGCCACCGCTTACCAACTCGCCAATTCGCCGGACTTCCTGGGGGCGGCATGGTTTCGCCACTCCGCCACCTCCGCCGCCGGCGCACCGAAACCGAGCTGGACCATCTCAAAATCCGACGCCCGTAGCGCAGCAAATGCAGGATTCAATACGCCGTTATCCCACCGCGTGTCGTAGGTACCCTGGATATAAAAATCGCTGCCGTTATCGGCCACGATCAGCCCATAGGTTTTCATCGCCTGGAACATGACGCGAGCCTGGGGCGTGACAGCCGAAATGTTCTTGGACGCCTTCAGCCGGAAACGCGCCCCCATGGGAGGCGCATTGGTCGTCGAACCTGCCGTGTGCGACGCCGGCCATACCCGGCCATTTGTGGCCCGTGTCGTCATGCGAAATGCATGGCGAATTGGCACTGCACCCACCGCCGCCGTCGCGCTGAGAACTTCGTCGTAACGCACCAGCCCGGGGAAGATCGCGAGCCCCGCCGCATCCGCACTTGTCCAGGTATCGGGACGGCGATGGTTCGTATCCAGCGGCCACGCCGCCGCCGAACCCGCCTCCCACCGCGACAACGTCGAGTTCCAATGCGTATGGTAAAGTTCAAACAACAGCCGGTTGTCGCGATCAATGATCAACATATGGCGGTCCGCGCCGCCAATGGGTGTCGTGGCGATCTGCCCCCCTTCGATCCACTTGGTGCCGCTCCGCGCCGCCACCGGAATAGGGTAACCCGCTGGCCGGTTCGGCGCTCCCGCATCACTCTGGCTGCCATATTCCATGAAAGTAATTGGCTCCAGGGGTGTGGTGCCGGGAACCACGCAATAAGGGAACCCGTAGATCGCAGGATTCGAGGGATTCCCCGGTTCTTCATCCCCGCCGAAATCGGGATGAAGCGCCCGGGTCGCGCTGATCCAGTTGATGGTTGTCGTACTTGCCGGATCCACTGGCGCGGCACTGATATCGAGGTTCCACCAATTATTGGCGGGAAGAATGGGCAACGGCCCGGGCAGTGCGCCCCCTTGCGTCACCCCCTGCGCCTTGATACCGGCGCCGGGTAAGGCAAGGAGAAGCACCGCGAGGACCATGCCCGCAATGCGGGGCAGGTGGCTCATGGCATATCCTTTGTTCGCGTGATCCTAAAACTCACACTATATGGCAGTTCCAAGTGGCATTCACGCCGGACCCTGTCGTGAAAAGCAAGCTTCGAGTTGACGACTGCGCTACTCCTTCTCCAGCCGCCTCACCGCATTTTCGAGATCCTCACCCACCGAACGAATGTTCCTCCCCCCCGGGGACATAAGCCAGCACTTGTCCTCGGCGCCATCAGGGCCGTAAGTGTGCTCGAAGTTCACGAATTGCCCCTTGTGCTTGCCCTTCGCAAGAATCTCAAAACCATTGGACGGTCCCACATGGCGGACCTTGCCCGTCGCAAGATCAAGGGCCTTAAGCGCGCTGGATGTCGTCCATGCCGCACTCGTAAAGTACAATGTTTTTCCGTCCAGTGAAAAGCGAAGGTTCCCAAACCCCGCGAGTATTTCCTCCGGCTTGTCGTGTTCCCTGGACGCCACAACCAACACCGCACCGGTCCCATCCACAGACACCATCCAGATTTCCGTGGCGTCGGCTTCGCCCTGGGCCGTTTCAATGGGTTTTGCCTTTGGTGTGCGGACAAATGCGACCTTTGCCCCGTCGGGCGAAATTACGGGCTCCGAATCCAATCCAGAGGTTGTGAGCTTCGCCTCAGATTTGCCCAGCGTGAAAACAATACTGCCCTTGTCGGCCCGGACCTTGGCCCGCACCGCCGATGCCCCTGCCACCCCCTCGCTGTCCACGTTCGGGGCCGCCCGCAACACGCAATTTGATGCTGCAGCAACAACCAGTATCATCGACAATCGTCTTAGAGCCATTATCGCTTCTCCCAGTGCCCATTGGGAATCGGCCTCACTGCCCACGCCGGCCAACAGGAACGTAATAGGAACATATTTGAGTTCCTGAAAATCAAGCAGACATCTTGAGGCTCAGTTTCCGCAAGCCGGACAGCTGAGGCAATAATCGCTCTGAATTGTTGCACTAGCGAAATTGGGGAGAACATGGATGTATTTCGTACCAAGGGCCATCCTCGATTCCTTGTGGAGGGTTCTGAGACTCGACGTAGCCAGCGCCTCAGTTTTTGACCGCTTTTGGAAGTTCGGCGCCTTCCTCTTCGCGGCGTCCTTCGTCTCAGGATCGGTGGGTTACGCCCTGCTAAAGCCCTTCATGCGTCATCGGTTTGTCTTTCCAACTCCGAGAGTCGTGTGGAACCATCCCGTGTACGCCTACGAGCACATCGCCCTCATGGCAGTTGTCTTTGCAACGCTGGCAACCCTTTGCGTGTTGTCCGCGCCACGACTTGTCGGTTGGAAGCGCCACACGGCCACGGTACTGGTAATTGCGACGACAGTCGCAATCGGTTCACCCCTTTGCGGATTGCTATGGAAGTTCCAGAACCTCCGGGCCGGATACACGGAATGGAACCTGCACTTTCTAATGGAGCTGCGCTCCGGCGCAAGCCAGGCCTTCGACCTGTGCTGGCTCGTGGTCCTGGCCTCAATCCCCTACAACATGCTCGCGTTCGCCGCAGCATTCGGCCTCATGGAATTTGCCTTTGGATCAACTCGGACTGCCGCCGGGGAAGATCGGTAAAGCCACATCCCACCTAACTCTTTTCAAGAGTGGCGACCGCCTTCCTCAATTCGTCCCCCACGTCCCGCACCTCCACACCCTGCGGCGACATCAGGCAGTACTTGTACCAGATTCCCCGTTTGCGGTCTTTTCGGCGCTGCAGACTCACGAAATAACCCTTGTACTTGCCCTTGCCCAGGATCTCGAAGCCGTTCGAAGGGGCAATGTGCCTTACCTTGCCAGTGGAAAGGTCGCAGCACTTGAGGGCGTGGCTTCCCTCCCACGCAAAGCTCGTAAAAAACAGCGTCTTCCCGTCTGCGGAAAACCGAAGGTTGCCGAATCCTGCCAGCACGTCTTCAGGCTTCTGGCTCTCATGGAATTTCACCAACTGAGTCGCGCTCGTCCCATCGGTGCGGGCAATCCAGATTTCAGAAGCGGCCACTTTTCCACCAGGCGTACTGATGACACAATCAGGCACCACCCCCACAAAAGCCATCAGGCTGCCATCCGGGCTCTTCACCGGATTCTTATCCAACCCCGACGCACCTTGAAGTGAAATATTTCCGCTCGTTCCCCGCGAGTTGACAGGTGTTGGTTCTACTGGCGTCGGCACTGCCTCGCCCGCCAGTGCGTCCCAAACACAGGCCAGGGACAGAATCATAGCTGCAATACGTACTATGGTTTCCATCGGTTTTTTTCGCATAATTGTAATCCCCCTATCCCATGCTGCTGACCTAAATCCAGGTAACTGAATATCCAAAGGCAATAATCTTTCACGACAAATGCAACAGAACCTTGGTCCGCTCGCGGGACCACAATTTCGCAAGGTGAATCAATCGTGCAATCAAATGGAAACCGGGAAGTTGTTCTTCGGTACGTGGACGCATTCAATCGGGGGGATCTTGAAGGTATCTGTAACAGCTTTGCTCCCGACGCCGTGGTACACGGCGTACTGGGATGGGGCGGCTTGGACAAGGTACGCCCCATTTGGGCCGACCTGATCTCCTGCTTCGCAATGAAACTGGAGGTACAATCCATTGTCGCCGAGGGTGATACTGTGGCCCTCCGCTATATCGAGCGCGGCCAGTCGATTGCGTCCTTCCGCGGTGGCCCTGTTACCGGCAAATCATACGAAGTCGTGGCCATGGAATGGTTTGAGCTTTGCAACGGGATGATCACCCGTCGTTGGGGCGCCCGCGATTCGGCAGCTATTTCGCGACAACTGGGCCTTCCAATTAGTTAGGCGACTAGGTCACCAGTGCCCGGTTAATCCCCAATTACATTCTCAATCCGCCGGTCTGGGATCAGCCAGATTAGGGCAACAACAACGTAAAGGCCCACGGCCAGCCATTGGTTAAGGAACGAAAGCCCAATGGCCACCGCATAAATAACCACGGAAATCAGGCCCTTGATGTCGCGCCCGATGGCCACTGCCAGTTTCGAGTCCCCAGGGTGGATCCCCAGTAGCACCCGCACCAGGATAAAGTACGCCACACCGGCCATCAGTAGCACCACCCCGTAAAGCGCCGCCGGTACCGCGGCAAAGTGGTTCTCGCCCATCCACCCCGTCACAAACGGAAACAGCGACAGCCAGAACAGCAGGTGGAGATTCGCCCAAAGCACAGGCCCGTTGATGCGGTGGACAGCGTGAAAGAGATGATGGTGATTGTTCCAGTAAATACCCACATAGATGAAACTCAGGACATAACTCATAAAAACAGGCACCAGCGGTCGGAGCACCGCGAGGTCCGTACCATGCGGCACCTTCATCTCCAGCACCATGATGGTGATGATGATCGCGATCACACCATCGCTGAACGCCTCAATGCGCCCTTTACCCACCCTTTGCAGATCCTCCGACTAAAGCAGCTTCGCCCGCAGGATGCGGTCGGGCGCGTACATGCTGTCGCTGTCGGTCTCACTGCAATGGGCGTAAAGCCGCCCACCCTCAAAGCTCTTGGGCGATAGGGAAAATTTCGCCTCCTGGTCGTTTTGCCGCAGGTACAGCACCTCGACCTCAAGTTCATGCTCACAAGCAAAAGTCAGCAGCGCAATAATGTCCTTCTTCTCCACCGCCGGGTTGGCACCCTTGTAGTGGTACTTCGAGGGCCCGCGGCCACGCAACGTCTTGCCAACCAGCCGCGACACCTGCGTCTTGTACTTATCGGCAACTTCGTGAAGGCGGGCCTTGAAAGCTTCCTCGAACTTACGCTCGTAAGCGCCCGCCGTGGCTTCCTTGATGTCGCCAAACGCCGGAAGCGCCGACGTGTCGGGATTCAGTTTGCGCGCCAGCACCTCCACGTTCCCGTCCGAAATGTCAGAACCCAGTTCCTGCTCCAGCCGTGCCACCAATCGCACAGAAGCCAGCATGTGGAACATCTCCTCGGGCGTCAGCGTCAGGTGATAACGTTCATCCGTTGTCGCATGTACAGTCTCGGTTTCCAACCGCGGCATCAAGCCAAGGTTCTGCAATTCCTTGGCCATGCGTGGGATGTTGACCTCCGGCGCCAGCAGCAGAGCCTTGTCACCAATGGCGTCGCGGATATAATCGGCTAGCCGCGAACTGCTGCGGATTTCCTCCAGCACCACCGGATCATCCACGAGGACAAACCCGCCCGCCGGACCCAACCGCACCTCGCCGTGGCGCACCGTGCAATCATCAATCAACTGCTGCACCGTTCGCGGAATGTCGACACGGCTGAGACTCTTCAGGAGTTTCAGAACCTCCTCGCCACGCATTCCACGATCAAGGGCCCCACGCAACGAATCCCGCGAAATCTCAAAGGTCGTCATCACGTCGTTGTTTCGAACAAAGCAGCACCGCGTCAGCAGCAGCAGCTTGTCCAGCGCGAGGTCCGGCGGCGCCACGATTTCCAGGTTCGGCTGCACAATGATCATCTGGCTGCCGTTGTAAACCGGCAGCGACTCATCACGAACGTCCCGCGGCAGCATGCGGGGATCAAAGCATGTCGAATCCAGCGCAGCCACGCCAAGGCTGGTTTTGCGAAACACAAAATCCGTGCCCCGCTTCCGCGAATCGTTTTCCTCTGAGCCGCCGTTCCTCCCTTTACGCGGCGACGGTGGAAGCGGCGCCTTCTTCAATCCCAGGGAAACCACACCCAGCCATGCCAGCGATTCGCCGATGATACATTCAAGCACCGTGGAAATGGTTGCCTGCAGGCGCGTCGCCTTGCGATTCGTGGCAAGGTGCGATAGCGCCGCCTCGACCCGTGGCATGATGGTCTCCAGGAAGTGGCCGCAAAGGATCCACCGGCCCGCTGGCAGCGCGGAAATCTCCTCCAGCACAAGCCGCCGCAATTGCAGGATGTCCAGCAGGTTGCGCCGCCCCCGGCTCGATTCCGATTCACTGCCCTCGGGCGCGCCCTCAAACCAGTCCTGCGTTGTCGCCCACCATTGCGCCAGTTCATGGTAGCAGGTTCGCGCATCCTGAAGCCACGCATGAAAACCATTCGACAGCGCCCAGCACCCGTTCAGTTCGATAAGCAGTTCCTTGGCCAGGAGAAACGAGGCCAAAAACGCCGAATAGCGGAGGCTCTTCCCGGCGCTCAGGACGGGTAACAACTTCTTCAGGTCATTGCGGCTGATACCCCCGGCCGAAAGCTTCTTGAGCTTCGCCGAATCAATGGCACTCGCCAGGATCACCAGGTCCCGCAGGAGAGAGTTGGAATTATCCACGACCACCGCCGGACGAAATGCGCCGTGGTCCTCGCTTCCCAGATCGTCCAGCTCCCGCGGCGAACGCAAATCCCGCTTAAAACCCGTGGAAATTGTATGAAACAGGTCCCGCGGGATCACCAGCAAATTCGTATACTTGTTCTGCCCCTCCGCTGACACAAATACCAGCCCGCGAAGGTTGATGAGATTGTTCAGGTGCTCCGCCCTCGAATGATCAAACCGCTTGAGCGATTCCAAATCGAGAAGCTCCCGGTAAAGGGCGGTGCCGTTTCGCTCAAAAAGCGCATGGAACAACTCCCGTTCCACCTCGGCGAGGGAATCCACATACCCCCGCAGGAATTCCGGGTTTAGCAACCGCGAGCGAACCTCATGTATCACAAGGTGCTTCTTGTCCGGCAGGGATTCGGTACCGAGGATGTTCTCCGCCATCTCCGCGCGACCCTGCGACGGCATGGACCGCAACAACTCACCAAGATACCCGCGCAAATGCGACGGTAGCTCATAGAACTCCATATACGCATCCGGAAGCGTGACCAGGCTCTTCTTGATTCCCTTCTCGGACTCCAGCAGGAACAGGAATCCCTTGCTGTGCAGCCCGGTGACCAATTCCCCGCAACCATTGCAGCGCTCCATCAGTTCTGCGAAAGGAATCACGCCCCCATGGGCGGCCACGAAATTCAGGATCTCCTTCTCCGAGTCTGTCAGTCGGTCAAAAGCTCCACGAAAATACTGGATCGATTGCAGGCGCGGGTACAGGAAGTCAGCCAGGACTTGCTCCGCTGCTGCCGCTTCGTCTGCGGCCGCCGGAAGCTTCAGGTTCCAATGGCTGCCGATCGACCGAAGTGTGTCAGCGGGCAGCGCTTTTAGATAAACCTTCAGTTTCACCGGTGACCACCAGCCTTCCCGTCGTCATGATTCAGATCGCGGCCTCTTCCTCTTCCACGATCTCTTCCTCTGCCGCCCCCCCAGGCTCAAAAACTGCTTCCTCGGCTTCCTCAAAACTGAAGTCAGCCTTGTCAAAATTCTCCTCGTTCAAAATCGTAATCCGGTACCTGTAGCCCTGTTCCGTCAGGAACAACGACCGGTTCTTCGCGCACTCCTGATCCTTTGTGTCGCGTGTGACCACCGAGTAAAAAAACGCATTGTTGTCTCCCGACTTGGGCCTCAATACACGCCCCAGCCGCTGGGTCTCCTCCTGTCGCGAACGATACGTGCCGGAAATCTGGATGGCCACGCTGGCGTCGGGCAGGTCGACCGCGAAATTCGCCACCTTCGAAACAATAAGAACCTTGATCTCGCCCTTCTTAAAAGCCGCATAAAGCACTTCGCGCTCATCATTGGGTGTTTCACCGGTGATAATCGGTGCGCCGGTTTTTGCGCGAACCTGCTCCAACTGGTCCAGATATTGCCCGATGATCAGCACTTGGTCTTCCTTGTGCTTCTCCAGCAGCCGCGTCACCACGGGGATCTTGTTCGGGTTTTCCATCGAGATGCGATACTTGTTCCGCAGCTCCGCAACCGCGTATTCGTGACGCAATTCCTCCTTCATCGGAACCCGGATCTCCATGCAGAGCGCCTTTGCGATCCAGCCCTGCCTCTCAAGTTCCTTCCAAGGCTTGTCATACTTCTTGGGACCGATCAGCGAGAAAACCTCGTCTTCCTTGCCATCCTCGCGCACCAGCGTGGCCGTCAACCCCAGCCGTCGTCGCGCCTGGATCTCCGACGCAGCACGAAAAACCGGCGCTGGCAGCAGGTGAACCTCGTCATAAATAATGAGCCCCCAGTTATACTTCTGGAACAAGTCCATGTGCAGGAACGCGTCATTCTTTCGGCGCTTGTAGGTGAGGATTTGATAGGTCGTCAGCGTAACCGGTTTCACGTCCTTGATTTCGCCGCTGTATTCACCGATCTCTTCTTCCCGAAGGGACGTCTTATCCAGGATTTCCCGCCGCCATTGGCGCAATGCAGTCAGGTTGGTCGTCAGAATCAGGGTGTGCTGACGCACCTGCGTCATGCAGGCCATTCCAATGACCGTCTTTCCCGCACCGCACGGCAAAACGAGGACCCCGCTGCCACCAGCCGTGGACCCGCCCGCATAAAAGATCTCCGAGGCGTCGCGCTGATACTCACGCAGCCCAAATCCACGGCCACCAATGGTTTGCTCCCGCAATTCCACTTCGAGCTTGTCGCCCTCGACATATCCGGCCAGATCCTCCACCGGATAGCCTAATTTAATGAGAACCTGCTTAACCCGTCCCCGGGTTCCCGGCTTTAGCTTGATCTCATTGGCCGAAATCTCGTTCTCCACAAACGCCCTCACATGGGGCGAAGCCATGATCTCGCTTATCGCGTTCACGTCCTTGGAGACCAGAATCTCATCCCCCGTATCGAGATTCTTGACCAGCTTGATCGTGCCGAACCGCCGCATCAATTCCCGAACTTCCGTAATCACGTTCGGAGGCACATCGTACTTGGAATATTTCTCCAGACCCTCCACGATCTCGGCCACCTTGAGCCCTGCCGATGCAGCATTCCACAGGGATAACGGGGTCAGGGCATAAGTGTGCAGGTACTCCGGGCTCTTCCGAAGCTCCGCAAACTGCGACAGGAAGTCCCGGACCTCCTCATACAGGGGCCCCATCGTTTCCAGCAGGACACTCATGTCCGACTGCACAATTAATGGATTCTGCAGGTTCATCTCCGCGAACCGCCTGGGGCAATATAGCGCACCAAAACCGTCATAAGTCCTTTAATCTTAACAATCTAAGCCACACTTGACCGGAACCAACTCAAATCGCAAGTGGCCATCTGATAATGCGCACTCCACGATTTTAGCGCTCCATTATGGCATTTGGGGGGAAAGCCTGTCAAGGTCAACATGACCTAAAAACAGACATTATTTATCGGGAGACCCGGCTCGGGGGGAAACCGCCAAGTTTACCAGAATTGATACGTGGGGAAAGGGGTTTCATGCGTCGAAATCGGGCCATTTTTTGCCTCCCCCGAATCGGCCCGTGCCGCCGCTATTCCATCGGATCGTCGGATTTCCCCTTATCCTTATCCACCATCCCGATGGCATCCATCAGGGGGCGCGACCAATAGACCGATTCCGGATAGGTCCGCACCGCGTTTTCAAAATTCTTCAACGAGGCTACCAGGAAGTCTTGCATGACCTCATCGTCCGGCTTGCTCCCGTCAAACACAGCAACTGGGAAATATCGTAGCACCACCCTGCCGTTGTGAATCGCCGAGAAACCAAAGCCTATGGGGGCCTTCGCCAATCTGGCAATCTCAAGGGCTCCAGGCCGGATTTCAATTTCGTACTTCCCATTGAAAATGGGGAACTTGGTGAACTTCTTCCCCTCGATCCCGTCAATCGCGATCCCGATGACCGATTGGTCCTGCTTCAGCATACGGATACCCTGCCGCACCGGGTTCGACAAACCGGTTTGTTCCCCGGCAAAAAGCGCCTTCGTGTGAAGACCCAGGAAGTGTTTGTGCCTTTCGGACCGGAACTCCTTGGCAAATACCCGTCGCATCAAAACCAGGTCGTAATTCTTCGATTCAAAAAATGACCACCCCGCCAGGTCCGTACCGAAGTGCAGCATCGTCAGCACCATGCCGCGACCAAGCTTCCGGGCCTCGTCAAAGTATTCCGCACCCTGCACATCCGCATACTTCGTCCACTGCTGCAGGGTCATCCCCTTGTAAACGTAGTTCGCGGCCACGCACATCAACTGCCTCTTGTAGTGCTCCCTTGCCAGCTCCACAGGGTCACGATCGATTTCGAGAACCTTAACAAGACGCCTGTAGCAATCAATGACCCGCCGACGCTTGTTCTTGTGGAAGTAATACTGATAATAGCCAACGAGGCAACTAATCGGCCAGAACCACGACTTGGGCAGGAACCGGCAGAGTTCTGCCAGCCACAGCGTGCTGATGTTATATTGGCTTATGACGCGTCGCATAATTCTTCCTGTCGAAGTACCCCACCGGCGTCGGTCTTGGGACAACCGACCCACCTCTTGATACTTCTCATTGCAACGCCTGGCGGTTCAGAGGGGGAAACTGTGATGCCCACCAGGCTCCCTTGTCCAGCGTTCTTTTTGCTTGAGCGCACCCCTCCCGTTACCCACCAAATCATCCCATGCCCCGCGACGTCTACGCAGTCCTCCTCCACTACCCCGTCACCGATAAGCAGGGCGATGTGGTATCCACCTCCATCACCAACCTCGACATCCACGACATCTCCCGCGCGTCCCGCACTTTCGGCCTGAAACGCTATTTCCTCGTCACCCCCATCGAACCCCAGCAATGGCTTGCAAAGCGCATCATCCACCACTGGGATGAAGGTTGGGGCTCCACCTACAACCCCAACCGCAAGGACGCCCTCGGTATCATCGAGGTCGCTTCCGACCTCGGTGCCGTTTCCACCATCATTGCCGAAATCTCCGGAGCCCAACCCAAGTGGGTCACGACCTCTGCGAAATCCTATCCCAACTCCGTAACCTTTTCCCAGATGCGAAGCATCATTGAATCCGACGACGGCCCGCCCATCTGCCTGATGTTTGGAACGGGATGGGGAATCCATCCTGAGATAATGCTGGAATCCGACTACGTCCTCGAACCCATCCGCGGTGCTGGGGACTACAACCACCTCTCCGTCCGTAGCGCCGCCTCCATCATCTTCCATGAGCTGCTCGGTCGCCGCTGAAACGGCCTGCCGAATTGTGATCTCACGGCTTTCGCCCGTCGGAAACTCCGCTCCTCGAAAAACCCTTGCGGGAATCGTCTGGCACAAGACTTGATTTCACCGAACTATTGTATGAGTAATCGCATAATGCGCAATTCGCTAAAAGTAGCCCTCGTGGCTCTCCTGCTGGCCCTTCCCGGATTACCGGCACTGGCCCAGACTGCTGCCCAGCCGCCGGCCGAACCAACCGGCGAGCAGCTCCGAAACATGAGCCGCGAGGAACGCCTCAAACTCCATCAGGAGAAAATCCGCCGCATCATTGACGAGAGCAAGAAGAAGCAGGAAGAGGACGCCAAGAAGGCCGCGGAGGCCCAGAAAACGACGGTCACCCCGGCGCCTGGCGCTCCCGCCGCCGGCCAGCCCACACCGATTCCCGTACCCGGCCAGGCGTTCCCCGCCGGACCAGTTCAAGCCTACACCCCACCTCAGCCCGGAGCCGCACCCACACCTGCAGGACCGGCAGCTCCCAGAACAGTGCGCAACGAGAGCAAGGGCATCATGTACTTCCGGCCCTTCGACAGCGTGGTCCACCTTGGCGACACCTTCAAGACGGACATCGTCGCCGACACCAAGGAAGGCGATGTCGACGAAATCACCTTCTTGATCCGCTATCCAAAGAAAACGTTGAACCCCCTCGCCGTGGATTACTCCGAGATCAGCGGCATCGTGAAGGACGCGGTTGAGTATTCCACGGATCCGGAAACTGGTGAAATCTTTATGCGCCTGCCGCTTCAGCAGCCCCACAAGTTTGCCGCGCGCTCCATTGCAAAAATCATCTGGGAAGCCATCGGCCCCACGGACGGCGAGGAAATCAATTTCGAGTTTGGCAAGGGTCTCACAACCGGCCTCTTCATCGGCGGGCAGAACAGCCTTGGCTCCTTCACCGGGAATGACGGTGTCATTCACTCAAGCGTAGTCGTGCGTCCGCCCAAGGGCAAGCCCATCGTTCAGCAAGTCGGCAAGGGGGGCCTCCTCGTCGCCACCAACCGCCTCGAGATTTCCCCGGCCTCCATGGCCATTCGCCTTGTCGGCCCCAAGGTTCCGGTCAGTGCCGGCGATGAGTTCACGGTCACCCTGGTCCTCGACAATCCCGCCGGCGCCGCTTTTGACCGTCTGCAGGCCTTCGTCCAGTTCGATCCGAAGGACCTCGAAGTCGTCGACTGGGACAACCAGAATTACATCAAGGACAGTGTGAACATCAACGACGGGTTTGCCCGCGACACATTTGCTTTTGACTTTCTTGGCAGGAACAGCGTGGACAACAAAAAGGGCAACATCGTTTACGACAAAGCCTGCGAGGCCCAGCCGCTCAAGGTTTCGGGCCCCTTCGCCAAGATCAAGTTCAAGGCCAAGCACGAGGCCGACCGTACCGACGTGGTGTTGGTAGCCAATAACCCCGGCGTCGGACCAACCACCGACGTCAGCTTCCACCAGTCCAGCATGCTAAAGAGCGCCCCCAAGACCGCCATGGCCCTCGATGGGGTCGCCATCACCGTGGACGAGGCAAGGGCCCAGCCCGTGCGCGTGGCGCAGCCCGGAGCCGGACAGGCGGAACTCCCACGGCGGGCCGTCATTATCCGGAACCAGTAGGCTTGGAAGCCATCCCCGCCACCGCAGCACCGCCACGGTCGCCGGTTTTCATTCTGCTCCTTTTCGCTTTTTGTGCATTCGCCCACGGAGAGGTAACATCCAAAACCATGACTTCCCATGCCTCGAAATCCGCCCCTGCCGATGAAATGGTTTTTCTGCTTCACGGCATCGGGAAACCCGCCATGGACATGAAGTTCGTGGACAAGGGTCTGCGCAAGGCCGGCTACGAAACTTTTAACTGGCGCTATCCCTCCCGGAAGAAGGACATCGCCGGCCTCGCCGACGAACTGGCCGAAGTTGTCGAAGCCCATCCCGCCAGGAAGATCAGTTTTGTCGCCCACTCCATGGGCGGAATCATTGTTCGCGCTTATCTGCAAAAGTATAATCCGCCAAACGTCGGGCGCTTTGTCATGATCGGAACTCCGAACCAGGGTGCCCAGCTTGCCGACTGGCTTTCCGGCTGGATTGTCTTCCGCCTTTGGTTCGGCCCCGCCGGCCTCGACCTGCGCCAGGGCGACAAGGGTGCCTGCACCCGCGCAGGCATCCCGACCTGTGAGTTCGGCATCATCGCAGGCGGCACCGGCAAAAAGCGCGGCATGAACCCGCTTCTGCCCGGCGATAACGACGGCACTGTGACGGTGGACAGCACCCGCCTGCCTGGTGCAAAGGATTTTCTGCTCGTCCCTTATCCCCACCCGGTTATCCACTACATGCCCAAGACCGTGAAATACACGATCCAGTTCCTGCAGTCGGGGCAATTTCGTGCGGCGAATTAGGACCTTCTGAACCGCTGATTTCATGGTGCTTGCGAGGCACATTTCGCTGAAAATTATGCGCTGAATTAGGAGGCTGTTTCGCATTGGTGTTGTTGAGGTTGCAGAGCATTATTGTGTGAAAACTCGTTTTCCCCCGCCGCAATTTCGCATCTTTTTGAGGTTTGTGCATTGGGAATATTGGACTTCCATCGCAGTCCAATCCTGCCCGAAGTTTGCGGGTGATGCGCGGTTAACCTGTCCCTTGCCGCACTGTCACGAAGGGAAAAGCCCGGACGAAAAAATGAGCGGATTGTTGGCCATGGTTTTTTCATGATGGAAAGCATCCTGCCACAGGCGAATGGCGCCTGCCTATTCCCCCACGACCCCTTACAGCCCCTTATGGCCCTATGAAATGATCTTTCGACAGTAACCGCATCAGTTTTGGGTGAGTGTTTTAGGGCGTTTGTATCCCTGACGCGAAATCCGTGGACTGATCAGGACGTATCGGACGGATTGGACTTATTGAATCTGGGGAGGGGAAGGTTGACCGGCCCCCGGAGTAAGGTCTCCCCTTCGGCCTCTGGGGGCGATGCCACCGGGCTGCATTTCAGCAAATGCCCCTGCGCATTTCCCTTACGAGCTTCCAGCCTTTCAATACCTTGCCCAATGAGCCACGGACGCCAGAGGTGGCTCCAGCGAATCGGCAGCCGCCTGCAGTGCGGGCTGATACGGCGCGTGATCCACGTCGCTGACGTAGAGCTCGTAGTATCTGGCCCCGAAGGTACCGAGCCCATAGTGTATGCCATCGGCAGGCGTGGCGTTGGCAACCTTGTCGGGACCAGTGAACGGCGCCTTCCAGGATGTGAGGGCCTGGAAGGCATTCCAAGTGGAGTTCTGCGCCGAGAACATGGGCTCGGCGAAGGTTGTGTTGGGGTAACCCGTCACGGGATTACCGCCCACCGATGGGCGGCTGGCCGCGAGATTCTCCATGAAGAATCCCACCCTGGGCCAGAGAACACCGTTAAATTCCGCCAACAGAGTGTCACGGATTTCCGTCCAGGCCTCCGGGGAATGGTTGGAGTCTGCCACCTTCCAGAATCCGATTTGCACATACTGACTTGGGAACTCAGTCGTCAGGGTGCGCAGTTCATCCTCCACCGCGGCCACCAATTGGGTGCGGGTATAGCCCGGAAGGGTGGCAAGGGACGAGGTATTGGGATCCCGTATGCCGGTAAAGCCACCTGGGAGATAGGGGTTGATCACGTCCATGGCGGGCTGGTCACGCAGGGCCGTACCAGTGGTTTGGTGGGAGGCCAGGGCATGCAGGAATAGGCGCCGTCGCTCGCGCAGATAGGGATCCCACGGCACAGCGCGAAGAATCGGGTTTCCCTGCGCATCGAGGTCGCTCCATGTGGAAACCCCGGCATGGGCCGCCACATAGGAAGGTTCAAAAGGCACGAGGATCAGGGAAAGCTTCTGGCCTGCGGGCAGCTTCGCCAGTATGTTGTCGATAATCGTGAAATCGAAAACATCGGGCGAAGTCTCAAGGGAGGACCAGGGAACCCGCAAGGCGTAGCCGCGCACCCAGGGGTAACTGCGGATATTGGCATCCCGCAGGGTGCCGCCAGAGTAGGGCGTTCCGGCGAAGCTGTCCAACACATAGAGACCATGGGGTCGATCCGGGGAGGGCAGGCTCAACGGGGCCATTGCCGCGTGGTTTGCGAACCAGGTTTGGATCTGGCTGTAAACCTCCGCCGCCTCGGTCACGTGCAGGTTGTGGTCCACGCCCGGGTAGGTGATGCGCTGGTTCTCGACGCCCAGCCCATCGAGGGTCTGCTTCAGCAGCAGGGACTGGCCGGGATTCACCGTGGTGTCGTTTTCACCGTGCAGCATGAGGAATGGCGACCTGATGCCGGAGGCTTCAGCCACATCGGGTGAGGCTGCATCTCCGTCCGGAATGATTCCGCCGGCGGTGATTGCCGCGGCGCGGATCTCATCCGTTGTCTGCCCGCAAAGCCCAATGGTCACGAACGCCCCCATGCTGTTTCCATAGGCATAGATACGGTTCCCGCGCACATAGGGCAGGCTCTTGAGAATCTGCACCATGGCATTCGCGCGGCGCAGGTTCTCGGGCCTGGCTCCATCCATGCTTATATTGGAGAAGTCCGGATCATCAACGGCGTGAGTATAACGGAGCCCAATGCAGACGTATCCCCACTGGACCATTTCATTGGCCTTCGCCTCGGTGAACCCTGCAAGATTGGCGCCCTTGCCATGGCTGATGATGATTGCAGGAAAGGGGCCGTTCCCCGCGGGTTTCTTAAGAATACCGGTAATGGTCGTCTCCCCGGGCACGGCATAAGTAAAGGACGTGCCACTGAGATTGAATCCGGTCAGCATTTGGGCGCCGGATATGGCAGGGAGAGCGAGGATCACAGCCCAGGTCATCAGGGCCGCCTTGACGGTCCGCTCAATGTGCCACGCCGATGGCGCCAGCGTCATGGGTCCCTGAGTCGCGCTAACTTGGTCCAATTCGTGTACCTTTTCGTACAGGCTTAATCGCGTCAATTCTTTCCCCGTCCAGCATTGGGTTTTTGGCCCAACGACTGAGTTTATTGGGCCTTGCAGCACGCGTTCTTGCCGCCCCCGGTCCATTGCGGGAAATCCGGGAGCAACTCCTGTTCCCTGCCTGTAACGGCATCCCGGGATGATGGGAAGTTGTTGAAGCAGAGAAAGTCGGAGAAAGTAGGTGCGGTCGTCCGGTTCAACCACATTCGTGGTTGGGGGCTATGAGCGGGCCGGATCCGGGGGCTGGCGCGCCCCGGCTATTCATGTTCATCCCCGTTGGGGATGGTGGTGCCGCAACATGGAGCGGCAAAGTCTGTCCTTACTTTTCGTTAGAATCGGCATAACTGGTAAGTGCAGTTTGGTGGCGAGATTCCATGGCTGACGCCTAATCACGGCATGGGCTTACCATGTGGCTGTTTCCAGTTGCCTTAATGCCTTACATTAGTCTGACCTAGCAGTTATTGATTCTGCCATGCAGGCGGTGCCCGTGCCATGACATCACAGATGATTTTTCAACTGGTTATCCTGCTCGCGGCCATTGCCATTGGCGCACGGGCAGGGGGCGTGGGGATGGGGCTCTGGGGGGGCGTGGGGCTGCTCATCGTCGTGTTCGTGACCCGGGCCGCGCCAGGCAGTATCCCGGGGGAAGTCCTGCTGATCATATTGACGGTGATCATGGCGGCCTCCGCCATGGAGGCGGCGGGCGGGATTGATTATCTTGTGAAGATTGCGGCGGGGCTCATTCGCAAGAGCCCGCGGCACGTGACGATCATCGCCCCTTTGGTGTCCTACGTGTTCACCTTCCTGTCCGGGACGGGGCACATCTTTTACCCGCTAATTCCCGTCATCTATGAGGTGGCCATGAAGGGGCGCGTCCGCCCGGAGCGCCCCATTGCGGTTTCCACCATTGCCTCGCAGCAGGCCATTACGGCCAGCCCGGTCTCGGCAGCCACCGCCGCCATGATTGCTTTGCTTGGCGCAAAGGGAGTCGGACTGGTCCAGATCCTCCTGATTTGCGTCCCCTCCACACTTATCGGTGTGCTCGTGGCCGCCCTTGTTCAAACCCGGATTGGAGTGGAACTGGACCAGGACCCGGAATACCAGCGCAGACTCGCCTCCGGGGAGCTGACTCCGCCAACTGAAACAGATACAGCGGCGCTAGAGGGGAAAAACTCCGCATCCAACCGCGGTGGGGCCCTGTCTGCCTGGATGTTCCTTGTTGCGGTGTTTCTGGTGGTCTGTTGCGGGCTATTTCCCAACCTACGAAAGGTGGGAACCGAGGCGGCCCCGGTTACGGTGTCCATGCCCATGACGATTGCGATCGTGATGATGGGCGTGGCCGCGGCCATGCTGCTCTTCACAAGGACTTCCGCAACAACCCTCGTGAAAACCAAGACCTGCCAGGCGGGAATCACTGCCGTGATCGGCATTCTTGGGCTGGCATGGTTGGGAGACACATTCATTGACGACAACAGCAAGGTTATCATTGGCGGATTATCCCACATGGCGGAAAGTTACCCTGCCTCCTTTGCGCTGGGGTTGTTCGTGACCTCGATGCTGCTCTACAGCCAGGCGGCCACGACGCAGACCCTGATGCCGCTGGGCCTGACACTTGGCATCGCGCCCGCTGCCCTCGCGGGCATGTTTCCGGCCGTCAACGGATACTTTTTCATTCCCACCTACGGCACGCTGATCGCCGCCGTGAATTTTGACCGTAGCGGCACAACGCGGATCGGCAAGTATGTCTTGAACCATTCCTTCATGATTCCCGGCCTGGTGTCCACGCTTGTGGCTGTCAGTACGGGCCTGCTCATAGCCAAAATATTCTTTTAGGAGAGCGCAACAAATGCTAAATCTCGACGAGAAACTGAAGCAGCCGGCAAAAGCCATGGGTGTCCCCGTTGGGGAGCTCAAGGCCATCTTTGAACGCGGTGAAATTGTCACTTACGAGGCGGGTGAATGCCTCTTCCATGAGTCAACGCCGCGCCAGTGGCTGGGCGTCGTCCTTGAGGGATCCATCGAAGTTGTCCGTGGTCTTCATGGAGCCCAAGTCCATCTCGCAACCCTGATTGATGGCGCCGTCGTGTCCGAGGGAATGCTGCTGGACGATTGCGCGCATTCCTCCAGCGCCTACGCGCGGAACGGACAGGTCAAGGTTTTGCAATTGTCCCGCGCGTTGCTCGAAGAAGTCAAGGCAAGCAAACCTGACGTATACTACCGCCTCGCGGCGCGCGCAGCCCAGCGAATCAGCGACCGCCTCCGGGCAGCCTCGGAAATGCTGGCCACAAGGGCATCTGGCGCCGTGGAGATCACCTCCTACCGCACGGAGCATGACTCCCTGGGCGAGCGTGAGATTCCCAACAATGCCTATTACGGTGTGCAAACGGTACGCGCCCTGGAAAACTTTGCTATCTCCGGCGTACCCCTTCGCAACTTTGAGCACTTTGTGAACGCCCTCGCCTATGTGAAGAAGGCCGCGGCGCAAGCAAACAGCGAGTTGAACTGCCTGCCGCCCGAAATAGCCACGGCCATTGCCAAGGCCTGCGACGAAATCCTCGACGGCAAACTGCACGACCAGTTCCCGGTCGACATGATGCAGGGAGGCGCCGGGACCTCCACCAACATGAATGCCAACGAAGTCATTGCCAACCGCGCCCTCGAGCTGATGGGCCACGAGAAGGGGCAGTACCAGCACCTGCACCCCAACGACCATGTGAACTGCTCACAATCGACCAACGACGCCTACCCCACGGCCATCAAACTCGCGGTAATCTTTTCCCTGAAGGATTTGCTCGCCGCGTTGGGCGAGCTTCGTGATTCCCTGAAGGCGCGGGAAAAGGATTTTGCCCATGTCCTGAAGATGGGTCGCACCGAAAACCAGGACGCGGTACCCATGACCCTGGGCCAGGAATTCGGCGCGTACGCGGTGATGATAGAAACGGCCATGAATGCCCTGACCCGATCCGCCGAGGAATTCCACGAACTCAACATGGGCGCAACGGCCATCGGTACCGGGATCAACAGCCCGCCCGGATATGCAGACCTGGTCACCCGGAGACTCGCCGAGATCACAGGACTTCCGCTGAAGAAGGCGGCCAACCTCGTCGAGGCGACCCAGGATTCCGGGGCCTTTGCGCAGATGGCTGGCACTTTAAAACGCGCAGCCGTGCAAATTTCCAAAATCTGCAACGACCTGCGTTGGCTCTCGTCAGGCCCGCGCTGCGGGTTGAACGAAATCCACCTGCCACCGATGCAGCCCGGTTCCTCCATCATGCCGGGAAAGGTCAACCCGGTCATCCCCGAATTAGTCAATCAGGTGTGCTTCCAACTGATTGGTTATGATGTGACAATCTCCATGGCATCGGAAGCCAGCGAACTGGAACTCAACATGGCGGAACCCATCATTGCCTATAACCTGCTCCATGGCATGATGATCCTGCGCAATGCGTGCATTACCCTGGTTGCCCGGTGCATCGAGGGGCTGAAGGCCAACGAGGAGCGCTGCAAGTATTACGTTCAGAACAGCATCGGCCTCGTCACCGCGCTGAATCCGGTGATAGGCTACGAGCGCTCCGCCTCCATCGCGAAGGAGGCCCTCAAAACCGGCGGCAGCGTCTACGACCTCGTGTTGGAAAAAGGCTGGCTGACCAAGGAAAAGCTCGACGATTTGCTGAGCCCCGCAAATATGACTGACCCGAGGCAATTGCCGACATAACTGAGCAAATTGTGGTCATCTCTTCACTCCAACTCAGTTTAACCGACTGCATTCCTTCGGTTACTCGGGGATTCGCTGACCTCGGACGAATGTGGTTTGATAATCTTTATCTCTTCCATCAGGCGCCATCGAGCTTTCAATAAGTCTAGCACCCGATTGCGCCTGCTCATTGCTGGGGTCAATTCTGAGTGCCTCGAGATATAGCGATTTCGCCTCAGGAAACATCGTCTGTTTCCAGTAGCATCGCGCCGTCATTTGCATAATTTCTGCCCGCGGCCCGGCATCCAGCTTCGGATATTGCGACAGTAAGTCCCTTCCAAGGGCACTGCCCTTGTTTGGATCGAAACTGCAGTACAGGGCCAGCAGATTGCATTTGAGCTGCGCGCAGATATCAAATGCATTCACACAAGCAGACCGTCTGGTTGTCGTGGAAGAACAGGTCGCCTCAAGGCATTTCGTCAGTGCATCGCCAATCCAAGGCGCTGATCTCCCAGTGCGCTTATGGGATTCCCACCTCAGGAACATCATGTTGTTTGCAAGACAAAGGACGGTAGCGCGTTGATCTTCAAACCATCCATGCGCAATGGGTTCTGGAGTAATCGACTGGTAATGGGCAACAATTATATTAATCTGATCAGTGATTGATTGCACTGTTTGCTTCTCGTCGAGTATGAAGTTGTCAACTGCATCGCTAATCTTTGCCTTTTCTTCCAAGGCATTTAGGAGAGCTGTATAGCTCGTTTCTCTTGTGAGCAACTTAAGCTCACTCGTTAAGAGACGCCTCTGGGCCAGTAATTGTTGGCGTTGCCCTGAACTTTGCCCCCCAGGTGACGAGATCCGGAGTTTCTCAGTGATCCAAGCAAGCAAGAGTAGTCGTCTTGAGATTGCTGTGGGCCCTGTAGTCAAAGAATCTGCCCTATTCTGAAGCTGGCTAGAATTGGTCGCATTTTGAAACCAATTGTAATGACGACCGGCCAGAATCGAATAGCTAACATCGTCCAGCGGGTTGACAGTTAGCCATGCATCCAGTTTCCCAAGATCCTGATCATTCTGTGGATCTCCATGCCAAATTTCCGTGCAGAGCTGGCATGCACTGCTGTAATCAGTCTCCAATGACTGGGCAAGCGGTGTTACTACTGCAAACATCAAAGACATCGCAAGAAAGAGCGTCGTACAGTTTGCCATTGAGCTTAGTAAGCGTTCTCCCGCGCAAAGAACGTCAGCAGCATGATCTTGAGGTCGAGCCAGAAGCTCCAGTTCTCGATGTAGTAGAGGTCGTACTTGATGCGTTCATCAATGGAGGTATTTCCGCGCAGGCCATTGATCTGGGCCCAGCCGGTCATGCCCGATTTGACGCGGTGGCGCCCCATGTAGCGGGGCACTTCCTCGCGGAACTGCTTCACGAACTCCGGGCGCTCGGGCCGCGGCCCCACCAGGCTCATATCGCCCCGTAGCACATTGAGAAACTGCGGCAACTCATCCAGATTGTTGCGGCGCAGGAAACGGCCGAACGCGGTCGCGCGCTCATCATCCTCAGAGGCCCATACCGGACCGGTGTCGCGCTCGGCGTCCAGACGCATGGAGCGAAACTTGAAGATGTTAAACCGCCGGCCGTCCAGGCCCACCCGCTTCTGCTTGTATAACACGGGCCCCGGGGACGTGACCTTCACCAGCAACGCAATTAGCAAAAGAATCGGCGACAAAAGGATCAGCACCAGCAGGCTCACGATAACATCCAGCAATCTCTTGAACACAATGTTCCACACCTGCAGCGGACTGTCCTTGAGGCCGAAGAGCCGGATGCCGTCAATCTGTTCC
>JAIBAT010000015.1 GCA_019695055.1 Candidatus Sumerlaeaceae bacterium | reverse complement strand
AAATCAATTATGCGGACAGTGACTACGTGAAGGAATTGGCCGTGCGCCTGCCGGGAGAGGATACCTCCACGAGTTCGACGGCCCTGAAGAACACGACGGCGCGGTTGGAAACCGAGGTCGCGTCGGCGGGGGAAGGGGCGCAAACGGTGGCTGCCCGTCTTGAGTTGGTACGCAACTACGCACGCCTGCGTCAATATGACCGTGCGCTTGAAATCGCCAAACCTCTTGCCGCGGATGTGAAGGGAAAACCGGAGGAGGCGGAGGTTCTCGACCTGACGGCCACCTGCCACATTGGGAAGGGTGACAACGCGGCGGCCAAATCGGAACTGGAGACGTTGCTCAAGGATTTTCCCCAGTATTCCGGCCGCGCGCGAGCCCGGCTAAACATGGGCCTCGCCAGTGAGCAGGAAGGCAACTATCAACGGGCGCTTGCGGAGTATCGGGCCCTGGCCACCGACAGCCCCGGCACAGAGGAAGCGCGCCTGGCCACGGAGCGAATCGCGGATCTGCAAAAGCTGTCGAACTGAGCCCGTCGCCTTCCGTCGAAATGCGGATTAGACTTTCAGAAAAATCTTTTTCCGGTAAAGCGGCGTGATAAGCAGAACCCACAGCGTCACGAAGCAAATTGCCCAAGCCAGCGAGGCGTTTTTGGGGTTGGAAATCCCGCTCTTGTAGAAGCTGTATAGGAACGAATGCAGTGAAACTTGGTTGTCTGTCGGGCCCCACTTGATCATGCCCATGGCCTTCGCCATCAGCCCCGACCCAAAGAACGCGAGAATGGAATTCGTGCCCAGAACCACAAAAGGCAAGGACCAGCGTTTCCAACCCCTGACATCAATGAGGTGATAGCAGGCGGCGAAAAACACGAGCGACCACCCGGCCATGGCGACCACGTAGCTGCTGGTCCAGATCTTCTTGTTGATTGGAAAATATATGCCCATGATCTCACCGACTCCGATCAGGACCAAACCTGCAATGAACATGTGCCCGCCTTTGGATTCCCGCCTGGTAGAGGGGTTCTGGAGCCACATGCCGGCGAGCGCGCCTAGCAGTGTCGTTGCAATGGCGGGGATGGTGCTGAGCAAACCCTCGGGGTCGGGGCGCACGCGGTACAGGTGTCCCCCAAGCAGGCTCACGTCCAACCAGTCGTTGAAAGTGCCGGGGAAGGGTACGCCTGCGGGGGCGTCGGGTTTGGCGCCCTCCACTCCGTTGCCAATGATATATCCGGCGGGTGCCTGCAAATACTTCATCATTACCCAATAGAGTGCAATTAATCCAATTGCCCACGCCAAACGTGACCAGGCCCTGGGGAACAGGACCATGATGACCGATGCGGCGGCAAAGCACAAGCCGATGCGCTGCAATACCCCGGGAATGCGAATGGGGGTCTTGCCACCCGGGCCAAGGGGGAAGAAATCGCTGAAGCTGCCGCGGGGAGCCGGGCCGTTAAAATACCTGAAATCGACGACCCACCAGACAAGGCCCAGGCCAAAAAGCATCCACCCCAGAGGTGTCGTGCGACGCCGGTGCTCGCCGGGCTTGTCGTTGAACAGTAATTGGATGCCTGCGATGGAAAGTATGAACGGGGTAATGAGGCGGAAATTCGGGAATCCGGTCAGCGTCAATCCCAGCAGGATCAGGACTGCCGCACGTGCAAAGGCATGGCTGAGCAGGCTTGTGGCGGTCCCGCTACCGGCAAGTTTCAGACGCTTGTCGAAGGAAAATGTCATGGCCGTGCCGACCATGAACAGGAAAAATGGAAAGACAAAATCGGTCGGAGTCCATCCGTCCCAGGGGGCGTGTTCCAAAGGCCAATAAATTGTGTCCCAACTACCGGGGTTGTTTACGAGGATCATTCCGGCGATGGTAAGACCGCGGAAGGCATCCAAGGACATGAGGCGCTCGGGTTTGGGCTGCGGCGGCGGCCCAGAGACAACGGGCGCTGTGTCCGGCGCGGGATTGGACAATTGGCTTTCAGGCATGATAATTCAGCACCTGATGCCAATGTTACTGCAAAATCAAGTGCATAACAGGACGACAGCATCCGGCAGGCTGACCCGGGCCGCTTCTTTTCGAGTTGACTCCCAGTGCCCAAAATCGGCTCATGGGCACGATTTCAACGGGAGACAAATCATGATGTTGCTTCGCGCGGCGGCCTTCGCGGCTGTGGTTGGTTTTGGAGTTGCGGGTGCCTGGGCACAATGTTGCGGCCAGGATACGCGCTCGTTGAAGCCTGTCCCAAACAATTGTGACGCCGATATAGCGGGCGACGTGGTGCCCTTTGCCACGAGTGCCGTGGTTGCCTATGGCGCCGCATCGTTGGTTGCTCCGGTGATTTCCGAGGCGGGGAGTATTGTTCGTCCCTGGGTTCCGAATATCGCCTTCACGGGGCAAAAGATCATGGCCCCTCCGGGAGTGCTTCAGGTTGGAGTTGTCTCCGTGGACACATTTGTCCTTCCCAAGTTCTCGCCGCGGGGATGCACGGAAAGCGCGTCCTTCACGATGACCGATTTCAATTCTCCGCCCCGCCTGCTGCATTACAAAAATTATCTGGCGCCGGAAACATACACTCATCCTCCGTTGTACGAACCCATCCCCGGCGCGGTCTCTGCATCGGATGCAGCTGGGTTGGCAGGCGTTCCCACGTCCACAAAGGTGAGCATCGACCACTAATTCCTTCGGCGGGCTTATTCGCCGACGCTCGGTCCGGTGTCATTCTGAATGACGCTCATGACTTGCCGTAATCTCGGGTGAGATGGATCTCAGTTCCCCACAGCAGGCGCGGTACATGCGCCAGGTCATTTTAGCCGAGATTGGCGAGGAGGGGCAGAAGCGTCTCCTGTCTTCCCGTGTGCTCCTTGTCGGGGCTGGCGGCCTTGGTTCGCCTGCGGCGCTCTATCTTGCTGCGGCGGGAGTGGGAACTCTCGGCATTGTGGATTCCGATGTGGTGGATGCCACCAACCTGCA
This sequence comes from Candidatus Sumerlaeaceae bacterium, assembly GCA_019695055.1. Classification (GTDB taxonomy): domain Bacteria; phylum Sumerlaeota; class Sumerlaeia; order Sumerlaeales; family Sumerlaeaceae; genus JAIBAT01. The sequence continues at coordinate 7,948 of JAIBAT010000015.1, read as the reverse complement.
TCGGCAGATTCTTCACGGGACTTCCACAGTGGGGATTCCGAAGCTTGAGAGCGCCAGACAGCGCCTCGCGGAAACCAATCCGGACACGCGCGTGGAACCCTACGAAACCCGTCTCGATTCCTCCAATGCCCTTGAGATCATCAAAAAATATGACATCGTTATTGATGGCACGGATAATTTCCCGACTCGCTATCTCGTGAACGACGCTTGTGTCTTTTTGCGCAAACCCAATGTCTACGGTGCAATCCAGCAGTTTGAGGGACAGGCCAGTCTTTTTCATCCGGCTGCGGGCGGTCCCTGCTATCGGTGCCTATTTCCGGAACCTCCTCCACCGGGTCTGGTTCCGAGTTGTGCCGAGGCCGGAGTACTGGGCGTATTGCCCGGAATAATCGGTTTGATTCAGGCTACCGAAGCGGTCAAACTCATCATCGGCGCTGGACGCCCGCTCATGGGGCGCCTGTTGATGTACGATGCGATGGAGATGTCGTTCCGGGAAGTTCGGGTGCGCAGGAATCCCGACTGTCCCGTCTGCGGCGAGAATCCGTCCATCACGACTCTCATTGATTACGAAGGCTTCTGCCGGGGAGGATGTTCCACAGTGGCGCCCTTTAAAGAGGTTACTGTCAGCGATCTGGCTGCCAGGATGGCAACGCGGGACAATTTTGTCCTGATTGATGTGCGCAACGACGACGAGTACTCTGCCGGTGCCATCGAGGGCTCGCGCCTTATTCCATTGCCTGTACTTAAGTCACGACTGGGTGAGCTTGAGGATCTCAAGCACGCCGAGGTCATTGTTCATTGCAAGATGGGTGGGCGTAGCGCCCAAGCCTGCCAGATTCTCGCAGATTCTGGCTTCACGAATGTATCAAACCTGAAAGGGGGGTATATGGCTTGGGTCGGCCGCAAGCCGTGAAACCCGATTCTCATTTGTGGACAATCGCCCTAATCGTAATAAAATCAAATTCGTAGGGAACAAGATTGTTGTGGATAAACTCTAAATCTTCTGGTTTGTTGAGTCCAATTTGAAGTGAAGTGATGGTTATAGGATTGATTTACGATAAAATAGGGGTCGTTGGCATGAACCTGCGCTCTTTTGCTCCCGTTGCCGTTGCCCTGTTGCTCACAAGTATATGCCCTTCCAGTAATGCCGCGAATGTTGGGGAGGACTGGCACACCGATTTTCGGGCTGCCGCTGCGCAGGCCAAGAGGGAGGGGAAGCCCCTCCTCGTGGATTTCTCCACGGGATGGTGTCCCAATTGCCGCAAACTCGAAGGCACCATGGAGGATCCGGCGGTCACGTCGCGACTTGACAATTTTGTCAAAGTCTATGTTGACGGTGATCAGCACGCGGACATGGTTCAGAATTTCAACATCGATGGTTTCCCCACACTTGTTGCTATTTCTCCAAACGGCAGTGAAATCGATCGCTCAGTTGGTTACGTGTCTGCTCGGAGCTTGTCGGGCACACTCGATGACATCATCCGTAAGTCGCCCGTAAGGCCTCCCAAGCCCGAGACGAAGGTGGCGGCCGCAGTGGCGAAGCCCGCCAAGGCCGAGAAGAACATCTCCGCCGCCGAAATTCCGCCGGTCGCGGCCACGATTCCCACCAAAAAACTGGTGGCATCCGCATCGGCGTCAGTCCCGTCTTCGCCATTTCCTTCCGGCGAATCCCGTCCGGCTGCAAAGCCAATGAATCGCGCGGACATTAATTTCTACACCCTGACGGAATCCAGCAAAGGCGGCGGCAGCGAGTCGCGCATGGAACTCACGGACAATTCCCAGCCAGTCACCGTAAAAACCATGGCCAATGACCGGTCGGTCCAGTCGGTCTATGCTGAAACCAACCGGGCTCCCATTACGCAGGACGTCGTTCGCAGCGCAGTGGTCGAGCGCAAGCCCATCGTCGTGGCACAGGCCGAGACAGGCAGCAGGCCAGTTGCAGAATCCCAGCCAGTGTCGGGCGCTGACGAATTACCCAAGCCCATGATTAACGTTGGAGAAACACGCGACTCCGGCGCGGGGCTCCCTGCTCCGGCTGCCACCGCGGCCGCAACCAAATCCGCGGACTCCGAAGTCAAAGTGGAGGTCAAGGCCGCCGACAAGACGGCGTCTGCGAAGGTGGCCCCCAAGGCTCAGGAGGTTGCCTCCGCCAATCCGCCACGGAGCCCGATGGATACAATCCGCAAGCTCCAGGCCGCACCGTCGCCCACGGCCGCCAAGGCTGCAACCGCCTCAGCCGATAAGCCGGCCGCCTCCGCGAAATCTGGTGCCGACACCAAAGCCTCCACAACGAAATCCGATTCCAAGGCGACCGCAAAGTCTGACGCGAAATCCACGCTTCCAAAAGCCGACGAAAAAGTCGTGGCTTCGCGCCCCGCACCCGATGCTGCGGTCGTGGCGCCCAAGCCGGACGCGGTCAAGGGTCGCGGAACGGCCTCCGCGGAGGATGTTGCGAGTTGGATGAAGACTGGCGACGACATGCTCAAAAACGGCCGGAAAAAGGAAGCGGCCGCCATGTATCGGCGTATTTATGAGACTGACGTGGATAATGTCCACGGCAAGTCGGACATCGCCTACATCAAATGGTGTGCGCTCATCGTGGATCGCGACGATGACCAGTTGCGGAAATCGGCTTATGACAGCATCTGCCAGTTTATCGCCCGCTATCCCAACTCGGAGCACAAGGATCACTACACGGTAATCCGTGCCATGCTGGCTGTGGATTTGGGCAAGACGGACGAGGCCCATTCGCTCCTTGATGATTTCCTCACCCGTTTCCCCGACAGTCGCTTCAAGGACATGGCCCACAAGCTCTGGCAGGATCTTCCCGCTGCCACAAAGCCCAAGGCGCAGACTGCCAAGGCACGATAAATTCGCGGGCTTGACACGCCCGTAACAGGCCCGGATACACAGGGCCTCTATGAAACATTACCTGATTACGGGCGGCTGCGGGTTTATCGGCAGCAACCTTACCTCGGCGCTCCTGGCAGACGGCCACCGGGTCACTGTTTTTGACAACCTGTCCCGTGGTGGCGCGCGCAAAAACCTGGACTGGCTAAAGTCCAAGGATTCCCCGCAATTCACCTACGTTTCCGGTGATATCCGGGACATGAAGTCCCTCGAGGAACTGTTCAACGCAAACCGCTTTGACTGCGTATTCCATACTGCGGCCCAGGTGGCCGTGACCACATCAGTCACGAATCCACGCGACGATTTTGAGATCAACGCCCTGGGAACCTTCAACGTTCTTGAGGCTGTGCGCCTCAGCGGCCAAAAGCCGCCCTTTTTCTTTACGTCCACAAATAAGGTGTACGGCGGGATGGAGGATGTTCCCGTTTTGGACAGGGGCACGCAGTACGACTATGACGGCCTGCCCCTTGGGGTACCCGAGTCGCGCCTGCTCGATTTTCATTCCCCCTACGGATGCTCCAAGGGCACTGCGGACCAGTATGTCCGCGACTACTCGCGCATCTATGACATTCCCGCAGTGGTTTTCCGGATGAGCTGCCAGTATGGCCCGCGCCAGTTTGGCAATGAAGATCAGGGATGGGTGGCGCATTTCGTCATCGCGGCCAACCGTGGCGATGGCCTGTCGGTTTTCGGCGATGGTAAGCAAGTGCGCGACATTCTTTATGTGGATGACCTGGTGCGCGCGTTTCGAATGGCGGAATCCGCCATTGAGAAAACGAAGGGCCGCATTTTTAACATCGGTGGCGGGCGGGAGAACGTCATCAGTCTACTTGAATTGATTGAGCAGTTGGAAAGCTTGACGGGGCGCAAGATTCCCGTAAGTTTTGGTGATTGGCGCCCGGGGGATCAACCTGTTTACATTAGCGACATCCGTCTGGCGGAGCAGGTATTTGGCTGGAAACCGCAAGTTTCAAAAACCGATGGTGTGACCCGCCTGCTGGAGTGGGTGCGGCAAAACGAAGGATTGTTCGGAAAGTAGTGCAAACGGTTGCTGAAGCGGGAGTCTGACGTTGGCTGACAAGCTGGAGGAAGAACTCAGCGAAGAGGGCCTCTCCGACTACCATGCGTGGCGGTTGGGGGAGCGCAGTGCCCTGCGCAATATCCTGTCCGTTGTCGTCCTGACGCTTTTCGCCGCGACGGTCATAATTCCCTTCGTTTACATGGTGATGATGGCTTTTAAGGGGCCGTCGGAATTCGGTCGTGGTCGTTTCTGGCCGGACGCCATGGTGGATTTGACCACTTTGGGAAACAAGGACCTCGTTTGGGTGCGCGCGGACCTGACCGGGGAGCAATCGGCTGCCATTAACAGGTCGGGCGAAGTTGGACTGGCACCGAGGTCTTCGGAGTTTCGCCCCGGATTGCCCATGGACCATCCACCGGTCGGGATGATATTCGCGCGAGTCATTAGCCTGGAAAAGGCTGCCATGGATTCACCCACCGTCACCGCGCTCTTTCAGGCTGAGGATCCGGCCCACCAAATCATAAACGCAGGCGCGGTGATGGCCCTGGCGCGCGGTGGGGACCAGAAATCCTGGGTACCTGTGTCGGCGGTGCTGGTGCCGCGTAATTTTTCGAGCCTGATGTCGAGACTCTTTGCCAATTATCGCACACTCCTCGACTGGGGACGCCTCAGCAGCGGGCGAGTGGTGGCTTGGCTATCCGATGGCTATCCGCGCTGGTACATCAACAGTCTCTTCGTCGCGTTTTCCACGGTGGCCCTGGGCCTTTTCTTTGACTCGCTGGCCGCTTTTGCGTTTGCAAAGATGAACTTTCCCTTTCGAGACGGCCTCTTTGCCCTGCTGTTGATGACCATCATGATTCCGTATCCGGTGACACTGGTGCCGTCGTTTTTCCTGTTTGCGAAAATGGGGCTATATAATACTTATGCGGCATTGATCATACCCGGCATGGTCAGCGCTTTCGGGATCTTCCTGGTCCGCCAGTACATGCAGACCATCCCCGACGAGATGCTCGATGCTGCCCGTGTGGATGGTGCCAGCGATTTTAGCATTTACCGGTTTGTCGTGCTGCCCGCGGCGCGACCCATCCTGGCCGCCCTCGCGGTCTTTCGCTTTATCTGGCAGTGGAACACCTACCTTTACCCCCTCGTGCTCACCAATCGCGATTCGATGAAAACCGTGCAGTTGGGATTGGCCACCATGCAGGATGCCTATGGCACAGTGGATTACGGCCTGCAGATGGCCGGCGCCGCCGTCGCGGTCCTGCCGATTCTTGTCGTTTATGCCATCATGCAAAAGCACTTCATTTCAGGGATCACACTGGGGTCGGTTAAAGATTAAGGGGCTGTAAGGGGTTGGAAGGGGTCGTGGGGGAATTCCCAAGGCCACATGGTCTGTGGCAGGCTTTTCTTCGTAGCACATCAAAATACGGAGGAATGCCATGAAACAACTGGCAAGCACCCTGGGCGGCTTTCTCACCAGCGCCCGCACCTATATCTTCATCACCACGATGCTCTCGGGCGCCGTGGCACTGAGGTGGCTGAACGAGCAGCAGGCCGACGCGCTGCTGAAGGCCGCCGCCGAGCTGGGAATCGCCTTTTTCGGCGGCACATGGACCTACAGCGTGGGCCAGCGCGACATCCGGAAACCAGGCTCAATGGCCATCTAAAGTAAATTAAATCAATGCATTGCATGATTTGGAGGGGGCGGATAGATGGGCTTGCTGGCCTTGGTGAATCCGTCCCCTCGCCTTTTTGTAATCTTGACTGGCGCCCCAGTGGCGTCATATCCTGTTTTTCAAGTTATCGCCCAATCGGGCCCACGGAGGCTTAAGCCAACAGTTTGAGTCAAACGCTTGAGGAAGTGATCGAACTCAGCCAGTCTGAGCTTTTGGATTTTTGCGGTAAAAACGACAGCAAGTTGCGCGAATTGGAATCCCAGTTCAGCGTTCGAATTGTGGCTCGCGGCAACACACTCAAGCTGATTGGGTCCCCCGACGAAGTGGCGCGTGTTCGCCACCTGATCGATAACCTGCTCACGTTTTCCCGTGGCAAGGGCCCCCTCAACCGACAGCAAATGCGATACGCCGTGGAGTCCATCAAATCTGACAAAAAAGAAGACCTGAAGTCCATTTTCTCGGATAACGTCCAGGTTCCCCTGCGCAAGCGCGGCGTTGCCCCCATGACTTCCGGGCAAAAGCGTTATCTGGATGCCATTCGCCAGTCCGACATCGTTTTTGGGATTGGGCCGGCTGGGACCGGCAAGACCTATCTCGCCATGGCCATGGCCGTGCACTACCTCACCAGCAACCTTGTTCGCCGTATTGTGCTTGTTCGGCCGGCTGTCGAGGCAGGGGAAAAGCTCGGGTTCTTGCCGGGTGACATTGCCGCGAAATTTGATCCCTACGTGCGCCCGCTTTACGATGCGCTGCACGACATGGTGGAGCCGGAACGGGTCAAGCAACTCCTCGAAAATAACATTGTGGAAGTCGCCCCTCTCGCCTTCATGCGTGGCCGAACACTGAACAGCTCCTTTGTCATTCTTGACGAGGCTCAGAACACCTCCGTCGAGCAGATGAAGATGTTCCTCACGCGGCTCGGGTTTGATTCAAAGGCGGTCATCACCGGCGACGTCACTCAGATTGACCTGCCCACTGGCAAGGAATCCGGCCTTGTGAACGTCAAACGTGTGCTGCGCGGCGTGCAGGGAATTGATTTTGTCCATTTTGAGCAGCAGGACGTGGTTCGCCACGAACTGGTGCAGAAGATTGTGAAAGCATACGAGCGCGCGGAGCATCAGGGGGGAGGGCTTCAGGAGGAATTGCCTCTGGAGACCCACGATGCGCTGCCCGAGCCCACGCCCGTTTCAGAGCCTGCCGCGGAAATACCCGGCGAGGAAGCAGCCGAGGAGGCTGCGGGATAGACCGATCCCTTAAACGGTTGCGCCAACCATGGCAAGAATCCTGAAACTGAAACCAAGAAACGGCGATTCGTCGTCTGACCCCTTGTCCCGCTCCGCGGCGCGAAAGCGCGTGGCGGCGTTTGGTGCGTGGGCCGTGCTTGTCATTGTGTTTGCGGCGGTTGTCGCCAGCGTCTCGCCGACTGTCTTTGTTCCCCAGACTCGGTACCGCCATGGGGGAATCTGGGACGGGCCTGCCGTAACAGCCCCCTTCGCCATTACTGTTGTGGATAAGTCTGCCGCCGATCTGATCCAGGCTGAACTCGAACAACGGCATGAAAAAGTGTTTGAATACGATACGCAGGCCTTGCCCGAAAGCCAGGTCCGACTGGACCAGCTTCTGAAGATCATTGCCAGTGATCCGGGGGGGACCACATCCACGGATTTGCGCAAGCAGATTATCAGCGATACAGGTATAACGCTTTCGCGGCAGACCATCGCCGCACTTTCCGCTGGTGGTAATACGCAGCGCGTGCGCTCGGACCTGCGCCAGCTTCTCGATCACTTCTATGGCATTCAGGGGCTCGCGTCCATGCCGGACAAAACGCTGCTTCAAGCTGCCGCCCGTCAGCGCAGACTGGCGATGGAGGCCACCGGCACGGGATTGGTCCCCGGCACCACAGCTACCGCCGAGAAGGTACTGGGCTATCCGGATGAGGCCATGGCCTACTTGGAAAGTGTCTATCTGCCCAAGTTTGCCCTTTCAAAGGAATTGGCGGCGGCCTATGCCGAGGTTGCGCGCCAGATATTGCGGCCTAATGTCAGCTTCAATCGCGACCACACAAACCTCCGGCTGGAACAAGCCATGAAGCGCTTGCTGCCGCGCATTACCGTAAATCCAGGGGATGTGATCATCCAACGAGGTCAGCCGGTCACCGGCCCGACCGCGTCTCTTCTCGAGGAATTGAACCGACAACAGCGCACTCACAATCTTGTCCATGCGGCAGGGAATGCCGTGGTACTCCTAATAGCAATTTTGTTTCTCGCCTTCTATGTGCGCAAATTTAGCCCGGAGTTCTCATTTACATCACGTGATGTCCTGCTGCTCGCATTGCCAGCGA
>JAIBAT010000120.1 GCA_019695055.1 Candidatus Sumerlaeaceae bacterium | reverse complement strand
TCGAGTGTTTGCCATGAGTGAAACGCGCAGGGAATTCCTGAAATCAATTGCGGCACCCAAGTTGCCCACCATTGAGGCCCCCATTAAGCCTCCCAATTCCGATGTCCCCTTGCCCCTGCCTGCCCCCGCACCATCGCTGGCCGTTCATGCTGCCAATCGCCTCATGTTCGGCCCCAAGCCTGGTGACATAGACCACATCAGCACTGTCGGCTACAGTGCATTCCTTGAAGAACAACTCAACCCTGCCGCCATCGACGATTCGGCCTGCGATGCCTTGCTAAACGCACTGCCTCACGAAACCTTCTCCGAAACCAGGGCCCAGCTCTTCGATCGCCGGGAAATGGACTACTACAGCAGCATAGCCCCGATCCTGCAGACCCGCTATGCCACGGTCACCCGAATGGTGAACTCGAAGCGCCAACTGTTCGAACGAATGGTGGAGTTCTGGCACAATCACTTCAACGTGTTTGGGTTTGATTACATCATTCAGTCCATGTTCTCGGACTGGGACAAACTCATCCGCACCCACGCACTTGGTAATTTCAGGCAGTTCCTGGAGGCAACAACGCGCCACCCCTGCATGCTGTACTACCTGGACCAGTACATCAGCACTGACGGCGGCCCCAACGAGAACTACTCTCGGGAACTGCTCGAACTGCAGACTCTGGGTGCCATCAATTACCGCGTCCCGGGAGGCTACGAGGACGAGGATGTCTACGAAACCAGCCGATGCCTGACGGGATGGACATTTGATTACGACAGCCAGAGCGCAAACCGCGGGAATTTCAAATATATCGACGGGGATCATGATCGCTTCCAGAAGTTCGTTTTGGGGAAACAGATTCCCAGCAATCAACCACCACAGAAGGACGGCACCGACCTGCTGGACCTTGTGGCCAATCACCCCGGCACGGCCCTCCACATTGCGCGGAAGCTGTGGGTGCGCTTCATCAGCGACTCCCCGGACAATTCCGCCTGCAAGGATATTGCCAATGTCTTTATTGCCGCCAAATCCCAACCCGACCAGATCCTTCGCACGCTGCGCGCCTTGCTGAATCATGCCGCATTTACCGGTCAGGCCTACCGTAAGATGGGGCGCCCTGACCAGCAATTCGAAAATTGTGCCATGGTGAAATTCAAGCGCCCCATTGATTGGGTTGTCTCCACGATGCGGGCCTTGGGGATACCCTACGTGGCACCAACGGACAACTTTAACTTCGATTGGATCTACGATCCCATGGGCATGTCCATGTTCGGTTGGCGCCCGCCCAACGGCCCGCCGGATTTGGCGGTAGAATGGGCGAACTCAAACAACTTCATGCGAAGGTGGAATTTCATATTCCCCATTGCGGCGGGGTGGTACGACGGGACCGGATTTACCTATTCCGTCACAGGGATTATGCCCGGGGCCCTGCGTACACCACGAGAGATCGCCACTTTCTGGGTTCAGCGCATCCTTGGCCGGACCCCCTCCGAAGCAACCCAGAACGCGCTCGTCGACTTTGTGGCCGATGGACGCGACTATGACACACCGATTTCCCAGGAGCAGATTGACGACAAGCTTCCCCACCTTGCGGCGCTTTGCACCGTCACACCGGAATTTATGAGGCGCTAACCATGACAATCCGAATTTCTTACCACTCCAAAGGAGTCCCCCAATCATGACCATGCGCCGCCGCACATTTCTGCAGGGTTGCTGCTCGGGTATCATCGCCATGAGTGGTTCCCACCTTGGCAATCTCGTCTTCGGCCAGGGAGGTTCCACCAACCGGGACATTCTCGTCACCGTGTTCCTCCGTGGAGGCATGGACGCCCTCAGCCTGCTTTCTCCTTTTAACGACCCAAATTACCTTGCCGGCCGTACACGACTGGCGCTGCCGGGAAACCAGGTGCTCGCGATCGATGGCTATTTCGGACTGCACCCATCGGCCACGGCGCTGAAAACCATGTACGATAACAAACACCTTGCGCTCATTCCCGCTTGCGGGTTCCCGGAGGCCAACCGTTCCCATTTCGATGCCCAGGATTCCATGGAACGCGGCAAGGTGGGCGACAGCGCGCGCCTCGGTGACGGTTGGATCGCACGCCACCTAAACAACTTCCGCACCAATGCCGTGTTTCAGGGCGTGACTTTCAGTTCCACCGTCGATACCTCCCTCGAGGGTTTTTCCGGCGGACTCGCGCTTTCCGACGCTGGAGATTTCACACTCTACACCGGATGGAACCAAGGCGACGATATTCGCCGCGCCTTGCGAACCATGTATGCCTACGACGGCGACCTGGGCGATGTCGTCAAGCGCACCCTCGATGCATCAGACTTGATTGATGCGAATCCGCCAGATGCCTATGTCCCGCAAAACGGCGTCGTTTATCCAGACACGGGTTTCTCCGACACCATGAAGTCCCTCGCCCAACTCATCCGCATGAACGTTGGGCTTGAAGCCGCTACAGTGGATCTTGGGGGATGGGATACCCACGAATCCCAGGCCTATTACGGCAGCCCCACCCAAGGATACTTCTCCGGTATGATCCAACAGCTCAGCGGCGGGCTTGGTGCATTCTGGAACGACCTCGCCGATTTCCACGGCAAGCTTACCGTTGTGGTTATGTCGGAGTTCGGCAGGCGCCTTAAAGAGAACGACAATATCGGCACCGACCACGGACATGGCGGTTTAATGATGGTCATTAGCTCCAACGTCAGCCAAAAGAAGGTATGGGGCACTTGGCCGGGGCTGGACAACGACCAATTGACGGAGCACGTGGATCTCCGCGTCACGACGGATTTTCGAACCATTCTTGCGGAAATCCTCGCGGCGCGCCGCGGTCAGACCGACGTAGCCACGCTGTTTCCCGGTTTCACCTATGATAGTCCCCTTGGAATTTTTGGGGCGTCGCCTGTCTCCGTTCGATCCTCGATCGAGGATTGGGCCAGATATTGAGGTTTTTTCTGGCACTCCGGATACCGCCTGTTGTTGCTCATGGTTTGTGAAAACCATCCTGGCCCTCGAAGGCATCTTCGTCGAACGTAGCGGCACCAATATCCTGCAGGATGTATCGTGGAAGGTTGCCCGGGGAGAGAACTGGGCCGTGTTCGGCCCCAATGGTGCCGGTAAGAGTACCTTACTCAGTATTATTACGGGCTACCTGTGGCCCACACTCGGCACTGTGCGCGTGCTTGGCGAAACCCTCGGGCAAGTTGATCTTCGTAAACTGCGTCGCCACATTGCCCTTGTGGGCGATCGGCTGAAGGAAATGATGAATCCTGACCTTTCGGGTCTCCACGTCATTGTTTCCGGCGGAAGGGCGCATCTCAATATTTTCGAGCCACCCTCGAAATCCGAGATTCGCCGTGCCCGGGAAATTGCCGAGCAAACGCATTTGCAGGATCTGGCGAATCGACAGTTCGCAGTTATGAGCACCGGTGAACGCCAGCGATTCCTGATTGCCCGTGCCCTGATGGCCGAACCGGAGATTGTGATCCTGGACGAGCCCTGCGCGGGACTGGATCTTGCGGGTCGAGAGTTCGTGCTGCGCACGATTGACGCCGTGGCTGCCCAGCCCAAGGCGCCAGCCCTGATTTTCACGACTCACCATGCCGAGGAAATCTCGCCAGCGTTTTCGCATGCGCTTCTTCTATCCCGGGGCGAGGTTCTGGAACAAGGTCCGATGTCTCACGTTTTCACGTCCGCCAACTTGTCGCGGCAATTCGGCATTGAGGTGTCCGTGCGTCGCACCCACGGCAGGTGGAGCGCCATTGCCCACGCACCGAACAATGAAATCGCCAGGAAAGACTAAAGGAATTCCATCATGGCCATCCAGATATCCCGGTCCGCTGTTACGAGGACGCTGATAGCACTGGCCCTGGTAATTGCAGCGGTGCTCTACTGGGCATTTCGACCAACTGTGGAAAAGGAAGTCCGGCGCGACGTTGAGCGTATCGCCGAATCCACATCCGCGCGCAATGTCGATGCGGTGGCTGACTGTATCGCCGATTCCTATTCCGGTGAGTTCCAATCGGACAAGATTTCGGCTGTGGCCACCATCAAGCGCGGTTTCGCCGAGGTGACCTCCCTCCAAGTCGCCCTTGACGAAGTGGAGATCAAAATCGCCGGGGACGGAAAGCACGCGGAAGCAGTGGTCGTCTATTTCGTTACCGGCAGCGTCTATATGAAAGAGATTAGCGGCCCCGCGCCCTTTAAAGGTTTGGTGGCCGAACGTCTCGGCAGCCCGGAAGCTCTTTACGCCCGGTTCGTCCGTTCCGACGGCCGCTGGAAAGTGGAATTCGTGACTTGGAAACTGGACAAGTACCTCCCGGAATTCCCGGAAGCGCGAAAGCGCCTGGGAAAATAGCCTCCAGGAAGAAAGCCCCGGAGACGGCTGCCTCCGGGGCCCTGAAACGACTCATTGCGCGTCGGACTGGTATCAATCCTCCGCCATGCTGCGCAGCGCTTGCACCTTGCTGTAGAATTCCTTCAGTGGCATCTCGCGCAGGTACACAATCGCGCGTGCGGCCCTCATACCGTGGTCGGTCGCATTGAGGAAGTATTCCTCGCCCAGCATGGTCTTGACCTCGTCGAACTGCCGTACCTGCACCTTGCGCGCCAGCCACGAGAACGGACCATCCAGTTCATAGCTGGGGAACGATGCCGTCCGTTGCGTCGTGAAGCACGTGTCAAAGCAGGCTTCCATGTCGCTCAGGTGGCGAAGGCCCGTGGGCACATAAAGGTTGGCTTCCGACGGGTGGTAAATGAACCACACGTTACGATAACCCAGCACCTTCACATCGTGACGCCCGGTCTTCTCTTCGTAAATCTTGAGTGCCTGCGACACCGCCTGGAGCACCTTGTAGTGTGTGTCCGGCCCGCTGCCCTCAGGGTCGAAGGCAACCGTGACGATATCCGGATGAGTTTCCATTAGCAGGTTAAGGATCGGCGGCACGTCGCGGTCCATGGTCGGCAATTCGGTAAAAACGTCGCCCTTGTAAAACCCAAGGCGCAAATGCCGCACAGCGTCACCAGTAAATCCATAGTACGCCCACTTGAGGTCCGACTCGAACTCGCGCATGCGCCCCTTGAGCATCTGAACAATCGGAATGTCCTTCTTGCCCGGGTACTGGGTCTCGAAGTAGTTCCGCAATTCCTTCAGTCGCTGGATTAAGTTACTGATACTGTCATCTTCAAACAGTTCCACCATGTTCCTCAGCAGGCGGCGGGCCACAGCGGCCGACTTCTGCTCGTCAATCTGCCGCGCCGCACCATCCAGGAAGTGGCTCGTGTCCAGCCGCTTGCCGTTGGCATTGTGGGGGTCAAAATACTCCATCCGAAACAACTCGTCGAACTCGCCGTGGGTCAGGCGATTCAGCAGGTCTTCCACCACGCCTTGCATGTACTTGTTTGTAACGGCCGTAAATCCCGACGTCATGTAGGCGAAGTAGTGTTTGGTGCTGGCCCGCCGGACCAGGTTGTTGAAGTACGGCAGGTACCCGAGAATGATGTCATCGTGGTGAGGCGCCGTGTGGAGGAAGGTCTTGTTCTCAACCGGCGTGTTGCCAAGGCTCAAGTTATCCACGATTCGCTGATGGACGGTGGTCTTCAGTTTGTCATGGGTCTGCTTGGTCTTGCGCAGCAGTTCCGCGCCAAAACGGTCCGCCTGAAAGTCATGCAGCGTCAGGTTCTGGATCGGCTTCTTGTTGTTAAGGGACAGGTCCATGACGATTCGATGGATGTCTTCCGGCTCGACTTCGGCTTTGCGGCTGAAGGCCACAAACGCGCGCGTCTTAAGCTTCTTTGCCGCCCCCTGGGTAACATAAAAGCGCCCGTTGGGAATCGTTCCAAGAATCGATGCCGGATAATTGATAGAAAGTTCGCTCTTAATGGATGAGGCCACGATGCCAGCCTTCGCCTCACCAGCGGCAATAATGATCGCAACCGCCTCGGGGTTGTGGACGATCGTTTGCAGCCCGATGGTAATAACGTGCTTGTCGCGCGAAACCTCGATACCACCGAGGTCCGTGGCCGCGGCGGCCTTGGTTTCGTAGTTCGCTTCGCAAAGCCGCGTAGTTGAATACAGGTCACTGCCCTTGCAGTTAAAGGCAATGTGCCCGTCCGGCCCGATGCCACCCAGGAAAAAGCCGATACCGCCCATGGCCCGAATCTGAGATTCGTAATTCACGCAGAATTGGTCCACGGCAGTCAGCACTTCCTGCTGCTGGCGCTCCAGCAGAGTCTTCGGGCTGCGCACGCGCAACGACAGGTCCACATGCTGCCCGGGGAAAATATCCGTAAGTTTCTTGTGCGCCGGGATGCCAATTTTCGACGGGTTGATGAACAATGCCTTCGATGGATCCAATCCGAATCCGCGCAGGTAGTACTTGTGAACGTAGTAATAGAAGCTGTTGTGCTGTTTCGTGTCGATGGGGTAGAATTCGTCTATCTGCACAAAACGCAGTCCCGACAGGTCCGGCTTGCGATCCGTCCTCAGCCCCGCCGATTCCAGGATCTTCTTGGTTTCCTTTTTGTCCCAGTGCCGCAGGAATTGGGTCACGTTCTTGATGAAGTGCTCCGGAGTCTTGCCAGTCGGAAGGGAAATCACGCCGTCGGGATTGTCCTGGGCCCATTCCAGGAAGCGAATGGCGGCCAGGCGCCCGAGCGCGGGAAAGTTGGCGACGATGATGGTCGGAATTTTCTCCTCCGGTGGATAAAGCAGGTCAAAGCCGCTTCGCTCCAGCGCGATTCTCTCCACAGGCGACAACGCCCGGCTTGGAACCCGCTTCAAACCACCCGTTGCACCATCGTTTGACTTGCCGGCGCTCCCCGCTGCCGGTTTCTTTGCTGCCTTAGCCTGAGCCATCCATAAACCCTTCGAAATGATGATATTGTCCGGCCACTCTTGCAAGCCAGCCGCATTGAGGTAATCCGCCCCCGAATCAGGCGGTCAATAGAAAGCTTTCCGCCACCAAAATCCCGCTCTTAGGGCCTTCGGCCCACTGGCGGGAATTGGGAGAACCGGGCACTAAACAACCCGGATACACAACTGTTGCCCAACTCGAATAAAATTCGCCCCGTGCTATACGAATCGTTTGCAGTAAAAGGGCGGGAATAGCTCAGTTGGTAGAGCGCCACCTTGCCAAGGTGGAGGTCGCGAGTTCGAGACTCGTTTCCCGCTCCATTTTTTTTGCCCATCCCCCCCCCTTCAAACTCCCTTCCCTTTCCAATCGTTTTGGGCGTTGAATTGCGGAAATCGTCGCATTATGCATCGGGGAATCATGCAGCGTGACACTCGCGAGACTCGCCCGGCAAACCATGCCTGACGCCCCGAAGAAGGGCCTCGGGCCTGACCGCACCATGCTTTTTGAGGTGCCCACGGAGATAGCCCACTACAAGCTCGCGCGCATCCTTGGCCGCGGTGGCATGGGCGAGGTTTGGCAGGCCTTCGATACCAAGCTCGAGCGCGACATTGCCCTCAAAGTCATGCGCCGCGAGCTCCTCGCCAACGAGGAAGCTGTAAAGCGCTTCTACCGCGAGGCCCGCGCCGTGGCCCGGCTCAACCACCCCAACATCGTCCAGGTTTACTCCATCGGCGAAGAGCACGGTATGATCTACATGGTCATGGAGATGATCGAGGGCGACACCGTGACCCAGAAACTCAAGGCAAAGGGCCGCCTCAGCATCGAGGAATCCGTGGATATCCTTCTCCAGACCATCGAGGGTCTCGGCTACGCCAACGCCCGCGGTATCATCCACCGCGATATCAAGCCCAGCAATCTCATGCTAACCCCTGAGCACCGGATCAAGATTGCCGATTTCGGCCTCGCGAAAATGATCGAGCACGATTCCCAAATGACCGCCGCCGGCACCACCATGGGCAGCCCCAACTACATGTCCCCCGAGCAATGCCGTGGCGAGGAAGCCGATCACCGCAGCGACATATACGCACTGGGAATAAGTTTCTACCAAATGCTTACGGGCGATTTGCCTTTTAATGGGGAGACACCGCTCAGTGTGCTACTCCAGCAGATCCAGGATCCGCTGCCCGAGACCGAACATTTGAAGAATCTTTGCGAGGGCCGCGCTTTTGAGGTCCTCCAGAAGATGTGTGCCAAGAAAGTGGCGGACCGTTATCAGACCTATAACGAATTGGCCGTTGCAGTGGGCGCACTTGCACCTCAGGTTCACGTTCGCCCTTCAACATTCACCTCCACCGCCACCCATGCTGCCGCATCCGAAGGTGAAATGGTGGCAGCCACGCCGACACCCGCCGGTTTCCAGTCCATGCCCAGCGCTGGCTCAACCATCGCCGGCCCCACACAACCCGGCGGCCAAGCAGAAGTTTCTCCCAAACCCGGCGGCACAAACAAAGCCCTGCTTGGGGGCGCCGCTGCCACCATAGTCTTCCTTGGCGCGGCGGCCATTTATTTAGCCATGCGCCCGCTCCCTACAGACAAGAAAGTTGTGGCAGACGATATCAAGGCACAGGTGACACCCCCACCCCCCAAACCTTCCGACGTTGCGCCAACACCGACACAAACTTCGGCAGTTGCACCTGTGCCCACTGCTGCCCCCTTGACTCCCGCTCCAGCACCCACCGTGACAGCCACACCGGTTCCCGCTATACCAGCGCCAACTGTCGTCACAGGCCCCATGGCTGCACCTGTTTCTCCTACGCTTGCACCGTCAACGCCCACCCCAACCTCGGTCCTTGCAACCCCGATCCCCACCCCGCTTGCGCTTCGCACCGTATTGCAGATCGGACCAAAGGACGCAGCGAGGGGAATGCCAATCAAAGTATATGATGAATCCAACCAGCCCGTGGCCACCCTCGCCGCTGGAACCGCCGTGGACCGCTATGAGTCCGTGGCGAACCCCGCGCGCTACAAGTTCCAGTATAACGGCAACACCTACTTCGTGGCCTATGAGGATGCCCACGTCGTCACCGGTGACGCCACCGGCAGTACCGCCACGAATGATAAGCCCCAGTATAAAATCCTCATCGTCGGCAGCAAGGGAGGGCCAGCCAGCGAAGTCGTTGTAGTTTATGCCGATGAGAACTGGAAACGCGAGGTCACCCGCCTTAATGCCCGCACCGAGGTCAACTGCATCGGGGAGTCCACCTTCGGGTACAAGATCCAGCTACCCGACGGTCGCACAGGCCACATCTTCAAGAAGAACGCTCAACCCAAGCCCTGACATGAATCTGCGGGCTCGGGAGGGCCCCAATCAGTTCCCCAACGCCCGTGAATAGTCCACCCCGCCACCAATACCCTTAAGCCGTCTGGTCGGGGCGTGGCGCAGCCCGGTAGCGCACTTGAATGGGGTTCAAGGGGTCGCAGGTTCAAATCCTGTCGCCCCGACCACTTTAGACACCTTCGGAGAATCAGGGTAGTTCTTGCTTCAACCCGGAGATTAACAGATCTCCAAATCGTTACAATTTTGTGATTTGATGATCCACGAAGTTTCTAACAGACGCAAATGCCGAGTTTTCGAGCAGTTTGACCGGGAAGCAATTCCTTAGTTTCGCCCCATGGGTTTGCTGGGTCAACACACCGTGTGGGGATTTCACAATATCGAGGGTCCTAGTGAGCATTTTTTTCACGAAACTGGCGGTTTGTGCGCCCTCCTCCGCCTGCCGATGTGCATACGTTATATAGGCACGAACGCACGGAATTAGCATCTGGACATGCCGCAAATCCTGCCGTTTCTCCTGCGGAATTGTAGCTACGTTGGCGAGCTTGGCCTTTAACATGGCTACCGGACTCAGGGTTCTGTATAGATTGCTCTCAAAAGTGACTTCCGTAATTCCCTTCTGAATATCAGCATGCGACATTCCACATATTCCACCAAGGACCTCCACAAATGGGGTTTCAGGAGTAGCCGGGTGGTGTCGGTAGCCAATAAGATTTGTTGCCTGTCCAAAACGAAATGCCCGCATTGGCAGATTCGCGAGTTGGCTCATTTCCCGCAGCAAATCCAAATCTCCAATCACATCACAATCTTTGCTGGTAAACGGCAGCCACTTGATCAACTCGCTTGCACTGTCCTCAAAGTGCTCTGAACTCCATAAACACCAGAGATTCACGGCCTGTCCGCCGACCAGCAAAGCCCGCGCTGTACCACTGATTATCGGCGCAAATCGTTGAAGTTCATTAACTTCACCGGCCCGATCAAATGCCAAGTTTTACGATCCGAAATGACTTGCAGGTCGAAAAGAGCGAATTCTCGTTTTGAATTTGTTGCGGAGTGGCTTCGCCACTGGCGATGCGCTGGGCATCGCGGGCTCGCATCCGGGC
This sequence comes from Candidatus Sumerlaeaceae bacterium, assembly GCA_019695055.1. Lineage (GTDB taxonomy): Bacteria > Sumerlaeota > Sumerlaeia > Sumerlaeales > Sumerlaeaceae > JAIBAT01. Next base: position 644 of record JAIBAT010000120.1, on the reverse strand, counting down.
ATGAGCTTCTTCCAACTCCACTGGCCACTCCACCACCGGATTATTGTTAACCCCATTGCGCTTTTGAGCCATATTGCTTTCTCTTAAACCTTTTATAGCCTTCATGGGCAACGCATATTCCTCATTCCCTGAACAATACCCCGGTGATCGGCTTTACCCGGTTCCCCCTCCCGATTTCAGTGTTTCCGCGACGTTCCCGGGTATTCCATGATCAGGTCCAGTACCGCAGCTGGGATGAAGTGCGGATTGTGCGGATCCCTGAACTCAGGCGCGTGGCGGATGGATTCACGCGGCACGTGCGCCACAACCTTCATCCGAACCCAATCCACTTCGTCAATCCACCCCGGTGCGACCAACACATGGCTGCCTGGGATCCAATTTCGGGTGTTGGCGACAAGACATTTTATGCGCCAGTCTTCGTCCTCAATCAGGAAATCCTCGACATGGCCAATGTCCCCATCCGTTGCGGCAATGTGAAAGCCGGTGACATTGCGGGTGCTTCGCAGGTCGGAATCGATGGCCGTTTCCACTGCGCTTTTTGCAGCGGTCGCCGGGGTCTCGCTATCGTCTACCGGAAGCCCGCCCCACTGGGTTGGCGCAAACCAATATATCGGCCAGTCGTAGTACCCATGGGTGAGTTCCTG
>JAIBAT010000014.1 GCA_019695055.1 Candidatus Sumerlaeaceae bacterium | reverse complement strand
AAACCACCAACGGGATAAAAACCAAAATCAGCGTCGGCCGCATTAAAGGCTTCTCTTGCAAATTTGACGATTGCCTCGCGCTGGAATTGATTCATTCTCTTCGCATTCGGCTGCAACGTCACCGCCCTTGGAATCCATAAAGAACAGGGTCTGGCCGGAAGGAATGATGCCCGATGAAACGACGCTGGCATCTCCACCCAACTCAGTCACCGTGCCGAGCGAGCGCTGGCTGGCTCCATCCGCGCTCACAACAGCGATAAACGGCAACAGGGCCGCATTGCTGCTGGTAAACTGAACATGGATAAGGATCTTGCCATCGGACAGAGCCTCAACGTTAACGCTGCCGATATCAACTGCAGCAGGGTTTCCACCGGCTGCGGTAATAATTTGGTCGCCAGTGCGGAATACGCTGACGGTTCCCGTCTCTGTAATTTTCAAGAGCGTTCCATTGACCTGTCTGTTGGACGAAAAACCCTGCGAAACAATAATGTCACCATTGCTTCGGCACGTCATATCAAACATATTGATATCGTCGCTCGTGTCGTCCACATAGCCCGTCACCGTGGCGAGTTGGGCCTCAAGCGCGGCCTCTGTGCAAAGAATTGTCGGAGTCGCAGCTGTTGCGGTCAGCGGCACATACGAAATATTCTCGGGTGTGGCCGGCGCGAACGTGTCGCCGTAGCTCAGTAGGAGGCGACTGTTCTTCGCATCGACTTCGATTTCGTCAATGTTAACCGCAACGGTCGAAACTTGATCCAGCATGTTAACAGCTGTTCCAAAGCTTGCATGCGGGCTGCGCCACATATTTACTTTTCCTGAAGTTGAATCAAAGCTGGCGATGTATACGTTGCTGGCGTCCGCGTCCATGTCCGTGGCCGAGGCATTGGTATTGGCACTGATCTGTGCCTCCGTTGCATAGACTGTTGTGGTGGATGCATCACCCTTGAAGACGCCGTCATTGGTACCGATCGAATCAAAGAAAAAATATGCGGATTCGTTTGGGATGACAGCTACCCCGTCAAATTCTGCATTACCCGGGTTCGTACCTCCGTTTAGCGCGTCAACATCCGTACCTGTCTTAAGAACAAGCACGTCCAGCGGGGCGGTTGTCTGGGCGTTTGCAAACGGAACGGCTGCCATAAGTAATGCTGCTAATAGTAATCTTTGCTTCATTGGCGGATCCTCTCGGTGGGAATGTGTGCTACAAGAAAATCATGATGACAAAATGACGGCGAAGAGGTCAATGGGAAAATACACAAAAACCTATAAGAGTTCCGACGCCCTAACGAACCATCTCCAACTATGGGTTTTGGCGGTAACCCCACGAGATTGAAGTATCATTAGACTAACTACAGGTCGTAACAGCAGTTCCCACTTCAGACGCTTCAGGTGCGCCGGAACCTCAGCGAGGATCAGCTTTCGAAACCAGGACCGATGCCAAACGGTGTGACGCTGAAGTTTCGTCTTCACCGACTTCTTTGGGCCGTGGCGGTTGACCTCCGTGGATCCTTGAGAGCAGCAATTCTACCGCTTGGGCGGCTCGCGCCGGGTTCAAATCCTTCTCAGTAACCATCTCCCCGATTCCCAGCTTTGAAATGGAATTTGCGTTCTGCGTCTGGTGGTCGTAGATGGCTGATGGCAAAGGTATTAGAAGTGGCCTCACCCCGCAGGCCAGCAATTCCGCAATGGAACTGGCCCCAGCCCTCGCCAAGGCCACGTCTGCCACAGCCAACGCCAAATCCATGCGATCAATAAAAGGGCGCATAACGACCTGAATGTGGCGCAGTCCCATACCCCGCAGGCGTCCCTCAAGCATCTCATGGTTCCCAGTGCCCGTGCTCCACAGAATCTGCAGGTTACTGTTTTTGGGAGTGTCGAGCAGCGGCAATGCCTGTATCAAGGTTTCGTACAGGTACTTGGCGCCTTGGCTTCCGCCAAGAATTAGCAGCGTCTTGCGGTCCGCAGCCAAGTCAAAATACTCCAAACCATCGGCCCTGGCCCCCTGAGTCAATCCTTCCCGAATGGGCATTCCCACTATCTCGATGCGTCGCGCACGAAGGTGACTGGCGGTTTCCGGGAAGTTAATCGCGCAGAAGGTCACAAACGGCGCCAATAGTCGGTTGGTTTTCCCGGGGACCGTATTCGCCTCGTGAATGGCGGTAACCCGCCCCAGCAGCACACCCGCGGCCACCGCCGGGCCGGAAACGTACCCTCCGAACCCGATCACCTCATCAAATTTTTCCCGCCGTATAAGGGCCGCCGCTCTGGCCAAATTGCCTGCGGCCGCAAGACCCCCCTTCAGCATTGACACCAAGCCTGTCCCCAGTTGCCGTGCCGGAAACACAATGGGATCAATCCCATTGTCGGCATAAAGCTTGCGCTCCAATTCCCGCTCACCACACAAAAAACGGAACTCCACAGCAGGATGGTGGCGCCTCAGCGCCTCCCCAAGGGCAATGGCGGGGAATATATGCCCGCCGGTCCCCCCGGCGGCTATCAACAATTTCACGTGAATCTCGTCCTTGACGTCCAAGATACGACCTGTGCTACCTGATTTGCGAAATGAAAACAAAAATCGTTTTTTCCCTTTTGGCTGCGGCCGTGCTGGCTGGGTGCTCCTGCCCCAGGCCGGGAGTGATTGGGTGGGTCCCGACGTCTTTCCCCGGGCCCAATGATCCCTATCCTGTACCAGTCGTCTCCCCGGATGGCAAGTCCGTCAGGATGAACACACCCTCCGGTGGCGAGACCACCTGCGACCCACTTTTCGGCTGCCGCTAGAGCTGTTTCCATGGGCAGGTTTGGATTTCTGGTGCTCATAGTGGCGTCCTGCGCACTTGTGGCGTGTTCCGGGCTTTCCCGGAGCAGTTCGCAAACCTTGTCTCCGCAGGATGCCAGTGAGTTGCAGGCAATTGGTGAGAATTCAGACCCCCTCGGCCGGGATCGTTCTGAAGATCCCTGACACAGGCTCCCTTGCGACCACACTGCGCTGCGCAAATGAGTCAGTTTTGGCCCCCTAAGAATGATAATTCCCTCACGGTGTTGAGCTTTAAGAGCCATGTTTACTGGAATCATTGAGGAAGTCGGCCAGATTACAGCATTGCGGCCCCGCCAGGAGGCCGTCGAGCTGCAGGTCCAGTGTCGCGATACCATCCGCGGGGCAATCCCCGGCGACAGCATCGCCGTGGACGGCATCTGCCTCACCGTAGTCCATCACCAGGCGGACTGGTTTACCACCATGGCGTCGGCGGAAACCCTTCGCCGCACCAACCTCGTTTACAAAAAGCCCGGCGAAAAGGTCAATTTGGAACGCCCCCTTACCCTCGACAAGAAACTGGGGGGCCATCTGGTTCAGGGACACGTCGACGGCGTGGGTCGCATTGCCGCCATCAAGCCCGAGGGTGATTGCCAGATGTGGTATTTTGAGATCTCCCCGGAATTGTCCAGACTATTGGTCTGCAAAGGGTCCGTGGCTGTTGACGGCATCAGCCTCACAGTCGTGGATGTGGAACCCGAGCGATTTTCCGTGGCGATCATCCCCAAGACGCTTGCCGCGACCACCTTTCAGTTCCGCAAGCCGGGCGATGCCGTGAATATCGAAACGGATATCATCGGCAAATATGTTTACAGGTACATGCACCCCGAGGAACAGATGAAACCGGTGGATAAGCCGGGCATTACCCTTGAAATACTTGAAAAGATGCCGCGGGCCTGACCGCGCGCGGCCCAAGAGAAACGGAACACCCCAGAAGACATGGCCTCAACCATAGAAGAAGGACTGGCCGACTACAAGGCCGGCAGGATGGTGATCCTGACTGACGACGAGAACCGCGAAAACGAGGGGGATCTGTGTTTCGCGGCTTCACACGTCACGCCCGAGAAAATTAATTTTATGGCCAAGCATGGCCGCGGGCTGATTTGCCTGGCCTCGGCAGAGGCGCGCCTCCGCGAACTCGCCATCAAGCCGCTCACCGCCCGCAACACCTCCCGATTTGGCACAAATTTCCACGACCCCATCGACGTGATTCTAGGCACCACGACCGGTATCTCCGTCCACGATCGCGCGAAAACCATTTCGGCATTCCTTGACCCGACGGCCCGGGGAGAGGATTTTGCCCGCCCCGGCCACATGCAGACCATTGGCGCCCGGGATGGAGGGGTCCTCGAGCGCGCCGGTCAGACCGAGGGCGCCGTTGACCTCGCGCGGCTCGCCGGCCTCTTTCCGGCCGGAGTGATCTGCGAAATCATGAATGACGATGGCACCATGGCCCGCATGCCGCAGCTCGAAATCTTCGCACGCGAACATGGCCTGAAAATCATCACCATTCGCGACCTGATTGAGTATCGGCTTCAAAAGGAAAAACTGGTTACGCCGGTGGTGACCGTTCCCATCACTAATGAGTTTGGTGAATGGAAACTCACGTATTACGAGGCATGGAACGGTGAGGGGCATGTGGCCCTGGTCATGGGTGACATTCACGCCAATGCCGAGCAGGGGGTCCTCGTTCGCGTTCACTCCCAGTGCTTCACCGGCGACACCCTTGGCTCCTATCGCTGCGATTGCGGTCCCCAGCTTCACACCGCCATGCGAATGATTGCCAGGGAGGGACAGGGCGTGATTCTTTACCTGCACCAGGAGGGCCGCGGCATCGGATTGAAGAACAAGCTGCTCGCATACAAGATGCAGGACGCCGGCATGGATACAGTCGAGGCCAACAAGGCCCTCGGCTTCAAGGCCGACCTGCGTGAGTACGGTATTGGCGCGCAAATTCTCGTGGATCTCGGCCTAAGCAAACTTCGCCTGATGACTAATAACCCCAAGAAAATAGTCGCCATCGGCGCGTTCAATCTTGAAGTCGTGGACCGGGTACCCCTTGAAGTGGGACGGGGTGATTTGAACGACCGTTATCTTGAGACCAAGCGCGAAAAGATGGGACACATGCTGACCGGGACCCGCAAATCCAAGCCAAAGGCCCAGCCAGCCCGAAAGGCCTGAGCCAGGAACACTCAGGGTTCCAACGGACTCGGATTGTCAGCTGGTTGTGCAGCAGGTTTCTTTCTCAACAGGTTGAAACCATGCCAAATTACGCCCCAGACAACGTAACCCGCAAAACCCAGGAAGACAAGCGCCTCAAAGTAGTTTTTAAGGGCCATGGTAATAATCACGAGTAACACGACCCAAACCAGAAAATCAAACGACCTGCGTCGTTCCAGTTTGAACTGCTTGAAACTGGGATAATTGATCTGGCTGACCATCAGGTAGGACAAGCCGATCATGATAATTGGCAGGACATTGCGCACGAACTGCTTGTCCCACTCGGGGTCGACTCGCTGAAAGAACAGAAAGCTTGCCACAACAGTTCCTGCAGCGGCTGGAATCGGCAGTCCCGTAAACGACTGCTTCTCAACGCGTGTCTTCTGTACATTAAATCTCGCCAGGCGAAGTGCGCCGCACACAGCGTACAGCGTTGCAATCACCTCGGCCGCATTTCGGTTTTCCATCAGCGAAAGGCGCGTATAAATCAGCACGCACGGCGCCACGCCAAATGCCACAAGGTCCGACAGCGAATCATACTCGACCCCAAAAAGGCTGGTGGTCCGGGTCATGCGGGCTATCCACCCATCAAAGAGATCCAGGATCGCCGAAGCCAATATCAGCCAGCAGGCAAAATCATAAACCCGCGGATTTGCCTCCGCGGCATCACTCACGTTAAAGACATGAAGTATCGCAAAGAGGCCGCAAAACAAACTTGCCGTCGTAAAAAGGTTTGGGAGGATGTAGATCTTCCTCATGAAGCCGCTCCTGCGGCCACAGCCGATTCTTGCGTTGTGACACGTGCCGGCTTCAAAACCGCAAGCAATGTCTCCCCGCCGCGAACCATCATACCCGGTTTGACAAGCAACTCGCTATTTGCCGGCAGCAGTACCTCAGCCCTTGAACCAAAACGGATGAGCCCAATCTTTTCGCCCGCCTCCAATGTATCGTTCGCCCCTATCGGGCAAACAATTCGCCGCGCAACCAATCCCGCCACGAGCTTAACAATAAGGGTTTGCCCGCCCGCATGTTCCACAGTCATTACCTTCCGCTCGTTCACTTCGCTGGATTTGTCGTCCATCGCATTCAGGAATTGCCCCGGATAATAATCACACTTGGCCACCCTCCCACCACAAGGTGCCCAGTTCACATGGCAATTAAAGAGAGACATGAAGATTGCGACCCTCAGTGCGCTTCCATCCTCGAAATCTGGGTGGGAGACGATCCCCGCCGCGACAATTTTGCCGTCGGCGGGGGCAATGATATTGTCAGGCCCACCAATTGCCCTTCGCTGCGGATTCCTGAAGAAGGCAATGACATAAACCAGCAGCACCCCAAGGATTGTTGCGCTCCAATACAAATGGAATGCCAACGCAATGGCAACAACGACGGCCAACGGCACGGCAAATGGCCAGGCCTCATTGGCGACTGGGAAGGTTGTGGCGCGATATTTCACGGGGGTTTAGTGTAGGATTACTGCTTGTCGGCCCGCTTCTTCTCGGGCTTCGCGCCTGAACCATTGGATTTTGCGGGTTCGGCGGCCATATCCTCCTCCATTCCGGGAGGGGTCTTCGACTTCAAATAAAGTCGGACGTTCGCCTTGTGTTCCTCAAACGTCTTCGCAAACGCATGGGTTCCGTCGCCTTTATGCACATAGAAAAGGAAGTCGGTCTGTGCAGGTTGGAAAGTTGCCAAAATAGAGGCCAGGCGAGGGTTGCAAATGGGCCCCGGCGGCAGCCCCTTGTTCTTGTAAGTGTTGTAAGGGGAGTCCTGCTTGAGATCCGCAGAGGTGGGCGGCTTGCTGTAGTCGCCATTGGCGTACTGAATTGCCGCATCCACCTGCAGTGGCATGTCTTTGGCCAGACGATTATAAAGCACAGACGCAATCATGGGGCGATCCTCGTCGGATCGCGCCTCGCGCTCTATCAGGGACGCCATGATAATGTGGTCCTGAAAACTCAGTCCGGTGGTATTCGGGACTTCCTTCAATTTCGGCTCCAGTGTTTCCCGGAAGGTCTTCACCATCATCTTGATGAGCTCCTCCTCCTTCATGCCGGGACCAAAGAAATAGGTGCTGGGGTACAGGTAGCCTTCCAGCGAGTTCAGATTGCCAAACCCAAGCCCACTGATAAAACCTGAATCACTGGTCAACTCGATGAACTTCTGGTCGTCAAAATCCTCATTTCGCCGTTTCACAATGGCCGCGATTTCCTTCACGGTTTTCCCCTCAGGAACCGTAATCTTGAAATCCTGCGATCCCTTGATCAGCCGGTCGTAAACCTCGCTGAGGCTCATGCTAGTGTTCAGCCGGTAAGCCCCCGACTTAATTTTGTTGGAGTCCCCCTGCATGTGGGACAGGTAGAGCATGAGATTCCGGTCATCCACTCCCATGTAATTCCCAAGGAGCCCCTCTTCCTGCATGCGATCCAGCACGGTGGCAAATCGGTCGCCCGGATTGATGGTCAGCACCACAAGCCGGTTGGAATCAAACTGCGTGTTGTTCAAGCGGTCGGAAGCATATCGGAAATACAACAGTCCCAATCCTACGAGCACAAAGCAGGCAACCAGTGTCAGCCAGATTAGCACATTGGCAATTGTGCCAAGTATCGTCCGGCGCTTCGGGCGGCGACGCAGCCGCGGTGCCGGACGATAGCTGTCCTCCGTATCTTCATGCGGAATGTGCGGCACTTGGTCAGGCATTTCGTAGAACGGCTGTGGAGCCTGAGGCTCTCCCCCCCCAGCCGGTTGGGAAACAGGCGTTGAAAGGAGATTCTCCGTGGCCACACCCGCCGCAGCCGCGCTGACAACAGCCCCCGCCTCATTTGCCGGCACAGAGGAGGGAAGGGGCGGCAAAACGGGAGAGGCATCCGGAGGAGCGTCCGCCGGGGTAATTGCTGATGCCGGTTTCCCAAGCTCAAGTGGGCCCGAATCTGTCTCAAGATGCTGCGACAGGAACGACTTGATTCCTCGAAACAGGCTTTCCTCGTCCGCTGCCGGGCTGGGTGTCGCCACCACCGCCTCCGTTGGTGAATTTTCCACGGTAGTTTCGCCCATAGCGGCGGCTTTAGCGGCAGTTTCCTGAGTTGCAGCCGGTAACTCGGTAACGATTGATGGCGCAACCGCAGCAGGCGATTCAATGGTTTCAGTCGTCGAAACCTCAACCTGAGGCGTTGCTGTAATTTCGATAATCTTCGGTGCTGGTGGTTGCGTTGCCGGCTCCGGTATGGGGTCAGCCGTACCTACTTCATGGGAAGCTGGCGTCACAGCTTGGGCCGCAGCAGGATTCGGCGCGAAATCAGTACCCGAAATCTCGTCCTCGTCCTCATCCCAAAAGACTTCAATTTCCTCGTCTTCGGGGGGAGTGGATTCGATGGCTGGCTTACCAGCCAAGGGAGATCCGCTGCCGTTTGGGCCGGAACCTCCCATCAGAGCATCCGTTTCCGTTATGTTGTTTTCTGACATTAAGTCCAATCCGGGGAAATACACCAAACAAAGGCTTCGAAAAGACGCCCCCAAGGAACGAAGTTCAACACAAAAGCTTTGACGCCGATTCTGGCAAAAAGTAGCCCTACTCATTCAAAATTCATGAACGATTGAGACCATCATGCTTCTGCGGAGTGATTTGGAGAAAATAGAAGACGACATTCTGGCGCCCTATGCGATGAAAAGTCGGGACACGCGGGGGCGCGATTTCCCACTTAAGCCCGACGAGTTCCGCACCGAGTTCCAGCGCGACCGCGACCGAATCATCCATTCCACAGCATTCCGCAAACTGGAATACAAGACCCAGGTTTACATGGTGGAGCATGGCGACTACTTTCGCACCCGTCTGACCCACACCATGGAGGTCGCGCAAATTGCCCGCACCATGGCCCGCAATCTCCGCCTGAACGCCGACCTTACCGAAGCCATCGCGCTAGCTCACGATGTCGGCCATACTCCCTTTGGCCACAGTGGCGAGGAAGCCGTGAAGAAACTCATGGCCGACGAAGGAGGATTCGAGCACAATGAGCAGGGCCTCCGCGTTGTCGAGTACCTCGAAGAACGTTACCCCGACATCCCCGGCTTGAACCTTACCTGGGAGGTGCGCGAGGGCATCATCAAGCACGACACAGCCTATGACAAACCCAATGCCGAGGAGCGGTTCCTGCCCCACCTGGCTCCGACCCTCGAGTCGCAGTTATGCGACATAGCCGACGAAATCGCCTACAACAACCACGACATCGACGATGCCATCAAGATGGGCCTGATTGAAATGCGCGATCTGGCCGAAGTTGAATGGGTCGGCGAAGTCGTGGAAGCTGCGCGAAGATCCTGCCCGGCAGGTGCAGCCGAGAAATTCGTAAAATACCGGGCCATTGGCACACTGATCGACATGCAGGTCGGTGATGCCCTTCGCGCAACCATGCGGAACATCAACGAACTCGGCATCAAGACGGTGGACGACGTTCGCGCCCTGAAAGGTCGCCGCGTGGTCCGTCTATCGCCGGAAATGTCCGCCAAAACCGCGAAACTGAAAGCCTTTATGATGGCACGCGTTTACCGCCACCCCAGCGTTGTGCGAATGGCAACCAAGGCGGAGCGTTTCATTACCCGCTTGTTCAATCTATATGTGGAAATCCCCGAGCAACTGCCCCTGAAGTACCAGGCGCGAATCGAAAAGGACGGACTCAAGCGTGTCGTGACGGATTATATCGGCGGGATGACCGACCGGTACCTGCTGGATGACTATACCCGAGCCTTCGAGCCCGGGACGACGGCCCTTTAGGCCCCGTCTACCCGGCGGCCCTCATCATGCCCAAACAGGACGCGGAAAACAGGAAGCGTGGCGCGGCGTTGCACCAACGTGTCATCGAATTCATAAACTCACCCGCGGCCGCGACCGACGATGCGTTTAACCAACTGGCACTCGACATATGGCGATTCCAAATCGAAACCAACGAATTCTATCGTCGGTTCAGCGCCGCGGCAAGGGCACCCGAACCCCAATCCTGGCGCGAAATCCTCCCTCTTCCCGCAGCCGCCTTCAAGCGCGGTGAAATCCGTTGCTTCCCCCCGCAGGACTCAAAAACCTTCTTTGAGACCAGCGGCACCACCGAGGCCGAAACCGGCCGACACTACTTCTCCACGCTCGAAATCTATGAAACGGCCCTCATGGCCACATTTCGGAAATTTGTGTCGCCCGACTTGGACAAAGCGCGCTGTCTGATACTGACCCCCCCTCCGTCAGAAGTGCCTCGCTCTTCCCTCGTCCACATGATGCAGACCCTTGTAACCCATCTTGGCACTCAGGAAAGTTCCTACTACGTTACGGGCAATGACCTCCAGTCCGAGAGTCTGATTGAGGATCTCGCCACCAGCGAGAAACAAGGGCAGCCGATCCTACTTATGGGAACAGCCTTCGCATTTGTTCATGCGCTGGATGCAGCCGTACAGGCCGGCCGGACGTTTGCCCTTCCTGCCGGCAGCCGGATCATGGAGACCGGCGGATTCAAAGGCCGCACGCGCGAGATTCCCCGTCTCGAGTTCTATCGCCAGCTTTCCGCAGTCTTCGGCATTCCAGAATGGCGCATTATTAACGAATATGGCATGACAGAATTGTCCTCCCAATTCTATGATCGCAGCCTTGTGGATGAAACCCCTGGTTGCCTGAAAGTCGACTCCCATTGGACCCGCGTCCTCGCGGTGGACCCCGATTCAGGCCGTCCGGTGGAACCCGGTCGCCCTGGTCTGCTGCGGATCATGGATTTGGCAAACCTTGGAAGCGTGATCGCACTCCAAACAGAGGACGTCGGCGTCATTCACGACCGCGGCTTCGAAGTCCGTGGCCGAGTGCCGCGCTCTACGCCTCGTGGCTGCTCCCTTCCAGCGGAACACTACAAATCACAAATCCGTGGCAAAGCCACCTGACGTATTTTTGCTTGCAGCGCCACCTTGGCCCCTAAAACTTGAAATTCTGCTCGCTGAGCAAATACGGAAGTCCCGACGGAAATAACTCGCTTGGTGTTTACCCACGTCCCCTTCGATAATTTTTCTTCGCGCCCGGTGCGGGTCTGATGCGCCAGACGCCGCTTCATGATTGGCATGTTGCTCACAAAGCCTGCATGACCGACTTCAACGGCTGGCACATGCCCCTTTATTACTCCGGCATGACGGAGGAACACAACATCACGCGCACCAGCACCGGACTCTTTGACCTAGGCCACATGGGCCGCGTCATGGTCCGCGGAGTGGGCGCTCGAAGCTTTCTGGACAACCTCACCCCCGCGCAACTGAGCAAAGCCAAACCCGGCGATGTGCAGTATTCCTTCCTCCTCGCGGAAACCGGCTGTCCCATTGACGATATCACCATCTACACCATGTCGCACACCGAGTACATGCTTGTGGTGAACGCTGGCAATCACGACAGGGCAGTCGCATGGATTGAAAAGCAGGCCGCTCACTTCGGCGCAGTCGAGATCGAAGACCGTTCCTACTCGTGGGGCATGATTGCCGTCCAGGGCCCCGAAGCTGAAAAGGTCTTCCGCACCGTTGTGGGAGACAGCTTTCCCGCACTTTCGTACTACACCTTTGCGATGCGCGAAGATGACGGCCGCTGGCCGACCTGCATCATCTCGGCCACAGGCTACACCGGCGAACGCGGATATGAAATCTACATGCCCATCAGCGGCATGGAGGCGGTCTGGACCAGTCTGTTCGACGCCGGGGCAAAGCCCATCGGCCTCGGCGCTCGCGATTCTCTTCGCCTCGAGGCCGCAATGCCCCTATATGGCCATGAATTAACCGATGCGACGACTCCACTGGCCGCGGGTTTGGGAAAGTTTCTGGATCTCGAAAAGGGCGACTTCATTGGCCGTGCCGCTCTCCTTGCCCAAAAGGAAGCTGGAGGCCCGGCCCGGAAACTCATCGGTTTCGAATTGACCCAGCGCGGCCCCATCGCGCGCCAGGGATTTGATGTCTGCAATTCCGACGGAATGAAAGTGGGCAGTGTGACAAGCGGAATCTTTTCCCCAACACTTCAGAAAACCATTGGCATGGCCTATATCGACGCCGCATCGGCCGCAGTCGGCTCGTCGCTCACTGTGGATATTCGCGGGCGAAAGTTGCCTTGTATTGTTGTAAAGAAGCCATTCTACAAGAGGAGCGCCTGATGCCAGTTCCCCCGGATGTCCGGTTTCTGAAATCCCATGAATGGGCCCGTAAGGACGGCGATTTGATCGCCGTGGGAGTTTCCGATTACGCCATCGACCAATTGAACAAGGAAATTGTCTTCCTCGAGCTTCCCCCCGTCGGCCGAAACGTTTCCGTTGGTGCGGTTTTTGGCGTTATTGAAGCCGTTAAGGCGGCATCAGACCTCTATTCCCCGGTTGCGGGAAAGGTCGTCGAGGTAAACGAAAGCCTCCCCGACAATCCGACCCTGCTTGCCGACGACCCCTATGGTGCCGGCTGGATGATCAAGGTGGCACCGTCCAGTCCTGCGGACATGGACGCACTGCTATCAGTGGCCGACTACCAGAAGTTCTGCGAGACCGAGGCGCACCATTGACCAACCCTTTTATCCTCGCCACCCCCGCTGAAGAGAAGGAAATGCTCGCCGCCTGTGGCGCGGAGTCCATCGACCAGATTTTTAGTGATCAGATTCCAGCCGAATATGCTTGGAACAAAACGTTTGGCCTTCCACCGGCGTTGAGCGAACTGGAAATCCAGCGCGAGTTGGGGGCGCTGGCCGCCACCAATCGCAACTCCACGGATACCGTTTCTTTCCTTGGCGGCGGCATTTACGATCACTTCTGTCCCGCTGCCGTCGGTGCCATTGCGAATCGCAGTGAGTTTGTCACCTCCTACACACCATACCAACCCGAGGCGAGCCAGGGCACCCTTCAGGCCTTCTTCGAGTTTCAATCCCTTGTCACGCGCCTGTTTGCCACAGACGTGTCCAATGCTTCCCTGTATGATGGCGCCACCGCTCTCGGCGAATCACTTTTCATGGCCCTTGGAGCGCGACCCGACCGGTCCACCATCCTGGTTTCCGAAACCGTGCATCCGGACTCGCGTGCTTTGGCCGCGACTTACCTGAAGCATTTCGATGTGAAACTGGTCACTGTCCCGCAATCAGGCGGCACAACTGACTTGGCCCAACTTAAGGAAGCCATCGGGCCGGACACGGCCGCCGTTGTTCTCCAACACCCCAACTACTTCGGGTGCCTCGAGGAGGCGGAGGAAGTCGCCAAACTCGCCCACGAGGCCGGCGCCCTTCTCATCTCCATCTGTGACCCCATTTCCCTCGGCCTGCTTGCCCCGCCAGGGGAGTACGATGCCGATATCGCCATCGCCGAAGGACAGTGCCTCGGCCTCCGGGAGTTTGGCGGCGGGGAAACCCTCGGGCTTTTCACCTGCAAGAAGGAACACGTGCGCCGTGTGCCGGGCCGCCTTGTCGGAATCGCGAAGGACAAATACGACCGCCAGGGTTTCGTGCTGACCCTGCAAACCCGCGAACAGCACATCCGCCGCGACAAGGCGACATCAAACATCTGCACCAACCACGCCCACAACGCCCTGCGCGCGACGATCTTTCTTTGCCTGATGGGTCCGCAGGGGATGGAACACGTTGCCCGAATGTCAGCCAGAAACACGGCCCGCCTGCGCGACGCCATTGTTTCCAAGGCTCCCAAGGCCATCGCGTTTGAGGCACCATGCTTCAAGGAGTTCGTGGTTCGCACCAAACTCCCGGCCATCGAGGTCTGCCGCCGCGCGCTGGAAAAGAATTTCTTTGCTGGCGTCCCTCTCGGGCATCTTGGCCCGGGCTTCGAGAATCACCTGCTTGTCTGCGCTACGGAAAAGCGCACCGATGCGGAGATTGACCAATTCAGTGAGGTACTGGCCCCCTGCCTATGAGTCAGCGAATTAAGATAGCCCAGAAGGACGGAAAAGTCTCCGTGGAGGAGCGCACCAGCGCCGCCAGCATTTTCGAGCGAAGCGTTCCTGGACGCACCGGTTTCTCCCTGCCTGCTGAATCAGCAGACACCGCGAAAAAGGTGGACGATGCTATCCCCGCAAGGTTCCGCCGCAAGTCCCGCGCAGCCCTTCCCGAAGTCGGCGAGCTCGACGTCGTTCGCCATTTCACCCATCTCTCAACGCGCACTCTTGGCGTGGACACCACGTTCTATCCTCTGGGATCCTGCACTATGAAGTACAACCCCAAGATTAACGAGGACATCGCCGCACTCCCCGGTAATTGCCACGTCCATCCGCATCAACCCGCCGACACCATGCAGGGGCTCCTCAAGGTTTACCATGACACCGCCGAGATTCTCGGAAAACTAACAGGCCTTCCCGGCGTTTCACTGCAACCCGCAGCCGGCGCCCACGGCGAGTTCACCGCCCTGCTGGTCATGAAGGCGTACTTTGAAAGTCGCGGCGAGGCACACCGTAATGAGGTGATCATCCCCGACACGGCCCATGGCACCAATCCTGCCTCTGCGCTCCGGTGCGGCCTCGAGGCAGTGAATATACAGTCCGACAGCCGTGGCCGCGTGAACATAGAGGAATTGAAATCCCGTCTCGGCCCGAATACGGCCTGCATGATGATTACCAACCCCAACACCCTCGGGCTTTTCGAGGACCAGATCCATGAAGTTGCGGAACTCATCCACGCCGCCGGGGCACTCATCTATCTCGACGGCGCTAATTTTAACGCCATTGTTGGCCGTGTCCGTCCCGCAGATTTTGGCGCGGACATGATGCACATCAATGTCCACAAGACCTTCTCCATTCCCCACGGCGGCGGCGGACCCGGCGCCGGGCCCATTTGCGTGCGCGATTTTCTCGCGCCCTTCCTTCCGGCCCCGCACATCAAGTTCGACGGCACCTCCTACAGCTTCGACCATAACTGTCCCCAGTCCATCGGCAAGGTGCGTTCCTACTTTGGCAACGTGAACAACGTCATGCGAACTTACGTCTACCTCCGCCAGCTTGGCGAAGAGGGAGTCCGCCAGATTGCCTCCTATGCCGTGCTGAACGCCAACTACCTGCTTTCCCTGCTTGCTGGCGCTTACGATGTGCCCTTCGGTCGCCGTTGTATGCACGAGTTCGTCATCAATGCCACCAGGCAGAAGAATCAGGGCGCTCGCGCCATGGACATCGCAAAGAAGATTCTCGATTACGGCTTCCATCCGCCCACCACCTACTTCCCGCTCATTGTCCCCGAGGCCCTCATGATCGAACCCACCGAGACCGAGAGCAAGGAAACCCTCGAACTGTTCGCGGCAGCCATGCTCGAAATCGCCCGGCTTTCCGCGGAGGATTCCTCCCAGGTCACCGCGGCACCCCAGTCCACCCCTGTCACACGCATGGACGAGTTGGCGGCCGCCCGCCAGCCCGTCCTTAGTTGGCCCGATTCGAAATAAAAATATTGGCACGGCATTTCCGTGCGGATGCACCTTGCCGGGTAACCCGAAAAAATCTGAAAAAACTGCGTGATTTTCCCCGCGCGTGGCGCATAAAATTTTCAGCAGTTCATTTAATGAATCGCGGTTGATAGCCGACCGTCATTTTGCGCCCGCTGTTTGAGGATACTTTATTGACGATATTGCAGAAGATCGAGCCAGACACCACGTCCAAGTCCGCGAAGTGGACAACTGAAGAAGCCACTCGCATGTATAACATTGACAAGTGGGGTCTGGGATACTTCTCCATTAACGAGGCGGGCAACGTGGCCATATCCCCCATGCGGGGCAATGGCGCCACAGTGGATATCATGCAGGTCATCGAGGACGCCGGCGAACAGGGCCTCCACTTTCCTCTCGTGCTGCGATTTCAGGATTTGCTGCGCGACCGCGTCGCCTGCCTCAATCTCGCCTTCCGCTTCGCCATCGATGAACTGAAATACAACGGCCAGTATCTCGGAGTCTTCCCCATCAAGGTGAACCAGCTTCGCGAGGTGGTCGAGGAGATCGTGGATGCCGGCAAACCTTTCCACTACGGTGTCGAGGCCGGGTCCAAGCCGGAGCTGTTCGCCGCCCTCGCCATCCACGAGGATCCCGAGTCACTGATCATCTGCAATGGCTACAAGGACAACCAGTTTATCCGCATGGCCATGCTCGGCATCCGCCTCGGCAAGAAGGTCATCATGGTGGCCGAGAAGGTGGAGGAAGTTAAAGCCATCGTTGCCATCGCAAAGGAAATGAATGTCGAGCCCATGATCGGCATCCGCGTTCGCCTGGCCTCCAAGAGCTCAGGCATTTGGGCGACCTCTGGCGGCGAAAACGCAAAATTTGGTCTCTCCACCATGGACCTCATGGATGCCGTCGCATATCTGGAATCCGAGAATATGAGTCATGTTCTCCGTCTGGTTCACTTTCACATTGGTTCCCAGATTCCCGATATTCTTTCCATCAAGCGCGCCACTCGCGAAGCCACGCGCTACTACGCAAAACTCCGCAAAATGGGCCTCGAAGGCCTCCAGTTCATTGACATCGGTGGTGGACTCGGCGTCGATTACGACGGCTCCGGTACCAGCTTTCACTCCTCGACGAATTACACCCTCGAGGAGTACGCCACCGACACGCTTTATAATATCATGGACGTCTGCGACGAGGAGGAAGTCCCCCATCCTCACGTCGTCAGCGAATCCGGCCGCGCCATTGTCGCCCACCACTCCATGCTCATTGTCGAGGTATTCGGCTCCATCGAAAAGACAAAGGCCCAATACGACCTGCGCGTCGAGCGCCGCGATCACAAATGGGTCAAGCAACTGGCCGAGATCAAGGAGCGCATGCAGGCACACCCCATGGAGGCCCTGCACGACGCCCAGCAGATCAAGCAGGATTCACAGAACGCCTTTGAGCTGGGAATTCTTGATCTCCGAACCAAGGCCAAGATTGAAACGTTTTACTGGCACATCATCGAGGAAATCGTCGAGGGCTTCCGCCGTCGCGCCGTCGAGAACCCGGGGGGCGACAAGGAAATCCCCGAGGAAATCGCCGACCTCACGCCCCACTTTGCCGACCAGTATCTCTGCAATTTCTCCGTCTTCCAAAGCCTCCTCGACCACTGGGCCCTCGGCCAGCTTTTCCCCATCATGCCGGTTCACCGCCTGACCGAGCCACCCAACATCGAGGGGACCCTCGTTGACATCACCTGCGATTCCGACGGCAAGGTTTGCAAGTTCATCGACCTCAAGGACGTCCGCGCCGCCCTCCCGCTTCATCCCTTGAAGGAGGGCGAACCGTACTATCTTGGTATCTTCATGACGGGCGCCTATCAGGACATCATGGGCGACCTCCACAACTTGTTCGGCCGCGTCAACGAAGCCCACGTCTTTCTCGATTCTGATGAGGAGGACGGATTCTACATCGAAGAGACCATCGAGGGGAATTCCATCTCCCAAGTCCTGCAGCTTACCCAGTACCACACCATCGATCTTGCCCGGCGTATCAAGGCCCTCGTGGATGAGGCAATCAAGGCCGACACGTTACGCCCCAACGAAGGCATGCGTCTCTTGAACGAATACGAAAAGGGACTGCAGGGACCAACCTACCTTACCTTCGAAAAGCCGTCCCAGTAATTCAGTCCGTTTTCCTGAGCCGTTCCATCACGCGCCGCACGATATCATCTATCACGTTGCCACGGTTCGGCGTGGTTGGCGGGCATAATTCCTGATCGGATAGCTGGTGCCGCTTCTCCGGCAGACCCAGTTTTTCCCGGACTTTCAGCAGTTCCCGCACCTTCCCCGTTTCAATCTGCGTCCACGGCCCGATCTCTTTGCCGATGGCCAGCACCCGACAATACTGCTCCACCGATTCCATCCGGTAGTACGCCTCAAACACGTCCCGCCCGGTCGTCACCGCCCCATGGTTTGCCAGAAGGTACGCGTCGTGCCCCGGAACATAGGGCCTCAGTGCCGCCGACAGATCCGGCGTGCCCGTCGTCGCGTAGGGCACAATGGGAATCTCGCCCACCAGGATCTCGATCTCTGCCAGCACGCACCGCGGCAGGGGATCGCCCGCCACCGCAAAAGCCGTCGCGTGCGGCGGATGCGCATGTACCACGGCCTTTATGTCGGGGCGCAGTCTGTAAATCTCCAGATGCATCAGGATTTCGCTCGTCGTCGGCAGCGGTCCGGACACCTTTGCCCCCTCTGGCGTCACGATACCCATCTGCTCCGGCCTCATGAACCCCTTGCTCACGTTGGCCGGTGTGCACAGGATGTTTCCGTCCGCCAGACGCGCCGAGAAATTGCCGTCGTTGGCCGCCACATACTGGCGCAGCCATACGCGCCGCCCAATCTCGCAAAAGGCCTCGCGCAGTTCATTTTCGTTGGGAGTCTCAGCCACCCGTTTACCTGCCGTGGCGCCTTCGGGACCTTCAACCAGAATTCTACGGCACCCGAATCCAGTATTGCGATTCAGTTTTCGCCCCGGCAGAAACGCGCCCATGAATATCGTCGTATTCGGTGCAGGTCCCCTGTCGGGCGAAGCCAACTTCCCCGTCACGGCTCCCGGTTCGCGTACCTGGCAACTCGCCGCGACCGCCGCTGGGGCGCTTGCCGGCATCCCCGGCAGCAAGGTGTTCGTCGTCGGCCTCGAAGGCGCATCCCGCGAGGTGCCGCCGGGTGGCATCGTCTGGCGCGCCGGCGGCAACCCGCTCCACGTGGTTTCCGGCGTCCGGTCTGTGTCCATCGAGCAGGGGACCGACATCATTTACCTGCCCCACACCATCGACGTGTTCAAAAGTATTTCTGATAACGACGAAATCCCGCCCCTCGAACTGCCCGAGAACCTCGACGCCGTCCTCGGTTGTGCCTCGGTCCAGCCCTGCGCCACCGCCGCGCGCTTTGCCCTTTTGCGGAAACTTCCGGTCTGGATCGATTTCTTCGGCGACCCCTTTTCCGAAATCCAGACCCGCGCCGAAATCCATCCCGCAGAGGGCGAAGCCAACGACGGAGCCATGGAGCACGCCTGGCAGCTCTTCCTGCAGGCCATTCTCCGTGGTGACCGCTTCTCGGCCCTCAGCAGCGCCCAGCGCCTCGCCGTCATCGGCCAGCTTGGTGTCACCGGTCGCCTGAACCGCTTCACCAGCGGATGCGACTTCGTCCATGAGATTCCCTACGCCGTTATCCCGGACGAATTGCCCGAGACTCCCTGGCCCGACCACTCACAGCAGGTCACCGTAATGTGGGGCGGCAGCTTTAATACTTGGATGGACGTGGACTCGCTGGTAGCCGGCGTGGCCAAGGCCATCCACCAGCGCCCCCAACTTCGCATCCTCGTCGTCGGCGGGCGTATCGAGGGTTACAACGATGCCAGCTATGCCCGCTTCATTGACGGCATCCAGCGCGAAGGCGTTGACCGCGCTGTCCATCTCATGGATTGGCAGTCCCTCGAACGTGTCCGCTCGCTGTATTCCCAGTGTCACGCCGGCCTCAGCATCGACCGCTTTACCTACGAAGCCGAACTCGGCAGCCGTACCCGCATTGTGAACTTCCTCGCCGCCGGTCGACCGGTAATCTCAACAGTGGTTACCCAACTCACCCGCGAGCTCTCCGAAAAGGGCTTTGTCCTGCCCTTCCGCATTGGTGACCCCGACGATCTCTCCCGCGCTCTCACGGATGTCGTGGACCGCGTCCGCGAAATGAAAGACCTCGGCTCCCGCGCACGGGAATATGTTCTCTCCCGTTTCGACGCCACAACCGTCGGCAAACCCCTCATCGACTGGGTCCGGAGTCCCCAACCCGCCGCTGACATGGCAGCCCCCCCCGCGGATCAAGCCGCCAATCCACTTTTGGCCTACTGGACCCAGGTCGAGGCCTTCCGCCACCCCAACCGCGGTATTGCCCGTAAAAGCTGAATCCCTCTTCCAGCCCCCGCCGACGTTTTGTTTTTCACAGTCGTCAGAATTGCCCCCTTCCCAGAAGCCTTTGCCTCTGCCTAACTCAGAATTCAGAACCCAGAACATAGAACTCAGGCCTCTGAACTGAAACTTATGGGTCCAGAAGCGGTTGCAAGAGGCTGCAAGGGAATAGGCAACCCCCACCCTTCTGTGCCAAGGTCCTTTTATCTTACTAAAAAGGAGCTGCAACATGACACCCCGTGCCCCGCGTCCCAGAATGCATATCCCGCCCCGTCGTCCCCGCGGCCGCCCACGCAAAAAGCCCCAACTAAGCGCGCCAATCACCCAAACCTCCACTGAAAAACGAAAAATACCCAAAATCCGCGCGATTTTTTGAGAGCCGTCAAAGATTCCAAACACAGCACTTGGAGGAAATTACACGCATTTTGAAAATTACCCCCCCTCCCCCCCCTACGGTTGCCGCGAAATCACCGTAAGGGTCGTCGTCTCAGCCCCGAAGTTCTTCAGGTCGCCAACCCGGTCCGCCTGAAGGCTGATTTCCATCATGTATTCACCCGGGGTGGGCGGGGCCCGGAACGTGAGCGACTGCGAGGTGGTTTCGCCGGAAAGCAGGTCGTGGGCGAGGGGCGACATGGCCAGCGGCGCGGTGGTGGGCGACCCGACGGTGCGCCAGCGGCCCACTATGGACACGGTGCCCAGTTTCACGTCACTCTCCGTACCGTAGTCCTTCACAACGTGGGACTTCAGCCATTTGGTGTTGCCGGTGTTCTTGGCAATCACACTCACGCTGGCCGTGCCGGTGGTGGAGGTAACAATCTGCTGTGGGTTTACGATCCAGGCCGCGTGGGGCTTGTCCGGCGCAGTGGTGTCGTAACGGGCGAGGCGGACGATGGCCTCAAACTCGGCCTGGGAGATAATGTCCTGGTTACGCAGCACGCCGATGAGCAGGCGCGCAACGAGGTTCTGTCCGGGGCCACTTAAGTGCATGCCGTCCGGCTCGAAGAGCTGGCTCTTGGTACGGCGATCGAACTCCTCTTCGAGGTCGAGAAGTGGCACGCGGGTTTCCTGTGCCACGCGCCGCACGATGACGTTGTACTCGCGATGGAGTGTGAGTTGGCTGATTTCTCCGGCCACGAAATTCTCTTTCTCGAAATGGGAAAGGTTGGATGCCGTGAGGTTCTCTGGCTGGGTGGCCAGTACGGGCAGCGCGTCATTGGCACGGACCATCGAGACGAGCTTCCGCAGGTTCTGCTCGTATTCCTCAGGTCCGACGCGCAACGTAGTGGTGGTCAGGTCCACGCGGGCCCAGCGGTCGCCCTCCGGCGCGGCGAGGTACTGGTACACCCGCCAGTGGTAAAAGAGCCGGTGCATCAGCGAGGCCAGGGACGTCCGGGCGCCCAGCTCGCGGTCCGGCAGATTTAGCGCCGGAAAGCGGTCGTTCCAGCCGAAGCAGGCGAGGACGATCTGCGGCTTCATGGGCGCCAGCTCGCGGTACCACCGCAAGCCCTGCTCCGTCGAGTAGCCGGCTACGGCGGCGTTGATGAACTCAATGACTCGGTTCGTGCGCCCGCCGCTGACGAGGCGCTGGGCGATCTGCGGAAAAGAGCGGTAGGCGGAACCCGTGACGGAGTCGCCGAGGCAAAGCACCGTGACGGGGGATTTCTCGTTACGCTGCGGCGAATCAGTGTAAAGCAGGCCGTTCTTGTTCACAGGCATGCCCGCGACGTTGGACCCAGCCTTGAGGCGCCACAGCATATAGCGGTCCGGCTCGAAAGCATCGGTGTGGAACCGGTCGTTCAGCGATTCAGCGCAGGCCTTGTTCGTCTTGAGCTGCACGCCCATACTGATTTGCGGGCGGTAAAACCCGGCAATGCGCAGGGCGCACTCGGCAATGATGAAAGGTAGAGCGATGGCAATGAGAGCGATAAGCCCACGGCGCGCCCAGGTCTTCACGGGCGACTCGTCGCGGCGGTTCAGCTCGCGCTCGATGCGAGCAACCAGGTCGCTCATGGCGATTGCCCCGGCAATGGTTGAAAGGACAACATGTCAGTGGCTCGCAGTCACGGCCTTTACGCGTGAACCCGCTGGAAGTAAAACCAAAGCACCACCGCGGCAAGGATCCAGCGGTAGAACGCGAAGACAGCATAGCTGCGTGTCTGCACGTACTTCAGCAGGACCTTGATGGCGAGAATGCCGACAATGGCCGAAACGAGGATGCCGATGATGATCGGAGTGTAATCCTCGATGCCGCGCAGATCCTTGATCTTGAGCAGCACGGCACCGGCCGTGATGGGCGTCGCCATGAGAAAGGAAAACCTCGCCGCGGCGGGCCGCGTGAGGCCGAACAGCAGGCCCGCAAAGATTGTGACACCGCTGCGTGAAGTGCCCGGAATCAACGCCAATGCCTGGGCGCACCCGATAGTTAGCGCCATAGCATAGCCAATGTCCGCCAGATCACGGCTGTTCTTGCCGACCTTCTCGGCAATGAGCAGCAACAGACCAAATACGGAAAGGGTGACGGCTAGCATCCAGATGTTGCTATTATCACCATAGAAAAACGCCTCGATCTTCTTCTCGAACAGCTTCCCGATGACGGCGGCTGGAATGGTGGCAATGATGATCTTGGGAAGCAGTGATCCTTTGGCGCCTCCTTTCCACTTCTTCATGCGCAGGTCGCCGATGTAAGACGCCACGATCATCAGCCAGTCGGTAAAGAAGAAGAGAACGATCGCCAGCAGGGTTCCGAGGTGAAGGGCCACGTCGAAGGCCATTTCGTTTTCCACGTCGGGCCACTGGAACAGCCACGGCATGAGCTTGAGATGCGCCGAACTGCTGACGGGAAGAAATTCCGTAAGGCCCTGCACCGTGCCAAGGGCCACGGCCTGCCAGGTGGTAATCAAAGGTTGCTCCTTGCAATGGTAACGGTAACGCGCCTTGGAATCGCGACGGCGGGCCTCGAAAGCAACGCTTTTCTCCGGCCCCGCGAGACCGGATGGAGTCACAACGGGAACTGCATTTTAGTTGCAGGCGGTTTCTTGGGAAGTTTACCTCCCCGAAAATCTTACTCATGCCATCTTTCGAAGACACATGCCTGGTGCTGGCCACTTATAACGAGGCCAGCAACCTGACAAATCTGATACCGCGGCTGCTGGAAATCGTCCCCGGCGCGCGGATCATCGTGGTGGACGACAATTCGCCCGACGGCACGCCGGATCTGCTGGCGCGTTTTGCCACTGAAGCCCCGCGCGTCGTGCCGCTGGTGCGGCCCGGCAAGCAGGGCTACGGCAGCGCCGTGCTGGCCGGCTTTCGCAAGGCGCTGGAGCTTGGGGCTGCGAAAGTCGTGACCATGGATTCGGATTTCTCCCACGATCCGGAATCTGTACCCCAGCTCATCGAGGCTCTCGATCACGCCGACATCAGCATCGGGTCGCGATACTTTCAGGGCGTGCGCATTCTCAATTGGCACGTGTCCCGGTTGCTTCTGAGCCTGTTCGCAAATCGGTACGTCAAAACCATTCTTGGTTTCAAGGTGGAGGACGCTACGAGCGGCTTTCGCGCGTATCGTCGCCCGGCCATCGAGGCCATTGTTGCGGCACCGCTGCGCTCACAGGGTTACTCGTTTCTCGTTGAGATTCTCTACGGCGCGCACCGCAAGGGCTTCTCGATGATCGAAGTGCCGATCATTTACGCGGAGCGGCGTGAAGGCCAGTCCAAGATGAGCAAGGGCGTTATCATGGAAGCCGTCTTCAGGCCGTGGAATCTGCGCTTTCGCGCCCTGCTGGGGTTGAAGTAAACCCTGCTACTAAGCCAGCAGTGCCGCGTCGGCCTCAATCTCGATCTGGGCTTCGCCGTCAATCAGGCGCGCCACTTCGACGATGGTCGTTGCGGGCCGGATGTTGGCAAACACCTCGCCATGAACGCGGGCCACGTCTTCCCATTTCGAGACGTCAATCACATACATACGGGTTCGAATGACATCCTCCAGTTTGCCGCCCAGCGCCTCGATGGCCGCCGCGATAATCTGCAGTGAGCGCCGCGTTTGGTCTGCCAGCGACGGCGAATAGGTGCCATCTGCATTGATGCCCACGGAGCCCGTCACGGCGATCTGGTTTCCACGGCGCACGGCTCGCGAGTAGCCCATGATGGGTTCCCACTTTGAGCCGCTGCTGGCGGATTTGCCGCCGTTGCGGTCGGTGATGGTAATAGTGACGTTGTTAGACAAGGTGATCCTCCAAAGAATGATTGGGATGATTTCCAAGCCGCCTCGCGGCGGCGATGCAAGGATTGTCCGTGCCCGGCGGATTTTTTGTTGGCCTTCGGGCGCCTGATGGATTCTGGTGCGTCAATGCCTGTGAGCCACACGGAGTTCTAAGCACATGCCGCCCTCCATTGCGCTGTCAATCGCCGCGGTGGTATTTGCTGCGTGGGTCTATGGTGCTTTTTGCTCCCTTTCCGTCAGGCTGCAGAACGAACGCATATCGGTTCTACTGTGTGCCGTGTTAGCTGGCGTTACCTTGGAAATGGTCGTCCTCCGGGAAGCTGCGGTTTGCTTCAACCTGGGGGCATTTGATCCTTTCCTTATTCTGGTGCTAGTATTTGCTGTCAGTTACTCGACTCGAGCTTTGCCCCGTGATGGTCTCAAACGTCTAAGGTCCATTGCAGGGCAATCCAAAGCCGCCTGGTTTCGCGCCGGAGCACTCTTCCGATTCGTCGTTCTGGCGGCCATGGTTCTGGCCTTGCTTCGTTTGCTTCGCGGCCTGGCCATGCCGCCATTGGGTTGGGACGCGCTGACCTATCACCTCTTCAAGGCTGCGCGGTGGGGCGCAGACGCCGGGCCCGGATTTATGCCCGCGCCCAATGCGTGGGGTTATTACGAACATTTCCCCGGCGTGGGCAGCGACCTGTGGGCCTGGGTTCTCAGCTTTGGCCATGGCGATGGTCTCCTTTCCGCCGCTGGTTTCTGCGTCTGGGTAGGCATTGGCATTGTCGGCTTTGCCCTCGCCGAATTTCTGGGCGCGAGCCGAAGATGGGCCGCATGGAGCGCGCTGGCCCTGTTGCTAAACCCGTCGGTCTTTAACTATATGACGGCTGCCTATGTTGATAACACGGCGCTGCTGTTCTTCCTCCTTGCGGCGTTGTTCGTGGCGCGGCTTCGCGAACCTGATTCGCGCCCATTCCATTGGTTTCTCGCGGCGGCCTCGCTGGGACTTGCCGCGGGAACGCGAATCAGCTTCCTACCGGTGGCCGCGCTGGGTTTGCTCTTCCTGCCGTGGTTGGGCTGGCCGACAAAAGCCACTGGGTGCTCGCGGTGGAAAGCCATGCTTCTTGTGGCAGTTGGCCTTTTGCCAGGACTGTTTCCCTATATTCGCAACATGGTGGCTGTCGGAAATCCTCTTTACCCGTTTGCGTTTACTGGGCTCAAACTGCATCACAGCGAGGAACTGCAGTCGGTCCTCTCGGCGCAGATTTACGGCCCGGAGTTTTCCAGTAATTCCTTTCATGCGTACTGGCGCTTCCTTTACTTCCTCTTCTTGCGCCCGGATTTCATCGGGTGGCGGCAGTGCCTGAATCCGGGACCAGCGGGCGCTTTGCTGCTCATCGCGGGGATTGCCGCGGTGCTCCAAGTGTGGCGGCATCGCAGTTCCCGCCCTGCCATCCTCTTTCTCCTGTTCTCCTGCATCATCCTTGCCGCGGGGATTCTGGCGCCGTCGAACCTCGCGCTCCGCACTGTCTGGTGGCCCATGGCGGGGCGCTTCCTCACGCCGCTGCTGGCTGTGGGCGCTATTCTCTGCGCCTTGCATCCGAATCGCCTTTCCCGATTCGCAATGGTCACGGCTTGCTTCATCTCGTTGCCGCTGGGCTTCCCGATGGGCTGGAGCATGGCGGATCTCGCCGCCACCCAATGGGTTTTCGCCTGCTTTGCGGGGTCCGTCGTTGTGGCGCTGGCGATGATGACGGCGAACCGCGTCGCGCGGACTTACTCCTGGGCCGTTTTCGCCGCCACCACAATAACCGCATTGGCCCTGCTTCCCATGATCACCGCGCGCCACCGCGACGCGATTTACGCCGCCGCGGCAGGCGGGCACTTCAGCCCGTGCTTTGATCTTCACCCCCTCGGCAAGACCGAGGCTCGCGCCTTTCCCATCTGGACCTTCCTCGACCGTGTGGAGCAACCCGCCAAGGTTGCCGTCACTGCCGGCTGGAAAGGCGCCGGGCACAACATGCTGCTTTATCCGCTGCTTGGCTCCCACCTCCAACACAGCGTCGTGTGGGTGAGCCCACTGCGCGACGGCTCCGTTGCCGACTACCGCAATCCCGCCGCCATCCGGGAGCGCGGCAGCGCCGACGCCTGGATGAAGTGCCTCGCCGAGCAGCGCGTGGACTATGTCGCCATCCTCGCGCCGCCGCCGCCCGAGCTGGAATGGGTCGAAACCCATCCCGCGCAGTTCAAGCTCGTCGCCGGCGCACCGGGCCTTGGTTCGCGGCTTTACCAGGTCCTGCGCCCGCCGAACTGAGGCGCCGCGCCGCCCCTCCTTTTTATTGGCAATCCCTTCCCGCGGCCCCATGGTTCCCGTCATCACCATGCGCGCCCTGTTCCTCGTCCATAACCTGCCCGAGCGCGGCAGCTACTTCCGCGCCCGCGAGATCGCGCGCCGCCTTGCCGCCCGCGGCCACGACGTCACCTTCGTCTGCACCAGCGAGCATAAGATGTACCGCCCCGAGACGCGGACCGCGGACGGCCTCACCCTCATCGAATCGCCCAACAAAACCCTGTTCAACGACAAGCAGGAGGGCTGGGGCCTCTTCGACAACGTCACCCGCCTCAAGCTCGCGAAGCAGCAGCCCTGGGACCTCGTGTTCGGGTTCTCCCACAAACCCGACTGCCTCTTTCCCGGCCTCGAGGCGCGCCGCCGGGGGGCGAAACTCGTCCTCGACTGGAGCGACTGGTGGGGCGGCCCCGAGGGGCTCTACGAAAGCTGCGTCATCCCGTCCGCGCCGTTCCAGTCCCTGCCGCGCCCCATCCGCTGGGCGCGCCGCCTCGTCTTCCGTGCCGACGCCCGCCTCGAAAGCTGGGCCTACGAGAAAGCCGATGCCGCCGTCCTTATCTCCGAGGAATTCCTCGGCCACCCCGGCGCCCCGGAGGAACTGGAACTCAAATCCTTTGTCATGCACAGCGGCGCGCCCCTCGACACCATCGTGCCCATGGCCAAGCCCGACGCCCGCGCCGCCATGAAGCTCAACATTCCCACCAACGCCGCGGTGGTTGGGTATATCGCCAATTTCCACACCGACGAACGCCTTCTCCTCGAAGCCTTTGCCCGCACCCGGGCCCAATGCCCCGAGGCCGTGCTGCTGGTGGCCGGCGGCGATTTCGACCGGTCGGATCCTGCCCTCCATGCCTCCATCCGCGACGCCGTCATCCATTGCGGCCGCATACCCTTTGACAAGGTTGGTGTGTTCCTCGGCTGCGCCGACATCCTCGCCCTGCCGCTCACAGATGTCGCCCTCAACCGCGCCCGCTATCCCCACAAGCTCAGCGACTACGTCGCCGCGGGCCGCCCGATTGTTGCCAGCGATGTCGGCGAGACGGGCCGCCTGCTGCGCCGGTTCCAGATCGGCGACCTCGCCCCCGCCACCCCAGTCGGCATGGGCGACGCCCTCGCCAGCCTCCTCCGCCGCCAGGCCGAATGGGACACCCTGGGCCAGGCCGTCCGCCAGTGCGCCGAAACCCAGTTCAACTGGGACGAAATGTGCGGCAAACTGTTCGAGTTCCTCGGCGCGCGGCTGAAGCTGAAGTTCTGACCCCTCGGACCCGGCGGCGACCCGGACGGCGATTCTGCGGCAACCGTAGGGGGGGGAGGGGGAGGGGGGGGTATTTTTGTTTTTGCGTGTATTTTCCTCCAAGTTCAGTGATTGGAATCTTTGACGGCTTTCAAAAAATCGCGCGGATTTTTGCTAATTATCGTTTTCAGGGGTGGTTTGGGCGATGGGCGCGGGTGTTTGGGACTGTTTGCGTGGTCGTCCGCGGGGACGGCGGGGCGGGATTTGCACCTTGCGACGCAGGGCTGCGTCCACCTGGTGAAGTCGAAACAGCTGGGTGAGGGCATGGACAGCCGCGGTGGTGTCGTCAAGGCGATTGCGAAGCGACCGGAAGTCCGCGGAACTGACTAGATGATCGTCGAAAGCACGCAGGAGGTGCCGGTATTGCGAGGCGGCGCAGGCGATGGCCTCGTTGAGGATGTCGTGAACGGGTTCACGGTTGACGCTGGACGGCGGGTAAGGGGGTGTCATGTTGAAGCTCCTTTTTTAGTAAGATGAAAAGGATCATGGCACAGGCGGGTGGGTCTTGCATATTCCCTTACGGCCTCTAAAAACCCCTTGTAGACCCATGAAATGAAGTCGTTGGAACTGAACTGGGCAAAATTCTACGTGTGACGAACGGTGGGAGAGGAAGTTGGAGGATTCGCTGAAGGTTTGTCAAATTAATTGGGGAAAACGTCAACCGTCCCCGAATTTCGGAGCCGAAGAGATCGTCGACCGGGATCCGTTGATCCAAGCTGAGCTTGCTCGGCAGGACAGAGACATCAGGGAACTGCAGGGCCTTGATGCGGGGTCGATCGCTGTTCAGGCTCAGCGTTTCAGATCACGGGCGGAAACGGAACAAGCGCTACCGGTTGCGTGGTGATGCTCGAAGCACTCACGAGGATGCAGCCCCATCAGCAACTTGCGTTCGGAGCCGCGTGCTGCGAGCGGATGCTGCCGAACTACAAGACGTTCATGAATGAGGTGGGCTGGGGAAACGTTGAGCCCCTTCGCCAAGCTGTGGATGTCGCTTGGGAGGCCTGCGAGGACGAACGCCCATCAGAGGCCGAGCTGAGAAACCTGCTGTCGCAGTGCGAACAGTGTACTCCTGACTCCGAAGACTACAGCTCGCTCTATACCGCGTCTGCCCAAGATGCTGTGTTCTCCGTGTGCGCTCTTCTGGACTTCTTGCTCGATGGCGACGTCGACCACATCGTGACCGTGGCTCGGTACTCGACGGACACTGTTGATCTCGTTGTTCAAGAAAGAGAGGGCATGGATCCTCAGGATGCACGTCTTGAGCAGAGGATCCTCCAGCATGCGTTCATGCAGCAGGAACTCGCGCGGCAGAAGCGGGATCTTCGTGAAGCTATCGGTATCGGGTCAGGCGACAAGAACGCCTTGCTCGCGTTTCGGACACGAGCCCAGCAGGAACCGAACCTCGAAGCCATCAGCGAGTAACGAAGATCGCGGCCGGTCACCGTCTGGCGGCGATCATGTCCTCGACGACTCCGGCGATCCTCATCTGCTCGGGTAAATCGGGACGGGTAACATTCCATATGCGAGCCCGGGCCGCGAGAAATCATCCCAGTCCCTATAACCTAAATCAGTGAGTCGATCCGAGGCGTCCACGAGAGGAGATGCGATTGACGAAAATGCTGACAACATTATCACGTGAGACATTCCATCCGTAAAATGCGCCACCGGTAGGGTCATTGAGGGTGGCTACACTCGAAATGTCGTTTTGCACGCACAGGATCCCCGTCCGCGGAAACCATTGGGTCATGCCCAGGCTGTTGACCCGTTGGGCAAATAGGGATTGACCTGAATGCCAGAAAACAATTGCTCCGTTTGCGCCATCCGGAACGGCGGATGTAATGTACTGACTGCTGTTGGGTCTGCTAAGTAGCTTCCCAAGCGAACTCCATAGGAGCTTGCCCTTCGAGCTAATCCGTTGAACGCGCACATCTGTCAGGTAAGTCTCACTATTGTAACTTGAGTAACCAACCGTGGCCCCGCCCTTGCCGTCGCTCACGGGATAGGTGAAGAACTGAGTGTCCTGTGAGCTGGAAATTCGCAGGCCATTTGTCGCCCACAGTGAGTTCCCTGCAGCGTCCAATCGCTGGGCATAAGCATGCCCGGTTGCAACGCCAACATCACGAAAATCCAACCACGTAAAAATGGCTCCACCGCTGCCGTCTGGCGCAATGGCCGGAATCTCCCCGTCCGTGGATAATAGCTTGCCCACGGCCGGCCAAACGGCATTCCCGTACTTATTGACGTGCTGGGTTCGGATGGATTTATCACGCGAGCGCCAGCAAATAAAGACTCCACCTTCGCCATCGGCAAGAGTTGCCAGATCCATTGCGGGGTCTGGTTCAGCCGCGTCGTAAGTCCAATTCACTGCACCTGAGGAGTCGATATGCTTGATGTGCAGGTTTCCCTGCCTGAACCACACCAGCAAGGCGCCGCCCTGATTATCTGAAAGGAAATTTTCCCAAAGGCCGACCGAACTCTCCAATAGGAGTTCAATTCCGTCTCCGGGCAACAGCGGGAGCCCGTCACGATTCACGTGTTGAACGCGGATGGAGTAGTAATTATAGGGCACATAAGATGCCCACGGAATGAATGCACCGCCATTGGCATCCCTTTGGGGGGCGCCAAGGGTAAAACCAGGTGTTCCGGGATTAATGGCGATGCCGCCGGGGCCCCACTGAGCAATCCCATCTGCGTCGAGGCGTTGGGCCAGAACCACGTCAGCGGAGTTGCCATCCTTGCCGTTCCATGAGAATATAGCCCCACCTTGACCATCAGTAGTGAATTGCGTGAGTTGATTTACCGTCGTTGTGCAAATCAGGTTGGCTGCATCCGGACTGCCTGACCACTGCGCGCAAGCGGTGGTAACGATAGTGCTGGATGCCACCGCTAGGGCCCAACTTCGCAAGCCACGAATCAGCACCTGATTTCTCCTTCAAAGATTTGGGGTTAAGTGGGACGGACAACATTCCATAAACGGGCTCGGGTTGCGAGAAACTTTACACATCCCCAATATTCCGTATTACAGGCGTATCGTATGCCGGGACGAATCACCGGCGAGACGCTTTAAGCGAGACGCCCAACGCCAACACGATAGCCACGGTCAGCAACGCAATTGGGTTCCACGCCCAATTCCACAGCAGCGTTATCAGGACAACCACGAGGGCCGTGCGTATAACGATTGGCCAATTCATGCACCCTCACCACGCACACGTGCAGCGCCGCCGTCAAGTTTGATAGCACACCCGCGCGCGCAACGGCGACGGCCCGGAACTGTTGGACGGATTGAAACTTTACCCGTCCCGATTTTACCCCGAGGGAACAAGAACCGGGCCACGCTGGCCGTGGCGCGCAAGCTGGTGGCATTTTTGCTGGCCGTGGACAAAAGCGGTGAGGCGTTCGAGGAAAGGGAGGTGACGCCAAAGAACTGACAATCGTTTGACCGCCACGAAGGCGGTCTCTGGACTGATATGACAACAAACCCATTGTGATTCAAAGCTTACCGCCCGGTCCTCGCCGAATCGGGGACTGCGCCAGGCTTGCGTGCCCATGCGCCACTTTAACTGTTTCGAGGCCGGGCGGTTTGACCCAAACTCAACCTCCCGCGACGGGCTGGGGGGCTCAGGTCCCCAGGTTTCTGATGCGTGCAAATGGATGTCTGGCCCATGGCTTTGAGCCGGTTGGCCCCTGAGAGCAGATTAAAAAAGCAGGATCGAGGGTAAGTCGAACAAAGAACGGCGCTTAGCCGTCTCAGCAAACGCCGCAGGGAGCACTCCGTGCCTCCAACCGTTTTTCCTTATCATGGACGTCCCCGAATTTCAGATCGGGAAGTAGAAGACTGGATCAATAAGAATCAAGGGGCTTCGACCCAGGAATTCGAAAGCTATCTCCTCAGGCGTTACGGGGAGCCGGATCTTGTGGAGCGTTTCCCTGAAGGACTTTGATGGCATCAGGATTCTTTGTTTTGAAGGGCGGATCATCCGGCGGCGATGGCGACACGGATTTCCTTCCCGCTGAAGGTACCAATTATGGAGATGCACCGACGTGCCCTTCCTGTGGTCGGTTTATTGGAATGTGTGAGTGGCTTCCCCCTTATCGCGTTCTACTGGAGTGTTATTCAGACGACTACGGTGATTTCGCATACGGTCCTGGCGGACAGTTCTTAGTAAGCGATCTTTTTGTGGAAAAGTTCAACCGCTCCAATTTGACAGGAGTCTCAAGGTTTGATCGGGTGCTGGTCGAACGCGTTGTCCGACGTAAACGGCGTGTACTAAATACGCCCACATATTACGTAACAACTCTAGATTATTCCAGTTGTGCAATCGATCCGCGAGCCTCAGGCATGGAATATGGGCATCCTCCCTCGGAAACCTGCCCAGAATGCCTCTTTGGCGGTATCATCAATAGATATGACCGCGTGGTCATTGAGCCCAGTTCCTGGAAAGGGGAAGACATCTTTACCCCACGCGGACTGCGGGTTATAGTGTGTTCTCAGAAGTTCGTAGAATTCTGTGCTCACAATGGTTTCTTGAACGGGAGATTCGCGCCTGCAGAGACCTGTTCGGAGGATTTTGGGATCAGTTCTGGTGCCTGAATTCGTATTGCGAGGGTCTGCATCACAAGATCGGGCTTTTCCCGGGCTGATTGTAAACGCCGGTCGAAAAGTGCGGCGGGTGGCGCCGTGTGACATGGCGGTCGAAAAGTGCGGCACCTCCAATCTACAAGTGGAGGATGTTCACAAATATGGAAGAATGGGACGAGATACGCCGCCGGGTGATTGTTGAGGGGGTCAGTAAGAGGCAGATCCTGCGCGAGAGCGGACTGCACTGGAAGACGCTGGAATAAAGGGGACAGGCACGCATTTATGTTGTAAGGCTTCGTCGGGGGCGCCCCTAGAGAGCTTGCGGTGGTTGTTTTCGGTTTCCCAGGACTTGCGTCGTGGGCTTTGGTAGAGCGTCCCGTTGGGGCTGGTGGGGGCGCCAATGCCGGGAGGTGGTGCTGAAGCGCGCTTGATTGTTCACCCCAGAGACGACACATCTCAAGACAACACTCTTGAAATTTGACGGCTGGCGTATTGATTAACATAAATAGAACGGGCCTCGTGCCTGAAGCACAAATTGTTGGAGAGAGCGAGCCGGAAACCATCGAGCGTCGCCGGATGGCCGTGGAGGCGCGTGACTATCTGTGCTCCTTTCACTGGTGCAAGGGTGTGAGAAGTATCCATATGGGGCTTGGAATTGGGGGAGTGGTTGGCGTGTTCCTTGCAGAGTTGACTGAGCCTGCTGGCACGACTGACAAGTACCTTTGGGTTGTCGTGGGAGACATGCCATCGGCTTACCTTGTAACTGAGCAGGCAGCGACTCCGGTGGATGCACTCCGGATTTACTGTGACTTGATGGATGATTGGGCGAACGCGGTCAAGAAGGGCACTGGAATCGAGTCTGTGTTTCCAGTTGCTGCTGACCCTACTGTGGAGAATGCCGAGAATCTTTTGAAGCGTGTTTCCTTTTTAAGGCGTGTGGTGATTCCCAGATTCACTATAGGGGGATTGGGTGGAAAATAGACTCCACGGGGCGGGGGAGTTCTGAGTTAAATGCACAATCTCACCGCAGAGGACGCGGAGGGCGCAGAGAAGAGCAAAGAGCCGACGGGGGCGTCGGCGCTCCCGGGAAGGGAGAAAGATGGTGCCGGAGACAGGACTTGAACCTGCACACGGTTGCCCGTACTAGACCCTGAATGAAGAATTCACGTAAACGGGGTCTTGGAAATACAGGCCTTCGCCTTGTGTTTATCAGCAATTACGCGATCTGGACGCAATCAATAGGGGGATGGAATGTGTCAATTCAGGGCCACAGTGGTAACAATTGTGGTAACACTTGAAGTTTCGCCCCTGGTGCCTGACGTATTATTCAGCCGGTTTCTTAAGCTCTCGAAGGTAATTCCCGACCACGGACTCGACGAT
Source organism: Candidatus Sumerlaeaceae bacterium (assembly GCA_019695055.1). GTDB lineage: Bacteria > Sumerlaeota > Sumerlaeia > Sumerlaeales > Sumerlaeaceae > JAIBAT01. The sequence continues at coordinate 15,713 of JAIBAT010000014.1, read as the reverse complement.
TCCGGGATTAGCTGCAATGGCTTTGCATGTGGCTACAATGTGGTCTATGGCCAGACGGCCGTTGGGGAGATCCGTCAGAAGGTTGGAGTCACACCCAAGCCAAACTTTTCTGTTGCCACCGGACAGGTTAATGAGAGCCAACCCAGTCGGAAGCTGAATGATGCGACCTGCCTTATCGGACAAAGACGCTTTTACATTGGATAATGCCTCAAAGCGCACATTCTGTTCGATAAGTGGCGCAACAACATTCGTGAGAAGGACATTGAACGCCATATTTGACTCAGGGGCGGTGTCATTCTGGCATACCGCAGCCAGTTCACGTGCTGCAGCTGCCACGCGACCCGACAGCTCGGCCGGTTGAATCTTCCCGAGAAAGTCTATCAGGGCTGGATTCAAGGCGAAATTGCTCACCGCCATGTTATTGCGCGGCTTCGCCGCAGGCTTGGTCGTTGGGGGCTTATGCCGACGGATAATCTCGCTGGCTTCAGCGGCGGTGAGGGGGAAATCCGCGCGGTCCTCTGGGAATTTTCCCCTGTGCTTTACCTTTGGTTTTTTCGTTTTCCCTGCCAGGATATCAAATAACTCATCGAATGCGGCAGGAGGAGTTCCGTCCTTGAACTTGTAACCGGCGGACGGCTGACACCCATTGATCAACTGATCCTCAGTTACCTGCGACCTTCCAGGTATAAGTGTTATATCTTCGCGTTTCTTCAGCAACCTAGCCAAACACTCGTAATTGTGTAATGTGGGTGCTGGAATTGATACATTCCGAGTCCTGAAGAATATGCGTAGCGGGACGGCCTTCATCTTCGCCGCCGCTTCCGCCTCCAAAAACTTCTGGATTTTGCGCAGCGAAAGCCCGCATTGCCATTCTTCACCCTCCTGGCAATTGTGATGCTTTTTGAATTCCTTTACCAACGATTCTGCCTCCGCAGGCTTGGTGGTTTCGGAAGGACTCATTTTTGAGTCTGTATTGTCGGTGGCGATCCCATCTGTCCCAGCTCTTGGTGAAGCTGGGCTGCGGGAGCCTGGGTTGTTCGAAGTTGGCTGACCCTTGAAATCTGCGGAAGTATCTGGACGGTCTGACTTGTGCGTCCCTTTTCCCGGAAGCGCGTTCTTGAATTTGTCCATAAACGTCATTCTCGTGTCCTCCCAAAAAAACATATTAGTTTAACATGCGGCTTGCTTTGTTGACAGTCATGTGGGGCCAGGATACTATCAAACTTTGTGGCCGTCGCATAGAATAGCAACTTGGAGCCTTAAGATATTCAAGATAAAATCACTCATTGACAAAGTAATACTACGCCATTATAGTAAAGTAACAAAATAAGAGCTTTACACTAATGGTCGCATATTGGGGTGCAGGCCATGGGAAATGGGGCCAAGGGGCATTGTTCCCGCCATCTGACCTGAAGGGCTGATTGCGATGACCCGTCCTGATTGGGTTGGCTGGCAAAACGTTGAGCCCATTAGGGGCCTATGATGTGGCCACGAGGACATGTTAGAACACCCGCCCCTCTGGCCAGAAAGGCTGGCGGCCCCAATCTACCAACATTGGCCTGTTGGGGCTTTACGGTGGCCGGGGATGCTTTACGGCAGGTGGATGCTGGGTTTTGCTTGCCTTTGGAGTGAAGGAACGTGTGGGGTGGCGCATTAAAGGTTGAACAGGGGGCTCAAGATTGGCAGACAATTCGCAAAGTAGTGTTGGCTTGGATTTGGGACCCCTATGATCTGGATCGCCCCTTCAGAAAAAGACACCGCCGCCGCCGACCTTGAAAGGCGCCTGTGGGATGCTGCTGACCAGTTCCGGGCCAACTCGGGATTGAAGGCCCAGGAGTACTCGGCGCCGGTCCTTGGGCTCATTTTTCTGCGTTTTGCCGAGGTTCGGTTCGCGGCGCAGCGGGGCAGGCTGGAAAAGGCCGGTGCTTCTTCGCGGCGCGGGTCCCGCGTGGACGAGCCGGCCGCCTATCATGCGGAGGGCGTTCTATACCTTCCTCCGTGCGCGCGGTTTGACGCCTTGTTGACCTTCCCCGAAGGCGGTCGTTCGGTCGAGAATGCGGCGGGGGAAACGGAACATCAGACCATCGGTCAGGCCGTCAATGAGGCGATGCGTCTCATCGAGGCCAGTAACGGCCAGCTTGCCGGGGTGCTGCCCAAAACATTCCAGATTTTCGACGCCAAGCTGCTGAAGGAATTGCTCAAGAAGGTCTCCGAGATCCCCGCCACCGTGGATTACGACGCCTTCGGCCGCATCTATGAGTACTTCCTCGGCGAATTTGCCCGCACAGAGGGCCAAAAGGGCGGCGAGTTCTATACCCCGGCCAGCATTGTGCGCCTGCTTGTCGAGGTCATTGAGCCGTACCACGGGCGCATTCTTGATCCAGCATGTGGATCGGGGGGGATGTTTGTCTCTTCTGCTCGGTTCGTCGCCGAGCACAAGCAGAACCCCGCCGCCGAGCTGGCCGTCCACGGTCTCGAGGGTGACATCAAACACGGCGGCAACGTGAACAGCTATTACGATGACCCCCACGACGCCACCGGCCGCTTCGACTTCGTTCTCGCCAATCCGCCTTTCAATGTTAACTCCGTCGACAAGGAACGCATCAAGGACATGGTCGGCCCTGCCCGCCGTTTCCCCTTCGGCCTCCCCCGCACCGACAACGCCAACTACCTCTGGATCCAGCTCTTCCACTCGGCCCTTAACGCGAAAGGGCGCGCCGGGTTCGTCATGGCCAACTCCGCCTCCGACGCCCGCTCCTCCGAGCAGGACATCCGCCAAAAACTCATCGAATCCCACTCCGTCGACGTCATTGTCGCCGTAGGCCCCAACATGTTCTACACCGTCACTTTGCCCTGCACCCTGTGGTTTTTCGACAAGGGCAAAGGCAAGTCTTCCCGGGCCGACACCGTCCTCTTTATAGATGCCCGCCATATTTACCGCCAGGTCGACCGCGCCCACCGGGAGTGGACCCCCGCCCAGATTGGCTTCATCGCGAACCTCGTCCGCCTCTATCGCGGCGAAGCCCCCGATTTTACCCTCGGCGGAGACGATGCGCGCGCCAAGCTGGAGGAAGTCTTCGGCAAGAAGCCCAAATTCGCCGCCGTCCCCGGCCTGTGCAAAGCGGCCACCCTCAAGGAAATCGAAGCCCAGGGCTGGTCCCTCAACCCCGGCCGCTACGTCGGCGTCGCCCCCGGCGAAGCCGTCAGCGATGAAGACTTCAAGGAGCAACTCGAAACCCTCAACGAGGAACTCGAATCCCTCAACGCCCAGGCCCGCGAACTCGAAGCCATCATCGCCGCCAACGTCGCGGAGATTCTGGAATCATGACCACCCCCAAAGATACCAATCCACCAGCCGAGGGGCAGTTCCTCGTCTACTCCACCGAGGATGGGCAAACAAAACTCGAAGTCCGCCTCCAGAATGAAACTGTCTGGCTCACCCAGCAGCATATGGCTGACCTGTTCCAGACCACCCAGCAAAACGTCAGCCTTCACCTGCAAAACATCTACGAGGAGGGGGAACTGCTGCGCGGGGCAACTCACAAGGAATTCTTGTCAGTTCGCCGAGAGGGCCAGCGCGAAGTCACCCGCGCCCTCGACTTCTACAACCTCGACGCCATCATCTCCGTCGGCTACCGCGTCAAAAGCGCCGTCGCCACCCGCTTCCGCATCTGGGCCACCCAGAAGCTCCGCGAATTCATCGTCAAGGGCTTCGTCCTCGACGACGAACGCCTCAAAAACCCCGACCAGCCCTTCGACTACTTCGAGGAACTCCTCCGGCGCATTCAGGATATCCGCACCTCCGAACGCCGCTTCTACCAGAAGATCACCGACATCTACGCCACCAGCATAGACTACGACCCCACCCGGCCCGAGAGCATCGAATTCTTCCAAACCGTCCAGAACAAGATGCACTGGGCCATCACCGGCCACACCGCCGCCGAGATCATCCACGCCCGCGCCGACGCCGCCAAACCCAATATGGGCCTCACCAATTGGCGCGGCCCCAAAGTCCGCAAGCACGACGTCACCATCGCCAAGAACTACCTCAACGAAGCCGAACTCGCCGCCCTCAATAATCTCGTCGAGCAGTACCTCGTTTTCGCCGAGGGTCAGGCCCTGCGCCGCGTCCCCATGCACATGGCCGACTGGATCACCAAGCTGCACGGCTTCCTCACCCTCAACGAACGGGCCATCCTCGACCACGCCGGCAAGATCTCCCACGAAATGGCGAGGGAACTCGCCGAAGCCGAATACGACAAGTTCCACCGCCAGCAAATCGCCCAGGCCGACCAAGCCGGCAGCGACTTCGACAAAGCCATCAAAGAACTACCGGCGCCACCCAAGCGGAAGAAGGGGGGCAAGAAGTGAAGCGTGGCGGGAATTCTGAATATTCGGGGATATCGGCAAAAAGTGGCTGGCCACGAAAACCTTTGGGCGAGGTAGCTGACGTCGTCTCTGGTTACGCCTTCAAAAGCAGCGAGTTTGGAAGCCAAGGGATTCCCGTCATCAAGATTAAGAACATCCGAGTAGGTTCTGTTGACCTTTCCGAAGCAGACCGAGTCGATGAGAAATACTTAAGTATTCCAGAACGCTATCACGTTCAACCAGGTGATGTTTTGGTTTCGCTTACTGGCTCGCATATTTCTCAGCCCAATTCTGTTGTTGGGCGCGTAGCAAGGCACTCTGCCAGTCTTCCACATTGCCTACTGAACCAGCGCGGTGGGAAAGTCATGGTAAGAGACCAGAGCGCCACCGACTTGAACTTCGTATTCTACGCGCTGAGCGAACCGGAAACTTTGCGTGAAATCGCGATGAAGGCACATGGCGCTGCGAGTCAAGCGAATGTCAGTCCGACTCAAGTTGAGAGCGTTGAGATTCCACTACCCCCGTTCCCAGTCCAACGCCGCATCGCCGGCATCCTCTCAGCCTACGACGACCTAATAGAAAACAGCCAGCGCCGCATACGAATCCTCGAAACAATGGCCCGCACCCTCTACCGCGAATGGTTCGTCCACTTCCGATTCCTCGGCCACGAATCCCACCCCCGGGTCCCCTCCCCCCTCGGGGACATCCCCAAAGGCTGGGAAGTGAAGAAGCTTAAAGACGTTTGCAAACTGACAATGGGGCAATCACCAAAGTCCGAATTCTATAATGAAACGGGCGAAGGCCAACCATTTCACCAGGGCGTCACCAATTTTGGAGATCGCTTTCCTACCGACCGCCTGTTTTGCACTGCTGCAGGGCGCATTGCCGAAGAAGGCGATATCCTTTTCAGCGTTCGCGCACCTGTCGGCCGCATGAATATAGCCAACAAAAGAATCATCATTGGTCGCGGTCTGTCCGCAATTCGCCACTTGGACGGGCACCAAGCATTTCTCTGGGAGCAGCTACGGAACAAGTTCACCGAAGACGACATGATGGGCAACGGTGCAATATTTGCAGCAGTCACCAAGGACGACATGGAAGGTGTTGAGTTGATTTGTCCGCCAGCCCCCCTTATCGAGGCCGCAACGATGCACTTTGAACCGACACACTCGGAGGTCGCAACCTTGGCAAAGAAGATCGAAAACCTTCGGCGAACACGTGACCTGCTCTTGCCGCGCCTCCTATCACCTTCGCACCTAACCAAAGATGATGCCTCCCAATGCTAAAGAGTCTTCAGCTTATAGATTTTCGGTGTTACGCGAGTCATCAAATTGAATTTAAAGATTTGACGATTGCCGTCGGTCGCAACAATGCCGGGAAATCATCCCTAATAGAAGCCCTTCGCCTGGTATCGCTTGCTTCCGCAAAATCAAACAGCGTATCATTTTCTAGCCCACCGGATTGGACTGATGCACCTGGTGGCCAACTGGGGTTTAAAGTCCCGTTAAAGGGATTGTTTTTTGAGAAACGAAGCGTAATTAATAATTTAGGGAGTGGCCCGGCGAGAATTATCGCGAAGTACGATTCTGGCTACCATATTGAAATTTTCGTTAGTGGAGACTACGATGTATTCGCAAGCTACCGGGATCCGTCAGGACAAACTATTCGATCTGGGGGCAAGGCAAAACAAGCACAATTCCCGCCAATTGCAATTCTCCCTCCAATTGGTCCACTTGAGCCGGACGAACGACTATTATCACACGACCATGTTCGGGGTGCTATGGAATCCACCCTGACTTCTAAGCATTTCCGAAATCAAATTCACTTTCTGCAAACATATGTGCATAAATTCAAGACACTGGTCGCCGAAACATGGGAAAATGTTTCTGTGGAAGAAGTAATCTCTGCAACGCGTGAGAAAGGCGAGTATTTAAGTTTGATGGTGCGGGACGAGCAGTTTACCGCCGAGGTCGGTTGGATGGGGCACGGATTTCAAATGTGGCTCCAGGTAATTTGGTTTCTTGCGCGAAGCGAAGGGGCATGCACCCTGATTCTCGATGAACCGGATGTTTATATGCACCCAGACCTTCAACGTCGCCTGATCCGCTTGGTGCGCAAACACCACACTCAAGTAATCGTTGCGACCCACTCCGTCGAGATTATGACAGACGTTCCTCCAAGTAATATTCTTGTCGTGGAACGCTCTCGTTCGCAATCGCGGTTCGTTTATAATTCTAGAATTGTGCAAAAGGTGGCAGACAACCTTGGTAGTCAGCACAACCTCAACCTGGTAAGGTTGGGTACTGCACGCTGTTGCTTGGTCGTAGAGGGGAAAGATATGGATTTTCTTCGGATAATTCACCAGCGAATGTTTCCTGATAGGCATGACTGTTTTGATGGGGTTCCAAACTTTGATATAGGGGGGTGGGGGGGCTGGAAAACCGTTTCTGGTGTATCAAAACTGTTACACAAGGCTTTAAGCACTGAGTATCCTGTGTATTGTTTATTGGATCGAGATTATTTTCCAGATTCACTCCTGAAGTCTCGTCAAAAAGAGGCTAAGAGCCTCGGGATTAACTTGCACATTTGGAGGAAGAAAGAAATCGAGAACTATTCCATAGATTGCGGCGTCATTTGCAGATTTATCAAAGCGCAGAAGAGGCAAGGCTCATCTCAGTGCACCGAAGAAGAAATTGAGGAGCAGCTTTTGTCTATTACGAAGCCATTAAAACAAGATGTAATAGATTGCTTGGCGACTGAAGAACAGCGTTTGGATGGGAAATTGTCCTTGAAGAGTGCCAATGAAAAAGCTCGATCGCGAGTCGGGAATTCGTGGAAAACGCTTGAGGGACGCCTTGCGTATGTTTGTGGTAAGGAAGTGCTTACACAACTCAGCAAATGGTCGCAAAAGAAGTATCAGACTTCTATCTCAGCCAAGGGCCTTTTTAGGCATTTTCAGCCAGATGAATTGCCCGAGGAATTGCGCAACGTAATTGCTGCCATTGATCAACGAAGTGCTTTGGACAAGATCTAAGTGAAATGATCCAAACCTTCCAAATCCGACAATCCGTGCCATGGCGCCAAGCTGGGGAACTCCAGTTCTAAACCAGTATACTGAGGAACTCCTTATAGAACAGCCCGCTGTAAGGCTATTCGGAGAACTCGGTTGGACTACGGTGTCGGCCCCGGAGGAAATCTTCGGCCCATCCGGCACCCTGCAGCGCGAGACGAAGGGCGAGGTGGTTCTGCTGTCTCGATTGCGCTCGGCCCTTGAGCGTCTCAATCCCGCGCTGCCACCCGAGGCTATATCCGCCGCCCTTGATGAACTGAACCGCGACCGATCAGCCATGAGCCTCGAAGCAGCGAACCGCGAAGTCTACGAGCTGCTCAAGGAAGGCATAAAGGTCTCTGTCCAAGACCGCGAGCGCGACGGACAGAAGACCGAGCGGTTACGCGCCGTGGATTGGGAGAATCCTGCCAACAACGATTTCCTCCTCGTCAGCCAGTTCAGCGTTACCGGCGCCCTTTACACCTGCCGCCCCGACCTGATCGGTTTCGTGAACGGCCTGCCCTTCGTCGTCATCGAGCTCAAGAAACCCGGCGTGCCCGCCCGCGCCGCGTTCGACGAGAACCTCACGCATTACAAGCAGCAAATTCCGGCCCTGTTCTGGTACAACGCCCTCCTCATCGCCTCCAACGGCACCGACAGCCGCGTCGGTTCCCTCACCGCCGATTGGGAGCGCTTCTTCGAGTGGAAGCGCATTGAGAGCGAGGACGAACCCCGCCGTGTGTCGCTGGAAGTGATGCTGCGCGGAACATGCGACCCTGCACGGCTGCTCGACTTGGTGGAGAACTTCACCCTCTTCTCGGAGCGCAAGGCTGGCCTGGTTAAGATCATCGGCCAGAACCATCAGTTCCTTGGTGTGAACAATGCCATGGCGGCGCTCTTCCGAATTAAACAAGGGAGAGGCGCCGCGCCACGCGAGCAGATCGAGCGCTTTGCGTCTCCCGTCTGTTACCTTTCGGAAATGGATGACGATGATTCCAGCTCAGCCGCGTCGGGGGACGGTCGCCTTGGCGTCTTTTGGCACACACAGGGATCCGGAAAATCCTATTCCATGGTTTTCTTCGCGCAGAAAGTCCTGCGAAAGCTGGCGGGCAACTGGACGTTTGTTGTCGTCACCGACCGCACCGAACTCGACGTCCAGATCGCCAAGACCTTCAAGGCCACCGGCGCCGTCAGCGAAACGGAAGGCGACGAGTGCCACGCCGAGTCCGGCGCGCACCTCCGCGAATTGCTCCGTGGTAATCACCGCTACGTCTTCACCCTCGTCCACAAATTCCAGACGTCGGAGATTCTCTGCGATAGATCGGACGTCATCGTACTCACGGACGAAGCGCACCGCAGCCAGTATGATACCCTGGCCCTCAACATGCGCGCCGCTTTGCCCAGGGCTCAGTTCCTCGCCTTCACCGGCACACCCCTCATCGCCGGCGAGGAACGCACAAAGGAAGTCTTCGGCGATTACGTTTCGATATACGACTTCCAGCAATCCGTCGAAGACGGCGCCACCGTGCCTCTCTTTTATGAGAACCGAACGCCCGAGTTGCAGCTCGTCAACCCGGACCTCAACGAGGACATCTACAACCTCATCGAAGCGGCGGAACTCGACCCCGAGCAGGAAGCAAAGCTCGAGCGGGAGCTAAGCCGGCAATACCACATTCTGACCCGCGACGACCGGCTGGATACCGTGGCAAAGGACATCGTGCGCCATTTCCTGGGCCGCGGATTCGCGGGCAAGGCCATGGTGGTCTCCATCGACAAGGCCACCGCCCTCAAAATGTACGACAAGGTCCGCAAGCAATGGAACGCGGAACTTGAACACGTGAAGCTCCGCGCATTCGATGGAACCCCCGAGGCCAAAGCCGAAATGGAAGCGCGCCGCAAGAGGCTCGAAACGGTGGACATGGCTGTGGTCGTGTCGCCGGGGCAGAACGAGATTGCCCAGATGCAGAAGCTGGGACTCGACATGGAGCCGCACCGGCGACGTATGACCAGCGAGAAGCTGGACGAGGACTTCAAGGATCCCTCGGATGACCTGTCCCTGGTGTTTGTCTGCGCCATGTGGATGACGGGTTTCGACGCCCCAAGCTGCTCGACCATTTACCTCGATAAGCCAATGCGCAACCACACCCTCATGCAGACCATCGCCCGGGCCAACCGGGTGTTCCCCGGCAAGCACAGCGGCGTGATCGTGGACTACGCCAACGTGTTCGCTTCGCTGGAGAAGGCCCTCGCCATCTACGGCGCGGGAAAGGACGGCAAAAACCCGGTCAAGGACAAGAAGAAGCTGGTGGAGGAACTGCGGTGTGCCGTGGAAGCGGCTACCGGCTTCTGTGCAGCGCACCAGGTTGATCTGAAGGCCATTGGGCAGTTGTCAGCCGGCAGCCTGGAGCGTCTCCAGCAGATTGATGACGCGGTAAATGCACTGATCTCACCCGACCCACTTCGGCGGGAATTCTTCGGCCATGAGCGAATCGTCCGCACTCTTTATGGGGCCGTGAAGCCGGACACGGCGGCATTGGAGTTTGCCGGGCGTGTGTCGTGTATCGTGGCCATTGCGGATGCCATCCGGGCCAAACTGAATCCCAATCCCATAGATATCTCCGCCGTGATGGGAGACATCGCAAATCTGCTGGACGACTCCATCACCGGCATCGCCATCAAGGACAGCGGCCCCCCACCACTGGACCTTTCCAAGATCGATTTTGAGGCTTTGGCGAAACGATTCAAGAAGTCGGGGCACAAGAATACCGATATTGAAGTCCTGAAAGCCGCGGTGCGGGCGCAGTTGGAGAAGATGATCCGGCTGAACAGGACGCGCGCGAACTTCGCGGAGAAGTTCGAGGAACTGATCGAAAGTTATAATAACGGCAGCCGCAATATCGAGGAGTTGTTCCAGGAATTAGTAACGATCAGTCGTGAACTCTCTATTGAGCAACAGCGCCACGTTCGGGAAAACATGACCGAGGAAGAATTGGTGATCTTCGACATTCTGACCCGGCCAGCGCCCGAACTCAGTAGCGAGGAACGCGCCGAAGTGAAGAAGGTGGCCAGCGAGTTGCTCGCACGGCTCAAGCAATTGCTTGTGCTTAACTGGCGGCAAAAGTCGGCGGCCCGGTCGCAACTGCGCCTAGCCATCGAAGACGTTCTGGATACGGGCCTGCCGCGCGCCTATGACAAGCCGCTTTACCAGCAGAAGTGCTCTGCGCTTTTCGAGCACATTTACGAGAGCTACCCGGAGCGTAATGTGGGCGTTTACGCGTCGGGATGAAGGGGGCGTTAGGTCGTTCCCAAGATTGTCGTGTTTCGATTGTTGCGGGCGTGGAAAGAGCCGTTGGGACACGATATACCGTGGTGGATTAGGGGCGTCGCTTTGCTAATAGCTCTGCCACCTGCTGCATGACTGCTAATGGGTCTTTCTGGCGGAAGATCTGGATGATCTCAGACTCCGCTTGTGTCGGGTTCACGGGAACCGCAGTATCATCGACAGTTATGATGTTCCCCGGGACCAAATCTAGAGTGTCGAGAATCACCAGCATGTTATCAAATCGGATCCGGTAGTTGCCACTCTCAAGGCGGTGAACCGTAGAGGCTGAGACATGTGCCTTATTTGCCAGGTCAGCAATGGTTAGGCCTAGCTCTTCTCGGCGGTTACGAATAACCCCACTAACATGCACGGGGTCCAAGGCCACTCTCCGAAGAATTAGAGGCTTAAATCCGCTCTTCAATTGCTTCGCTTTCTTTGTACGTCGCGGCGTCATCGTGTTCCTCGGGTCAAACGCCCAGGTGAGATTGCCATAATCACAAGATACCACGTTCTGCCGAATGCGGATTCATATCAACATTTCATTTCTCACTCCGAGTGCCCCCGTTATTCGAAATATCGAATAAACTAACAATAACTGTAGTATTTTTCGAATACCGGTCGCCGGGCTCGGAGACACATCGCAAAGTATCCCGCCCTTTAGAGAATTCCGAGTCGGCAAAGTCTGGGACAGAAAACCTAGGAGGAAACAGGATGGCAACGCGACCTTACATCGTTGAAGCAGTAATCCCCGAGCCATCGAAGAGGGGACGCTTTGGTTGGGGATTACCGACCGACAGGCAAATGGCGGACGCCTGTCTGGAAGCCCTACAGGAAACCTACGACTGGATGAAATCCACCCGTAAGGTGGTCGAGGAAATCTGGGTGGGGGAGTGCCTGATTCACAACGGAATGGTGCGTGTGCGGTTGTTAGCAGAGGCGCGCCGGCCGCTTGAAGAGGTCATATCTGCGAACGGCGAAGACCTTGTGGTTCGCAAACCTCTCCGTGGGGAAGTGTTCGTCAGTTTCAGGCACGTATTCCTTGTCGGCGAATGGGGAATCCAGGTCGCAGAAGGAAGCTTTGCCAGTGAATTCCTAAGGCAACGGGACGGGGATGAGGCCCCCGAAGGGGTTCGCGCCTACCTGTTGCCGGAAGCACTTAGGGACGTCAGGGCACGCGTGGAACGCCTTGTGGCGATTGACGGTACTGCATCGGCCGATCGTCTGGAGGCAATTGAAGACCAGGCCACCGCATGCCTGCGCGACGTGGATCTGATGGACATCGATTACAATGACCTTGGCGACTTGGCAGCCAGGATTGCCCGAGACCTGTGTTCAATCGTTTCTGTGGAGGATCGTCCATGAAGAATCCCAACGTTTCAACTTCCAAGACTGCTGGAATGTCGCCAACGCGAACTCAGAAGGACCGGGTTCCGAAAGCAATCGAGACTCTTGAGTGCCCTAGTTGCGGTGCCGAGATTGGGTTGTCAGCCGCGCTGGAGCGCCAAGTCGGCGGGCAGATGCAAGCAATGATAGACGCAAGGGTGAGTGCCCGGGTCGCAGGGGAACGGGAACGGATGCTGGCAGAAGCAGACGCACGGATTGCCGCCCAGTCCCTTGAACTCGAAAACGCCCTCAACGAGAATCGACTGGCGCGGGGGCGGGAAGCTGGTCTGCACAAGCGGGAGCGTGACATTGCCGCCAAGGAGTCGAAGCTTGCTGTCGAGTTCGAGGAGCGGATTCAGTCCGAGTTGGCAAGAATCCGAAGCGACGAGCGTGAACGTGTGCTTGCCGAGTCCTCCCGCCTGCAGGCCGACCTCAAATTGGAAATCGATGGATTGATGGCGAAGCTCGCCGATGCACACGCCACAGAGGCGGAGCTCCTAAAGACACGGGCCGAGTCTGACCAGCTACGGATTGGAATGGATCTCGAAATCCAGAAGCGAGTGGAGGAGGCACGGCAACGCGACCGCTCCCAGCTGGAGCAACAGCGAGATTTGTGGGTGCGGGAAGCTCTGAGGGAATCTGAGGAGAAACACGCGCTGGCCGAGCGTGAGCAAAGCCTCCAGATCGAGCGACTCAATTCCCAGATCACACGCTTGCAGCGATCTGCGAGTTCCGGAACCTCGGAACTGCGCGGAGAGGAACTGGAAACGCTCATTCGTGACCGCCTTCGCCAGGCATTCCCCAATGACGAGTTCGTCGACATTCCGCGTGGCAGAACCGGAGGCGACATTCTGCAGACCGTGAATTCGCACCTTACCGGAACTGCGGGGCGAATCCTTTTCGAGGTGAAGAACACTGCCCAATGGGGTGGGCGGTGGGCTGAGAAGGCCATTGGGGACCAGCAGGCCGCGCGAGCCGACCTGGTTGTGGTCGTGACGATGGCCCTACCCAGGTTCATTGACCAATTTGGTTACCACGCGGGGGTCTGGATCACAACTCCGGCCTGCGTCGTGGCGTTGGTTGTGGCCCTACGCCAGGGAATCATTCGCTTTGCCTCCATGCGATCCGCAGCCGCCGCGCGGGACGCACACCTTCAGGGCATGTTTGATTACCTGATCAGCGCCGAGTTCAGGCTGCAGGTGCAGGGGGTCATGGGGTCCATCAGTGCGATGCTTTCCGATCTGGATTCCGAGCAGCGAGCCATGACGCGCATTTGGACCAGGCGTCGCCGACAAATTGAGCAGCTGTCGGGCAATGCGTCGGCTGTCATCGGCAACCTCGAAGGTGCCACCGGACGGTTAATGAATCTCGCCGACGAGGATCCACTGGCTCAAATCGCCAACCAAAACGACGCAACTGGGACCCAGCCCCGACAGGTCGAAATGGACCTGACGGAGGGAGAGGGGGAAATCCCATGAGCACCGCCTTGATCACCATTGAGGAAGCGGGAATTTATAATACGCGAGTTGTTCAGCAGGCGCTCGGTGAAAGCTTGTGGAGGATTGTCGGTCCTCGACTGCCTCGACTTTGTCGTGGCCGCGTCCTGGGGGAAGATGTTCTAAGCGTCCTTCGAGACCTAAGCGCAGCCAATACCCGTCGCCCATCGCTGAACGCTACGTCAATACCGCCTCGTCGGGATCCACCTAATGCCGCGAAGAGGGGAGGTGCCGCCAATGAGCCCGGTAAAGGTCGAAGCCCATTGCGGATTGGTGACGGTCGTTTGGCGGGGTAGTCGCTTGGCGTTGCGGTACTGGCGGGATGGAAAGCGGTGTCTGCAAAGCTGTCGAACCACGGACCTGAACATCGCGATCGCCGAGGCAGAAAGGCTCGACCGGGACCTTCAGCATACCATTGAAGTTGAGAGATCCAGTACCTTGGGCCTGGTTCGAATTGACCGTGCGTTGGAGGAGGGAATAGCCCACTCACGGGCTCAGTCGAAGCAGCACCTTAAGCTCATGACCTACCATGCGCGGCGCATCTGTCAGTGGCTTACTGAACAGTACCCAACAGTAATCTTCTGGCATGAGCTTCGCCCCAGCATGGTAATTCGACTGATTGATGAACAACTGGCAAGAAACCTGGCCACGCAATCCATCAAGCATTTTATCAATCCACTTCGTCTCGCAAACGCATGGATTCAGATGATTGATCCTGATAGCTATCGCCCCTTGGTTTTCAGGCACCCGCGGCTTGTTTCAAAGAGGGTGGAGAAGCGGTATTTGGAGCGGGGCCAGCTGGTAAGGCTCCTTAAGGCACTTCAGGCACGGGATCTGCGCAACGCCGAACTCCTCGTGCTGCTTGCAGGATTTTGTGGTTTGCGGATTTCGGAGGTTACGCGGTTGCACCGGGACGACCTGGACGGGAAAGGGCATTGCATTACCATCAGGAACGGAAAGACCGCCTACAGTGACCGGGTGATCCCGGTCCCTAACTGGGTCATCAGTCGGGCCCGGGCAATTGCTCCTCAAAGTGGTCCAATCATTACCCGAAAGGATGGGGGAGTGATTGAGGATCCGAAAACGGTTGGTCACTGGTACCTGCAACCATACATTGATGCGCTGGGCTGCTCCAAACGGGTGACGGCAAGGAACCTGAGAACAACGTTTGCCACCATGGCGGCAATTGCCGAAGTTCCCCGGGCGGAGCTCCAATGCTATCTGGGACAACGACCAGAGACGCTCCTGGATGCCCATTATGCTGACCACGCCAGGCTGAACCTGTTGCGGACGCGGGTCGTGAACAAGATGGAGCGACACTTCGGGCGATCCACGGGAGCAAAGCGTGGGAAGCGCCAAGCTCGAGTGGTAACAAAGACGGTAGCAAAGGCCGGGCGGACGGTCAGGTCGAAGGACTGAGAAATCCCTGTAAGTTGAAGAATTGAAGTTGATCGCGTCGACCAGACCACACTTCGCAAACGGTAAGGCGCGCCTGACCCCTAATCTAGCTTATACTTAGAGACTGCCGGCAAATACATGAACGAAATTTGCAACCAACATAAAACCAAGAAACCCTCCTTTAGTTAAGCCACCAATTTACCCCTGCCAAATTGCAAACAGCACATTGGGGGGGCTAAAGAAGTTCCCTAAAGCTTGGAGAAAGTATTTGTCGTCCCATAGGAACACAGAACGCCAACGCATTATGGTAGATGGCCAGTATTAGTTGGAGTTCTTAGCTTAAAAGGATTGCTGCGCGGCCTGGCCCGGACCGTCAAGTGAACAGCAAAAAAGCAGATTTGTCTCCAGAACTAAAGTATGGCTGCCCGATTGCGACAATTGGCGAACAAAATGGAACCGCACCGCAACCGACTTTGTTTGCTACCAGCGCGGGCGCAAATGGCGGCAGATCTGGTTCTTCAAGTATCCCGCGAGGTTCTCGCCCCGTTCATTAGGCACCGATCCTTAACCCGGTCCGAATCAGCCCGGCCAGTTTCTCACGCCTCGGATGCTGCACTTTTCGACTGCCACCCGCCGCAGTTTTCAGCGGGCGTTTACAGCAGCCCGCTCTCGCGCAGGATCTGCCCCCCCCCCCCCC
>JAIBAT010000002.1 GCA_019695055.1 Candidatus Sumerlaeaceae bacterium | reverse complement strand
GAAATCCCGTAATCTTGTAAGTCTCAACCAGGTCCCCGGTTTGCTTTAAGGTGTCAAACATGTGATCGCGCTCCACATCTACTGCTCCATCTATATGGTGGGTGATTTGTCCTGTAGCGTGGCTAAACCCGACGTGTATGTCGTAGGTTGCTGAACCGACCCAAAAGGGACGTCCGTCATCATCAAGTTTCTGGGTGCGCCAGAAGCGAACGTGGTGACGCTTGCGGGGATCCTCGCCCACGGGCTGCTCAAAAGCCAGATCCTCCTTCCGACCATCGTAAAACAAATTACTAACCGGCGCTTCCTCATAGGGGTGCTTTAGTACGGTCGCCGTTGCAATTTCAAGGCAACTCCGGAGCGTGAGCGGGTCGGCCGGGTACCACTTGGCGGCCACCATAATCGTTTTGATGCTCTTCTCCGACCCCACAAGGGCCACATTGAGAGGATCCCCCGGGTGCCCATCACCTGTATGGGTTATTCCGGGAATATCCTCAAGGGAGGGATGATGCTTTGCGTAACGGCTGTAAACAAAGGGAATGACAAGATACGTCACGGCACCGTAGACGAGTAGAACACACAGAAGCGCCGTGGCCCCTGATTTTAGTCGCTGATGACGTGGCTCAGGTTTCGCAGATGGGGCTTCTGACTCGGTTTCTGACTGTTCCAATGTTGAACGGCACCCTTATGGATTTGATGATTCTAGCTCGGCAAAAACCAGGCAGGCTGCCGGGGGGAATCAGTAGTACCAGAAACCCCGTCGTGCCTTGCGGGCGTCGGCTTCTGCACTGGCAAGGTTGTCGGCATCTGTCTCATTCGGAAAGTCACCGGGTGCGAAGAAGGCCATGCCGCTTTCGAGTGCGAGGCGGTTGAGTTCCGTGCCGTCGCGAAGGTGAACTATTGCCAGAAGCGAGCCATCACTGCCTTTTTGAGGATTCTCCACAACGAAGTAGATCTTCTTTCCCACTGTCAATTCGCGAAGGCCTGCAAGGGCACGGGTCGCCATTTCCTTGCGGAGCGTGATGCTGGTGCCTTGCGAGGGAATGGAAACGCCACGCAGCCTGATTCTCAGGCCGCTGGACGTGACCATGACGCCGCGATCAAAGACATTGACCACTGTCGCCGTCCGCATGGCAACACCGTCAGCCGGCTTTTCCATGGATTTGGGTTTGGACGTTGGGGCCGGTGTCGGAGTTGGAGTGGTGTTGCTGGTGACCCCGGCAGGAAACAGCGGTTTGTCCTCAATGAACTGCTCATCGTTCATGGCCTGAATCACCATGCGCGAGTAATCGGTGGAGGCGTAGGGCTTTACGTAACCGATCGTCGGGGCCTTGGCCGATTCGACTTCCTGCTCCACAGTCATGTAGGGAGTGGGAGTTGGTGGCGGAGGTCCACCAGGCTGCTGCGGTGGCGGCCCACCCGGATTCTGTCCACCGGGCGGAGGAGCCTGTGAAGGATCTTGGGGTGGTCCTTGATTCCAGCCACTATTATTATAGTTGTAATTGTACGGATTGCCGTACCTGTTCCCATAATAATAGTAGTCGTAGTTCCGTGGGTAAGCGTCCCCGTAGCCGTGAAAGGTCGAGTAGTCATTTCGATTGGCGTTCGTTACGCCTCCGCCCATATAGGATACTCGACCACGATCTTCCGAAGTGCGGCCAAACGTTTCCGCTCTACCGTTACTGGAAATCAGAATAATGGCCAGACAGAAAGGGGCAGAACACCGAAAGAGTTTCTCGATCCCGCGCATGACGAAAGTTTCCTTTTTGGGAATGGCCGAGCGGCGAAATAAGTCCGCCGCCCGGTTATGTGTTACTGGTTACTGGCTGCCTGATCATCCTTCTTCAGACGAACCATCAGGACTTGCTCCGTGCGATCCGGCCCAAAGTGTACCAAAGCGGTGGACTGGTCCTTTGTGAAATTGTAGAGGCCTGTTTCGACGACAAAGCTCTTGTCACCTTCCACCGTCCATGCTGCGCGCTGGTTCTTCCTGTCAACAGAACCAGTCACGGCTATGGTCTGACTGGTGGATGTGATGGTGCAGTTGCCCTTGATCTGGCCGTCCTTATTAACTGCAAGCTGGTAAATGCTGGCAGGGGTTTGTTCGTCAGGACCGACAAGTCCGAACAGGCCCAAAGGGAGCCACTTCTCATCGGCCGTGGCAGGCGCCGTCGAAACTGTGTCGGCCAAGTCGTAGGCCTGTTGGTAATACTGCTGCTGAGTGGCCACTGGCTGGGTGCCGTAGTACACATTTCCACCATTATAGGTGATATTGTCGCCATAGTCGTAGCTGGCAGGCTGAGCAGAATTGCCATAATAGTCACTGAGCCAGTCATTGACGTCATTCCAGGTGTTTTGCTGCCACTGGTTGTTAAGCCAGGCAGCAGCTGCAATTCCGGTTGGTGCCCAAGCCCACGGATGGTTGTTGATCCAGGCGTTGTTGTACATCCCACTGGCGCCATACCAGCCGCGTACGCCAGCCGCCTGGGCATGGTAATAAGTGGCTGAGTAGCGGTTTGTGCCATAGCCATAAGTACCACCGGAGCGATAAGCTGAGCCGTAGGGTGTAACAGCACCGGCGCGCCCGGCAGTCCCGCCCTGAGCATAGACTACCTGACCCTCGGGATTGGTAACAACCGTTCCACCAGCAACCCGACCGCCAGCCACGGCCCCATTGGGCCCAACAGCGGCACCCTGAACCCCGGCAACACCTCGGTCCACGGTATATCCGCCAGGGGTGGTGTAGGACCGGCTTGCCTCGCCCGAACGGCCAGCGGCGGCATAATCCGGACCTACCGTGGAGTAACTGTTCGCAGCTGTGTGCAATCCAGCATCACCGGGAAGCCCGAGATAGTTGTTCATCTCAGACCGGTTGAGGTCACCAGCGGCCGCAGCAGGTCGCGCCGCAGCGCCAAAGTCATTGGATTGAACTGGCACATATGGCATATGGGCGGACTGCTCGGCATTTTCGTAGCTTCGCTGATAGCTGGCCGGGCTGCTCGCATAGCTTGGATGGTAATTGTCGTAGCTGGGGTGATAGTTATCATAGCTTGGATGATAATTGTTGGCGCCACCGCGGTTGTAATTGTTTCCGCCGAAATTGCGGTCACCTCCGAAGTTCCTGTCCCCGCCGCCGCCGCGGTCACCCCCAAAGTTGCCGCCGCCACCGCCTCGGTAGCCGCCCCCACCGCCAAATCCACGGGCGGAAAGGGGAGTCGGGATTGCCGCCAGGCAAAGCATTGCGGCCATTGTGATTTGAAAGGTTTGTTTCATGATTCTGTGTCTCTTTCTCTTTCGAGGGTCTTAATTGGATAAGTATGGATCGGTTGACTACTTCTTAACGGCTACACGATCGAGGACCACTTCAGGAAGATCGGGCAAACGTGCGCCCCCAGCGCGACGATTCACGGAACGATAACCGAGAACCGTGTTGTTTCCCGGAATACGGATGACGAAATCGAGAGAAGCCGTTGGGGTTCCGTCCGGCAGGCAACCCACGCTATCGATGGCCCATCCATCAGGGGTTGGGGTCCAGAAGCCGGTGCCATGGGCGCCCGTGGAATCAAAGGTCCAGGAGCGGATGCAGCCAGCCACAGGATCAAACCCGATCAACTGGAATCCGGACGATTTTGCAACGCCATCTGTTGCAACGGAGTAGTCTCTTTGGAGAAACTTGCCGCCGGCCGTCGGGTGAAATTCCGAGCGCACAACGGTTTTTCCCTGCTTGGCTTCCCATGTTCCGACCAGGGATTGAACATCAGCCATGGGGATCTCGTGAGGAGCTGTCGCAGCCGCAGACTCGCGGACGCTCGTCATCTGCCACTTTCCGCCTTTTAGAGCGTGAACTGCGGTGTAACGTCCCGTGGATACCGCGCGGCCATTTGCGGCGACCGAAGTCGATACGCCGTCTTCAATGGCAACCCCTTCGGAAGGGAATTCGATGGATGTTACGGCAACCTGGATCTTTGTGCCCGGGTTGGCCTTGAAGTATTTGGCATAAGCGGCCTCAATGGCACTTCGGCCTGAAAGAAGTTCACCTGATTCGTCGGTCATGGTACCGTCAGGAGCCCAGAGTTCGGCAATTGCCTTGGCGTCACCCTTCTCAAATGCGCCAACATAGGCCTTTGCTCCGTCACGAATGGCCTGCTCACCGGATTTGGGCTCCGACTTCTTCTCCGCGGCGAATGCGGAGTGAGAACTGATCAATAGCGCTGGAAGGGCAATCGCCGCCAAAAGCGATGTACCGCGGCGCATTGTGTTTGATATGCTGTGCTGCATAATCTTGCTCTCTCCTTTATCCTTGCTTCATTACAACCTGCCGTCGCGCAGCAAACTTCTGGCGCGCGACCGTGCGGCTATTATTTACCCTTGAATGGAACAAACCCTACGGCTCGTCGCGGCGTTTGCGAGTACTATTTTACCCCCTCGTGGCCTAATGAGCGGGTGACTGCCTACCGACGGAATCCGTGGAATCCGCCGCCTCCGCCACCGAAAGAACGGCCTCCAAAGCCTCCGCGATCACCCCCACCGAAGGAGCGATCGCCTCCGCCGAAGGAACGATCACCGCCTCCGAAGGAGCGCGCTCCGCTGTCCTGCCAGCCGTGGTTTGACCAGCTGTTGGACCTGTCTGCTCCCTGGACCTGGGAAGCATGGTTGTCGTTCAGGGACGAATTGAGGTTGCTATCGTTTACGTGGTCCCAACTGCCGCTGGAATTATAGTGCTCATATCCACCCTGCTCGGAACTGGGGCGGTAGACATTGCCATCATGTGTGGCAAAGGTGTTCCCATTGACGTCGTACAAGCCACCTTCCTTCGTCTGAACCCCACCCGCAAAATTGGTTTTGCCGGTTTCTGGATTGTAGCTGGCGACGTGGGCCGTATAGGCGTGGTTGCCGTTGTAAGCATTACCGACTTCGCTGCGGCCCGCGTTGACTTCCTTGCCCGAGTACGGATTGTAGGCTGTTCCGCCGCTGTGGGCCGCGTAGTTACCGGTATAGACGTTACCGACTGCGCCGCGGGCCCCGCAAGCCATGGTGCCGGTGGCCGAGTTATAGGCGTGCCCATACTGATAGGCGCCGCCATTGCCGGTATAGGCGTTAAATCCAGCGCCCTCGCGGTACACGGCGCTGGTGCTTCCCCAATGGGCGTACATATTGCCGCTCGTGCAGGCCCAGCCGCCGCAACCCCAAGCCGCTGCCCCGTAATAGCCACCGTGGTAGTCATAGGCGCACCAGCTGGAATACGGTCCCCAGCATGGGCAGCACGGGGGAGTGCTCCAGTAGTGGTAATCGCTGGCCAGGGCCCACCCCGCGGCAAACCCGAACGCCCAGCCCGCCCACGGCGTCCAAGCCATGGTCGCGTTGTAACCGTAAGTTACCGGGGCGGGGATATAAGTCGTGGTCCCAATAAAGGTGGGGTAAACATACCCAGTCCCGTAGACCACGACACCGTCGGCCGAAACCACGGCACCATAGTATCCGGGCGTGTAACCCACCCAGACAAACTTATCGGTGGAGCTGTAGATCTTGACATAAGTCACATAGTGCACCGACGAACTGGCCGGTATGGAGTAAATCGCCGCAGGAACCTCGGTGGCAACAACCCATGGACCACCAATGTCGGGGGAGACAAACCACACCGCATTATAAATTGCGTACCACTTGCCCGATTTGTCCTGGATAACCGGCACCGAGCAATTCACCACCCGCTTCAGGTCCGTTCCGGTAATAGGTTTGATGTCCGGCACCCCGTCAAATTTCAGGGCCGGAAGCTTTGCCTTTTCCCGGTCCACCTTTGCCATTTGGGGAATCATCGTCGCGATGATGGCCTGCTTGGCCTGATCCGTGCCGGGCACCGAGGCCAGCACATTTTCCTTCACGCTGCTCAGCGGAATCTTCGCAAAATCCTTGGGCAGGTCCTTGGGCGCCACATAGCTCCACGGGCCTGTCGTGGCGGCAGCCTTGAACCATCGGCCGGAAACCAGCACATAGATCTGGCTGTCATCCATGTTCATGAACACGTTGGCGCCGGTGTTGGAAACGTACAGCAGGTTGGTGCTTTGCAGGGGAGTCCAATTGGCCGGACCGGAGTATTGAATCAGCTCGGTCGGCACCGTGGCGACATGGATATCCGGAATCGGATCCGTCTTCAGGGAAAGGGTCTTCTTGGTGTCGGGGTCGGGGCGCGAACCAAGCAAATCCACGAGCTTCGCCTTCACGGCTGCGTCGGTGGCTGCACTCACGCCATTCGGAACGCTGGCAGCAACAGTCCAGGGACCGTCCAACGACTTGGCGGTTACATAGCCATCCCAAAGATGCAGGTAATAATTGCCACCCGAGTCCTTTGCGAGAAAGGCCTGCGTGTTAATCACGCGTTCCACGCCGTCGCTTCCGGTTGGCTTCAGGGTGGGGTCTCCCTGCACGGAAACAAGAATCGCCGGCTTGCTGGCAAAAATAAACGCCGGTGTCGGATTCTCCAGGGGAACCGATGCAGCCTTCGTTTCAGCTTTCACGATTCCCAATTGCGCCTCGATGCGATCCAGCGACATGGATTTGACCTGGTCCTGAATCAGGGGCGTGAGGACCTTAACATAGGCGTCCTTGGTTTCAGGTTTCGCTGCGGGAAAAACCGCGCTGTTGATCTTGATATCCGAGAAGTGGACCGTGCGCTCAACCTTGTCGATGAATACGGTGGCACTGACCTTGAGCGCGCCGAAGTCGGGTTCCTTGGCGTCTGCCGCGTGAAGGGAAACAGCGCCGGTCATGTTCATGGTGGTGCCGTCCCACGACTCCAACTGTGGTTGGAATATGCTGACGGTGTAGCCTCCCGAAACCAATATGCGGGGCCAACCCGAGTCGTAGGTGGCGTCAGCTGGTTTTGACTGAACTGCCCCGGTGGGGGAGGGGGCGGTCCAACAAGGTTGTGACGATGCAAGGATCGCACAACATAATAGCGTGCCACCCAAAATTTGCCTCATAGTTAATCCATCCTTCTATTTACAGATTCTTAAAAACCAAACTGAAATGGCAGGCCGCCCCTGCTCGGTAACGGCCTGCCAGTGTGCAGCCCTTCGATTACTCCCTGCCTGCTGCGGCCTTTTTCATGCCTTCCTCGAGCTTCTTGATGTCCTCCGGCGACAATTGGGGCCTGTCCACTTTGATTGTGACCTTTCCAAGTTTTGCCGTCAGCTTAAACGGCGGCTTGTAATCCGCATCGTTCACGCCCGTCAGGGTGTCCGAGCCAATGTCAAAGCTCTCGTCCCACTGAAGGATCATGGGCAGCGTCTTATCCATCTTATGAGTGGCCACTTCCTTGCCATCCACCTTTAAAACGCCGGTGGCGGGCTGGCCCAGACCGCTGAAATTATTAAATGCCAGCGTCCCGACGCCTTTCCCCTCGTACTTGAAGTCAAATTCGAGGCTATGCTTCCCGGGGGCCAGTGCTTCGGGTGCCTCCCACCGCTCACGCTTCAGGTCCACCAAGTTCCAGCAGAAAACGGGTTTGCCCTTCAGCAGGTAGAAGCCATAACCCGCGAAGCGTCCACCGGAGGTAAGAATCATTCCCTCGGCGCCGCCTTCGGGCACCTCGATGTCCGCCGAAACGGTGAAGGAACTGTTCAAC
Organism: Candidatus Sumerlaeaceae bacterium; assembly: GCA_019695055.1. Classification (GTDB taxonomy): domain Bacteria; phylum Sumerlaeota; class Sumerlaeia; order Sumerlaeales; family Sumerlaeaceae; genus JAIBAT01. The sequence goes on along the minus strand of JAIBAT010000002.1, from coordinate 3,490 downwards.
AGGAACGGCGAATCACCCTGTGGCAGCCCGACCATGGGTTTCGTATAAACGTACTCGGTTCGCCCAGCCGTGATGTTGGGGCGCGGTGCCACGATTCGCGCGGCAACCGAGGCGTCCATCGGGAATACCTGGTACTTCTTCGCTTCGGCGATAAACATCTCCTTCAACTGCTTCACTTTGTCGGGGTGCTTGTCTGCAATATTCTGTGACTGGCTGAAATCCTTGGTCAGGTCGTAAAGTTCGAGCACCTGGTTGTTAAGCGGATCAGGATTTGCAGGCCCGAAGGCATCCCAGGGAGCCCGGTTCACCTTGGTGCTCAGCAGCCAGCCCTCGTGGTAAAGCGCCCACTGGCCCATCATTTCAAAGTACTGCGTCTTGTGCTTCGACTCCGCCTTGGCGTTCTTCCCATCAAACGTATAGGCAAGGCTGGTCCCTTCAATGGGGGCCTGCTTAATACCGTCCACAACCTCCGGGGCCGCGATGTTACAGACTTCCAGGATGGTCGGGACGATGTCAATAACGTGGCAGAATTGCTCACGCAACCCGCCCTTATCCTTGATCCTTGCGGGCCAGGACACCGCCATGGACTGGCGAATGCCCCCCAACTTCGACGCATTCTGCTTGAACCAGGTAAAGGGCGTGTCAAAGGCCCAGGACCATCCTGCCGACATGTGGTTGTAGGTTTGCTCCGTGCCCCACACGTCGTACCACTTCAACTGCTCCTCGGCGGGCATCATGTTAATGCCATTGAAGAACGCCACTTCATTCGGGGTTCCGAGTGGCCCCCCCTCGGCGCTCGTGCCATTATCGCCGTTGATGTAAATGATAAGCGTGTTATCCAGCTTGCCCATTTCCGCAATGCTGTCAATCACACGGCCGATCTCGTGATCACTATAGGCCGCGTAAGCCGCAAAGACTTCCGCCTGACGGATAAACAGCTTTTTCTCCGCCGGGGTGCAATCGTCCCACTTCTTGATCACATCCTTTGGCCACGGTTCCAACTGCGTGTCTTTCGGTATCACGCCCAGCTTCTTTTGGTTCTCGAAGATCCGCTCGCGCACCTTCTCATAGCCGTCGTCAAAAAGGTGCATTGCGGCGATCTTATCCACCCATTCCTTCGTGGGGTGATGGGGCGCGTGGGTCGCACCCGGCGCATACTTCATGAAGAATGGCTTGCTCGGGTCCGTCTGGTTGATGCGGTTCAGGTAGTCGACCGCGTCGTCCGCCATACCCGTGATCAGGTTCCAGCCCGGTTTCCCCTCGAATGGAAAAATCTGTGTAGTATTGCGAAACAGGTTGGGCTGCCACTGGTTCGAGTCGCCCCCGACGAAACCGTAGAAGTACTCAAAGCCCATGCCGGTTGGCCACTGATCAAAGGGGCCCACCTGGCTTGCCGCAAACGCGGGCGTGTTATGATCCTTCCCAAACCATGAGGTCGCGTAACCGTTGTCCTTCAGGATCCGCCCAATCGTCGCCTTGTTCTTCTCGATGATGCTGTTGTAACCGGGGAATCCCGTGGACTGCTCGGAGATTACACCAAAACCCACCGAATGGTGATTGCGCCCTGTGATGAGCGCCGCACGCGTCGGCGAGCACAGCGCCGTGGAATGAATATTGTTATACCGCAAACCATCCTGCGCCACGCGGTCCATCGTTGGCGTGGGGATAATTCCGCCAAATGTACTCGGCACCCCAAACCCGGCATCGTCCGTGATGATCAACAGCACGTTTGGCGCACCCTTGGGCGGCACAATGCGCGGTGCCCACCAGATCTTGGATTGCAGCGCATCATCCTTGATCACACCCCCAAACTTCGGGTCCGGCGCCGGCAGTTGCTTTCCATCAATGCTCGCCCGCGCATCTGGTGATCCCAACTGGCCGCTCACCAACTCCGTCTTTCCGGAACGCGGGCACATAACTGTTGATGCGGCAGCAATCACGATAAGGAACTTCCTACCCAGACTGCTCGTGGAATCTGAAATCAGGGCCATTCTACTCCTCCCACAGAATCATTGAAGTTCACAATGCAGGTTTTCGAGCTGAGAAAGGGGGAAGAACTGCGGCAGCCGAAAGCCCAAAACATACATCCAACACGCGGCCCATCCAGAGCCGCACAAACAGGGCAGTCAAGCACTTGCGAAGACCGGTCCAATGGAACCGGTGGGGCTAATCCGCCTTCACGACCCCCGGCGGTGCCCACGTTCCTTCGCCCGCGGGCAGGATGGACGGCGCCTCGGTTTTGGGCCAGTAAAGCCGCATTGCAAGGTAGATTGGCCCATTGGGTGCCGGCAGCCAGTTGCTCTCCTTGTCCGCGCCGGGGTTGTCCTTCTGGATGTAAATGGTCACGGAGCCGTCGGCGTTCTTCTTCAAGCCGGGCAGCATGGGGGAGTTGATGAGGTAGCGGTTGATGGGGTTCTCGATAAGGAGCTGGGTCTTGCCGTCGTACATGGTCACGGACCAGAACGCGTTCACCGGCGGCAACTGCCCCGCCGCAAAGGTCAGGGTGTACTTGTGCTTGCTGCCGTCCAGTTTCTCGCCGGTGGAATCCACCCGCGACATGGGGTAGGTGGCCTCGATGGCGTCATTGCCATAGATCCCCGCCTTGGCCGCCGCCGCGCGCAGCAGCCAGTTGCCATGGTAGAACTCCCGGTCGCCAAAGCTCGAGCCCACCTGCCAGCCATTGATGGTTTTACCCAGGCCTGCGACGGCCTTGTCCACCTTGTCGTCCCCCTCCTTCATGGCCAGCAGAATGACCGCCTTGTGCTCGATGGAGAGGTCCTTGAAATCAAAAACCCGTCCCGGCCCGATGCCAATCCTCAGCATTTTCTCGCGGATCTCCTTCTCCTCCGGCCCTGCCGGCGCGAACTGCAATGCGTAATCCAGATAATCGTAAAAGTTCTCCTTGATGCCCGAGGTCGTCGCCTCAAGGAACTCAATCTTCGGCGCGGCGGGCGCGGCAGGCTTTTTCAGGAAACCCGACAGCGGCGTGGCCTTGTAACCGGCCTGCACCTTCGCAACGTTTGGCATGTCCTCTGGATTAAGCAACTGCGTCCGGAAAATGGCGATGGAGAACTGCGTCGACGACCGGAACATCTTCTTGATGCCCGCCGGTGCCTCGCCCTTCCAGTCCGGCCCCGCCACCATGTAGTCGCCCGGCTCATTGCCCGTGGCGCGGCTGCCGATGTAGCCATAGTTAAACGTATTCCCGTCGCACAACTGCACCGAGTAGTAGCGCTCCTTCTCCACCGCGGGCACCGAGATCACCATGGGCTCCGCCCGCAGGTCCATCCAAAGCAGGGAATAGGGCGTATCGCTGTTCGGCGTCACCACCGCCGTATCCTTGTACGTGAACACCCGCGCCTCGTTGTGGACCACGTTGAACGGCCCCTTGTACTGCCCTGACTTCGGGTCCACGCAGTACTCGTGCATGACGGCGTAGTTCATCACGATGGGCAGCCCGTAAATGAACGCCTCCTCCGCGATGGCCTTC
>JAIBAT010000172.1 GCA_019695055.1 Candidatus Sumerlaeaceae bacterium | reverse complement strand
TTGCCTCTATGTGTAATATGGTACGGCTCTCCGACCACAATGACCCTTGCAAATCGTGGCATGGCAATGCAACTCAATGACAAGAATTAGGCCGGATGCAAATGGAAATATTACACGTCCCTATTTTTCAACGAGCTTAAGACAACCAAGGCTCCTTCGCTCCACGGGGATTAGCCGCTTCGTCGCTACTATGAGCCTCTCCGACTCCTGCTCAGGCCGCGCTCCATTTCGGTTGTCACCTTATGGGAGCGCGTTGCACTGCGCTTGCCCGCGCCTTGCACCACAGCAGGTCTCCCGAGTTGCCCTCGTGTACTGTCTCAGCGTGCTGTCCCGACGACCCCGCTCCCGCGCGTGCGGCCATTGCCTGTTACCGGTCTCACGCATTGCAGCCTTCACCCCCACGTCCATGGGTTCGGCAAAGAGGAGGAATTTTTCGAGGCTCCTATGGGTTCACTGGTGTTACAGCCCGCTGATTCGCAACCTCCGCAATTCGGAGGCATTATCCCGGCGAACTTGAGCAGCGACGGTCACCCGCGCCACCCCACCGGTAGCTATGCGTTGAACAGGCAATTGACGCAGAAGGCTCCTTTCATCCTTCAAGTTCACGAGCGCCTTTGCTCGGCATACGGACGTGTAATTTTTAAGTTCGGGTAGCACGCAAATCCACTGCGACCTTGCAAATTGCGGCAAAACAATGCTTCTGGATGGCAAGTGTTACAGTTGATGCAAATGGAAACATTACACGTCCCTATTTTCTATTTTCCTCCATGTAGACTTCCCGGTCCTCGTCTGTGAAAAACACCGGAGCCCGGCAGTTGCCTCTATGCGTAATATGGTACGGCTCTCCGACCACAATGACCCTTGCAAATCGTGGCATGGCAATGCAACTCAATGACAAGAATTAGGCCGGATGCAAATGGAAATATTACACGTCCCTATTTTCCGTCCACAACCTAGCGGGCGAATACTGCAAAAGACTTACGACCCGACAAACGGCAGCGACAGCGCGGGTGATATCTGGCGGTTATGGCAGGCTCATTGAATTGAGAAAACGAATCAGCTTCGATCTGGATGATACCCTCATTTGCTACCAGCCAGATGTGCCAGTGGAGCCCAATCCAATACCCCGACCATTGCGATTTGCATGCCGGGAACCATTGCGACTTGGATCTCGAAAACTCATTTGGGATCTGCAGAGAAGCGGCTGGGAAGTTTGCATCTATACCACTTCTTATCGCAAGAAGTGGCAGGTACGCTGGTGGTTACGTATTCACGGTATTAGCATAAGTAAAATCTTTACCCAGCGAGATTACGAACGAAAGATACGGCGGAGTGGCCGCCCATCATTGCAGTGGCACCCAACCAAGAATCCCCCACTCTTCGGGATAGATTTGCATGTCGATGATTCGGAAGGCGTACGACTGGAGGGACACAAACATGGCTTTCCTGTTATTGTCGTAAAACCAACAGATCTGAAATGGACTTTGGTGGTTATTGGGGCCATCATGCAGCTCCAAATTCCCGGAAATCAGGGGCCAGACACGACTCACATATGAACCCCGTTCAACTCAGAACCCAAGACTCAGAACTCAGAACTCCTCCACCCCCCATCCCCGACGGGGATGAACATGAATAGCCGGGGCGCGCCAGCCCCCGGACCCCGACGCCCCACAGCCCCCAACCACGAATGTGGTTGAACCGAACGACTGCTTCTCCCCTCCCCAACGCCTCCCAAGCTAACAAACCTTGCCATTTGCGGAGTATCTGACTATCCGACAGCCATAATGATGGAAAAGCAGACTGGAGCGTCGGGGATGCACCGAATCTCCCCAATGTGACAAAATGCCAAGACTGGACATGTCGCCAACGGAAGTTTTTCTCGCAAGGCATACTCATGATATGCTCACGGGAGTTCTTGCCACGGCCTTTTGTTTCGCACTGGTAGCTCTTTTGATCCACTATCGCTCGAAAAATAGGGACGTGTAATATTTCCATTTGCATGGGCATTCTTCGATTCGGTGGACAGTCCGCGGATGCTGAAGGAGCATCGCCATGGAACACAAGTACCAACCCTACAAGCGCTACGATGATGATTTCAAGCGCAGCGCGATGGAATAAGTCGAAAACTTTTTGGGGAAAATAGGGACGTGGAAAATAGGGACGTGTAATTTTTCATTTCGCGTAACACCCGGTTTATGCATTCTCATGAAAACAAGTCCTCAGTGCAGTCCGGTTCTTCAGCCGGTTTACGCGGGCGACCGCGCTTGCGGGGAGGCGAAAGGTCGCGCGCCAGCATTGCCATGTATGGAAAATAGGGACGTGTAATTTTTCATTTCGCGTAACACCCGGTTTATGCATTCTCATGAAAACAAGTCCTCAGTGCAGTCCGGTTCTTCAGCCGGTTTACGCGGGCGACCGCGCTTGCGGGGAGGCGAAAGGTCGCGCGCCAGCATTGCCATGTAGACTTCCCGGTCCTCGTCGGTGAAAAACACCCGAGCCCGGCGGTTGCCTCTATGTGTAATATGGTACGGCTCTCCGACCACAATGACCCTTGCAAATCGTGGCATGGCAATGCAACTCAATGACAAGAATTAGGCCGGATGCAAATGGAAATATTACACGTCCCTATTTTCACTTGCAAATCGTGGCATGGCAATGCAATTCAATGACAAGAATTAGGCCGGATGCAAATGGAAATATTACACGTCCCTATTTTCCTATGCGTAATATGGTACGGCTCTCCGACCACAATGACCCTTGCAAATCGTGGCATGGCAATGCAACTCAATGACAAGAATTAGGCCGGATGCAAATGGAAATATTACACGTCCCTATTTTCCATGAATCGCACCTGCGTCCAGATGGTGGCGGAAAAATTACACGTCCCCATTTTCGCAAATTAGTAGGAAGGTAATTTGGCGGCCATGCCAACACCAACAAAACTGTATACGTGCCGACTTGATTTATACACAACGGACAATGGCGGTCTGAGTGGCCCCATGTCTGGCAAATACGCCAAAATGCCAGCCAAGCTACACGGTGTGTTTAATGACATAATCATCTTTCTTTCAGAAGGGATGATTCTGGCGCCAGGCGGGTCCTACGAACTTCCCGTGGCCTTTATTTGGGAACACGAATTGGCTTCCTCACTCAATGTGGGAACACAATTTGAGTTGTGGCCAAATGTCCGGCATTGTGGCGATGGACAAATAGTCCGTTTCGAAGATGTAACGTTTCCCATCGATTAAGAATCGCCCTTCCCCTGCGCCCTCCGCGGTGAACAGTCTTTCAACTCAGAACCCAAAACTCAGAAAAATAGGGACGTGTAATTTTTTGATTTCGGGTGGCAAGTGTTACAGTTGATGCAATGGGAAACATTAAACTCCCCGATTTTTCCTGTCAATTTACCACCCGAAGGCTTTCGCCAATGAAGACCAAACTGTCAAAGCACCCACAATCATCAGTATAACAGCTAGTGCGCACCCTGCTTGAATCGCAACCTGTAGGAGTCCTTCAACTGTCGGAGTCCGCCTTGGGATCTTCCGTTTCCACTTAATCTTGTCCCCTTGCCGAATCGGCTCGGCGCCTGCGCGTTTGAGAATCGCGTTGATCCGCTCCATTATGACCCACGGTAACGTTGCCGGTTTCACATAGATGGGAACCCACTTCCTAAGCCGGGGCCCATAGTGTGCCACAGCCGCATCGATGGCTGCCATTGTTCTCGGAGATTCCTCCGATGTCATCATGAAGTAAAGTCCCGCCCGTGCTGGCTCGCCCAACTCCAGCAGCAACCGCCCGATCTGGAGGTAGCGGGCCTCGTCATAGGGCTTTCCCCCCATCCCGCCAACCGCAACGTTGTACGCACGGTATGTCCTCCCCGCATCCAGATGCGCCTGGATACGTTCATCGATGGTTGGTGGTTTGGTCTTCTTCATGAACTTACGCTGGAAAGCCTTCGCATTTGATCCGTAAGCTTTCCACCCTAATTCTAACCAAAATCATCATCGGCCGCCGCTTTCCCACATTCAAGGCACCATTCCACCCCACCAGGCAGCAGATGAAATTCAGCCTTGCGGAATAATCTCAATCCCGTGGAGACGTGGTGAGTAATGGATCTACATTTGATACTTTCCAACCTGTTGAGCCCGCCCGTCCTGTTCTTCTTCCTCGGCGCGGCTGCGGTCCTGGCGAAGTCGGATCTCGATTTTCCCCAGCCAATCCCCAAGCTGTTTTCCCTCTATCTTCTTATGGCGATTGGGTTCAAGGGGGGTGTGGAACTCCGGCATAGCGGTCTCACGGTCCGGGTCGTGGTGGATCTTGTCGCCGCCATGGCCATGGCGCTCGCCGTGCCGGTCGTCGTCTTCTATGGCCTGAGAAAGCGGCTTGGCGAGCCCAACGCGGCCGCCGTCTCGGCCACTTATGGATCGGTCAGTGCCGTCACCTTCATTGCCGGGACCGCGTTGCTCACCCGCCTGGGCATTGAATACGGGGGCCATATGGTCGCCGCCCTGGCCCTCATGGAGTCCCCCGCCATCGTCGTGGCGGTCGCCCTGTTTCGGTTGTCCGGCAAGACCCGTCATCACATGATCGGCGGATGGAAGCACCTCCTGAAGGAAGCCCTCTTCAACGGATCCGTCTTTCTGCTGGTGGGAAGCCTGCTGATAGGAATTGTCAGTGGGGCGGAAGGGGAAAAGGCCCTCAGACCCTTTGTCGGGGACATATTCAAGGGCATGTTGTGCCTGTTCCTGCTCGACATGGGCCTGGTCAGCGCGCGCAGGCTTGCAGGACTGAAAGCGCTCGGGGCGGCCCCCGTGGTGTTTGCCATCGTCATCCCCTTATGCAGTGCCATGATTGCCCTGGTGTTATCGCGACTCCTCGGGATGGACCAGGGCGAGGCCTTCCTTTTCACCGTGCTCTGCGCCAGTGGATCCTATATCGCCGTTCCAGCCGCGATGCGACTGTCCATCCCCGAGGCCAATCCCGGACTCTACGTCACCATGGCCATCGGCATTACCTTCCCTTTTAACATGTTGATTGGTCTTCCCCTTTACCTTGCCATCATTAAAGCCATCTGGAGCCACTGACCCCCATGGACAAGATTACCAAACTTGAAATCATCACGGATTCCCTGGAAATGAAGGAAGTGATTGCAGTGCTCGAATCAGAGGGCCTGCCACACTACACGCTTATCCGCGACGTCGTCGGGCGGGGCAGCCGTGGCTTTCAAGGCGCGGACGATTTATCCGACGCTTTTACAAACAGCTACCTGCTGACCACCTGCAACGCCGATCAGGTCGAGCGAGTGGTGGCCGCCCTACGCCCGCTGCTCAAGGAACACGGCGGGGTATGTCTGGTTTCCGAGGCACGTTGGGTCCTCCACTAAACGGGCTGGCCTGCCAGCGTCCGGAAGATGCTGGATTCCAGCGACCCCCGGGAAACGCGCCAAAAACTCATTTTGTGTTTCTTGCGCCTCTTCGCGCCTCACCCTCCCATTGTGACCCGGCAGCTTCCCCGGGTGCAGTCCAAAATCCCTTTGCGGGTTAAGGGTCTGTAAGGGGTCCGTAGGGGTCGTGGGGGAATAGGCAAACCCAATCCCGCTGTGTTAGACCCATTCCCATCATGTTCACCCAGACCCCATCACGCGCCACCACCCCGGATTTCTGTTCATACTGCAATCCCGCCCCGCTGTCTTCTGCCCCTTTTCGCGCTCTTCGCGTGTTTCGCGGGCAAAACCGTTTTGTCCACCCGCGCGCCCCAACCCGGCCAATCACGCCCCAGAAAGATCCATTTTGTCGCGATCCAACCGGTTAAAATCGCAAAAAACACGCATAATTGACCGTATTTTTTAGCGGCACAAAAGACTGATAATATTTGACTTGAGAGATAATTGACCGAAAATTAAATCAATACCCCCCCCTCCCCCTCCCCCCCCTATCGGACGGAGGACCGGAAAAGAATCGCCCCAAACCGCAACTTACGATGCACAGCTTTGCCACTCAACCCGTCCCATACGGAGAAGACCATGGAATCCACACCCACGCCATCGCCAACGCAGCCCGATGTCCCGACCGAAACGCTCGTCCGCGACACTCTTACCGGGCAGACCCGCTTCTCGTCGGCGGAAGTAACCGTCATACCGGCATTTTCGTGGGTTGCCTCAACCAATGCGCTATAAACTGGGAAAATCGTTAGGGCAGGAAACCCGGGGAGTTCAAGGAGCAGGGCGGATGGAAACGGCAATGGGGTTCGTTGCCGCCCGGCGGATGAGGGCGCTTTTCGGAGTCGTGGCAGTTTCCCTCATCGGTCTGGCGGCGACAACAGCACACACGGCGGCAAGTTCCACTTGGACCAAGGGGCACAAGAAGGTTCTCATTATCCCCATCCGGTTCACCGATTTTGGCGGACCCAGCGATTCACCCGGGCCGGGCGGATACCTCTCCGGCTGGGGCAAGGTCCTGGACGGCACCACCTCGGCGGCCCTGGCCAGTTTCATGGCCCAGCAGTCCTACGGCCTGTGCACCATGGATTTTACGGTAATTCCGGAAATTAACCTGGGAGTCAGTTACACGGCTTACAACGCCCTCTACCCGGGAACCTCACTCAGCAAATACACCCTGTGGTACGAGCCCAACTCCCTCGCGGACGACGCCCGTGCCAAGGCAAAGCAGGCCGGCCTGCTCACAGCAACGCCGGCCAAGTACGATTCCGCCAACTATGATCTGGACATCATCATCGGCGGATTCATCCCCGGTCAGGGCACACAAGCCGCGGGGCAGTCTTACATTAAGGGAGTCTTTGGAACCACCACGAAGGCGCTGGCCCACGAGCTTTGTCACAATCTCGGCCTGCAGCACGCCAACGGCGTGTCGCGGGCAACGCTCCAGTCGCCACTGCGCAATGGATCGTACTTCATCGATTCCTACGGCGACGTGGACTGCCTGATGGGTTACAAGAACACGTGGCCCATTCCGCTGCCGCCGGACCGCGACGCCAACCCGTACTGGAAATACCGGTTGGGCTGGCTCACAGAGGAGCACATTTTCGACCCCGTCACGTCCGGAACCTATCGGCTGTACGCATTTGATCAGGGGACGCTGGACACAGGGAAGAAGTATGCGATCCGCATTCCGCGGGACACGGGCCACGTCTATTGGTTGGACTTTCGCCAGGCCATCACCGGCGCGGGCGACACGTGGTCCGCCAATGGCCTTGAGGTGCATTTCGGCGGTGAGTCCGTTCCCGGTTCCAGCGGACTGACAACACTCATCGACATGACCCCCGGAAGTCGCGGACTGACTGGATCGACCTTCAGCACCATGTACGACGCACCATTGGCCATCGGGCGCACCTTCACGGACGCCGAGATGAACCTTCATGTAACACCGATCAAGAAAGGAGGGACAACACCGGAATCGCTGGACGTGGTATTGAACTTCGGCCCAATCCCCGGCAACAATGCACCCACAGTGTCCATCGCACCAACATCGCTGAACCTGTCCGCCGGGGTCCCGACAACTTTCACAGCCACGGCATCGGACCCTGACGGCGACACGCTGGCCTACTATTGGGAATTTGACGACAATGCGACCACCGGAGGCTACCAGTCCGGCGGATCCGACCCCGACTCACGCCTCGCTACCCAGGGCAGCCACACCTGGACACAGGACGGCACATACTTCGTGCGCTGCACCGTGACGGACATGAAGGGCCACACCGCCACAGCCTCGGCGACAGTCACCGTTACCGGCGGCACCGCCGCACCGCTGACCATCAGCGGCATGGTGAAGGATGAACTCGGCAATCCTCTCGAAGGCGCCGTCGTAAACAACTTCAAGGGAACCGCCCCAAATGCCGTGTCCTACGATGCGGCCAACTTTGCCACCTCGAATCCCACCGGACCGGACGGGAAATACATCATCCCGCTCCCAGCCATCGGCGCCAGCACCTACACCCTGACGGTAATGTACAAAGGATTTACTTTCAACTGCACAAAGGCGGGCGGCGTAGTGCCCACCACATCCACAAGCGTGGCCGACGTGGACTTTACGCGCATCCGAACCACCCGCACCATTTCGGGTTCCATCGTCGTGGCCGGGCGCGCGTATGATCCCGCCACTGACGGAAACATAACCATCAGCGACGGCACCACCAGCACCCTTGCAACATTGGGAAGTTGGTCCCTGACCGAACCTGACGGCACGTATGTGAACCTTACATTTACTCCGGCCAACCCGGCTTACACAATCATCACCTACTTCAAGACACCGTTTTGGGTGGTGGACGACTACAACCAGCTCCATCTCGATGTGAAGATCCCTGGCAAGTTACCCGAAACGGCCTTCACCACCAGTACCGCAACCAGTGACGACAATGTGGGCACGGTGAACATCCCCATCACCATGACTTTGCCCGTCGGTTACTCATCGTGGGTCGCGGACCAATCCGCCCAGTGCTGGATCGACAACAGTAGCACCGCCGAATACGGCGTGGATTACAAGATGACCGGTGGCAAGGTGGTTTTCGCTGGCGGTGTCGCGCCAACACCCAAGTCCATTCCGCTCACCATCATCCACGACGGCGTCCCCAAGAACAAGACCGTGGTCGTCAAGATGGGCGCGGGCAGTTCGCTGAGCAACCTTGGGCCCATCACGACGTTTACCTATACGATCATTAACCCGGCAACGCCAGTTACAATCTCAGGATGGAGTCTCGACGATCCTTAGGGAACGACGCGACTGGTTCAACAAAACGCATAGACATTCGCAATTGCCGGGTGTTGGGATCCGCCAATCATGTCGAAGCTGTCACTTCGCCTGCGCCGGCGACGCAGGCCCTATTTTCGCCGCACGGCCCAGATTTCGCCACAAGGCCCAAAGGCCGCCGATCCGCTGGCCACGCCGACGACCTTCAGCGCCTTGTGCTACAGTCCGGAAAAGGTGGAGGAGTTCGATGCGATTCGCCTCGATCAGGTTCCCGACCTCCATAAGCACTTCCCGGTGGTCTGGATAGACGTCGTAGGCCTGGCCGACGTCTCACTCATCGAGCGCATCGGTGAGTGCTTCAAGCTGCATCCTCTTGCGTTGGAGGACGTGGTTCACACTCACCAGCGAGCCAAGGTGGAGGACTACGGCGAACACCAGTTCATAGTGCTGCGCATGGCGCCCATGGATGGCGAGTACGACACCGACCAGCTTTCCATGTTCTTGGGCCCTGGTTGCGTCGTCACGTTTCAGGAACGGCCCGGCGATTGCTTTGGCGATGTGCGCGACCGTATCCGACGCAGCAAGGGGCGCATCCGGTCGCTGGGCGCTGACTATCTGGCCTACTCGATCCTCGATGCCGCGGTGGACGCCTACTTCCCGCTGCTGGAGCGGAACGGCGAGGCGCTGGAGGAACTTGAGGATGATGTCGTGGTGCGGCCCGATCCGTCGGTGCTGGCCCGCGTTTACGAAATTCGCCGCAAGCTGCTGATCCTGCGGCGCGCCGTGTGGCCGTTGCGCGAGGCTGTTTCCGTTCTCGCGCGCGACCAGACACCACACTTCACACAGGATACGCGGGCTTACCTGCGCGACGTTTACGACCACTGCATTCAGATCATCGACCTGATGGAGACATATCGCGAACTGTCATCAAACCTGATGGACGTTTATCTGTCGTCCATGAGCAACAGGCTGAACGAGGTCATGAAGGTCCTCACCATCATCACGACGATTTTCATCCCGCTGACGTTCATCGCCGGTGTGTACGGCATGAATTTTCATACCGAATCGTCACCATGGAACATGCCGGAGCTCGCGCATCGCTACGGCTATCCGATTTGTATCGGCGTAATGCTGCTGATCGCCATCGCTGAGATTATCTATTTCCGGCGCAAAGGCTGGATAGGCGGTCCGAAAGAACCCAATCCAGACAAACCCGACTGAGCACTGCGCGGCGATTGTGCTTGCCCGTCACAGCGCGACGTGACCGTAATGAAATTTGGCATCGGGAAACAGAAGCACGGCTAGGAAGAGGAGACTCATGTTCAAAGCATTGAAACCCGCACTTGTGGCAGCCTTTGTGTGCCTTGCGAATTTATCCTTCGCATGGAACGACGTGGGCCACCAGCTCGTCGCAGATTTGGCTTATCGGCGCCTGCCGGTGAAGATGCGCCAGAAGGCCGTGGCATTGCTCAAGCAACTCCCGACCTACGAACGCGATATCGCGTCGCGCATGCCGGCAAATCTGACCCCGGAACAGCAGGATGAATTCATCTTCGCCATGTGTTCCACCTGGCCCGACATCATTCGCTCGCCCAATCATCCGCGTAACCGCACAGATCATCACGCCGTCTGGCATTACTGCGACCTGGGCATCGTGGATCCCCGTGACCCCATTGACTGGGAAACGACCGTGCCGAAATTCGGGAATATAAAAGACCCGGACAACGCCGTGGACGCCATCGAGCACAACATGGAAATCCTGAAGGGCACTGCGCCCGACCCAGAGAAAGCCATCGCCCTGTGCTGGATCCTTCATATCATTGGCGACATCCATCAGCCGCTGCACTGTGCCACGATGTACTCAAAGGCACTGCCCCAAGGCGATTACGGGGGCAGTGGGTTTCTGCTGGCGGACACCGACAACACCAGCAGAACAGAAAAGCTCCACTCCATCTGGGATGGCATGCTGGGCTCCCGGCAGTCCTTCGCCGAGATTCTCAAGATGCGCGACATCCTGGAGGGATGCCCGTGTTACAATCGCCAATACTTCGCCAGCGAGCTCAGGAAGAAGACCTATCTGTCCTGGATTCGTGAGGGCCACGCCATCTGCAAACGCGAGGTCTATCTGCTGGGCAGCAAGGAACCGCTGAAGGGTATAAACTACAAGCAGCGCGACGCCGGCGTGAAAGCCCCGGAATTGCCTAAAAACTATCTAAAGCGTGGCGACCTCGTGGCAAGCCGCCAGGCATCAGTCGCCAGTTTTCGTTTGGCCGACACACTTCGAACTGTCCTGAAATAGAAACCCAGGTTAGTCCAGCGCCGCGTACAGTTTCCCCGGCAACTGCTTGATACGCTGCTTCAATTCCAGCGCCAACAGGACGGAAGAAAGCTTGGGAACGCTCAATCTGCTTCCGTCCACCTTCGACACCAGCACGTCAAAGTACTGGGGCTCATGTTGTATGAATTCAAGCACGTAGCCCTCATCTTCGGTCAACTTGGAGGGAGTGGATTTGCGCGATGTCTTGGCCCCGGGTTTCGCGGTGGCCGGAGCCGGGACTTGAGGCAAATCGGCGTTTTCCGCCTCCGCCAACGCCTCCTCCTTGATGAATCCGCGAAGCTGATCCTTGAGTTCCAGCAGCACATCATTTGCATTCTGCACCAAGCGCGCCCCAGCCTGAATCAGCTTGTTTGTCCCGCGCGAATTTAACCGGTTCACGTCGCCGGGAACAGCAAAAACAAACCGGTTTTCGTCCAAAGCCTCGTTTGCCGTTATGAGGGCACCCGATTTTTCAGCGGCTTCCACCACCACAGTGCCAAGTGACATGGCCGCGATAAGGTGGTTTCGCTCCGGGAAATTGTAACGATCCGGTGGCGTTTCCATCGGGTATTCAGTCACCAGCGCGCCGTTGGCGACAATCTCGTCGCCCAGCTTCTTGTTTTCTGCCGGATAGCAAACCGCCAAGCCATTGCCCAGCACACCAATGGTCCTGCCACCGGCCCGTAATGCGGCTTCGTGCGCCGCGGAATCAATTCCGCGCGCGAAGCCGCTGATCACCGTCATTCCGACAGCGGCAAGACGGCCGGCCATTTGCTGGGCCACCGAACGACCATAAACCGTCGAATGGCGCGAACCCACCATGGCGATGGCGTATCGGTCGTCGGCATGGAGCGTCCCACGAACGTAAATCATGGGCGGCGGAAAAGAGGATTTCCGCAGATTCTCCGGGTATTCCTCATCCTCAATGGTTACAAGCCGCGCATCGTGCTGAGCCATAAGTTCCTGCTCGCGTTGGACGGGAACGGTTCTCGGCGCCTCGAGCACCTTGCGCGCCAGGGCCGAATCAAATCCGCGGAGCGAGGCAATCTCCGCAGCGCCTGCACCCAATGCAAGACGCGGACTCTGGAAATGATCAAACAGCGTGTAAAACCTCACACGCGTCATTTCGGGCAGCAGTCGAAGGATCAGCCACGGGAGCTTGCTATCGGCAACAGGCATCGGATTATCCGCGGTTACTCATCACGGGGTGACGGGCCCACTCAACAAAATACGGCGCCCGTGTCAGGGCTCCTCATCCATCTCAGCGCCGGAGTATTCTGCCTCGCGGTCATCGGCACGCCCCGCGCCCTGCTCGTCATAGTCCGCAAGCTCGGTAAGCTTGATGGGCATGACAAGATAGAAGCTGTCGGAGTTTTCACTACCACGAAAAACCGCCGGTGACGTGGGCTGATTTACCTGCAGGACCACCTCATCTGTATCGATGGATTTCAGCACCTCGCCGACAAACTTGTAATTGAACACGATCTTAAAATCGTCGCCATCGGTGTTTGCCGGCACTTCCTCACTGATGCGCCCCTTGTCGTAGCTTTCGGCCTCCACCGTCACCGTGTCGCCGCTGAACGCCATGCTGATGGCCGCGTTTTTCACATCGGACAAAATTGACGCGCGACGGATGGCGCTGCCCATGGGGCTCTTCTGGAATCGCAGATCCCGCGAAAATTCCTTCGGGATCACGGCATTGTAATTGGGATACTTTCCCTCCACCTGATTGGAGATGAGGGTCAGGTTGTTAAACGTAAATGCGATCTGGCGATCATCCACTTCCATGGTGACCAGCCCTTCGTCGCCAAGCGTGCGTGTCAGCTCCTCCAGCATCTTGTGGGGAATCACGACGTTCAGGTCCTGCGGGGCCTTGTCTCCCTGGATGGCATGCTGGACAAAGGCGAGAATCTTGCCGTCCGTGGCCACTGCATTTAGCAGTCCCTTCCGAAACTCAAACAACGCGCCCAGCAATACCTTGCGCGGGTCGCGTACCGGCACCGCAAAGAGTATCTTCGAAAGCAGGCGTTTCAGTTCCCGCTGCTCAATCTCAAACGAAACCTTGGTCGTCAGCTCGGGCCATTTGGGAAAGTCTTTCGCGGGCATGGTCTGCAATTCCGCACGAATGCCCTTGGATTTCACCGCGGCACTTTTGTCCTTCACCTCCACGGTGACGTCCTCGTCCTCGGGCAGTTCCTTCACCAGGTCATAAAAAGTCTTGGCTGGCAGGGTCGCCGTCCCCTTCTTTTCCACCTCAGCCGCAACCTGGATGCGCACTCGCGTTTCATAGTCGGTGGCCGACAGGCTCACCACATTGTCGTGATCCGTGTGGATGAGGATATTGGAAAGGATCGGCAGGGTGCTTTGCGGATTCGCCACGCTCTGGACAATGGCAGCTGCAGGCAAAAGATCGGCCTTCTTGAACCGGATGCGCATTTGAAACGGACTCCTTCTATTGCTTCGGGCAACGCCACTTGGTCGCAAACATCAGGACAGCTTTGGGCGCAAAGTTAGTTTGGGGGAAAGACTGGCCCAGGCAGGGTGAAACGCAATTAAAAAATCGGCGAATTCACGCGCATGAACTGAGGACGCCCGGCAAACGGGGTTCCGTTACTGGATATCCTTAAAGAAAGCTTGGTCGATCTTCTTATAGTAGTCCTGCACGCGCTCCTTGTACCCCGGCGCCTTGGCGACAATCTTGAAGTACTCCACAGCTTTGCGATAGTTGCCGCGGGCAAACTCCACCTCGCCATAAGTGTAGTTGGCCAACTTGTCGAGTCGGTTGACTTTGAGGGCATCCGCAAGGTACTTCTCAGTCTCGGAGAAGTCACGCGGTTTGCCTTCGGGGGTGGCCATGGCCTTTTTGAAGGCCACCTCTGCCAGCGCCGAACTGTAGTCCGGTGGAGGCGGAGTCTTGCCGTCCTCGTCCTGCCGCACGTTGTTTCGGTTGGCCTGTGCCTCGTTGAAATACTTCAGGGATTCGTCGTAACTTCCGACCCGGAACAGGGCATTGCCAAGTTCCCCAAGGGCGGAGGGGTCGGTCGGGCTGTTTTGCACCCTCTGACGGAGATAGTAAATAGCGCCCTGATAGTCGCCCTTGTTAGCCAATGCACCCGATCGATACACGGCAA
The DNA here is from genome assembly GCA_019695055.1 of Candidatus Sumerlaeaceae bacterium. Taxonomy (GTDB): domain Bacteria; phylum Sumerlaeota; class Sumerlaeia; order Sumerlaeales; family Sumerlaeaceae; genus JAIBAT01. The sequence continues at coordinate 37,430 of JAIBAT010000172.1, read as the reverse complement.
AATTCCTGAGAAATTCGGGCCCCTGATTATACCATATCAGCGCCGCCACAAACGCAAAAATCCCAATAAGCACCGGAATGGGAATGATGTCCCGATCCTGGGGAAGCAGGGACCGCAGAGGATCTGTCGACGGGGCTGGGGCAGTAGCTGTGGCACCGGCCTTCGCCGTCTGGCCAGTGGGATTCCCGGATTGTTGGGCCTGCTGGCGGCCCGGGCGCTTCTGTTGCGATGGTGGCATGAAAAACGGTCCTCAAGTCACTGATGGTATGCTTAACACCGGCCCATATACAGCAGCAGGGCAAGGAATTTTAGTCATAAAGCGCCCACAGGCCAGCCCCTGCCGATTCCACATCGTAGTTGACCAACCGCCACTGTACGGCGTCGGCGTAAACATCGCCACCCGAGGCCGTTGACGCATCGATGACTACTGATCCTGTAGCAGGATTCTGGCCATAGTTGAACCGGTACGTCCCAAGGGCCATCCAAGTGTTCGCGTTGCCGGCGCCCTGATTGAGCGAGAATGTGGTGCTGCCGTCCGCGTGGTTCACCCGGAAAGTTACATTGTTGGCGCTGGCCACGTTATGCCATGTCGCGCGCACGTCGTAGGTGCCGGGAGTGGTAATCACGGGTGTGAAACGCGCTGTGGCCCCGGATGTTCCGGCGGCGATGGACTTGGCTGTCATGGACTCCAGCCGGGGCGCCCGGGACTTCAGGCCAAACTGCTGTGTCCAAATGTCATAGGAGGGTGTTTCGTCGTAAGCCGGCTGCCGCGTCGTCACCTTGTAAAAATCCACGCTTTCCACGGTTGTCTCCAAAGACTCCGGCACGGGCGAACCTGCATTGTAGATCCGAATGTCATCCAAATAGGCCCCATCATCCACGAAGATGTCGCCGTCGGAAACCACGTAAAACCGGACCCGCAGGTTTGTCGCACCTACAAACTGGTCCAGAGGCACCACTTCACGCAGCCATGGTGAGTAGCTGTTGCGATACTTGCGGACCGGGATCCAGGTCGCGCCGCCATCCGTGGACACCTGAACTTCCATGCGATCCTGCTGGTCGAGCCGGGTCGTGAAACTGTACTGAACGTAATAGCTCAAGCGCGGGCGGGCCAGACCCGACAGGTTGAAACCGCTGCTGGTGAGCGTGGAAACCGTTCCGGTAGTGTAAGCAGCGTTTGGGCTGTCCTGCCACGAATTGCCCCCAGTGTGCGCGTCGCCCGGTGTCAGGCCGAAGCCCACCGCCGTCCACACCGGGTTCACCGAATCGCAAGCGTCGAAGAAGAGCGTATTGCTCGCAGGAAGGCTGGCAGAGACACTATTCGATAGTCCACCTGCGTTTCCCGCCTTGTCCACAGCGCGCACTGCAAAATAATATTGTTGGCCTTCGTCGAGGTTGTTAAGAATCAGTTTCTCCGCGGTCCCCGGAGCTGATGGCCTACGACTTGGTATGGCTTGGGGCACGGTATAGAAATTCGCCAGGCTGAGCGGCTGCGTCGAGACCCGCACCTGGTAAAGCGAAGCCTGGCCACTCATTCCGTTGTCCCCCGGAGTCGTAAATCTCAGGATCACGCCGTTGTGTGCCACCTTTTCAATCATGAGATTCGAGATTGTTGCCGGCGGAATGGCATCATTCAGGCCGACTGCCGCTGCCACATTCAGCCGGCCGGAGACAACGTTGCGCTCGGCAAGTTTCACGTCGGCGTTTGCCATGAGACGGTACTTAACCTGCGCCGGCGTGGCACCGGGAAACGCACTGCGCACCAGGGATGCAGCGCCAGTTACCAGCGGCGCCGCATAGCTCGTGCCGCTACCAGCGGCATACCCACCTGAGTTCGGCAGGTAGACCAATTGCGCCGGCGCAGAGATCCCGATCGTCCGTGAACCGTAATTGTAAATCCAGTCGTCTGTGTTCGTTGAGCCGCCCACACTCAGGATGCTATCATAGGGCAGCGCCGCCGGATAAAACGGATGTGCGTCGCCATCAAACCCGAAATTGCCCGATGCCGGCACGATCAGCACGCCATTCTGCTCCGCGTAAAGCGCCATGTCCACATAAACAGGCGACTGATAGGTGTCCCCCCAACTCGCATTCACGACCTTCGCACCCATTTTGATCGCATAAGCGACCCCGTTCGTAACCGTCACATCCGTGCCGCTGCCCGCTGAACTGAAACAGTTTGCCACAAGGATCCGCGCATTCCAATCCACCCCAGCCACACCAACGCCGTTGTTGGTGGCCGCGGCGGCCGCCCCCGCCACGCTGGTTCCGTGGGAGTTGCCTGTAAAAATCACGTTGTTGTTGTCCCAGAAATTCCAGCCGTTCACGTCGTCAATGAAGCCGTTGCCGTCGTCATCAATTCCGTTGGTGGGAATCTCACCCGGGTTTACCCAGATGCGGCTGGCCAGGTCCGGGTGCAGCCAGTACGTGCCTGTATCCGGAATCCCAATGATGAGGCTCGCGCTGCCCGTCGTAACGTCCCAGGCGCCCGTGGCCTGAATGTCGGCCCCGGGAGTTCCCCCCGTCTGGCCGGTGTTTTGAAGCTGCCACTGGAGCCCGAAGGACGGGTCATTGGGCACGGCTGTGAGGGCCACGTTGCGGCTGCGGACGGCGTACTCCACTGCAGGGTCCGCTGCCAAGCCCGCCAGCACCTTTTCCGGCGCCTGTCCTCCATCCACGACCAGAAGGTTCGGCAGGACCATCTTCTGTTTGAACCAGAGGCCACGCGCTGCCGCAAAGCTCTCCGCCCCCTGATGGGTGGGGGCGCCGCGATACTTTACGATAATGTCTCCCCCGGCAAACGGCCCGGTTTGCCCGGATGCAAGGACGCACGAGGCCAGTAGCATAATCGCCATGCCCCAAACCCGCGCGCCACCCATTCCTCGGGCCGCTTGCGTCTCCGTACCGCGATGTCGCTTCATTTGCAGTTTCTTCCTACAAGGCAAATAGAGTTTATCTCAATTCCCGCCAAGGGAAAACCGCATAGGCGCACGTGGGACCAACTTACCACGGGAATTGGATATTGGTTGCATTACTTCGTTTCGCGACTTCACGTCGTTGCGGAAATGCACGGCCTCAAAATCTGACGCAGGAAACCGGTGAAAATGAAAACCAAGAACGCATTGCTTGCAGAGTTTTTCGGCACATTCTGGCTAACTTTTGGCGGCTGCGGCAGCGCCGTGCTTGCGGCGAAGTTTCTCGCCACAGAGGGTGCCACTCCCATTAACCTCGGCATTGGGCTTGCTGGCGTTTCCCTGGCTTTCGGCCTTACAGTCCTGACCATGGCGTTTGCCATTGGGCACATTTCGGGATGCCACCTCAACCCGGCCGTTTCCGTCGGCCTGGTTGTTGGTGGCCGGTTCAAGGCATCGCAGCTACCCGGCTACATCATTTCTCAGGTGCTTGGGGCAGTGGCGGGTTCGGCGGTTCTGTACGTCATCGCCTGCGGCAATTCTGGTTTCTCACTGGCAGGAGGTTTCGCGTCCAATGGTTACGGAACCCACTCGCCGGGCGGCTATACCATGGTCGCCGGGCTTGTCGCCGAGGTGGTGCTGACCTTCTTCTTTCTTCTGATCATTCTCGGTGCGACCGACAGTCGGGCTCCCCAGGGCTTTGCCCCCATTGCCATTGGCCTCGGGCTGACGCTGATCCACCTTATCGGCATTCCAGTAACAAACCTCTCGGTCAATCCAGCCCGCAGCACGGGCCCCGCCCTGTTCGTCGGTGGGTGGGCTTTGCAACAGTTATGGCTGTTCTGGTTGGCGCCAATCGTCGGCGCGATCCTGGCTGGGATTATCTATCCCCTCATGGCCGGCAGACCTGACAAATCCGCATGATTTTTCCGCTTGGAAAAACGCGGAAAACTTTGCGTAGCCCCATGCCCGGCAGGATTTCCTGACGAGTTACGCAATCAGATATGATATGGAGTCGACGTTAGCGGGAAGCCTCGGAAGAGGTGGATTCAATCTTCAAGAGCTCCACCCCGAAAGCCCGCGGAACCAAGGCCACAGCCCCTCCCTTGCCATGCATTTTCTTCTTACAAATCCCGTTCGTCTCGCCTCAATTCCCCCAAAATGAAGATTGTTGCCACACTACCCACCTATAACGAGTCTGAGAACATCGGGCCGCTGATCGAGGAACTCCTCGCTTTGGGCACTGAGTACGAGGTGCTGGTCATTGACGATAACTCGCCGGACGGAACTTGGAAGATTGTCGGCGATCTGGCGGCCCGGGAACCACGAGTCCATTTACTTCATCGGGTCAACGAGAAGGGGCGGGGGACAGCCGGACTGGCCGGATTCCGGTGGGCGCGGGATCATGGCGCGGATGTAGTTGTCGAAATGGATGCCGATTTCTCCCACAATCCGCGGTTCATCCCGTCCCTGGTTGAGCCTATACGCTCCTGCGAGGCGGATTTGGTCGTCGGTTCGCGGCTGATCCATGGCGGTGGGGAACAAGGGCGGGCGTTTACGCGGACGCTCATTACCTATGGCGCCAATTTTTACATTCAGGTACTGCTCGGGCTGCCCATCCGCGACTGCACCAGCGGTTTCCGAGTCTTCAGCCGCCGCGCCCTCGAAGCCATCCCTTGGGAGAAGATGACGGCCCGCGGCCCGGAGATCGTGCAGGAGGTGCTCCATGAGGCCCGCCGTGCCGGGCTGAAGTTCGCCGAGCGCCCCATACTCTTCGAAGAACGCCGTGCGGGCCAAAGCACCTTTAACGCCAAAATCATGGTACGCAGCCTGATCTACATGCCGAAATTGCGTTTCAGGAGGTAGTCCCAAGGCCGCCTCGGCTTTCATGTGCCGGGTGCCGAATAGGAAGATATACTTGCACTATGCCTTACCGTAGGATTGCTAAACAGTGTGAATGCAGTGCCTGAGCCAGATTCCAACATGACGAACAACACGGTCGCGGAGGCCCCGCCTCCCGAGACTTTCAAGCAGCGAACGCTGCCCCGCGAGGAAATCATCGTTGCGGTTGTGGCGATGCTGCTGGCGGCCTTCTTGCGCCTGGTTCACGTCTCCTATTCGGAGTTTTTCGGGTCCGAGTTTTTTACCCTCGATTTCGTGGGAGGCAAGCGCCCTCCGCTTTTGCATGCGATGTTCGTTGGAGCCCTGCCTCTTTATTATGAATTCATAAAGCTGTGGGGCAATTACGCAACCGCGACCAACGAACTCATCATGCGTTTGCCGTCCGTGGCGTTTGGGCTTTTGACGTGCGTTGCGTTTTTCTTTTACGGCCAGCGATATCTGCGGGGCACGGCATTTGCCGTTGCGCTGTTGGGATTCGCTTTTAACCCAACTCTGGTTTCGATTTCCAACGACGCCACGCCATTCGCCCTGCTGAGCCTGTGGGCGGTGCTTGCGAATTATTTCTGTGTCCGCAGCCTCGATGAGGGCGGTTCCCGCAACTGGACGCTTTACAGCATCTCCGCGTCACTGGGGGCGTTAACCCACCCGCTCTTCTGGTTCGTGCTGTTTGCGCACTTTGTGTTTGCCATGGTCAGGCCGCGCAAGACGCCCCGGCCATTCCTCCTTGTCAGCATGGCAGGCCTTTTCGTGCAGATCGCGATCGTGATATTCAGCGTGGTTTACATCGAACAAAATTTCCCGAAGAAATTCGACATCGCCGCGCCCCAGATTGACGATGTGGTGCGCGGACTGATCGCCGTGCTTCTTGGGGATTTTGACCGCCATGGCGCCACGCAGTTCTTCCAGGCATTCATGTATGTCTTTGTCTTTGCCTGCCTGATTTTGAGTTTCCTTTACTATCGCAAGCGCGCCGAAGAGGCGGCTTCCCTGCCCGAGAACGTGGTGTGGATTGACGAAACGCAGGACGTCGTGGGTCAGTGGAAACGCATGAGCCTTGCTTCGTTTCTCCTGTTCCAATGGTTTGCCTTTGCGTTGCCCGCGCTGGGCATCCTGATCCTGGGAAGCTTTGTCTCGCGTGTCGAATTACTGCCCGAGTACTTTGTCATCTGCCTCCCCCCGCTGGTCATGCTGCTGGCCGCAGGGGTGGATGCAACGCCGACCAAGGCAGGCAAGATTGCCATGGGGCTCGTATTCGTCGGGCTGATGAGCTTCTACAATGTGAAATCCCTCTCTGACAAGGGGATGGGGGTTTACGACCTGTTTCTTTACCTTCAGAAGGAGAATTTTGACCCGAACAAGGACGCGTTAATATTCATCAAGTACGGCGGTCTGGAAAAGGCCGTGGAGCGTTACAGCGGCGGCATCAAGGGTGAAAAGATCACATCGAAGGATTCCAACCAGGACATGGACGCCAAACTAACCGCCGCCGTGGCCGGCAAGGTCCGCGTTTATGTCATGTTCAACAATGATTACCGCCTTGTCGGACGCCAAGCCTACCGTTCGTCGGGCAAGGAATGGTTTGAGAACCGCGAGACCGAATGGCGAATGACAAAGGACCGGTTGCTGAGCAAGGCCGAGCAAACCATTGTGCGAAAGTATGTCCGGACGGGGTCCCCGGAGGAAATCCAGGCCCGCAAGGATGCCCGTCAGGAGCCTGTCGCGGAGCCGGCGGTTCCCAAAATCAAGCCCGAGCCGGAGCCAGAAACAGAAATCAAGTAGCCGGTTCTTTCAGGCGCCGGATTACTTGATTCCCAGTTCATCCAGGATTGTTGCAGCGGCCTTACCATCCATCGCAGCACCATGCTTTTCCTTTAACGCTTTCATGATCAGGCCCTTCTTGTCCTGACCCGCAGCTTGCAATGCCTGGATTTCGGCTCGGAGCTCGTCTGCGGAAAGCTGCTTGGGCAGGTATTGCTCGAGCTGGGTGATTTCAGCCTGGTACACGGCCGACTGCTCCGGACGCTCCGTGGCAAACTGGGCAATGAACTCGCGCAGGGACTTCAGGTAGGCCGCGATGACGGCAGTGGCAATGTCGCCTTTGGCCGAAGGATCCTTTTCCTTCTTCTGGATCTCGCCAAGGATGTAATCCAATGTGGATTTCGCGGCGGCATTCCTGGTTTTCATCGCTTCCATGCGGTCTTTTTGGATCTGGGCCTTGATGTCCATGGGATCACCCGTTCTTTCGGTCTGTGGTCTGGATGTTCACTACACCCACGGCGGGGGCAAGTATTCCAGCGCGGCCAAGGCGGGGAATTTCCGAATAATTAGCCGCCATGACATGGAATTGAATCCCATGACGACTGACAGCACGAAGATTCGGGTAAGGTTTGCGCCCAGCCCCACAGGATATCTGCACATCGGCAGCGCGCGGGCTGCGCTTTTCAACTGGCTTTACGCACGCCACATGGGGGGCACCTTCCTCCTTCGCATCGAGGACACGGACCTTGAGCGTTCCACGGAGGAGGCAACGCAGCAGATTCTGACGTCACTGGATTGGCTTGGGCTTACTCCAGACGAGCCGGTCGTTTACCAACGCCAGCGCGCCGACCGGCACAAGGAATATCTGGATCGGTTGCTCACCGAAGGAAAGGCCTACAAATGCTACTGCCCCAAGGAACGACTTGAGGAGTTGCGCGGAAAGGCGCGGACAGACGGAAGAATTTTTGCCTACAACCGGGCAATGCTGGAGCCGGGCGAAATGGAAAAGTATGAGGCTGCAGGCGGGTCGTTTGTGATCCGGATCCTGGCGCCGGAAGGCGAGACCACGGGTTTCGATGACATGGTCTATGGCCGTATCGACGTGGAAAACGCGAACATCGGGGATTTTGTCATCGCCCGCGGCGACGGATCGCCGCTCTATAATTTCACCAATGTAGTGGACGACATTGATATGGGCATCACTCACATCTGCCGCGGCGAGGACCACGTGTCCAACACACCCAAACAGATGCTGATTTACAACGCCCTTGGAGCCACGCCGCCGCGATTCGCGCATCTGCCGCTGATCCTTGGGCCCGACAAGCAGAAACTCAGCAAGCGCCACGGCGCGACGGGCGTTATGGAGTTCAAGGAGAAGGGAATCCTCCCCCAGGCTCTCGTCAATTATCTGTCCCTGCTGGGTTGGGCGCCCCCCGAGGCCGAGTTCAACGAGATCATGCCGCTGGATGAGATCGTCTCGAAATTTTCCCTCGACCGCGTCAAGAAAAGCCCCGCCGTATTTGACCACGAGAAGCTCCAGTGGATGAACGGCATGTACATACGTGAGATGCCAAAATCCAAAATTTACGAACTCGTGATTCCCACGCTGAAGTCTCGGTTTGCTGTAAATTCAGAATTGGCGTCCGAAGAGTGGCTCCACAGCATCATTGACCTCGCCATCGAGCGCTCGCGAACTCTAAGCGATTTCGCGGACAATCTGTCCTACTTTTTTGAAGCACCGGCAGAGTATGAGGAAAAGGCGTCTAAGAAGTTTCTCGGAAACTCGGAGCAGATTTCTCAGTTTGTGGAGTCCGCAGGCGTGCTGGACAATGCTTGGGCAGCCACCCCAACACCGACCACTGGACCCATCGATGAGTGGTGCGGCGCCATGGAGGCCGCCGTCCGCACATGGAGTGACGCCAGGGGGTATAAGTTTGGAAACGTGATGCAGCCGATCCGCCTCGCCCTGACGGGCCGCACGGCCTCACCCTCCCTGTTCCATGTGATGGCCCTGATGGGGCGGGAGGAAGTTGCCCGTCGTATCTCCGCCTGCGCCACGCGGCTTTCGGCCACCGCACAATAAAAGGTTGCGCGGGCGCATAGCTGGAAACAGATTCCCTTTGATGACTGGCAGCGCGCCGCCACTGGCGCGCCAAAATTGACGGAGCAGGAATGAGTTCAGCAAACAAGGAAACCGACGGTAAACCGGGACCCGACGCGTCGGAAGGCGCCGGGCGTTCCCTCGATTTCGTGCGCAAAATTGTCGCAGAAGACAATGCCAGCGGCAAGTGGGATGGGCGCGTCGTAACGCGCTTCCCCCCCGAGCCCAATGGCTACCTTCACATCGGTCACGCCAAATCCATCTGCTTGAACTTCGGAATCGCCGCCGAGAACAACAGCGTCTGCCACCTGCGATTTGACGACACGAATCCCGAGAAGGAAGAGACGGAATACGTCGAGAGCATCCAGGCCGACGTGCATTGGCTGGGCTGGGACTGGGGCAAGAATCTCTTCTACGCCTCCGATTACTTCGAGCAGATGTACGAGTACGCCGTTCAGCTCATCAAGGCGGGGAAGGCTTTCGTGTGTGACCTCACCGCCGATCAGGTGCGCCACTCCCGCGGCACGCTGACGACACCCGGCAAGGACAGTCCTTTCCGCAATCGTAGTATAGAAGAGAATCTGGATCTTTTCCAGCGCATGCGCGCCGGCGAGTTTGACGAGGGCACAAAGACGCTGCGTGCGAAGATCGACATGGCCTCACCCAACCTCAACCTGCGCGACCCCGTCATGTACCGGATTCTCAAGGCCCACCACCACCGCACGGGCGACAAATGGTGCATCTACCCGATGTACGATTATGCCCACTGCATATCGGATTCCATCGAGCATATTACCCACTCCATCTGCACCCTGGAGTTCGAGGACCACCGGCCGCTTTACGATTGGTTCCTTAACGAATTGGACGTTTACCACCCGCAACAGATCGAGTTCGCGCGCCTCAACCTCACTTACACGGTCATGAGCAAGCGCAAGTTCCTGGAGCTTGTGCGCGGGGGGCACGTCTCCGGCTGGGATGACCCGCGCATGCCCACCATCAGCGGCTTTCGCCGGCGCGGTTACACCCCCGAGTCCATCCGCGACTTGTGTTCGCGCGTCGGTGTGGCCAAGAATGACAGTGTCGTCGATTTCGCCATGCTGGAGCATTGCCTGCGCGAGGATCTCAACAAGCGCGCCCCCCGCATGATGGCCGTGCTGCGCCCCATCAAGGTTGTCCTGACCAATTACCCCGAAGGCCAGACCGAAGAGATGGATGCGGTCAACAATCCCGAGGATCCCTCGGCCGGAACGCGCAAAGTGCCGTTTTCAAGAGTCCTTTATATCGAGCAGGATGATTTCCGCGAAGTTCCACCACCGAAGTTCTACCGGCTTTCACCCGGGCGGGAGGTGCGCCTGCGTTACGGGTACTTCATCACTTGCCAGGAAGTCGTAAAGGATTCGGCAGGCAATGTCGTGGAAGTTCACTGCACCTATGACCCGGCAACCCGCGGCGGTGATTCGCCCGACGGACGCAAGGTGAAGGCGACCATCCACTGGGTTTCCGCGGAGCACGCCATCAACGCCGAGGTCCGACTGTACGATCACCTTTTCCGGAAGGAAGATCCCGACGACGTGGCCGAAGGGCAGACCTACCTCGACAATCTTAATCCCAATTCGCTGGAAGTGCTGACGGATTGTCGGTTGGAACCATCCCTCGCGGACGCGAAACCTGGCGCTCCCGTCCAGTTCGAGCGGCTCGGCTACTTCTGTGCCGACCCCGTGGACTCCAGGCCCGGCAAACCCGTTTTTAACCGAACGGCGACACTCAAGGATACCTGGGCGAAAATCGCAAAGACGGGTGGAAGATAAGGGATGTCAAACGTACCGCCAGATTGTAACCAAGTGCGAGTTGGTGGAAATGACGCAACATAGGGACGACATTGTTGAGTATTACAAGCAATCTGTAAATCCAGCACTCCTTGCCAAGCTGCGCACATTGACCTTTGAGGATCAATTGACGAGAAATCGGATTGTTTGCTCCGGATTTCCGGACCCTGTTGCAGGTAAGGTTGAACCCGCCTCGATTGCCGAGGGACGAACCTGTTACCATACCGCTGGAACTCCAAGTGCTGCCGACCGATGGGAACGGACATCACAGTCGCGGGTGATTCATCGCAGGGACTTTTCGCAGCAAGTTTTTACTGATACGGGCGAAATTATCCCTTGGCCAATCATCGAAGTTTATAAACGCGATGTTGATAAATCACTACTCATTGATGCACGCCGACGGACGTTTGAAGCACAATTGGCAACGCTCCGAAACATTTTCAGGGTTGCGTCGGAATTCAGAAGTGACAAGAGCAAACGCCAGGGTTGGAAATCGTGACGCAGGAAGCAAAAGCTGACTTCGATTTGTCAAAGCTGCTGGCAAGGCTTGTAGTCGCAGACGTGGATTTCGTTATTATCGGGGGAATTGCGGCATTGGCCCACGGCGCAGCGCGGCTTACCTGGGACGTGGACATTTGCTACAAGAGAACAATGGATAACTATGAACGCATTGTTGCCGCGCTGAAGCCAATTCACCCTTATCTTCGCGGTGCTCCTGCCGGATTGCCTTTTATCTTTGATTCTGACACATTACACAAAGGCCTGAATTTTACCCTTACAACTGACGAGGGGCCTCTGGATCTGTTGGGTGAAGTATGTGGCGGTGGCTTCTTCGAGGATTTGGCGCCATTTTCCGTTGAGAAGCAGGTCTGCGAGTATCCAGTCAGGGTCCTCGGGCTCTCGAAGCTTCTGGAGGTCAAGCGCGCCGCAGGACGTCCAAAAGATTTCGAAGCAATCGCAGAACTCGAATTACTTATCAAAATGGAACAAGACGGAATATCGTGAAAACCATTAACATCGGCCTCATCGGCTTTGGAAATATCGGCACCGGCGTGGTAAACGCCCTGAATGCCAATTCGGCAACCATGGCGTCCCGCATTGGCTCGCAGATCAAACTCGCGCGCATTGCCGACGTGGACACACAGCGCAAACGCGATTGCGATTACGATCCCGCGATTCTTGGCAACGATGCCAACGCGCTGATCGACGATCCATCCATTTCCATCATTATTGAATTGGTCGGCGGCCTCGAACCCGCGCGCACCTTCGTGGAAAAGGCCTTGCGCGCCGGCAAACATGTCGTGAGCGCCAATAAGGCCATGCTCGCAACCTTCGGCGCCGACCTCTGGAAACTGGCGGCAGAAAAGAATGTCGCCCTCCTGTTTGAGGCCAGCGTCGGCGGCGGCATCCCCATCATTCGCGCACTGCAACTCGGGCTATCCGCCAACAACATTCGCCGCGTCTACGGCATCCTGAATGGCACCTGCAATTACATCCTCACCAACATGGCCGAGCAGAAAAAGTCCTTCGAGGCCGTCCTCGCCGAGGCACAGGCCCATGGTTACGCCGAGCCCGACCCAACCTACGACATCGAGGGCTACGACACCGCCCACAAAACCGCCGTGCTCGCGTCTCTGGCATTTCAACAGGACATTCGCTTCACCGACGTTTATGTGGAAGGCATTTCCCGCCTGCGCCAGGTGGACATCGAGTACGCCCGCGACCTTGGCTACACGATCAAACTTCTCGGCATCGCAAAGGCCGATGATACGGCCGGCTCCGGCCGCGTCGAAGTCCGTGTCCACCCCACCCTGTTGCCCCGCGAGTCCTTGCTGGGAAATGTGAATGGCGTCTTCAATGGCATCATGGTGGAAGGCGACCTGGTCGGCAAATCCATGTTTTACGGTCGCGGCGCCGGCCAACTACCCACCGCCAGTGCCATTCTGAGTGACGTCATGAGCATCGCCGAGTCCATTTCGCGCGGAACGCCCCCCGCCGAGCACCGCCTTGTTGTCCCCCCCGGCAAGAAATCCCTCAAGCCCATCGCAGAGCTGGAAACCAGCTACTACCTGCGAATTCCCGTGGCCGACCGCCCCGGCGTCATGGCGCGGCTCAGCAACGCCCTTGGCGAGCGCAACGTTAGCATTAACTCCATGATTCAGCGTGGCGACCACCCCACAGGCCGCGCCGAGGTTATAATCGTCACCCACAAAACCAGCGAAAAAGACATCCAGGCAGCCCTCGCAGAGATTGGCGCCATGGACGTTACGCAGGAAAAACCGTTCGTGCTGCGGGTGGAGTCGGAATTGTAACCCTCACAGCCGGGGAGCATTTTTTTGTGAAACATCCGGCCAATATGGTGTATAATACTGCCTGACCGGTGCTGAATCCGGTCTGTCAGTGTCCTTTCCGGTCTTCTCCTTCAACCCAGAAAATCCTAAAAAAATGATACTTGGTTTAACGGGATCCATCGGAAGTGGAAAAACCACCGTTGCCCGGATGCTTCAGGAATGGGGCGGCGCGGTCGTGATTGACGCGGACGCGATTGCCTACGAACTGCAAGCCCCGGGCGGATCCGCCTACAACGAAATCCTCAAGGCCTTTGGCCCCGATATCGTTGACGGCGAGGGGAAAATTGACCGTGCCACGCTCGGCGCGATGGTTTTCTCCGATCCCGAAAAACGGAAGCTGTTGAATTCCATCGTTCATCCCCTGGTTCGCACCGAGGAGCTTCGGCTCCTCGATAAGTACAGGTCCGAACCTTTGGTGGTGTTCATGGTTCCACTGCTTTACGAAAACGGGCTCGAATCCCTGGTGGATCGGGTTTTGGTTGTAACCGTCGGCGACGATGCACGCCGGCAGCGCCTTTGGGAACGCTCCCAGATGCCACCGGAGGAGATCAGTCGACGGCTTGCGGCCCAAATGCCGCAGGAGGAGAAAGCGCGGCGCGCAGATTTCGTGATCAATAATGGCGGAACCCGCGACGAAACCGAAGCACAGGTAAAGAGTTTGCTGGCCAGTCTCAGGAAGAGCCAGGCGCATTAACCAAAAGTTTTGTTTCAACAGGACCTGCGCAAGCAGGGCTACACACAAAGGAGCCCGTCCCACCGTGGATATCGAGACCCTCAAAAAAACCAAGATCTCCGACCTTACGGCGATCGCCAAGGACCTCAACATCGAAGGCTATTCCAGCCTCCGAAAGCAGGACCTGATCTTCAAAATCCTCCAGGCCAATGCCGCCAATGCGGCTACTGCCACGGCCACCGCCGACGCAAAGGGGGCCCAGAAGGACGACGGCCTGCACGGCGAGGGCATCCTCGAAATCCTTCCCGACGGTTTCGGGTTCCTGCGGTCACAGGACTACAACTACCTGCCCGGCCCGGACGACATCTACGTATCGCCATCCCAGATTCGCCGCTTCAACCTGCGCAAAGGCGACCAGATCGTCGGCACCATGCGCCCGCCCAAGGAAAGCGAGCGCTACTTTGCGCTGCTCAAGGTGGATAGCCTCAACGGCGAACCCCCGGAAGTCGCCCGCGAAAAGACAATCTTCGAAAATCTTACACCTCTGTACCCCGTTAAAAAGATTAAGCTGGAAACAGAAGCCAAGCGCTACACCACCCGGGTCATGGATCTCATGACCCCCTTCGGCAAGGGACAGCGCGCCCTCATCGTCGCACCTCCCCGCACCGGCAAGACCGTCCTCCTTCAGCACATTGCCAACGCCATCGCCACCAATCACTCCGAAGTTTACCTGATCGTACTGCTCATCGACGAGCGCCCCGAGGAAGTCACCGACATGGAACGCAGCGTCAAGGGCGAGGTCATCAGCTCCACCTTCGACGAACCCGCCGACCGCCACGTACAGGTGGCCGAGATGGTCATCGAGCGCGCCAAGCGCCTCGTCGAGTACGGCAAGGACGTCGTCATTCTCCTCGACTCCATCACCCGCCTCGCCCGCGCCTACAACACCGTCTGCCCTCCCTCCGGCAAGGTGCTCTCCGGCGGCGTGGACTCCAACGCCCTCCAGCGCCCCAAGCGCTTCTTCGGCGCGGCCCGCAACATTGAGGAAGGCGGCTCGCTTACTATCATCGCAACAGCCCTCATCGAAACCGGCAGCCGCATGGACGACGTGATCTTCGAGGAATTCAAGGGCACCGGTAACAGCGAAGTGAACCTGGACCGCAAGCTCGCCGACCGCCGCATCTTCCCGGCCATCGATCTGCTGAAGAGCGGCACGCGAAAGGAAGAACTCCTGCTGCCCGAGGCGGTCCTCCGTCGTGTCTGGTTGCTCCGCAAGGTTCTCACCGAAATGAGCCCCGTCGAGGCCATGGAGTTCCTGCTCGAACGTCTCAGCAAGGCCAAGACCAACCTCGACTTCCTCGAGGCCATGAACCAGTAAACACAAAATCAAACCCAGGCCCGGACGGAATCCCGTCCGGGCCTTTTCTATTGTTACTTGGTCTTGTCGAGCTTCAGCGAAACCGAATTGATACAGTACCGCTGCCCCGTAGGCGCCGGCCCATCGTCAAACACATGCCCCAGGTGCCCGCCGCACCGCGCACAATGCACTTCCGTGCGAACCATTCCATAGGCTGTGTCGGTGGTCGTTTCCACGGCGCCCGCAACCGGCATATAATAGCTGGGCCAGCCGGTTCCTGAGTCAAACTTGGTGTCCGACGTGAACAACTCCAGCCCGCATCCCGCGCACTTGTACATCCCCTTGTCCTTCGTGTGGGCATACTCGCCCGTGAAAGCCTGCTCCGTGCCATGCTTGCGCAGCAACCGGAATTGCTCCGACGACAACTCCTTCCTCCACTCGTCCTCAGTCTTGGTGATCTTCTCAACGGGCTTGGTCATCGTCGTTCCTTTCATCGAATCGGTCGTGGTTGTAACAGCATCCTTTGCCCCGGCTGGAAGCGCAAGCCCCAGAACCGCGGCCATTCCCAAAAGCCATTTCTTTCGGATCATTGGTTTCTCCATGCCACTTTGTCGGCGATCATTACATTCTCATACAGCGATTTTTGTACAGCTTTTGCCCCGCCAGCCTATCCAGGCAAAAAAGTGAACCCTGCGGAATTTTTGGGATGAAATCTGCAGGCCTGTCGTCTTCCATGGGCATGGTTCCCCAAGTGTCAGAACAATTGCCAAACGACGAAGCCCTGGTTTCAGGGCTTCGCGACGGACGCACGGCGGCGGCAGACGAACTTATCGACCGGTTTGCCACTCCCCTTGTGCGCTATTTCCGTGTTCACCTGCCCGACCCCGAATCCGCCGAAGACATGGCTCAGGAGGTATTCCTCCGCCTCATGTCCATGATTCGCCGCGGCAGCGCGGTGAAATCGCTCTACTCCCTGGTTTTCACCATCGCCCGCAATCTCGCGAGCGATATCCGCAAGATGCACAGCCGCGCACCCCGCGTCGAAAGCCTCGACGAGGAATTCGAAAGCGACGATGCCCCCCCCGGTCCCGTGATGGTTCGCCTCGCCGCGCCCGGACCCAACCCCCGCGAAAACGCCGCGGCAACCCAGCGCAACTCCCGCATCGAGGAAGCCCTCCGCGCTCTGCCCGCCGACATTCGCGAAATTGTCGTCCTTCGCCACATCGATGGTCTCGACGGCAAGACCATCGCCGCCACCCTTGGCATCGCCGAGGGCACTGTCTGGTCGCGCCTCGGGCGCGGCCTCGCCGAGCTTCGCAAATCCCTTTCGTCCGCCGATAGCGGGCTTTCCCAAGGTTAGGAAAAAACCATGACAAATCCCAATCCCATGAACAATCCGGTTGAACCCATCGAACCAGCCGTCCTCAAGGCGCTTTACGACAACCCGGCCCAGCCCCCTGCGAACGATGCCACACAGTCCGCCGCCGGGCTTCGCGACAACCTCAACGCCTGGGCCAACGAACCCGCCAGCGCCGATCTTCGCGGTCGCTTTCGCAAGGCGATCCTGCTCGAGTCGGAATCAGCTCCGGCAGAAACCAGCGTCGTCCCCGTCGGCGGCACCACCTGGCTGCGCCGCGCAGGCACCCGGTCTCTCGCGCCTGTCACCTCCATACTTCCTGTCCAGGCCGGCAGCTCGGTTGTTGTACCCGCCGGATCCCGTGCCCAGATTCACTACGCCGACGGCTCCCTGCTGCTGCTTGATGGCGGTACGGAACTCCGCGTCGGCGCCCGCGCCGCCGATGGTGAGGCGGCACGCCTCCGCAATGGCCGCCTCTTCGCCTGGATCGCTCCCCAAAGCTCAGGCCGGTTCGCCATTCGCACGCCCCAGGGGCAGGTCGCCGTACTTGGCACCGAGTTTGATCTCGCATCGATCGCCGGAAGGCCCTTGGACCTGCTCGTTGCCGGCGGGCGCGTGCGGTTCACGCCTCGTACTGCCACAGCCGGCATCGCCCCGACACCCACCGAGGTGGGCGCAGGCCAATGGCTCTCTTTCAACAATGGTCACAAGAACGTGCGGCAACTTAACAGCCGCGAACTCGGCCGTCGCACAGCCTGGGCACGCGAAAGCGGAACCGGCGGAGGCGGCAAGGGCGGCTGGATTGCAGTGATCCTGGCACTGCTGATCGCGGCAGGAGCTTACCACCTTTATGATTCACAGTCCGGCTCCAGCCCGGCAAAATCCACGACGCCCGCGGCGGCGGCCCAATCCTCCGGCGGCGCACTCGCCTACCCGGCAAAGGTCGAGGGCGACACGGTGACGTTCCAGCACCCGACGCAGGCCGGCACCGCCATCCGTTATCGTGGCGACGCCACCCAGCAGGGACCGGACGGCAAATTCGTGCCCGAATCCAAGGTCACCATGGAGGTGCGCGTCGCAGAGGCAACGCCCGGTGGCAGTTCCAAAATCGAAGTAAAACTGGTGAACGGCGACGAGCTCGAACCCAATGGCAACGCAAAGCGTCGCGATCCTCGCGGGCACCTGTCGTCTCTCATCGGAACAACCGTTATGGTGACGAGTGCAAATGGAGTGGTCCAGGGCGCAGAGATTCCGGGAAAGGCGACCATCAATGGCAGTGAGGCAATCTTCCTGGCGGACGTGCTCCGGTACAATCTTGCAGCCCTTATCCCAAACATTCCCGTAAAACCAGGTCAGGAGTGGGATGCAAACTTGTCCGGCATCATTCCCCAGCACCCGGGCGGGAAATACAATTACCAGACGCACCTCAAGTTTGACGGCTTCGAGGGCGATGGCGCCAATCGCAAGGCCCGCATAGTCTACACCAGCACCGGCAATGTCGAGGGCCTGGTCATGTTGCGCGAATCTCGGGGTGGACGCGAGTTCCAGGTCCGCATGGACCAACGCAAATTCAACGAGACCGGCCGCATTCTCGTGAACCTTGCCACGGGCCGCATCGAACTGCGCGAACTGACCGAGACCACGACCAATGAACTCAGCCGGTCCACCATGAACGGCACCCAGGTGCTCCAGAGCACTAAGCTGCCAAATGGCGACACGCGTACCCGCACGGTCAAGATTGTGCCGGAGTAGGAAAAGTGCCAGGCAAATCCAATGCATCAGACATGCGCGCGCAGGTACGGAGTGGTGATTACCTCTCCCTCTACCAGATAAGAGTTTTGAATCGCTCCGCCTGCGCGCGCATCAGGTCCACGAAAAAGCAAAACCCCAAATCGGAGGCACCCCCCATGAACTCCCAATCCAATCTGCGCCCATTGGCCTCTCCACCATTAAACGCAATTATCTTTCGAAACCAGAACTCCAAAGCCTTCACACTGATTGAGCTGCTTGTCGTTGTCGGCATCCTTGCCGTGCTGGCGCTGATTGCCATCCCGAATCTCCATTTCGCATCGACGCGGGCGAAGATTGCCCGCATAAAGGCCGACCAGCGCACGTTGGCCACCGCACTGGAAAGCTATGCGACGGACCACACGGCCTACCCGCTCTGCAATCCGTTCGGAGTGGCGGGAAGCAGGCCTTCCGCACCTGGCGACCCGGCTGTGCTGGAGCGACTTTCCACCCCGGTGGCGTACATTTCCAATGCATTTGTCCCGGCGCCATTTTCACCCACGAATTATTCTGCGGGATATATCCTCGGGGTTGGCCCGATCGAGACCAACATCGGCGTGTGGCCCCCCATCGACCAGGCAGGTCCCGAAGCCGCACTTTATAAATGTTACCAGTATACGGCCACACACCAATCGGATACCACCCTGACCGGAGACGACCGCGCTACCGTGAACATGATTGGCCAGGGCGTAAAAGCCGACGCTTTCATACTCCAGGCGGCAGGCCCAACCTTGGGCCATATCAACATGGGTGGCGTCGTGGCAAACTCGGACGCAGAGTATTCCTCCGCGCTGCTCTATGACCCCACGAACGGCACCGTATCCTTCGGCGCCATCTTCCGGGTGGGTGGTCAGACTGTTCCGGACAACAATTTTTACACGGTCACCGCCGGGAAATAGCCGGGTGCATCCAGCGCGTCTTTGGAGTCTGGCAAGTCGTATATCCACAAACGTCACTGAGAGGCACACAAGAATTTGTGAAAAGCGCTTTTTATTGAACATCTGTTTTATAACAGAATATCTGCTTTTCGTACAAATTCAAAATCAGGGAGACATCAACAATGTCGGAATGTCACGCGCAGCAATTGAAGAGCGGCCAGCGGTTTTTCGAGAAGGTGCTGACCATATTTGAAGAAGGTGATTCGGGATACGCCCCTGCGGAGGGCATGTTTACCGTGGCCCAGCAAGTCGCGCACACTGCCCAGACTGTGGTGTGGTTCACCGACGGCACCTTCAGCCCCTCCGGATTCGACATGAACTTCCCGGAACACGAGGCCGAGGTGCGACAGGTGACTTCCCTCGCCGCGGCGCGCCAGCAACTCGCCGACGCTTTCGCCCAGGCCATGAAAATTTTTGGCGCCAAATCCGACGAGGAAATGGCGGCCATGTTCCCGGCGAACGACCCAATCATGCCGGGCGTGCCCCGATCGACCGCCATCAACGGAATTATGGACCACACGGCCCACCACCGCGGCTCGCTGGCGGTCTATGCGCGCCTTCTGCGCCGCGTGCCACCCATGCCCTACGCCTGATTCGGTGCGGCGGCCGGGGAAGCAGTATCTCGTCTCCGGTCGCCACCTTCTTTTCTCGCCACCGGCTGCCTGCGTCGTCTAGATCTGCGCCTCTTGTGCATCTTTGTGGCAAATGCCCCCCGCAGTTCAATTTTCCCGTGCAATCCCCTCCACCCGGCGGCAAAAGGGGGCCTTCAACGCTTCACATCCCCCCAGCGTATAGGAGATCACCATGAGCAACTTCAAGTATCGCCGCCTCGACAAGGCCGACGCCGCCGTCCTGATGGTGGACCACCAAACCGGCCTCACCAATCTCGTGCAGGACTTCTCCCCCGACGACTTCAAGAACAACGTCCTGGCCCTCGCAGATCTGGCCAAGTACTTCAAGCTTCCCACCATCCTCACCACCAGCTTCGAGGACGGCCCCAACGGACCCCTTGTCCCGGAACTAAAGGCCCAGTTCCCCGACGCCCCATACATCGCGCGACCCGGCAACATCAACGCGTGGGACAACCCCGACTTCGTCGCCGCCGTCAAGGCCACCGGCAAAAAGCAGCTCATCATCGCTGGCATCGTCACCGAGGTCTGCGTCGCCTTCCCAGCATTGTCAGCACTGGAAGAGGGCTACGAAGTTTTCGTGTGCACGGACGCCGCCGGCACATTCAACAAAACCACCCGCGACGCAGCATGGTCGCGCATGGAAGCCGCCGGTGCCCAGCTCATGACCTGGTTCGGTGTGGCCTGCGAACTGCACCGCGATTGGCGCAACGACATCGAAGGCCTGGGCACCCTCTTCTCCAACCACCTGCCCAACTACCGATGCCTGATTAACAGCTACCTGGCGACGAAGAGGTAATCGAATAACAACTGTCAGATGGGGAGGGCGACCAGCCCTCCTTTTTCTTCTCCGATTTAGCCCCCACCTCCTGAGCCCTAGAAATGACCTTTAGAAGTCCTGCTGGGAAACGTGGGTCTGATGCCCAGTGAGCCCTAGAAGATATCACCACCAACGGTGGTTTGTAGTTAATCGAAGGGGGTGGCGTATGATTACCTCGATGACTCTCATTCGTCACGATAAGCGTAATTGGGAGGATGATAATCGCTTTTTATCCGCGAAACGATTTCCTCGCGACGCTGTGCAGCCCATGCCGGGTAGTTCTTTTCCCAGTAGTCGTGGTTACCGAAATAGATAACATGATGCGGTTTTCCAACGCACATCTCTGCATAGATGATGATTTGCTCCCACCGGTCACCTCTGAGTTCGCGATATCGAATTTCGTCGCGGCCAAAGTGCCCAACATCCCATCCGCGCCGTTTAGCGCGTTTGCTTCTGAGGACCTTGGATACCATAACCCAGATACACAAAGTGGCAGCTCCGGCCGCAAAAATCCAACGGCAGGCATAAAGGATTGGGGCGAGACAATACCCAATCAGAAGTAAAAGCAGCACAGCTGCAAGGGCAACAGCAACCTGCAGGGTACCTCTTGCGAACCGATTGAACACTATTCCTCCCAATTTCTAGAATCAAACTTGAGCGCTTTAGGATACTCAAGAAGCGCACCCTAATAATTCAACGGATTAATGGAGGAACAATATCTGGGGCGAATCCTACTTCTTCCCACCCTTTGCATCCAGAAACTGTATGTCGTGGACCTCGAGGTGGCTGCGGTCGGGCTTGGAACTCTTATAGAATCCAAGGGTGACCTTGTAGGTGCCCGGAGGTACGGTCGCGCCAACGCGGAAGACCCCCTCGGACTTTATCTCGACATCCTTCATGATCTGGACGCGCAGGTACTTGTCGCCAGCCACGCGCTCGGCGAAAAGGTTCACGACCGGGTTTGACCCGTTCATTGGGCGCGGTTTCAGCTCCACCGACACCGTTGTCATGGGTTTCTCAATGCTGATCATCCCCGTGATAGAGCCGTAATGTTGGAGGAGCTGCATTTGCCCCTCGATGTGAGGCGGCTGATAGCCCTCGCCGGACATGTCGCGCCCTCGAAGGTGGGTGGTTTGGGTGTCCTTGGGCAGGGTGTTTGAGGTTTTGGCCGTGATATCGGCGACTTCCGCGGGGAATCGGATTTCGGCCTGCATTGGGGGCGCGGGGGTGGCTGCTGGCTGGGCAGCAGCAGTACCGTGGGCCAGCAGGATGAGAGCCGCAAGCGCAGCGGCGAAGATGGCGGTGATGGAGGTGGTGCGTTGTCTCATGAAGCTTCGACTTCCTTTCGGTCTCCGCCCGGGGAAATCACGGGTGATGGGGTCTCCAAGTTTACTGCTCTGCGCAACTTCGACAACAAACCGCCGGCGTTGGCTGCGGGAAGCCGATACCGTGGGGCTTGGACTCGAGGCGAAACATCCACGGCAACAAGGAGTGGAATCAAGGGAAGAGTAAGGAAATCTCAAGCTCTGAGGAGGACCGCAAACTCCAACATCAGAACCTGATTCCCATGGGTCCCGAAGAGGTTGCAGAGGGTTGTAAGGGAATAGGCAAAGCCTTTTGCCCGTGCTATACCCGTCTTCATTATGAAATCGCAAATGACGCGCTCAACACCTGCCCGCCCCGACGCACACTCGTCGGTTTTGCCCATTTCGCGGGCAAGTCCATTTTCCAGCAAAACGCCCTCACGGCCCTGTCCGGCCTCTCAATGCCTCCCACGTCCGAAAATGGAAAAATTCCACGAATTGTTGCGGCGAATTACTTGCATTGAAACCATTGGGTTTAACCATAAATCTTGCGCGAAAAAAAATATGCCCCCCCCTCCCCCTCCCCCACTATGCGCGTTCAGGAATGCGCAAAAAGGACCACTCCATCCCGCGCCCGATGGGGGGACAGCGTTGCCTCCGCAATGGCACCCATCAAGCCGAGACGTCACGATGGATCCTGAACTTCAACAGAAAGGCTCTAACCATCCAAACTCGGGCAAAAGCGCCGGGCACCACGGATTGACGGCCCTTGCAAGACCCGCGGCGCCGGGGTTTATTAACAAATCTTCATGTGACACGGACGCAGCGGTTGTGGCGGGATGGAAATTGTCGCGGGGAATTCTGAAGCGGGGCGGCAACGCCGGGGAGCAGTTCTTGTGATGAGAAACCATATTGCAGTCGCGGTGGTGGCCGTGGTCGCCGCCTTGGGAGCGGAGCGGGCGCAGGCCCACCTCACCGGCGATCCGGCCCACGACAACATGACGACGGAGCCGCAACACAAGGCGACGATCACAATCGAGGGCGACAAGCGGGTGGTCAAATCCAACGGCTGGCCGGACCACAAGCCCGGGCAATTCCCCAACGACCACAATCCGAACACGCTGGCCCCTGTGGACTACACCTTCAAGATTCCGTTGAAGCCTGTCGTGGCTGACCGCACAACGCGGGCCAACGGCTGGTGGCTCGGCGTGGCCCTGAACGGTGTGCCCTTCGAGCCGGGCACCGGCGAGACATGGAACAATGACCCCTCTTCGGGTTGGCGTTACGAGGCACACACAGGTTTCCTGGACCTCGGACTGGACGAAAATAACGCCCACGTACAGCCACCAGGGGCGTATCACTACCACGCACTGCCGGTGGGCCTCGTGAGACGTCTGGGAGATGACGGCAAACGAATGCTGCTCGTTGGGTGGGCAGCGGACGGATTTCCCATGTACACCTCCTTTGGGTACGCCGACCCGAAGAACACAAGCAGTCCACTGCGCAAGATGCGGTCCAGCTACCGGCTGAAGCAGGGCACACGACCCAGCGGTCCCGGTGGCAAGTACGACGGGACATTCACTCAGGATTTCGAATATGTGAAGGGACTCGGCGACCTCGACGAGTGCAACGGGCGCACCGGCGTGACACCGGAATACCCGCAGGGCATTTATCACTATTACATTACCGACGACTTCCCCTTCCTGCCCCGCCTGTGGCGCGGAACGCCGGACGCCAGCTTCCGAAAGAACGAAATGGGTGGACCTCCGGGTGGCGGGCCTCCCGGCGCCAGGCCACAGGGCATGCAGGGGACCAACCGGCCCGGGGCAGGGCGAGGCCCTGCTGCACGACGCCAGGCAGGCGGAGCAGCAGGTCCTACCGCAACCGGCAATCTCCCCATGCCACCGGTCATCGCAGTATTGGACACCAATGGCGACGGCACCATTGATTCGGGAGAACTGGCCAAGGCAACCGAAGGTCTGAGAAAGCTGGATGAGAACGGCGACGGAAAGCTTTCGCCGGAGGAATATCATCCGCCGAGGCCGGGGGCGCCAGGACCTGAAAGTATGGGCGGACAACAGGGCGGGCCACCTACCGGCGGCGGGGCGCGGCCAATCCGACCCCGCATGCCACCGGAGCCGGATGGTTTCTAAGATCTAAAAACCTGCCTTGAAAGAGGCGGCAGTAGGAACCATTCTCCAATCTCAATTCCTACCCTGAGGTGGAAGAATGGCAAAGAAGCCGAAGGCGCCGAGAACACCGTCGATCCTGGAAAGTGCCGAGGGACTGGAGAAACTTTTCCTGACCGGAAGGCGACGGCGAGACCAGGACCTGGAAAGCGCTGTGCGGGTATTTCTGGAATTCTTGAAGGGATTCGAATCCTTCACTTTCACCCGGCCCTGCGTCACGGTATTTGGGTCGGCCCGCTTTCCCGACGGGCACAAGTATTACGAGATGGCCCGCGCACTGGGGCGCGAACTGGCGCGGGCGGGGTTCGCAGTCATGACAGGCGGCGGGCCGGGCATCATGGAGGCGGCCAACCGCGGCGCACTCGAAGGCGGCGGGCTGAGTCTCGGATGCAACATCCGCCTGCCCCACGAGCAGCACGCGAACCCGTACCTCGACCAGTTTGTCGAGTTCGACCATTTTTATGTGCGCAAGGTGATGCTGGTGAAGTACTCCTGCGCGTTTGTTGTGATGCCGGGCGGATTCGGCACACTGGATGAGGCCTTTGAAACGCTCACCCTAATCCAGACGGGAAAGATCGAGCGGTTTCCCATGGTTTTGATGGGGAAGAAGTTCTGGGGCAACATACGCGGCTTCGCGCAGAAGTCGCTGGTCGCGGAGAAGACTGTAGCCCCGGATGACCTGAAACTTCTAAAGGCAACGGACTCTCCAAAGGAGGTTGTGGCTCACATCAAGGAGGTGCTCAGAAATCACCTGCGACCAGTGCAACGAAAGAGAGGAACAAAGGCACTGGCAGCGAAGGCAAAGCGGTCAACCTAAAGACCGGATGGCTCATCCTCATTTAGTCGGATTGCGCAGGTTTCAGGCGTGGATCGTCCAGTTCCAACTTGTACATGATCTGGTTGTAGTCGTAGCGCGGGACGGGCACCAGATTCCCGGAAAATTCCTTTGTGTAGGTGCCCTCGAAGTAGATGACGCGCCCGCCATCCTCGTCGAAAAACGGGTGCTGCGTAGGGTTGTAAAAGCTGTAGGCAGGATGTGTGGCGATTTTCACGGCGTTGACCCATGGTCCGGTCGGTGCCGGGGCCTCGGCATACCACACCTCGCCGACCATGGATGCGCCGCCGAACTGGCCTACGATCATGACCCATTTTTTGCGCCACTCGTTCCAGTAGATGGAGCCGTTGTGCCACTGTATCGGTTTGCCGGTCCCGGCGTCCTGTAGGCGAAGCCAGCGCTCGTCGCGGCGGATGATGCCGGAGGTTTCGAGTTTGTCGAGCTCAGCCTGGCCAACCGGTGACGTGTTCCTTTTCCACGTCCACAGCAACTTCCCGTCGGCAGTTCGATCAAGTTGGTCGGCCTTGCCGTCAAAGCGGCTGCCGGATTTCAGGCAGGTGTAGGCTTCATAGTTGGCCCGGTCCGCCACGCTCTCGACTGTGGCCGGAACGCGGCAAAGCTGGGTTCGGCCGGGATAGACAACGTATTCCCTGCCATTCTCGGTCAGGCGAAACGGGTGGCCGTCGGGCTCGATGATCGCATCCAATGGGTCGTCGGCGGTCTTCTCGAAGTCCTGGGTGGCGTCGTTGAAACGGATCTGGAAGCGCGATTCCGTGTCCATGGGCGGCTTGATCTTGACGCAATTGGCCACAAGCGTTTCGCGACCCTTCGCGTCGGGAAGCGCGACCATGGAGTAAAGCCAATACACGCCACGCTGCGCAGGCAGCACCATGGGCTTAACGAAGTCACCCTTGCGGAAGTACTCAAGGTTCACGCCGGTGGAAGGCGCAAATCCGCCGCTGGTGGGCAGATCGGACAGCGCGCCGGTGCTTTGGAAATTGGCCGCCAGCGGATAGCTGGGATAGCCCGTGTCACCAAAGATCCAGAAGATGCGGCCACGATAGACGGTCGCAATAACGCTGTCCTGGCCCACGACGGAGGAATTCATGATGGGCTCGCGAATGGGAGGCTTGTCACCAAGAAGCACGCTGTCCAGATAAATTCCGGCACCCGTGAGGCGATAAAGCCTCTGGGCAATGTTGTCACGATGAATGGAAATAGTCGCGCTGGTACCGGGAGTCGTTTTAAGTCGGAGGCCGGGGAAACCAAAGCCATCTTTATGAAACGTGTAACCGGGTCCTTCGACGTTGAAGAAGACCTCGCGGTTCATCCAGCCGGGTTCATTAAAAGCCACCTGCCCGGCACTGTCGGTGTAGTGGGTGATACCGTTTATGGTGGTAAGCTTGATGAGCGGCACGCCGCGGCTTGTCGCCTCGTCAACGACGCGGATCCGAAAGTAGTCCGCTGGAGCACCGAAGCACGATGTAGCCAGAAGCACCGTACCAAGAATGTTGGTCAGAACTGCGACGCGACGCCCCCGTTCCAGCATTGCCGCTAACCTGAAACCCGCTGGGCCGTGATGGCATCAAAATCCTTGAGCAGCTTCTGCTCCTTGGCCTGGCAGGCCTCAATGCGGCCGGCAAGAGCAGCGCGGTCAGCAAGCGGAAAGCTGTCGCGATCCACAACCATGAAGTAGAATTTGATCTTGGGTTCAGTTCCAGAAGGCCGCGCGACAACCACGCTGCCATCAGCAAGGGCAAAGAGGAGCACGTTACTCTTCGGCAGACCGGGGCCCGCAGAATCCTTGCCGGTCTCGATGTCCTTCACGGTGTTGTTTTGGATGTCCGTAACTCGCCTTACGGCAACACCTCCAATGCTGGCTGGGGGATTCGCGCGCAGGGATTCCATCAACTTGCCGATGGTTTCCATGCCGGCTTTACCGGGCATCGTCTTGGAAAGCTGGCTCTCAATGTGGACTCCATACCTGGCGAAGAGGTCATGGAGCAGGTCCACAAGGGTTTTGCCGTTGGTTTTGGCCCAAAGCGCCATCTCCGCGAGAACACAGGCCGTGACTACAGCATCCTTGTCACGGGCATGGGTGCCAATGAGGTAGCCGTAGCTCTCTTCGCAGCCAAAGAGATAGGTCTTCTCTGGTTTGCCGTGAACAGTGCGTTCCTCCCAACCGCGGATGAGAGAGGCGATCCACTTGAACCCGGTCAGGCAATTCTCGATGGAGACCTTAAAGTCAGCAGCGATGGCAGCGATGAGCTCGGTGGTGACAATGGTCTTGATGAGCGCACCATTTGCCGGCAGGCGTCCCTGCTCGCGGAGCGTTTCGCAGACGTACCAGCTCAGCAGCGCACCGACCTGATTACCGGTCATTAATTGGTAGTCACCGTTGTGCAGCACGGCAATGCCGATGCGGTCGGCGTCGGGGTCCGTGGCAAAGACGACGTCGGCTTTCTCGCGCCGTGCCAGTTCAAGGGAAAGCTCCATGGCGGCGCGTTCCTCGGGGTTTGGTGATTTTGTGGTCGGGAAGTTCCCGTTGGGTTGCGCCTGGCTGGGCTCAAGAACCACGTTGTGAAAGCCCCAGTTCTCGAGTGTGCGTGGCACCAGCTTGATGCCGGTGCCATGGAGTGGCGTGTAGACGATTTTGAGGTCCTTGCCGTGCTTCTCGCAAAGTTCGGGGCGCATCTTCACCGCATCGAGCTCGCTGACGTAGGCCTCGTCCACGGCTTCGCCGATGAGCACGATGCGGCCCTCTTTGCAGGCCTCCTTGTAGTCCATGTGCTTCACCTGGGCTGCACTGGTGACGGCGCGAACTTCGGTGATGATAGCCTCATCGTGGGGCGGAATCACCTGCCCGCCGTCGTCCCAGGAGACCTTGTAGCCGTTGTACTCCTTGGGATTGTGGCTTGCCGTAATCACGATGCCGGCGGTGGACTGGGTGTGGCTCACAGCGAAAGAGAGCTCGGGCGTGGGGCGCACGTCCTCGAAGAGATAGGCCGTGAGACCATTGCCCGCCAGCACACGTGCCGCCTCGCGGGCAAACTCGGCCGAGCGGTTGCGCGAATCGTAAGCGATACAAACACCTGCACCATCGCCTGCGTGGTTGATGATGTAGTTGGCCAGCCCCTGGGTGGCACGCGCTACGACAACGCGGTTCATCCGGTTCGTACCCGGCCCCATCAGGCCGCGCAAACCGCCTGTGCCAAAATCCAGCTCGCGGTAAAACGCCTCCTCGATGGCGGCCTCACCCTTTTCGTGCGTCGCCTCCGCCAGCAGAAAGTCCAGCGTTTCCTTCAACGTCTCCGAGTCTGCGCCTTCCACGAAGGACTTTATCCGATCCGCAATCTCCGGCTTGAGCATATGTTACCGCACCTTTCCCTCCGGGAAAGCCCCCGGAACCTGAATCCTGCCCCTTGTCATGGCCGCGGGATGGGGGATGTTCAAGGGAAAGGGTTGGGGGGAATCTCACCCGCAGATGACGCAGAAGGCGTAAAGAACAAGCCTGTCTATGGTTTCAGTTGCCACTTGGCGGTGGGGGCGACAAATTGTGGCTGTGATCGTTAAGAAGCGATACTGGGTGACCGCTTTGGTGGTTGTCGGTTTGGGGGTTGCTGCCGTGCTTGGCGGCTGGTTCTCGCGGAGTGAAATTCCCCCGCTGACGCTTGGGGATGGGAACCCCATATATAGACCATACGGAGGCTTTGCTGACGGAGCTTACGGGAACGGCAGGTGGTTGGTTGTCTTTTCAACTTCCCGGAAGGATTCCTCCGGCTACACAGGTGACGACATTCTCGTTTCCCGAAGCCAGGACGGCGGAACAACGTGGTCCGTTCCCCAGCCCATAGCTTTGGATCCATCCTCCACCACGACCGATTGTTATTTCCCAGCGGTAAGGTGGGGTGGTGGAAATCATTTCATTACCGCGTGGCTCGCTCGGTTTGACCTGCCAGGAATCACTGCGACCCAGTTCGAGATCCGGGTTTCCCACTCCTGGGATTCCGGGGCAACATGGACCCCACCGCACCGTCTTCCAATTAGACCCAAGCCTTACGACTTCGATGGCTATTGGCTGCATCTTTCCACTGACCAACAAGCCAATTGGGTCATTTCACTGAGCGTAGCCGAACGAAAGCATCCGTCCTATACCGCGAAATACGGATACTGCCTTGTTTCGCGAGACGACGGCAAATCCTGGTCCGAGGAATTGGAAATGCCGTCAAAAAACCTGCTTCTCGGCCACTATCGATATTCTAACATTCCATCATCGAGTTGGAAAACTCAAATCACATCCGGAATCCTGTTTGCCGCTGCGACCGACCAGGGATTCTATATGGACATCCCGGGCACCCAAAGCAGGGTCTTTGTGACCACGTCCAAGGACGGCGGAGTTACCTGGACCGGTTCCAGACTGATCGGAAGCACTGAGGATGGAATTCCCGGCGAGTTCGTCAGACTTGGCGCGCAAGAATGGGGAATCGCTTGGGTGATGCAGCCGCTACAGCACAAGTACGATATTGCGAGGTGCAGCCTGGGTTTCTCCATGACTACGGACAACGGTAAAACTTGGACCACACAACCAGATTACACAGCCGATGCCAGCGCGGAAGTCGCCCAATACTACAGTCAACCTGTACTGGCCTGTGATCAAAAGAGACATATCATTGCAGTGTGGAACTGGAGGAAATGGACAGGAAACTGTGGAATCCTTGTATCGCAATCAAAGGATAATGGAGCGACTTGGACGCCGCCGAGGGAACTGCGAAAGCCCTCCTCGGCCCTCAAGAGCCATGAGTATCGCCAGAAGGTGGCCTATGGCCTTTTCAAGACCACGGGACTCGACTATCTTAACATCCATAGCGACATGGGAGACTGGGCTTGGCGCATCATAACGGATGCAAATGGGACATGGCTATTGCTGTTCTACGAATACGGCGGCAAGCTCTCCGTCCTGCGCTCCACCGACAATGGCGCCACATGGAAGAGGCCGGAATAAGCTGTAAGGGTCAAAGCCCCCTCCCACTTCGCCCCATCGCGTAATCCTGTCTCCAATTGTCTTTTCTTGTGGACGTTCCACCCCCCACCGCTACTATCCCCGCCTCATGGATAAACCGAACTCCTCCCGCATGGTCGTGCCCGAGCATGAGCACGCGCGGCTGGCGCATGTGGTCATGCGCAAGCAGGCGTCGCTCAGCCTTCGCGTCGCGGCCG
Organism: Candidatus Sumerlaeaceae bacterium; assembly: GCA_019695055.1. Lineage (GTDB taxonomy): Bacteria > Sumerlaeota > Sumerlaeia > Sumerlaeales > Sumerlaeaceae > JAIBAT01. Next base: position 7,473 of record JAIBAT010000172.1, on the reverse strand, counting down.
TTTTTCTTTTCATGCTGTTTGGCCTGCCGCTCGTGAACCTCCACCTGCCGCAAGTCGCCGGCACCAACGTCGGCGGGTTCACGCTGACATGGCTGTTCCTCGGCGTGATCTTCTACCCGGTGACGTGGCTGCTGTCGTGGTACTTCATCCGCGAATCGAACCGCATCGAGGCGGAATGCGCCGACTGGCGCGCTGTGCTGGGCGAGGAGGCGGGCGAACCACTGGAGCCCGCGGGCGTCGAGGACATCCAGCCCGCATTCATTGCGGAGGATATCCAAGCGGCGGCAGAGCATGAGAAGGAATTGCATCGCGGCGAGGAGGGCAAAAGCCAATGATTGCATGGATCCCCTTCCTCTTCGTCCTCGCGATGGTAGTGTCGACCATCTGGCTCGGCGTGTGGGCGACGAAGCAATCAAAGACAGCCTCCGACTTCTTCGTAGCATCGCGGCAAGTAAGCGTGGGTTGGAACGCCTCCGCCATCAGCGGCGAGTACCTCTCGGCGGCATCCTTCATGGGAGTGGCCGGGCTCATCATGAAAAATGGCTACGATGTGCTGTGGTATCCGGCTTGTTACGCCGCGGGGTATTTGTTCCTACTGCTGTTCATCGCGGGGCCACTGCGGCGGTTCGGGGCTTACACCATTCCCGACTTTGCGGAGGGGCGCTTTGACAGCCCGCTGTTTCGCAAGATCGCGGTCACGTTCGTGCTGTTCATCGGCTTCTTTTACACCATGCCCCAGATGAAGGGGGCGGGAATCACGATGGCACAGATCCTCAACTGGCCCTACTGGGCGGGCATTGCCGCGGTAGGCACGGTGATCACCTTCAACGTGGCGCTCGGCGGCATGAAGGGAATCACTTTCGTCCAGGCGTTCCAGTACTGGGCCAAGATGTTCGCCATCTCCGCGCCGGTGTTTGTGCTAATGAGCGTGTATGGCGGGTACAGCGTGACGGTATCGGGAAACGCAACCGGCGATCCGAAGGCGAGCCCGCGATTCCCGGCGGAATCCACCATCAAAGTACCCGGACCAGAGAAGGCCCCTGCCAATAGCCTGACTTATCGCGATCCTGTCGTACTAGGCCTACCGGCCGGAACGACCTTAAAGATCAACAAGGCCGCCGCGCTGGGCCAAAACAAGGAGGGCTGGGAGCTGCTTGTCTTCGACGGCCCCCATGGCGATTACGGTTCCCGCTACACAGAGTTCGCGCCTGGCAAGGAAATCGCGGTTTCGTCGGATGCACGGCTGTTGAGCGTGGGCGTCGGAACAGATAACATGACGACACCGACCAAGCTGGAGTTCCTGAAGGCTGTGGAGCTTAAGACCGCCTCGGGTATGCCAGTACCGAATGCTCCAGCCAACAAAGCGTGGCTCAGCCCCTTCGGCCCATTCACCGGCAAATGGGGCTATCCCCTGCTGTACACCTATTCCCTGATCGTGGCGCTTGTCTGCGGCACGGCCGGACTGCCACACATCCTCGTACGGTTCTACACAAATCCCGACGGACGCGCGGCAAAGCGGACGACGTTCTGGGTCATGGTGCTCATCGGCGCGTTCTACCTGTTCCCGCCGGTGTGGGGTGCGCTGGGTCGCGCCGTTATGCCGCAGCTTTATGCCAACAGCAAGACGGACGCGGTGGTCATCGCGCTGCCCACGATGCTGGAGAACAAGCTGCTTGGGCAAATCCTGAGCGGCATCACGAGTGCCGGTGCGTTCGCGGCGTTCATGTCCACATTCTCCGGGTTGCTGGTCAGCATGTCCGGCGCGCTGGCCCATGACATCTACGGGCGCATCCTGCGGCCCAAGTCCACGCCCGCCCAGCGTCTCGTCGCCTTCAAGGTCGCGGCCATTGCCTTTGGTATCATCTCGATGGTGTTGGGTTACCTGGTCGAAACTTTTGACATCGCCATGATGGTGGGCTGGGCGTTTGCCATCGGTGCGGCGTCCTACTTCCCGCTCCTGCTCATGGGATCCTGGTGGCGCGGGCTCACGAAATACGGCGCAGGAATCGGGATGCTGACTGGCGGCCTTCTTTCACTGGCGGCCATCATTACCCACATGCTCCTCGACAAGAAAATCCTTGTCTGGCAGCTGGGCCCCCTGGCGCGAACACTGCTGGAACAACCGGCTGTCTGGGGCGTGCCCCTGGCGCTGGTAACCATGTACATTGTCTCGCGCCTGACCAGCAACCACATCCCCCACGACGTGAACCTCAAGATGCTGCGACTGCACGCACCCGAGGAAATGGGGCTGTCAAAGAACTACATTGATCATTAACCGCCGACCACTTGGCAGCACCGGCCTGCAGGTTTCCGAGCTTGGCTTTGGCGCGCTGGAAATCGGGCGCGACTGGGCGCCGGACGTAAACTCCGATCCGTCACATCCCGACGAGATGGAAGCGACCCGCGTGTTGAATGGATTGCTGGATCTCGGCGTCAACTTCATCGATACGGCCCCGGCTTATTGGAGCAGCGAGGAGTTCATCGGGCGAGCCATCAGTCACCGGCGCTCCGAGTTCATCCTCGCCACCAAGGTGGGCGAACACTGCGACCGCAACGGATCCTTCTACGATTATTCCGCCGAAGCCACGACGCGATTCGTCGACCAAAGCCTCGCGCGGCTGAAGACCGACGTCATCGACCTGCTCCAGATTCACTCCGCTTCCATGGAAGTGTTGGAACGGGGTGAGACGCTGAGTGCCATGCAGGCGGCGCAGCGCGCCGGCAAGGTGCGCCACCTCGGCATGACCGGCGGCGTGGCCGAGTGTGTTCGCGCCCTCGAACTTGGCGGCTACGAGACGGTACAGTTTCCATACAATCTCCTCAACCTCGCGGCGGAGGACCGCCTGCTAGCGCTGGCACGCGAAAAAAACGCGGGCGTGATCATCATGCGCGGAATCGCGGGCGGCAAGCTGAGCGCAAAGTTTGAGAACCTGAAGGACGAGAAACTGAAGGACGCCATTCGCGGTTTCCTGAAATATGTCGGTCCCGAGCCCGGCAAGGCACGGGATCTTGTCCACCTATCACTGGGTTATCTGCTTAGCCGCCCGGAGGTTTCCTCCGTTATCATCGGCACGCGCCGACTCGATACAGTTGCTGCGAATGCCGAGGCCGCAGCCCAAGCGTTGTCGCCGTCCTTGCTGGCCGAGGCACGCGACTACGCCCTGTCGTTACGCGGAAGCATTTGGTAACCGGAACGAAAATCTAAAACGGCGTCTTGCGCCCCATGGCGCGGATCGCGCACCAGCCCACAGCCCCTTCGAAAACCGTAAACAGGCCGGTTCCCGCAAGGATCAACTGGAACACGTGCCCCACCCAGCCAGCCACCGGCAAGCCGAGGTAATACAGCGCTGCGGCGCTTGCCAGCAACAGGATGCCCGTGGCCAGGCGGATGGCCCGGCCAAAGAATCCGATGTTGCAGGTGAAATTCATGGAGAACTTGTCACCTTCTCCGGTTCGGTTTCTCCACTGAAATCGTGCCCTGTCCTGTATCAGAAATAACCGATAAACCCGCGCCGCCCGTTGTAGCCCATGCCGGACCCCATGAAACCCAAACCCACCACGCTCATCATCGTCCGGCACGGGCAGACCATCTGGAATGCTCAGGGCCGCTGGCAGGGATGGCAGGACAGCCCGCTCACCGAGCTGGGGATTGAGCAGGCCCAAACTGCGGCGACGGAATTACGCGATTATGCAGTTGATCGTGCGTTTACGTCCGACGCTGGTCGCGCCGTCCAGACCGCCGAAATCTTGGCCGCGCCCCACGGCCTCATTGCCATCCCGGTGCCTGAGCTGCGCGAGCGCAACTACGGCGGCTATGAGGGCCTGACCTCGGTGGAAATCGAGGAGCGGTTTCCCGGTAGCCGATATACAGCGGGCCGCGACACGCGCGAAAATTGGCGCCCGCCAGATGGCGAGACCCTGTCTGAAGTGCGCGACCGGGTTGCACCGTTTGTTGAGAATCTCGTTCGGGATTTCCCCGGGCAAACACTCCTTTTAGTCACCCATAGCGGAGTGGTTCGCGTTTTCGACAGTATTTGTTCGGGTAAATCGCTTGACGAAATATGGTCCAGACAGCCACCAAATGCGTGCATCTTTGTTTTGAAAGCACTTGTGGGGCATCTGGAGGTTGAGCGGGACTTCCTTCCGGCAACCGAAAACGTACTTGGTAAATAATTAATTATTTACCAGTCTTAAGATTCAACCTTCAGGACGGCCATGAAGGCCTCCTGGGGAATCTCCACGCGGCCCACTTGCTTCATGCGCTTCTTGCCTTCCTTCTGCTTCTCCAGCAACTTGCGCTTGCGGGTGATGTCGCCACCGTAGCACTTGGCCGTCACGTTCTTGCGCAGGGCCTTCACGGTTTCACGGGCAAGAATCTTTCCACCTATGGCCGCCTGGATGGCCACGTCAAACATCTGCCGGGGCACCAATTCCTTCAGCTTCTCGGTCAACTGTCGGCCGCGGTAGTAACTGTTGTCTCGGTGGACAATGTTTGAGAGGGCGTCCACGATCTCGCCGTTGATCAGGATATCGAGCTTCACCATATCGGCGGGGCGGTAGTCCCGCAACTCATAATCGAAGGAGGCGTAGCCTGATGACAAGGATTTCAGCTTGTCGTAGAAGTCCAAAATGACCTCGCCAAGGGGCAGGTCGTAATCGAGAAGCACGCGGTTCTCGCTGATATAGCTCATAGACTTCTGGACACCGCGGCGCGCCTGACACAGGGTCATGATGGGGCCGATGTAGGTCGGCGGCACGATAATCCGAGCTTCGATATAGGGCTCTTCGATCATCTCGATGCTCCCCGGATCGGGCAAATGGCTTGGATTGTCAATATTTTCTACTTCACCATTCTTCCTGGTGACCTTATATATGACGCTCGGCGCAGTCGTCAGCAGGCTCAGGTTGAATTCTCGTTCCAGCCGTTCCTGCACGATCTCCATGTGCAGCAGCCCGAGAAACCCGCACCGGAACCCGAAACCAAGGGCCACCGAAGACTCTGCTTCGGAAAAGAAGCTGGAATCATTGAGTTTAAGCTTCTCAATGGCGTCTTTCAGGTCGTCGTAGTCGTCCGCATTGATTGGGTACAATCCGGCAAATACGACGGGTTTGACCTCTTTGTACCCGGGCAGGGGTGCCGTGGCAGCATTGCGAGCCAGGGTGATGGTGTCACCCACACGAACCGATGAAATCTCGCGGATGGAGGCGATGATATAACCCACCTCGCCGGATGTCAGGTTGTTTACCTGACACATCTTCGGATTAAAGTAGCCCAGCTCGTCCACTTCGTGGTCTTCGCCGTTGAACATCATGCGGATCTTGTCGCCCTTTTTCAGGGCTCCGTCCACGACCCGCACATAAACCACCACACCCCTGAAATTATCGTACTTACAGTCGAAAATCAGGGCCCGAAGGGGGGCGTCTTCCTTCCCCTTGGGCGGGGGTACATGCTTGATGACCGCTTCGCAGATCTCCTCGGTGCCAATGTTCATCTTGGCGCTGGCCTCGATGGCTTGCGACGCATCGAGGCCGATTGCCTGCTCGATCTGCTGCTTCACGCCGGGAACGTCCGACCCGGGGAGGTCTATCTTGTTGATGACGGGCACGATTTCCAGGTTCCCGCCCAGTGCGAGGTAAACGTTCGCCAGGGTCTGGGCTTCCACCCCCTGAACGGCGTCCACGACCAAGAGCGCACCTTCGCAGGCGGCCAGACTGCGCGAAACCTCGTAGGTAAAGTCCACATGCCCCGGCGTGTCGATCAGGTTAAACTCATAAACCTGGCCGTCCCGCGCGACATAGGGCAGACGCACGGCCTGCGCCTTGATGGTGATGCCTCGCTCGCGCTCGAGGTCCATGGAATCGAGGAGCTGGTCGCGCATTTCGCGGGCGGTGACGGCCTTGGTATGCTCGATCAGGCGGTCCGCCAGCGTGGATTTGCCGTGGTCGATGTGCGCGATGATACAGAAATTGCGGATGTGGGACTGGTCCATGATAGCCGCCTTACATACGGCCCGCGCCGCGCAAACATTCGGTGTTGAATTTGCCGTCGCATTCGCGACATTATGCCCCTTGTGCCTGTGAAAGTTGATAACTGCTGAATGAGCCTGCTGGATAAAATGGACGATGCGGCCAAGGCCCGCGCCCGCGAGGCCCGCGCAAACATCGAGAAGCTGCTGGCCCAGAACACCGGCAAGCTGCTGCGCGCCAGTGAGCTGCGCGAAAAGGCTCCGGTGAAACCGACGGCTCCCCTGCACGAACTCCTCCATTCCTGTGAACGCATCACCCGCAAAACCGGGGAATTGCTCCGCGTCGAATCCGTCGTGGACCTCAGCGGCGGGACGCACTCCCGCGGGTACGCCTTCCGCCCCAGCCCCACGGCCGGGATTCCCGCCAGTGAAACCCTTGCGGCGGTCCTCGAAATCCTATCCGGCGACGAATTGCTGCGCGATGTCCCGCTTGAGCGCCTCGCCTTTGTTGATACCGAGACCACCGGCGTCATGGGAATGAGTGGAACCCATGCCTTCCTCATTGGCCTCGGCTTCTTCCGCCCCGTGGCGGGCGGCCACGACTTCGTATGCGAGCAGTTCTTCATGGAGGACTACTGCCACGAGGAAGCCCTGCTCGGCCACATGGCCGAACGATTCGCCCAGTTCGACGCCTTCGTGACCTTCAACGGAAAATCCTATGACCTGCCGCTCCTGCGCGCGCGGTGCATCCTGAACCGCCTGCGCGCAAACCTCGACCTGCCGCATCTTGACCTGCTCCATCCCTCCCGGGCCATCTTCCGCGCCCGCCTCCGCGACTGCAGCCTGTCCAACATCGAGCGTGAGGTGCTGGACATCCAGCGCCAGCACGACGTCGAAGGCGCCCTGATTCCCCAGATATACTTTGACTACTTGCGCGGCCGCCGCGCCGACCGCCTCGTGCCGGTATTCGACCACCACGCGCAGGACATCATCTCCATGGGCGCACTCCTGCTGCGCCTCGGCGAAATGGTGACGGACGCGGATCATCCCGCGCTGGCCCAGGCCCACGACGCCGCTTCCATGGGCCGCCTGCTACGCCGGCGAGGACGACACGACGAAGCGACCAGCCACCTCGAGCGCGCCGTCGGTGCCTCGCAGGATGCGGACTGCACCAACCGCGCCCTCCGCGAGCTGGCCTCGGTTTACAAAAAGCAGGGCCGCGCCGCCGAAGCCGCCGAAATCTGGGCCGCCGAATGGCGCCGCGCGGGAGTCCGGAACCCCGAAGCCTGCGTCGAACTGGTCAAGCTGTACGAACGCCACCTCAAGAACCCCGCCGCGGCGCTGGAGATCATTGGCGAGGCCGAACGCCAGATGCAGCAATGGCATTCCATGGGCCGCACCCAGGAACTGGCAGACCTGCAAGCCAACCTGTCCAAGCGCCGGGAGCGATTAGAGAAGCGCGTCATCCGCTCCTGATACGGTGGGGGGGGGGGGTAAAATTGAAAAA
>JAIBAT010000026.1 GCA_019695055.1 Candidatus Sumerlaeaceae bacterium | reverse complement strand
GAAGGAAGCGGGTAACATGGTGGACCTCGACAGCAATCCCACCAAGTTGATTGAAATCGTGCGCATCGGAAAGCAGTTGCTGATGACTCGCGGATCGCTCACGACCTTTAGCATCGCCAATGACGTGGCGAAATACTTCGCCATCATCCCGGCGGCGTTCGCGGCCACATACCCCCAGCTTACTGCGCTCAACATCATGGGCCTGGCGACACCGCTAAGCGCAGTTCTTTCCGCCACACTATTCAACGCAATCATCATTGTTCTATTGATACCGCTTGCACTGAGAGGCGTCGGCTATCGATCGGTGGGCGCCGCCCAACTGCTGCGTGACAACTTGCTTGTCTATGGCGTCGGCGGGCTCATCGCCCCGTTCGTGGGAATTAAACTTATTGATATGATGCTTGTCGCCTTGCGGCTCACCTGAGAAATTTGAGAGAATAATCATGGATTCAAAAATAACCAGGCAAATCAGGCCCATACTCGGGGTTTTGCTAATGCTTACCATTTTAACGGGAATTGCCTATCCCATAGCCGTGACCGCCATTGCACGACTTGCATTTCCGAAGAAATCGATCGGCAGCCTCATGAAGGCGAACGGAAAACCCATTGGATCGGAGCTGATTGGACAGCCATTCACGAGTCCCGGCTATTTCTGGTCACGGCCATCCGCTTGTGATTACAACGGGACGTCTTCGTCCGGCTCCAACCTTGGGCCCACAAATGACGACCTGACGTCCGTGGTTCTGTCACGGGTGGAATTCCTTCGTGCGGCCGGGCCGGACAAGGAATCGCGTGTTCCCGTGGACCTTGTAACAGCTTCGGGCAGCGGGCTGGATCCACACATAAGCCCTGCGGCGGCCAACTATCAGGTGGAGCGAATCGCACGCGAGCGCGGGATCCCGGCCGCGAAGATCAGGGAACTCATTGCAATCCATATTCAGGGCAGGACTTTTGGACTCCTGGGCGAACCCCGGGTTAACGTGCTTCAACTGAATCTGAGCCTCGATTCCCTGATTGCAAAATGATGGGTGGAGGCCCAAGCATCCCAACTGAATCAGCAATCGCATGAATGTTGAACGTCCAAACGCAGACGCCCTGTTGGCAAAAGTCATTTCGGAAGAACAACGGGAGAACCGCGGGCACCTGAAGGTGTTCCTCGGCGCCTGTGCTGGTGTCGGAAAAACCTACACCATGCTGGAGGCGGCCCAAGCGCTCCGGAGTGAGGGGGAATCAGTGCTGGTGGGAGTCGTGGAGACCCATGGGCGCAAGGAAACGGAGGCCCTTCTCAGCGGCCTGGAAATTCTCCCACCGCATACCAGCGAGTATCGCGGGATGACTGTATCTGAATTTGACCTGGAAGAGGCCCTTCGTCGCCGTCCGCCTCTTATACTTGTGGACGAACTTGCCCACACAAATGCCCCCGGTTCCCGACATGCGAAGCGGTGGCAGGATGTACTGGAGCTTCTCCAAAATGGGATCAATGTTTACACTGCACTGAATGTGCAACACCTGGAGTCTCTCAATGATGTCGTCGCGCAGATCACTGGGGTTCAAGTGCGCGAAACCGTACCAGATTCCATCGTGGAAAAGGCTAATGAGATCGTCCTTGTCGATCTGCCTCCTGAAGAACTGCTGGAGAGGTTACGCGAGGGTAAAGTCTATATGGCCGGCCAGGCCGAACGCGCGGCGGGGAACTTTTTCAGATCCGGCAACCTGGCGGCGCTTCGCGAACTGTCACTGCGATTTCTTGCGGACCACATCAACTCTGAAGTTCAGGTATATCGGAATGCACATGCCATCAGCACCATTTGGGCCACCACGGAACGACTCCTGGTGTGCGTTGGCCCCAGCCCGTCTTCGTCCCGCCTGATACGCTCCACGCGACGCCTTGCTGATTTGCTTCATTGCGAATGGATCGCCCTGTCCGTTGAAACACCGGCAATTCTTAATTCGGATGAAAGCGTTCGCGCGGCCATCGCGACCAACCTGCGCCTCGCTCAGGGCCTTGGTGCTGAAGTTGTGACCGTTTCCGGAATGGGCGTGGCGGCTGAGGCACTGAGATATGCGCGTCAGCGGAATGTAACCAAGCTCGTGGTTGGGAAGACGAGGACGGCCGGGTGGAGTAATTGGTTCTCCGGAAGTCTAGTGGACGAAATCGTACGGGACAGCTGTGACATAGATGTGTTTGTTATCCGGGGCGACTTGGGGCGTGATGGGAGGAACCCCACGGTGCGGGCCGCAACGCCTTCACGGACCCTGAGCCCCTATCTTGTCGCCATTGGTGCGGTAATGTCAGCGACAGCTGTTGCGTTCGCGCTATATCCACACGTCGTGATTACTGATCTGGCAATGATATACCTTGCCGCAGTCGCTGCAGCTGCCACTCAGGCATCGCGTCGGGCGGCTTTCCTGGCGGCAATTCTAAGCGCATTGTGTTTTGATTTTCTGTTTGTTCCGCCGCGGTTTACCTTTGCCGTTTCTGAAGCACAATACCTGGGAACTTTCGCCATTCTATTTGTGGTGGGTCTGGTTATAGCAGACCTTTCGATCCGCCATCGCCACCAAGCTGACTTGGCACGACGTAGCGAGAACCGAATCGCAGTTCTCCACCAGCTTTCCCGCAGGCTATCTTCGGCGCGGGGGCTGGCGTCTGTCCTTGATCAGAGCACGGCCGAGATTTCGCGCGTTTTTAACAGCGCAGTCTCCATCTGGCTTCCAGACGGCCAGGGCCATGTGAAACAGGCTGCGTCAGAGCCGATATCCAAACCTGATGGGAAGGACGCCGGGGTCGCGCAATGGGCCTACGACCAAGGTGCGATGGCCGGATGCGGCACGGAAACCCTCAGCTCAACGTCGCTCCTCTTTGTCCCTCTCCTGTCCTCCAAGACTCCAGTTGGTGTCCTTGGCATAGCGCCGCCACCTGACCAGGAGACTTTCTATCCGGATCAGATACAACTGCTCGAAGCACTTGCTGGCCAGATCGCGCTGGCTGTGGAGGTGGATCGGTTGGAGGAGGAACGACGGCTTACCGTGATGCAGGCTCAAACCGAACGACTGAGAAACTCGGTCCTAAGCTCAGTGTCGCATGATCTTCGCACCCCGCTGGCGTCCATCATTGGTTCCGCCACAAGTCTTCTGCAGTCCGGCAAAAGCCTTGATGTCGTCACGCAGACAAATCTGATTCAGGATATCCACAATGAAGCTGGCCGTCTTGATCGCCTGATAGCCAACCTTCTGGATATTACGCGGCTGGAAGGTGGCGCTTCGCCGCTCCGGCTTGAGCCCGTCCCATTGGCAGACATTCTGGCCGGGCCGTTGGACACTCTGGCCAAATCGCTTGCGAAACGTGACGTCAAGGTTACCCTTCCGCCTGATTTGCCGTTCGTGCTGGCGGACGAGTTGCTTATGCAGCACGTTATTCTCAACCTTGTGGAAAACGCCCTGAAATACTCTCCGCCAGATTCGCCGATCATCATAACGGCGTCTCATTCTGGTGAGTCCGTGGCGGTTGATATCCTGGATTCGGGCCCCGGCCTCGAAGAAGGCGAGGAGAACAGAATTTTCGAGAAGTTCGTCCGCGGTTCCGCCTCCGCGGGCATTGGTGGTGCCGGCCTGGGCCTTGCCATTTGCCGTGCGGTGGTGGAGGCGCATGGTGGCCGGATCTCGGCCCGAAATCGTTCCGAAGGTGGCGCCGTGTTTCGAGTCACCCTTCCAGTTGCGCCGGCGGGTTCGATGGAAATCCCTGAAGGTGAAAACCAATGACAAGCAGCGGACAGAATCTTCGGGTACTAGTTATTGAGGACGAGGCACCAATCCGCCGATTCCTGCGAGCCAGCCTCGAAACCCAGGATATGCAGATCACCGAGGCGGAGACAGGGCGCGAAGGCCTGAGTCTTTCCGCGGCTGCGGTGCCGGATCTCATCCTGCTGGATCTTGGGCTCCCGGACATTGACGGGCTTGAAGTCCTGAAGCGCCTTCGTGAGTTCAGCTCGGTGCCGGTTGTGGTGCTCTCGGCGCGGGAGAAGGAGCGCGACAAAGTCACCGCCCTCGATTCCGGCGCCGACGACTATCTGACAAAACCCTTCAGTGTGGGTGAATTGCTTGCGCGTATCCGCGTGGCATTGCGGCACCGCGCCCGCGCCGCTGGAGCCCCGGCCTCTCGGGTGGAAGTCGGCAATCTTGTCATCGACCTCGACGCACGGCGTGTTTCCAAGTCCGGTGCCGAAATTCGCCTGACACCAAACGAATACCGCTTGCTGGCATGCCTTGCGCGCCATGCTGGAAGGGTTGTGACCCAGAAGGAGCTTCTTAAGGAGGGCTGGGCTACCACACTTTCCTCGCGGGAACATTATGTCCGGATTTATATCCACCAGTTGCGGCAGAAACTGGAGGATGATCCTGCGCGCCCGAAGTACCTGATCAGCGAGCCGTGGGTGGGTTATCGCTTGAAAATCGACGACTGAAACGCTCTACGCGCTTTCCTTCTTTTCGCGGGCGATGTACTCGGGTTGGCCGCGTTTCTCGATGACGTCCACGTCGATGCGGACCTCGCCAACTTCCGCACTGCGGGACGGCAAATCGTACATGATCTCCAGCATGACGCCTTCGAGGATCGCCCGCAGGCCACGGGCGCCCGTTTCCATGGCGATGGCCTTCTCGGCAATCAGGTGCAGGGCTTCCTCGGTGAAGGTCAACTCGACACCCTCCATCTCAAAGAACTTCTTGTACTGCTTGATGATGGCATTCTTGGGCTCAACGAGTATCTGGATGAGTTCGTCGGCACCGAGCTTGTCGAGGGTTGATACCACCGGCAGGCGGCCGATGAACTCGGGGATGAAGCCGAATTTTAGCAGATCCTGCGGTGTGACCTGCGACAGAATGGCGCCAACGTCGCGGTCGCGCTTGGACACGATTTCTGCACCGAAACCCATGCTCTTGGCGGACACACGATGCTCGATGACTTTGTCGAGGCCGGTGAATGCCCCGCCGCAGATAAACAGGATGTTCGCGGTATTCAGGGTGATGTAATCCTGATGCGGGTGCTTTCGTCCGCCGCCTGGGGGCACATTGGCCACAGTGCCTTCGAGAATCTTGAGTAGAGCCTGCTGCACGCCCTCGCCGCTGACGTCGCGGGTTATGGAAATGTTCTGGGTTGTGCGGGCGATCTTGTCGATTTCGTCGATGTAAATGATACCGCGCTCGGCCTTTTCCTTGTCCTGGCCGGAGTTCTGCCACAGCTTGAGCAGGATGTTCTCCACGTCCTCGCCAACATAGCCAGCCTGTGTGAGGGTGGTGGCATCGGCAATGGCGAAAGGCACGTCGAGGATGCGGGCCAGGGTTTGGGCCAGGAGCGTCTTGCCACAGCCTGTCGGGCCGATGAGGAGGATGTTGCTCTTTTCAAGTTCAACCTCTTCATTGCAAAAGTTGAACATGATCCTCTTGTAGTGGTTGTGCACGGCCACGCTGAGGATTTTCTTGGTCTGTTCCTGCGAGATGACGTATTGGTCGAGGATCGCCTTGATCTCGCGCGGGGAGGGGAGTTGCTTGATATTCTCAAGGGCCGCTTCTTCGGCCTTGATGAGTTGCTCCTGCTTAAGGCGGTCGCTGCACTGCGTGATACAGTCATCGCAGATGTAAACGCTGGTCATGGTCTCCTTGTTGGGCAGGCCACGAAAGAGCGTTTTTACCGCGTGTTGGTCCTTCCCACAAAATGAGCACTTGAGACGCATGTCGTTTTCCGACTCCCGCTAAAGTATAGACCACCCGCGCCAACAAGGGGAACTTTTGGCTTGGAGGGTTCAGTAATCAATGTAGTGAAAACCGCGCAAGCTAAATATTCTCAATGATGCAGATTGCGTTTAAGGTAGTTTCGTGTTCCTTGTCAGGAACTTTGCCAATAGCGATGTGGCGATGAAAGAATCAGAGGCCTCTGAATCGTCGGAACTGTTGGTTCGGACTATACCGCAACCTCATTGCTGACAATGATCTTCCCGAAGTTCTCCCTGTTTTCCATTCGGGTCTGGGCGTTGGCGGTTTCCGCGAGGGGGAAGATGTGGTCCACCACCGGTTTGATGCGCCGGGCTTCGGCAAGTTCCACAATCTTGTCCAACTCCCACCGGCTTCCCATATAGCTCCCATGGACGGAGATGCTCCGCATATAGAGCGAGCGCAGGCTCATACTGACATTGGGCCCAGATGTGGCACCGGCTGTGACGAGACGCCCCCCAGGAGCCAGCGAGGCAAGACTGGCATCCCAAACATCTGGCCCGATGCTCTCAATGACCAGATTCACACCTCGCCCGCCGGTCCAATCCTTCACGGCGCTTACAATATCGGTATTCTGGTAGTTAACGGTCGCGTCTGCGTGAAGCTCCGACACTGCACGCGCCAGTTTCTGGTCATTACTGCTAGTGGTGATCACCGTGGCCCCTGCCAGCTTTGCCAGCTGGATGGCCGCGCTACCCAAACCGCTGCCAGCCCCGTGGACCAGCACGCGTTCGTTTTCCTTCAGGCCGCCGCGGGTAAAGAGCATATGATAAGCCGTGATGAACACCAAGGGGATGGCTGCCCATTCCTCGTGGCTGAGCACCCGAGGCACCGGAACAACGTGGCGTGCATCAGTAACGCAGTACTCGGCAAACCCACCCTGGGTGTGGAATCCAAAAATCTGGAAATCAGGATGAATGGGTTCGTTGCCCGGATAGTCGTCCGCGTAGCGCCCGCTCACCTGCCCTGGGCAAATGATGACACGGTCGCCTATCTTGCTGCCTGAAACCCCCTCGCCGAGCTCCGCCACAACTCCCGCAACATCGCAACCGCCGATGTGGGGCATGGGGATATCCACAGGCATGCCCTTGCGGGCCCATATGTCGAGGTGGTTCAGGCCGCAGGCCTTGACCTGGACAAGGATCTGCCCTGGCCCCGGTGCGGGAGTTTCCATTTCGGCAAGTTCCAGGCGGTCTGCGCCGCCGTTTTCACGGAAAATAATGGCTTTCATAGGTCCAGTTCCTTGGATTGAGACAAGGCCAAGTGGCTACCGGCGTAAGGCAAATGCAAGGTCCAACATCCAGCCACTCCCGAAGTGGATAGCGCAGTGTTTGAATATAACTTTGCGTTGCAAAGTAGAATGCTTCGAAAAGCTTTGTATTGCAAAGTTAATTGGAGCCTTGCCAGTGAAAGTGATTCGAGCCCAAGCCCTCGGGATGTGTTTTGGAGTGAAGGACGCGCTAAACACCATCCGTTCGTTGGAGTCCCCAGGAGAAGTCACGGTTTATGGGGAATTGGTGCATAACCCCCGGGTGCTGGCTGAGATCGAGAGTCGGGGGATTTCCCAGGTGGGGGAGTGCGAACGTGGTCCAGTTCCTGAGACTTCCTCCGTATTGATCACGGCCCATGGTCTAAGCAATCTCGAGCGGCAGCGGTTGGTTGACGCCGGTAAGCAAATCATCGATACCACCTGCCCGTTGGTTCGGCGCGTTCACGCTGTGGCCTGTATGTTGGATCGCGCGGGGTACTTCGTGATAGTTATCGGACGCCGCGACCACGTGGAGGTCCAGGGAATCATCGGTGATCTGAATTCCTGCGTGGTGATTAGTTCCCTGCCTGAGGTTCGTTTTATCGGCAAGCCTCGCATTGGCATCGTGGCACAGACTACCACCCCACCTGCGGAGGCTGACAGAATCGCCAGTGCCATCAGGGATGCCAATCCTGGAAGTGAAATCCGATGGGTAAACACCGTTTGTCGTCCTACGCGTGAACGTCAGGAGGCTGCCACAGTGCTGCTGGGCCAGGTTGAGATGCTTGTTGTTGTCGGTGGCCGCCACTCAAACAACACCCGACAACTGGTGGCCCTCGCGCAGTCCAAGGGGCTGCCGGTTCAACACGTCGAGCATGCCGGCGAGTTGGACAGGGAAGCACTTCGGACGTTTCGTGTCGTAGGACTTACTGCCGGCACATCGACACTCGATGAGACAATTCGGGATGTTGAAGCGGCGCTGGAGGCCATTCCCACACTGACTGATTAGCAATACCATACAAGCATTTGGAGAATGTTCCATGGCCCTTTGCGACCCTGTTGAATCATCACCAGTAGAACGAATCCATCGCGGATTTCCCCGCGCCATGCGCGAGGCGCCCTTACTTGACCAACTTGCCTCGGCTCCACCACCCAAACCGCGGTACGCACTGCTCATCAATCCTTTTTATCCCAAGGATCCCCACGCCAGTTTTGGGAAACATGTGCTGACCCCAACCCTTGCGCTAAGCTCTGTTGCGGCTGCGACGCCAGATGATTGGGAGGTGGCGTACTGGGATGAGAATCTACTTCAGGGCCCACCGCCACTGGATCCTTTTCCTGAAGTCGTGGGTATTTCCGTTCACCTCACGTTTGCGCGCCGGGCCTATGAGTTGGCATCATGGTACCGTGCCCGAGGCGCCGTCATCGTGATGGGCGGCCTTCATGTGTTGAGTTGCCCGGATGAAGTGCGGCCTCATGCAGATGCCCTGGTCATCGGGGAAGGTGTCCAGACGTGGCCGCTGGTGCTGCAGGACTTCCAGCGTGGTCGGTTGAAGCCCGAGTACCGGGGCACTTACGTCAAACCCTACCGCGATGATCCTGCCCCCCGTCGCAGCGTCGTGCCACGGAGTTCATTTCTGACAACGGCCAGCATGATTGCAACCCGAGGATGCCACAACCGCTGCGGGTTTTGCTATTTGGCAACGGACGGGCTTCAGATTCCCTACCAAATGCGGGACCCTTCACAGGTGGTAGAGGACTTTGCAGCGACTGGCGAACCTTACGGTGTTTTCACTGACAACAATCTCGGTTCCCGAAAGGAATACCTTCGTGAACTCTGTCGCGCACTGCGTCCTCTGGAGAAGATTTGGAGCGCTGCGGTCACGATCGATGTTACGGATGATCCCACCCTTGTTCGAGAAATGGCCCTGGCAGGATGCACCGGTGTCTTCATAGGTTTCGAGAGCCTGGTTGGCGAAAACCTTGACGCTGCCCGCAAGAAGACTCCGCGTCCAGATGATTACGCCCGCCGGGTCGCCATCCTTCACGACAACGGCATTCAAGTAAACGGCAGCTTCGTCCTCGGCTTTGATTGCGATGGCCCGGATGTGTTCGAATACACCGTGGCGTGGATTGAACAGAATCGCCTCGAATGCGCCACGTTCCACATTCTGACGCCGTATCCAGCAACCCCATTGTTTCGCCAGATGGAAACGGAGGGGCGCCTGCTGCACCGGAACTGGGACCTGTACGACACCTCGCATGTTGTGTTTCAGCCAAGAAGTATGACGCCGGAGCAGTTGGAGCAGGGCTATGCATGGTGTTACAAGACCCTGTTCTCCGCGAAATCCATTTGGCGTCGTCGGCCGATGGCATGGGAAGCCGTGCCTTCCTATTTGGGAATGTCGTACCTTTACAAGAAAAGCAATTGGCTATGGCCCCATCTGATTCGGTGGAACCTTACCCATGCATTCTGGCACCCTCTGGTTGAGTTGTCGCGTCGACGGCAACTGCGCTTTCGTCAGAAATTAGAATTGAAACCGGCGTGTTACTCCGGCGGCACGTCCTCCGGCGAAGGTTCGCCTGTCTATGCGGGAGTCTAGGTTGGTAGAAATGTGGCGCGGCCGTAAATGTCTTCGGTGGTTTCTTGTCGTGGCAGCCGGGCTTTTCGCTCTCCTGAATTTAGTGGCGTTTATGCAGGCCTGGCGAATGACTCACTTTTCGTCGGGCGGCCCGAGGACACCGCCTCCAGATCAGCTTGGTGTGATTGAGCGGCTGAAGGTCCTGACTCTTGGTGTGAATGTGCCCAAGCCCTTGAATTGGAAGGATCCTTCGGTCTTAAAGTTGGAGTATGAAACCTGTCTTCTGGAGTGTCCTGAGAACCACGCCCAGTTGGAGTTGTGGTATATTCCAGCGAAGACCCCCAAGGGTATTGTCTGCCTGTTTCATGGATACGCGGCCTGCAAGTCCTCCGTGTTGGATGAGGCCGCTCAGTTTCACAAATTGGGATACTCAACCCTGTTGGTGGATTTCTTCGGGAGCGGGGGCAGCAGCGGTTGTACCACGTCTGTTGGTGCCTGGGAGGCGTATGACGTCTCTGCGGTGACGCGTTATGCTGAGGGATTGTGCACTGGACCGATTGTCCTTTACGGTAAGTCCATGGGGAGCGCTGCGATACTGGCCGCGGCCGCAAAGGGCAGCCTTGGGGCCCACGCCTTGATACTGGAGTGCCCCTTTGACCGCCTGTTGTCCACGGTCGGAAATCGATTCACGAGCATGCATTTGCCGGCATTTCCTGCCGCTCATCTCGTTACGCTTTGGGGTGGGCTGCAGAACAGGTTCTGGGCCTTCGGCCTTAATCCGGTGGATTTTGCGGGAGCCGTGAGCGTTCCCACGCTCTTGATGGCTGGCGATGGGGATACTCGGGTTACGCAGGGTCAAACGACGCAAATATTTCGGAGTCTGGGGGAAAAACGTGATTCGAGATTCGTGATCTTCCCGGGGGCGGGCCACACATCCTTTCTCGAATACGGTCCAGCGAAATGGGCTGAGGAGGTTGAGGCCTTTCTGAGGAGGACTGAGAAACAGAGACAATGATCTTGGGATACTACCGGATGCTCCGCGTTTCCGAATTCGATTGAAATCGTCGATGATGTGAAGCCGATGGAAGCCATGACTCTTGCACCTACACACCTTTCCCGCCTGTCGAATCGCGCGCGGCGGACGACCGAGCCACACATCTCGTGGCTGATGCGCAAACCGCTGGAGGAACCGCAGCTTATCTCGCTGGCGGCCGGGTTTGTGGACCAGCAGTCGCTTCCGGCAACAGAGCTGAAGGAACTGATTGACCAGGTTTTCGCGACGGAAGGAGACGCCCAGAAGGCGCTCCAATACGGCTCCACCATCGGATATCAGGACCTGCGCAATGTACTGGCCCAGCGGCTGGAGACGGCGGGGCTGGCGGCGCCGGTGGACCCGAACCATATCGTTCTGACGAGTGGGTCCCAGCAGCTTCTCTTCCTGATCACGGATGTGCTGGTGGATGCGGGGGACATCGTGATCGTGGAGGATCCGACCTACTTTGTATACATGGGAGTGCTGGAGGGGGTGGGGGCACGGACGTTGGGCGTTGCG
This sequence comes from Candidatus Sumerlaeaceae bacterium, assembly GCA_019695055.1. Classification (GTDB taxonomy): domain Bacteria; phylum Sumerlaeota; class Sumerlaeia; order Sumerlaeales; family Sumerlaeaceae; genus JAIBAT01. The sequence continues at coordinate 496 of JAIBAT010000026.1, read as the reverse complement.
ACGGACAATGACGGCATGATTCCTTCGGCCTTGGAAGAGCGGCTGGAAGCGCTGGCCCAGGCAGGGGAGTTGCACCGACTTAAGATTCTTTATCTGATGACCTATTACCAGAATCCCAAGGGCACATCGCACTCGTGGAAACGGCGCGAGGAACTCTATGAAATCATCATGCGGTACTCGACGCCGGAGCACCACATCTACATCGTGGAGGACGCGGCCTATTACGATCTGCGTTTCGAGGGCCCTGAAATCCCGCTGATGAAGAAGCTGGATCCGTATAATGAGCGAATCATCCTGGCGCTGACATTCTCGAAGGGTTTCTCGCCGGGCTTGCGCCTGGGGTATGGGCATTTGCCGGCAGAACTGGTGGACCCTGTTCTCAATCAAAAGGGGAACCACGATTTTGGCAGCAGCAACTTTGCGCAGCATCTCGCTTATCGCGCGCTGACATCGGGCATCTATGATGCCCACGTTGAGAAGCTTCAGGAGCGCTATC
>JAIBAT010000050.1 GCA_019695055.1 Candidatus Sumerlaeaceae bacterium | reverse complement strand
AGTTCCTTGCCTGTACCGCTTTCCCCCGTAATTAGAACCGGCAGTTCACTGTTGGAAATGCGGCCGATCAGCTTGTAAACTTCCTGCATGGCAGCACTCTGCCCGATGATTTCCTCTTCATGCTTCTCCTTGCTCAGCAACGGCTGATAAGAAACCACCTGCTTCATGTCGAGGCTAACCTTCACGGCAGCCTGAACGACCGCGCGGATTTTCTCGATCTCAAAGGGCTTCAGCACATAGTCAAACGCCCCGGCTTTCATGGCCTCGATGGTGCTTTGTGTCGAAGCATAGGCCGTCATCAGCACCACAGGGGTTCGTGGCTCAGACTTGCGAATCTCCTTAAGCGTGGCGATCCCGTCCGCCCCTGGCATGCGGATGTCCATGAGGATAACGTCCGGTTTCTCGTCGCGTACGATCGCCAGCGCCTGTGCGCCGCTGTTGGCTTCGAGGATTTGGTAATCGCTGCGCTCGAAGAGCCGCCGGAACGAGTAAAGTGCGTCCGCTTCATCATCCACAACAAGCAATTTGGCCTTGTGCGACTTCATGTTGGGGGAGCCTCCAGGGATATTTTGACGGTGAACGTGGTGCCCTTACTGGGGGTGCTTCGGACGTTGATATCCGCGCCATACTGCGAAAGGAGTTTCTGAGAAACGAACAGACCCAGCCCGATACCTTCGCGACGGGTCGAGAAAAACGGGGAAAATAGCTGGGGGATAATTTCAGGATCAATGCCCACGCCGGTGTCTCGGATTGTCACCACAACAAACCGGCCCGCTTTCAACTTCTCAATCTCGGTCCGGATTGTCAGGATGCCACCGGTCTTCATGGCGTCCATGGCGTTTAGCAGCAGGTTGAGAAAGACCTGGTCGAAGTCGCCGCGGTCGCCAAGCACATCCGGCAATGCCTCGTCCAACGACCGCTTGACCAGGATTTGCCTCGCCGCAAGGTTGTGCTTAACGAGGAAAAGCAGGTCCTCGATTACCACATTCAGGCTCACCCACTCCAGGTGCGGCTCCCGCCGTTTGGAGAAATTCAGTACCTGCGACACGATCTTGTTGATCCGCTCCAGCTTCTCCGAGATGATCGCCATGTCCTTCTCACGTGTCGGAGTCACAGCCTTGTCCTCGCGGAGAGAGTGGATCAACATACTAATAATGGTGACGGGATTGCGCACCTCGTGGGCAATCTCCGCACTCAGTATTCCCAGGGTTGCGAGGCGGTCTGTCTGCCGAATGCTGTGCTCCGCCTTGAGCACCCTTTCGTATCGCTGCGCATTTTCAATGGCAATGCCGCACAGCGAGGCAAATCCGTCCAGCAGTCGCATCTCATCCTCACCGATTTGCCGCGGCCGCGAATTGTAAATGTTAAGCATCCCAATCAGGGTGTCATGGAAAAAAATCGGCACGGAAACCATGGACGATGGTGCCGTCTGTCCCGAAATCTTTCGGGGCTTTGCGCGCGGAGCCTTTTTCACCTCGTAGACCTGAAGAGGTTGTCGCTGGACCGACATGTCGTTCATCGTCGGTAAAGCCAGGCTGCTGGGGCTCATCTGGGCGTAGCTTTTCGATTCTCCTGAGACGGCGCTTAGCACCAACTCGCGCTTTTCGTTAAGCACCATGATGGAGCATTGCCGGATTTCGATGAGTTCCATAACAGCGCTGGTGATCTTCTTCAGAACTTCCGGAAGTGGATCTGGCGAAATTAGTGCCTGTCCCACGTCGAACAGCGCCTCGATGCGCCGGGTCTGCTCCGCAAGTCGGTCATACAGCCGCCACGTCTGGACAACTTTTGCCGTTTGATTACCGATGGCCTTGAGCAATTTCTCATCTTCTTCCGAGAAGGCCCCGATATCCTTCGAATCCACGTTCAGGACGCCGATGACTTCCTCCTCCACCATCAGGGGAACCGCCATCTCGCTGCGCACGTCTGGCCTAACCTGGACATAATGCTCGGACTTGCGGACGTCGGCGACACGCATTGGCTTGCCGGTCTTGGCGGTCCACCCCATCACCCCTTCGCCTACCTTTAGTCGGGGCGGTTTCGGGCAATTGGCATCCGGATCGTGGGTGGCAACCACATCAAGGTGTTCTCCATCCGCGTCCAGTAACCGGACCGACCCGAAATCCGCGTGAATCTCCTGGACCGTCTCGCGCAATACGCGCCGCAGCAAGGTGTCGGATTTGGTCGTCGAGTTGATAAGGTCCGATATGCGGTACAGAACCTTGTACTTCTGGAACCGCACCCCAGGCTTGGCCTTCCGAGTCGGTTTTCGGGCGGGTTTCAATATCGCCCCCTTGGCACCGAAGTCAGGATTTTGGGATTCCATCGGGTCACAATCGGGACTACAAATCATGCCGAAAGATGTATTCGCAAGCGGTAAAAAAAAACCACTTTCTTCAATGAATGACAAATTTAACGAGAATGGCGACTGGTCAATATTGCGAAATAAAGTTCAGGATATGGAAAGCTGAAAGTGCTTTGAATAATTGATAAATATAGACTTAAATCGTCTCTTTATCGGAGAGCCTATGTCTGCTTTTTGGCAGGAGGCCTAGATATCCTCGCGGAGAAGCAACCCCAGGGCCAGTTTTCGGTCGCGTGCGGCCGTGCGGATGGTTTCCTTCCGGGAAACTGGATCAAACACATCATCCAGCCGCACCGTTGGGCTGGAGGGATCACCCGTTGTCACCAGCACGTCCCCGCAACCAACCAAACGCTCCATCAGGTTCTGCGACACCGAGATGTCCTTGTACTGCTCCAGTTCCACCTCATGGGTCACTTTTGTAAGGATTCCCTTGTTAAGGATAATCCGTTGCGTGGTCAGTCGGTATTGCACTGACCGGTAAAGGATCAAATATCGTGCGAAGGCACCTGCCAGGACCAGCACGCCAATGGTAATCAGCCAGAACCACTCCTTTCCGGAGCTGTGATTCCCACCCGAAATACTGCCAATGATGAAATGGATTATCACCATGGCAACCACCACCACTGCCGCCAGACCCGCAAGTTTCGGCAGTGTCGCCTTCAACGACGGGTAGCAAATCCAAAGTTCCTTCTCCGGTTGGTTGCGGTTGGGTGTTTGAGAGGCGGCGGCCGGGGCCGGCCGTGGTGTTTCAGGTGACTGGCTCATTCTTATTTCCCTGGTTTCAAGTGAACTTCCCGAATTCGGCAAAACGAACTGGTAGCCATCCCGCCAAAGCGGGGGTTGTCAACAACAGTGGGGTCCTCCCCGGCCTTCCCAGCGAATTGCCGACCCCCTTGGGGGGTAAAGCCTTTTAATGCTAACGGGCAAGAAGGTCATACTCGGGGTTTCGGGCAGCATTTCGGCGTTTCGCGCGGCGGACATTTGTTCCCAGTTGCGTAAGGCAGGCGCCGAGGTGCGTGTTGCCATGACAGCCTCCGCCACGAAGTTCATCTCGCCTCTCACCTTCGAAGCCCTCACGCAGCACCCAGTATACAGCGCCATTTTTGACGAGCCCAGCTCCCATGAAATGGAGCATATCGCCTGGGGCAAATGGGGCGACCTGCTGCTCATTGCCCCGACCTCGGCAAACTTGATGGCTCGCATGGCAGCGGGCATGGCGGACGATGCCGTCAGTTCCCTCTACCTTTGCTTCCGCGGAGCCGTGGCCGTTGCCCCGGCCATGAACACCGCCATGTGGGAGCACCCGGCCACGCGCCAGAATCTGTCGACCCTCGCCGAGCGCGGCGCGACCATTATCGAGCCAGACTCCGGTGTCCTCGCCTGCGGTGATGTCGGCATGGGCAAGCTTCCTCCCTCGGAGAGGATCGTTGCGGTTGCAGAACAGCTGCTTTCCGGCAAGGTCGTCGTGCAGGCGACAGTTGAGTCCAGCCCGGTTACAATCACCGCAGCTTCCCCCGCTCAGGAATCGGATAATACGTTGGCCGGCAGGAACATCATTGTCACGTCAGGACCGACGCACGAGTACTTGGATCCAGTGCGTTTCCTGACCAATCCCTCCACTGGCAAGATGGGAGCCGCAATCGCCCGTGAGGCCGCCCGTCGTGGAGCTGCCGTCACCCTCGTCACTGGCCCGGTCAGCCCTGCAAATTTACCCGCCCTCAAGAACATCACCATCCGCAAGGTTGTGACCGCCCAGCAAATGCTCGAAGCCGTTCAGGCCCTTACCCCGGCCGCCGATGTCTTCGTGTTTGCCGCGGCCGTTAGTGATTTCCGTTTCGCCAATCCCGTTGGCCAAAAAATCAAGCGCTCTGGCAATTCGGTCATGCTCCCCATGATCGAGAATCCCGACATCGCACAGCTCATTGGCCGTCAGAAAAAGCACAACCAGATTTCCGTCGGCTTTGCGGCCGAAACACACGACCTTGAGACCAACGCCATTTCCAAGTTGGAGAAAAAGAACCTGGACGCAATCGTTGCCAATGATGTCGCGAATCCTCGAATTGGTTTCGAGCGCGACGACAACGAGGTCACCATTTATCTGCGCAATGGCGGTAAGGTTTCGATTAGCCAGCGACCCAAGGAAGCCGTAGCCCAGGCCCTATTCGAAACATTGCTTCCCCTGATAAACTCCTCCGCCGCCAGCGCCGTCGCAAAGTAGTTCCCGTTCTACCGCTCGTCAGAAATTGTCGCTCCCAGTACTTCGTCGATGGTTGTTGTTCCCATGACCACCTTTTCCAGGCCAGCCATGCGAAGGGTTTGCATTCCCTCCTCGATGGCAATGCGCTTCAGCTGAGTAGCCGAAATTCCCTCAATGATACGGTCACGCATGTTGTCGCTCACTTGCATGATTTCATAAAGCGCCGACCGCCCTTTCTTGCCGGACCCAAGGCATCGCTCGCAACCCTCACCGATATAAAACGTGGAACTGGGGTCCATGCCCAGGTTCGCGATGAGCTCCGCTGGCGGTTCGTAGGACCGCTTGCAGTTTTCGCAAACCTTGCGCACGAGGCGCTGCGCCACAATCATGTTCACCGAGGCGGTCACGAGGAACGTCTCAATACCCATATTTGTCAGACGGTTAATACTGCTCGGCGCATCATTGGTGTGCAGTGTGGACAACACAAGGTGGCCCGTGAGAGCGGCCTTCACACCAATTTCCCCGGTTTCCTTGTCGCGGATTTCGCCGACCATGATGATATCCGGATCCTGCCGCAGGAAGCTCCGGAGCCCCTCGGCAAAGGTCAGCCCGATTTCCGGCTTGGCCTGCACCTGGTTGATGCCCTTGAGCTGGTATTCCACCGGGTCTTCGATGGTCATGATGTTCTTGCGCGGGTCGTTGATGGTACTTAGTGCCGAGTAAAGCGTTGTTGATTTTCCAGAGCCGGTTGGACCTGTCACCAGGATCATCCCCCACGGCGCACGAATCTGGTTCTCAAACTTCTCCAGATGTTCCGCCGTGAAACCCAAGTCTGTCAAATTCAGCATCAGGTTTGCCCGGTCGAGAATTCGCATCACGACTTTCTCCCCGTGAACGGTGGGGCAGATGGACACACGGAAGTCGATGGCCTTGCCACCAATGGTGACCTTGAAGCGCCCGTCCTGGGGCAGGCGGCGCTCGGCGATGTCCAGGTCGCTCATGATCTTTATACGTGAGACGATGGCGTTTTGGAACTTCTTCGGCGGCGACTTCATTTCGTGGCACAGGCCGTCCACGCGATAGCGCAGCCGCAGATCGCGCTCATAAGGCTCAATGTGGATGTCGCTGGCGCGCATCTTGATCGCCTCGCTGACGATCAGGTTCACAAGCTGAATGACTGGCGCGTCATCCACATCCAGTGAAAGTTCATCTTCGTCCAATTCGTCGTTAGCCGCGCTCTCCAGCATGTCCAGCGTATTGCGCAGCTCGTCGTCGTTGATCTCCTTCAGCATGTCGTCGTAGTCGCTGTCGCCACTGCTGTAGTAGGTGTTGATGGCCTCGCGAATATCCGATTCGAAGGAAATCACCGGCACAATCTTGCACCCTGTCAGGAGCCGCAGTTCGTCGAGCAGGTAGATGTTCGACGGGTCTGACAGCGCCACGGTCAGCGTATCGCCGGCTTTATCCACGGGCACAATCTGGTACTTTCGGACGATGTCCTCGGGTATGCTGCTCAGGATCTCCGGGTCGATTTCGTAGTGGGACAGGGTCATGAAGGGGACGTTGAGCTGTCGCCCAAGCGCATTGGCCAGGTCCCATTCCGAAGCATAGCCGTTGTCTATGAGGATGCGACCCAGACTTCCGCCCTTTTCGGCCTGCTTGGTCAGGGCGGTATCCAAATCGGCCTGGCTCAGTACGTTGTCCTGTACCAGCAATTCTGCAAGTTTGCGTTCCATCAATCAACCTCGGTTGCCCAGCGGCAGTTTGCTATACGGCTTTTGACCGAAGTGCAATAATGACAATATCGCAGGGCGCGGGTCAATGGAAACTGTACCCCGCCATATTCCACCGACAGGCGGGTCTTTTTTCCTTGGAAATGCCCCGGCCTGCATTGTGGATGGTCCGGCAATGACAGAAACCGCCACCAACGAGAGCGTCGAGTACGTAAGCACCGATGCCGCTGTGGAAGCCCTGGCCGCCGAGTTGGAGAAGGCCGGGCGCATTGCCGTGGATACTGAGGCCGATAGCCTGCACCACTACTTTGAGAAGGTCTGCCTCATCCAGATTGCCGCCGCAGATTCGGTCTATCTGGTGGACCCGCTCACAGGGGCGAACCTCAAGCCCCTGCTGGAGGTGCTGTCCCGTCGCCCCTTGCTGTTGCATGGCGCGGATTACGACCTGCGGATGCTGTTCCGCGACTTCGGATTCCGTGCCTCCGAGGTTTTCGATACCATGATTGCCAGCAAGCTCCTCGGCTACGAGCGCATCAACCTTGCCGGGCTGGTGGAGAAGCACTTTGAGGTGGTCCTTCCCAAGCACGGCCAGCGGGCCGATTGGTCGCGCCGCCCCCTGCCGCCGGCGCTTATCGGCTACGCGGCCAACGACACCCGCTACCTCGAGCGCCTCGCCCAGGCACTGGAAAAGGAACTGGACGCCGCCGGACGGCTCAACTGGCATCGCGAGATTTGCCGCAAGCTTCTGGATCAGGCCGCCGCGCCCCTTACTGATTCCGACCCGGAGAAGGTTTGGCGCGTCAAGGGGTGGAAGACCCTCGAATCGCCGCGCGCTCAGGCGGTGCTGCGGTCCCTTTGGCATTGGCGCGATACCGAAGCCCAGCGGGTGAACCTGCCACCCTTTCGAGTGCTGAGCAACGAAGCCCTTGTGGCGCTGGCCGCATGGGGCGAGAAAAACGACGACTATGCCACAGTTCCGAAACTGCCGCGCAACTGCACAGGACGTCGGCTTCACGCGCTGAAGAAGGCTGTCACGCAGGCACGCCGCCTGCCTGATTCGCAGCTTCCCAAGCCCATCGTCTCAGCCCGGCCGCCGCGCATCCCTAATTTCGATGAGTTGAATTCCAAGCTGAAGCAAATCCGCGACGCCAAGGCCGTGGAAATAGGACTGGAGCCAAGCCTGCTGGCCCCCGCTGCAACCCTGATCGCCGTGGCCAAGGCGCGCCCCGCGACCCTCGAGGCGCTAAAGGAGGCCGGCGAACTCCACGACTGGCAAGTTGCGCTCCTCGGCGAGGATTTTCTGAAGATCATTGTGGGAATCAAGACCCGCACCCAGCAATCCCACGCCGGGGGAACACCCGAATGATTACGATTCACCACCTTCTGGTGGAGGCTATCGAGCGTGGAGCCAGCGACCTGCACCTTACGCAGAATGCGCCTCCGATCCTCCGCATTGACGGGGATCTTGAACTGTTGGAACTACCTCCGCTGACACCTGATGACACGCACCGGATGATTTACTCCATCCTGAACGACGCCCAGAAGGCCCGCTTCGAGGAGCACTGGGAACTAGATCTCAGCCTCGACATCGCCGATGTGGGCCGCTACCGCGTGAACATCCACAAGCAGCGTGGCGCCGTCGAAGCTGCCTTCCGCGTGGTGCAGGAAGAGATCCGCACGTTGCGCCAACTTGGCCTGCCGCCCATCACCGAGGAAATCGCCCGGAAGAACAGCGGGCTGATCCTTGTCACTGGCCCGACTGGCAGCGGCAAGACCTCGACCCTCGCGGCCATGATTCATCAGGTGAACAGTGAGCAGCACCGCATGATCATCACGGTGGAGGACCCCATCGAGTACATCCACCGCAACCGCAAGAGCATCGTGAAGCAGCGCGAGGTGGACAGCGACACCCACTCCTTCACCGACGCCCTGCGTCACGTCCTGCGGCAGGATCCTGACATGGTTGTGGTCGGTGAAATGCGCGACCTCGAAACCATCGCCACGGCCCTGACCGCCGCGGAAACAGGCCACCTTGTGCTGGCGACCATCCACACGCCGGACACCGTGCAAACCGTGGACCGTATTATTGACGTATTTCCTCCTTACCAGCAGCAGCAAGTGCGTATCCAGTTTGCGAACACCATCCAGGCCATCATCGCCCAACAACTGGTCGCCATCCCCGGCGGCCGCGGCCGCGTCCCCGCGTATGAGATTCTCGTGGTCACCGTTGCGGCCCGCAACATCATTCGCAATGCCAAGACTGAGCAACTCTACACACTGCTTCAGACCAACTACGAAGCTGGCATGTGTACCATGGATAAGTCGCTGAAGAACCTCTATCAGCAGGGTTTGATCAGCTATGAAGATGCCGTCACCCGCTGCAAATTCCCCGAGGCGTTTGAGTCGATTTAGTCCACAATTTGCAACCGGATTACAAGAAGGTCTGTCGGCGCGGTTTCGGCATGGGCTCTTTCGAAGTTAATAGTGTTGGGTGTCATTCTCCTTCAACAATCTCACATGAACATCCGTGTATTGTGCGCTCCTTGACTTTGCCGTATTCCTGCCGCCTGGCTACCACCTGATCATCCAGTGTATCCAGAGAATTGGGGGACCCGCTTCAGCATGTTTAGAACTCCTTGTCGGCATCCGAAGGTCATATTGTGTACTGTTCTGGCAACCGGTTTGGCCTGGGGGCCGGGCCACTTATTAGCCCAGACGAAATCCCTGGCGCTGCGGGGCTACATTCCCGAGGAGGAAGTCACCTCCGCGACCGCTGGAAGAACTCCCGCGGAGATACGGCGGGCGCAAAAGGCGTCCATCCGTCGGGGGGAAGTTCCAATCATTGAACCAAATCCGGACGTGAAGAACATGCCTCCCGAGGTTCCCGGCGAAAACGATACGGAAACCACGGCCACCCGAAAACCGCGGGTGGGTTCGCCCATTGGCGGAAACATCCATACGGAAAAGGGCCCTGAGGGTGTGACGGACGGCCAGGCCGAAAACGTCGTTCCCAGTAACAAGGTGGTTGGCGCCGCCAATGCGCTGGCCTGCCATCCTACGTCTGGCGACACGATCTATGTCGGGGCGGCGAATGGTGGCGTTTGGAAGACAACAAATGCCACGTCGCTTGACCCCACCTGGACGCCGCTGACGGATGCGTTTGGCAGCCTTTCCATTGGTGCCCTGGAGTTTGACCCGACCGACGCGACGTCCAATACGCTGGTCGCGGGCATTGGTCGGACCAGTTCGCTGGGCAGCATCGGTGGAAGCCGTATCGGCGTCCTGCGTACGACGGATGGCGGTACGAACTGGTTCCTGCTGGCGGGTTCCGGCGGAACGCTGACCGGCAAGAACATCGTTGGCATTGCGGCGCGGGGCGCGGTCATTGTGGTGGCGGTCAATGCGGTCGACAGTGGATTGACGGGCATCTATCGCAGCACCAACACTGGTGCAACGTTTGTGCGGATTTCCAACGATGGGTCCAGCGGTCTGCCCACTGGAAACGCCCTGGACCTGCAGGGTGACCCGGGCAACACTGCCAATCTTTATGCGGCCATCAGTGGCAGCTCTCCCGGCGTTTATAAATCCACGAACTCGGGCGCGACATGGACCATCGTCAGCGACGCCACCATGAATGGCGTCATGGGGAGCCCTTCCAAGGTGGAAATGGCTGTGGGCAACTCGAACAACGTCTATTGTGCTGTCGTCACCAGTGGTAAGCTTGCCCAAGTGTTTCGCTCGGGCAATGGCGGCTCTTCGTGGGCCGGCATGGGGACCGGAACACAATTGCCGGGCACCACCGAGGGCGGCACGTTTTATGGCATCCATGTGGGTGGCCAGGGCAGCATTCATCTCTCCATTGCTGCGGACCCGACCAATGCCAATGTGGTTTACATTGGCGGCGATCGCCAGCCGGCGGGCAACGAACTGGTCAGTTCGAGCTTTCCCAATTCCATCGGTGCGGTCAATTACTCGGGGCGGCTCTTTCGCGGCGATGCGTCGCAGGCGCTGGGCAGCCAGTGGGTCCACCTTACGCACTCCAGTTCGCTGGGGGCTTCCGGTGGCGGCACACTTACCAATAGCGCGCCCCATGCGGACTCGCGCGACATGGCCTTCGCCGCCAATGGCCGCCTGATTGAGGCGGATGACGGCGGCGTGTATGCGCGCACAAGCCCGGCCAATAACAGCGGCAGTTGGCTGAGCCTCCAGGGCACACTGAAAACCTCGGAGGTTCACGATGTGGCCTATGACTCGATCTCCAACAAACTTATTGCCGGGACGCAGGACACGGGAACACCAATCATGACTTCGTCGAACAGCTGGGACTCCTACTCGACGGGGGACGGAGGGGATGTGGCCGTGGACAATATCACCCTTGCCGGGATCAATCGATCCATCCGCTACACGAGCTACCAGAATCTGTCGGGGCTGAATCGCGCCACCTACAACTCTTCGGGCAACTTTGTGAGCTCCACGGGCTGCAGCCTGACCGTGGGGACGGGCGGGGCGATCAGCGTGCAATTCTATACGCCGGTGGAACTGAACAAGGTCAATCCCTCGCGGCTGCTCATTGGCGCGAAGAACGGCATCTACGAGTCCCTGGACCAGGGGGCGACCTGCAACCGCCCGGATCTCAATTCGGTTTGGGCGGGTGACGGCCTCAGCGGCGTCGGGCTGGCCTATGGTGGCCGACAAGGCGGCACGGACTTCCCCGACGTCATCTACGGGGTGGATGGAGCGGATATCGCCGTCCGCACCACCTCGGGAGGCAGTTTTACCACTGTGAACATCAGCGGCCAGAACGGCGGCGACCTGTTGCTGGACGTGGCGCTGGATTCCACGGACTACGCGAAGGCGTACATCGTGGACAGAAACCAGGTTTTCCGCAGCACCAACACCGGGGCCACATGGACGGATATTACGGGAGACCTGACGGGCGTCGGCAGTTTCCGTTGTGTGGAGTTTGTACCGACTACCGCCGGCGGGGCTGTGGTTGTCGGCACCCAAACGGGGGTTTATGTGGCGCAGGCGGCGACTCCGACGTCCTGGAACCGCCTCGGGACCAATATGCCGACGGCGGCCTACGTCTTTGACCTGGACTACAACGCCCCCGACAACGTGCTGGCGGCGGGCAGCCTTGGGCGTGGAATCTGGCAGCTTTCCAATGCCTCGACGGTCATAACCGGCAGCGGCGTGGGCGAGTGGGTGAACTACTGAGGTCATGATATGGGCTCCTGAACTGGCGCCCGCAATTTCCCCATAGATCGCCCAGGTTCCTCCGATCGCATTCGTTCCATCATACCCGGTCCTCAAAATCTCCCCGGGAGCGCCGATCTCCAGACCGGCAATTCTGCG
>JAIBAT010000134.1 GCA_019695055.1 Candidatus Sumerlaeaceae bacterium | reverse complement strand
GCGTGCCAGGGCGACGGGCTCATCAAGGTCGAGATGCACTTCCTGCCCGATGTTTATGTGGAGTGCCAGGTGTGCCGCGGGAGGCGCTACAACCGCGAGACGCTCGAGGTGCAGTACAAGGGCAAGAACATCGCCGACGTGCTCGACATGACCGTCGAGGAAGCGTGCGAGTTCTTTGCCCAGGTGCCCAACGTCCGCCATAAGATGGTGACCCTGAACGAAGTGGGGCTGGGGTACATCACGCTGGGGCAGAGCGCCACCACCCTGAGCGGCGGCGAGGCCCAGCGGGTAAAGCTGTCCAAGGAACTGTCGCGCCGGGGCACGGGCAAAACGGTCTACATCCTGGACGAACCCACCACGGGGCTTCATTTTGAGGATGTGCGCAAACTGCTGGCCGTGCTTCAGGCGCTGGTGAACCAGGGAAACACGGTCATCGTGATCGAGCACAATCTCGACATCATCAAGAGTGCCGACCACGTGATCGACTTGGGTCCTGAAGGCGGCGATGGCGGGGGAGAGGTGGTCGCGGCCGGTCCTCCTGAGGTAGTTGCCGATTCCAAGCGGTCGGTGACTGGACGGTTCCTGCGGGACGTGTTGAATGGGTCAAGGAACGGGAGATAATCCCACTCAAGTAACCATGCAAAGACAGGCTGGAGTACAAACGCAGTTCGTACCCGAGATGCCGTGGTATGGGTATCTGGCCTGCGGCCTTGCCATGCTCCCCGTCGGATTCGCATTCCTGCATGCTGCGTTTTCGGGCTATTTGTGGCTGTGGCCACTCGCGCTGGCTGCGGCGGCAACAGTGACTACAAAATTTACGGATGGCGAAGGTTTGTCTGAAAGAGCAACAATTGCCACTTGTCGTATGATGTTCTATTGTACCGTCAGTATTTTTGCAGCTATCCCGTTGTATTTGTGTTACTTTCTATGGTGGGGCATGTGGTTTTTCGATTAGGGTTAGGTCGCGATTTGAGCCAGGTCTTAACCTCTCAGAACCGCTTCGTAAAGCTGTGGCAATATGGCTCGCCGCCCTTCTTGGAATAGTAATTCTGGTGATACTCCTCGGCGGGCCAGAACTGGCTTGCGGGCAGCACTTTCGTCGCGACCTTCAGGCCCTTTGCCTCAAGCTGCTTGATCAGCTTCTCAGCGATTTCCTTTTGCTGGTCATTCATGTAAAAGATGGCCGACTTGTACTGCTCCCCAATATCGGGTCCCTGGCCGTTAGTCTGGGTGGGGTCGTGGCTCTCGAAGAAGAGCTTCGCCATGTTTTCATAAGACGTGACCTTCGGGTCGTAAACCACCTCGAGGGCCTCAAGGTGCCCAGTGGTTCCGGTGCAAACCTGCTGATAGGTCGGAAACGTTTTCGCGCCGCCGGTATAGCCGACCCGGCTGGAAACAACACCCTTCGCCTTCTGGAACATGTACTGGGTTCCCCAGAAGCAACCCTCGGCAAATATGGCGACCTCGGTGGTCTGACCCGTTTTTGCAGTGGTCACTTTCGTGGAGTCGGTAGCCGCCGTTTCGGCCGCAAACCCGATGCCCGGAAGCAAGGCCGTACCGACAATAAGTAGCATCAAAGCTGCGCAATTTCGCATGGTAGAATTCTCCTGTCGGAAATGTAGTCGCGCAAGGGTGCAAGATTCTGACACGGAGTGAAGCAACAAATGCGCCGACTCAACCCGGCAGCAAAATCAGTAGGGCTTCCAGCCGTCCACGCGCGCCGCAGGCGCGGGCTCGATCTTGATGGCGTCCGCATGGACGTTCGCCCCGGTCGTGACCTGATTTGTCAGCGTAATCACGACTGAATTCGCCGAATCCAGCGTGAAAGTCCCCAGCTTGTTCCACTTGGCCTTCAGGCCCGGTGTCTGGTTCACGGTGATATTCGTGTTCAGGGCACCATTCACCAGGTTATACTTTGCGCCCGTGTTCTCGCCCACGGACCCGCTGGCGCCGGGCCACCATGCGTAAATGTCGTAACTGCCCGAAGAGGGAATCGCAGTGGTCCATTGCGCAGTCGCAGTCGGCGCACCCGTGGTAGCCGTGGCCTGGGCCCAGTTGGTGCCGTACTGGCCGCGATCCGTCGCGGTGGAACCGGTCGACGGGAAGTTGCTTACGTTGGTGAAACCAGCGTTTGAATTGTCCACGATGATGGGCCCGCCGGTGTCCGAGCCCGAATAGCCCAACATGCTCTTGAAGGTCGCAAGAGTGTCACCCACGCCCAGCAGGTTGCGTTTTATCTCCATCTTCGGAGTCCCCGCCACGTTCAGCCCGCCGATGGTCGTCTCTGCATACACGTAACCGGCCAAGGTGGCCCGCGAGATCACCGTGGCATTGTAGCCACCATAGGGATAACAGATGCTTGTCACGGATTTGGAAAGCTGGGTGATGATGGAATTGCGGGAGTTGTTGAGTTCCGTGTCCATTGTGGCCTGAGTCAGGCCGCTTAGGTCCACGTGATTCACTGTATGGCTCTGCACGTCGTGCAGGCCGGTGTTTAGCATCGTTTGCAGCTCGGCCCAAGTTGAGTGGTCCTTGCCCGTCAGGACGCCCACATAGCCCGTGTGCACGTAAAACGTGGCGGGAAAATTATAGCTCGTCAGGATGGGAAATGCGTTCCAGTACTGCCCGCGGTAGTCGTCGTCAAAGGTGATGGCCACGGCGTTGTCCGGCAGTGCCGTTCCCGACGTCAGGAAGTCGGTGACCTGTTGCATCTTCACCACGTTGTACCCTGCCCGCTTAAGGAAAGCCATCATGTCGCGGAAGTTGTCGGGGAAAACATCGCTTGTCGGCGAGACGAGCGGTTCGACGTAGATATCATGATATCCCAGCACCCGGGCGGCATTGCTGTAATAGACGGGCCCGGCCTTGGGGGTCGCACCCAATTGCGGACGCGCGATCTCGGGAATGACTTCAGGGTGTGTGCGGCTGGTCCAGACATCCGAATCCAGATCCCAATGGGCCGCGGCGTTTGCCGCAGCAATCAATAGCAGGGTGCTACAAATCCAACTTTTCACGACGGCTCACTTCTTAAGTAGTTCGGCACTGATTTGGGGGAGGACGGACAAGCAGGCAAGGCGAAAACAGCGCACCAGACAATATTCAAGTTCGCCTACCACCTTATTCCACTTTCCAGCATCTGCGCGGCTTCCCATTCCGCCACGGGACGCGAAAAATAGAAACCCTGCGCATATTCGCAGCCCAATTCGCGCAGGAATTCGAGCTGCTGCCGTGTCTCGACCCCCTCGGCAATGACCTCCATCTCCAGGTCATGGGCCAGCGTCATGATGGTCTTGACGATTTCCGGGCTTTCGTTTTCCGAGCCCAGGGACATGACAAAGGAACGATCAATCTTCAGCTTATTGATGGGGAACTGGTGCAGGTAGCTCAGCGAGGAATATCCCGTTCCAAAGTCGTCGATGCAGATTTGCAGCCTGCGTTCCTTAAGCTTCTGCAGCACGGAAATGGTCTGGTCAAAATCGCCCATGAGCACGCTTTCCGTGATCTCCACAGCGATGTTTTCGGGCGCGAGCCCGGTTTCCTCAAGGATCACGTCAATCAACTGGATGAGGTTCAGTTGGGCAAACTGTTTGCCGGAAAGATTGATGCTTATGAACTGCCCGGGCCGTGCGGGATATTTGGCCTGCCACTCCTTGCCCTGCATGCACGCATGCCGGAACACCCATTCCCCCAGCGGCATGATGAGTCCGGTTTCCTCCGCCACCGAGAGAAACTCCGGCGGCGCCACCAGCCCGCGTCGCGGATGGTGCCAGCGCACCACAGCCTCAAACCCGGCAATCTCACCGGTGCGCAATTCCACAACAGGCTGATAGTGAATCTCAAATTCCTTGCGGCTGATACCCCGTCGCAGGTCGGTTTCGATCTGGAGAAGGTTCTGCACCTCGGTGCGCATCTCCATGTCAAAGACTTCATAGCGGGCCTTGCCCTTCGCCTTCGCGCGGTACATGGCGGTGTCGGCGTTGCGGATGATATCATCCGGCCGATCCTCGGACGAAGTGCCGAAGGCAATACCCACGCTTGCCGTGACAAACATTTCATGATCGCCCACATTGAACGGCGTGGCCTGTTCTCGCAGCACGCGTTCGGCGGCTTGTGACGCAATGGCCGCGTCGCGAATGTCGTCCAACAGTATGGTAAACTCGTCCCCCCCAAGGCGCGCAAAGATATCCCCCGGCCGCAGGCAGCGCTGGATGCGATTGGAGAACGCCACAAGTAATCTGTCGCCGATGGTATGCCCCATGCCGTCGTTGATCAGCTTGAACCGGTCAAGGTCGATAAACAGCACCGCCACCAGCGAACCGTCGCGCCGCCGCAGCTGGCTTATGGAGCGCTCGAGGTGCTCCATGAAGAGCGCACGGTTGGGCAGCCCGGTCAGCCCGTCGTGAAACGCATCATGCAGCAGTTGCTCCTCGGCGCGCATGCGCTCCGTGATATCTGTTTGCGAGCCGGCCATCCGCAGGGGCTTGCCGTCCGAATCAGGAACTGCGATTCCCCGGCACAGCATCCAGCGATAGGAACCGTCCTTGTGCCGCACCCGATGCTCATTTTCAAAGTGCGGGGTCTGCCCGTCAAGGTGGTGGGACATCTCCGCCTCCACCCGCGCCACATCGTCCGGGTGGATCCGGCTGAACCATTCCGACAGCAGCGGCTGTATATCGTCGGGGTGGTATCCCAACATCGATTTCCATCGGGGAGAAAAATAGGTTTCGTCGGTCTTGAGGTTCCAGTCCCAAATCCCGTCGTTTGCCCCCTGGACAGCGAGCGAATACCGCTCCTCGCTTTCGCGCAACGCATGCTCCGTCACTGTGGCCTCCGTCACGTCCTGTACCATGGAGGCCACGCCGATGACCTTCCCCCGGTTGTCGATGAGCGGCGTGTTGTACCACTCGCAATGGATCCGACGGCCGGACTTGCTGAGGTTCTCGTTCCGGCTGCGAAAGCCGCCGCGGTTGTTTAGGAGATCGCGCCATGTCTTGTCCACTTGTGGCCGCGAATCATCAGGAATCAGGAACTCGGCCGCGTGGCGTCCCATGGCCTCCTCCTTCGTGAACCCAAAAATTTTCTCGGCGGCGGGATTCCATTCCACAACGCAGAACTTCATGTCCCATCGGATGACGCCCAGTGGGGTCTGCTGGAAAAGAATGGACAGCTTCTGATCCGACTGGCGTACCGCCTCCTCTGCACGCACGCGCTCCAAGGCTGGCGACACGATGTCCGCGACCCGCAGGAAAAGTCGCAAGTCTTCCTCGTCGTAAAGGTTGGGAGTATAGGACTGCGCCGAGAGCACCCCAATTACACCGTGGACACTCCTTACGGGCACAAACATCAGGCTTGCCGAAACGCGCTTGGTCCCAAACTGGCCCAAATCGGCAGTACCCATCTCCGCCATGGTGCGGTTAATAAGCACCGGCTCGCCTTCCATTACGGCACGAAGATTCGAGCGGACACGTTCGATGGGATGCTCCGTGCCCGGATAAATTGTCCGGCGCCCGTCCTCCGTGTCCACAAACGAAAGAATCAAGTACTGGTCCGAATCCGGTTCCTGGACAGCAAAGTAATGGGCATCCCAGTTCAGCAGTTGCTCGCCTTCCTCCCGCACCCCCTCCACGATGTCCGCCACCGAATCGGCGGCGGTCAGTCGTGTGCTCAGGCGCGCCAGCGTGCGGCGCTCGTTCTCCACTCTTTGGCGGTCGGTAATGTCGCGCACAACGCCCTGGACGCACTTGCTGCCCTTGTAGTTCACCAGCAGCGGCGAGATCTCCGCCACGAACCTCGACCCATCCTTGCGCACGGCGGTGATGATGTACGGCGCAACAATCTCACCTTTCGTGATTCGCTTCTGTTTCTCCAGCGCTATGCTGCGTTCTTCCGGGGCCCAAAGGGACGCAAGCGGGATGGCCTCCAGCTCGCTCATGGTGTAGCCAAACATTTCTACAAACGTCGAGTTCATATAGATCGGCACGCCGCTGTCCACGTAGCGGAGGTAGATTCCGTCTTTCAGGTTTTCAATGAGCGCGCGATAGCGTTCCTCGCTGGTCTCAAGGTCGTGGATCACCTGCTGGCGTTCCAACTCGGCGGAAATACGGGACGCAAAAATCTCCACCACCGAAACGTTGTTCTTGATGGTCTTGAGGGGGGAATCGTGCATGATGACCACCAGCCCCAGCGGTCGCCCCCCCGATGCGTACAGTGGTACCCCCAGGTACGTATCGATGTGCATTTCTGAAAGCATCGGATCGCTGGGAAACAGCCTCGATACGCCTTCCGGGAAATAGCAGACCTCCTGCCCCACGACCTGTTCGCACGGGCTGCCGGAAAGTTCATAGGAAAAATTCTCCCCTGGGCGGCCATTCTTCCAGAACGCCATGGTCTGGATCTTGTCCCGCTTCTCGGACTGGAGGACACCGATGAATACATACTTTGCCTCGAACGCCTCCGCTATTCGCCGCACAAGGGTCCGGAAGAATTCCTCGCCTGTGACCGCCGCCGTTCCCTCCGCCAGCGAACGCAGCGTTTGCTCCACGATCTTTGACCGCGTGACATCGCGATAGATAAACACCTGACAGGGTGGTTGGCTGCTGAGGTTGATGCTCTTGATCGTGACGTGCCGAAGGGTGCCGTCGGCGCGCTTGATGGTCTGCTCGCCCATGCTGGCGGTCTGGTCGCTGATGGAGCCCTTGACTTCGCCGTTCCAGCCCTCCCACGCAGTCTTGCCAATCAGGGACTGGCAGGATTTGCCCACAAGGATTCCCATGGCCGGGTTGCAGAAAACGATACGTCCCCGCATGTCGAACGCCACAACGCCGTCCGTCATCAGCTCATAGAGCAACTCGAGCATCTGGGAGGTTGGCTCGCCGCTGTAAGCGGGATCACCAGCTCTCAACTTCAGGGACATTTCCTTGCTGTTAGACCTGCCTTACCAATTTGTCCCCCCGGACTAACGGCGGGCTCAACCGGCATGTTTCCATGTCAGAAAACCCAAATTACCAGTATGGAACACCCATTGCAAGGTCAGTTGCGCATTATCCCAAAGCCCGTAATTCTCAACCTCATACAGCGCCGCGGCGGGCTTAGTTTACGGAAGCTCCGCGCCCGGTGAATGGGCCCTTCGCAACCGGTCCCGAATGGCCGCCCATTCGGCAGTCTTTGGCGGCATTTCCACCACAATGAGGTCCAACCCGGCATCATCCAGGTCGTGAAGGGCCGCGTATAACCCCGACGCCGCTTCCCCGGCATCGGCCGGAAGAACGGCATGTTGGGTCGTTGCCGATGGCATTGCCCTGGGTTCACCGAAGCAAAGCAGGCCAACCTTCCTGCCATCTCTTTTCAGACTCTCAACCCGCTCCCTTGCCCCCTCCTCCAGACACTCGGTCGGCGTATGGGGTGAGTAATGCCGGGCCATCAGTCCGGGCGAAAGCATGGGTTTGCGTCCCTCCCGGACCACTCGCGAAGCATCCTGAACCGGACCAATGACCTCTTCCAACTCCGCCTTGGAGATCAAGCCGGGTCGCAGGATGCAGGCCGACGGACCCGACAAATCCAGCACAGTGGATTCAATGCCACCCACAGCAGGACCGCCGTCCAGAATGGCATCGATTCGCCCTCGCAGGCTCCGCATCACGTGCGATGCTGTTGTCGGGGAAAGCCGGGTCGAGCGATTCGCGCTGGGCGCCGCGATCGGGGTGCCCGCCTCCCGCAGCAGGGCAAGCGCCACCGGGTGCGCCGGCACGCGAAGCGCCACCGTGCTCCCACCGGCCGTCACGATGTCCGGAACCTGGCTGGCCCGCGGAAGGATCAACGTCAGCGAGCCGGGCCAGAATCTCTTTGCCAGCAACTGCGCCGCACTTGGCCAATCTCCCACCAGTTTCGCGGCCGATGCTTCGTCCGGCACATGCACGATGACCGGGTTGTTGGCGGGCCGTCCCTTCGCCGCGTAGATCCGCGCCACGGCATCGGCATTAAGGGCGTCGGCACCCAGGCCATAAACCGTCTCCGTTGGGAATGCCACAAGCCGTCCCTTCTTTAGCAGTTCCGCGGCGTGTCGCATCGCTTCCCGGCCCGCATTGTCCTCGGTCCATTTCAGCACCACGGTTTCCATTCCGCCCTGCGACGGTTGCGCTGCTGCGTTGTCCCTGTCCCTCGTCACGGTTGAAACGCATCCGGAAAATGCTCGATACGGCTGACCTGATCCCTGTCATCGAGGTAAACGCTCACGATATCAAACCTGTGGGGCGACGGCTCGCGATAACGGCCAAGGTAGAACCGCGCCGTCGCAATCAGTCGTCCCTGCTTCTCCCCGTCCACGGCCGTTTCCGGCGCAAACTCGGCCCGCGGTGATCGCGTCTTGACTTCCGCAAAAACGATTGTCCCACCCTGCTCGGCGATGATGTCCATTTCGCCGGCCTTGCACCGAAAATTACGCTCCAGGATCCGGCACCCCAGTTTCTGCAGGTGCCGTTGCGCGGCGTTCTCGCCCAGCGCGCCAATGGCACGATTCAAGGTTTTGCGTGGCGGTGTGCCGGTGCTCATGGCGCGAATTCACCGAGGATGGACCAGATGGACGACTTCTTGTCGGCCATGGTGCCCAGCGGCTTCGGCTGAATTCCCGCAAATTCTGCGACATTCATTTTCGGGATCTGCTGGTGCGAGACCGGGGGCATCGGCTTGTCCCGTGGCGCCCGCTCCAGGTAAAAGCCCCCGACCAGTTGCCGCTTCAGCGTCGTTCCCTTGGCGTCCACCCAACTCTTGGTCACAAAGTCGCCAAGGCTCGTCTCTACCAAAAACGCATCCAGCTCGTCGCCAGCCACACTCACCTTCTCCGCCTTGACCACCGTGGCGATCATGTCACCCAACTGCATGCTCCAAATCGGGTCGGCCACCGGCACCGACACCGATTTTCCGGGCTTGATCTCCAGCGAATGCAGCGCCGCGGGCCGCACCGCCTCCAGCAGCGAAAGAGGCTTGTCCAGGTTGAAGATCTGCTTCAGTACCGTCTCGCCCCGCTCCGTTTTCACGTACAGCACGTCGCCCGTGGAGTAACCCACAGTCTCGAACTTGAACCCTGCCATGTCCGCCTTCAGCCGGAAGCGTTGCACTTGGAACCGCTCGTCCAACTCTCCCGAGGCGATGATGGAAAGGTTCTGCGTGATGATGGGGAACGACGGCGAAATGCCCAGCCGGAAATCCGCGTTGTACCGGCTCAGAGTCTCCGTGGTTTTTACGATGCTCGTGCTGGCCGACCCCACCACGCCCCCGTTGAAGGTGACCAGCATGCTTTCCGCCACATCCTGCCACCCGCGCAGCAGCTCATCCGGCCCCATCGTGATGGCGGCCAGTTCCTGGGCGCGCCGCGCCGGAAGGATCTTGTCCTTCACAAGCGTGTACATCATCGTGAGCCAGAAGGCCGTGATCAGAATCCCGGCCGCGGCAGGCCAATGGCGAAAGCGTTTCATGGAATCGGGGAGAATTAGGGGGCGCGACGGCCCGCCATTCATCCCCGCTGCAGGGAGCATGGCCTGTTGACTCGCACGAAACCCCTCCCATGATGGCCGCACCATTGAACGACCGGATGAAGTTGGAAATCACGACCCAGACAGTCCTCGAGCCGCCACCAGCACCTGCAGCCGACCCGCCACAAGGCGGCAAACTGCGCGTGCTGCTGCTCATGTCGGATACCGGTGGCGGGCACCGCGCCTGTTCCAATGCCATCGCCGAGGCCCTCGTGCGCCGCTTCGGGCCGGACGGCGTCGAGCCGCACATCCTGGACTTCTTCGCCGTGGGGCGCACCACGATCCACGACCGCCTGACCCGCCTCTACGGCACCGCCATCCGCGTCGCACCGTGGATTTATGGCTTTTTGTGGAAACTCATGAACAGCAAGTTTGCCTATGGATTCCTCGTCCGCAGCGCCGCGCGCAAAATGGTGCCGCGCACCGTGGAACTCTTGCGGGAATTGGACCCGCACGTGGTGGTCTCCGTGCACCCTCTGGTCAATGCCCTGGTCGTGCGGGCCTTCGAACCGCTTGGCGCGCGATTGCCTCTGGCGATCATGATTTCAGACCTTGTGACCATCCATGTGAGCTGGGTGGACGACCAGGCGGACGCCATTTTTGTCGCCACGGACGCCGCGCGCCGAAATGTGCTGGAGTGGGGGAGCAGGCCGGATCGCGTCGCCGTGACCGGCCTTCCCACGAGCGCCGCCTTTGGCGGCGGGAAGCGGGATGCCGCCGAAATCCGTCGCGAAATGGGTTTGCAGCCCGACAGGTTCACCGTGCTGGTGATGGGCGGCGGCGAAGGCGTGGGCGCCCTCGCCGAAATCTGTGCGGAACTGAACGCTGCCGGCTTTGAAGGCCAGATTATTGTTGTGTGTGGGCGCAACGAGGCGGTTCGCCGCAAGCTCGCGGCTCGCCAATGGCGATTCCCGGCGGCCATCCTGGGTTTCGTGGATAACATGCCAGACCTCATGCGCGCCGCCGACATCGTCGCCGGAAAGGGCGGCCCCCAAAGTATCGCCGAAACCCTCGCCTCCGGGCGGCCCATGATTGTCACCGGTGTGCTGCCCGGTCAGGAGCGCGGCAACGACACCTTTGTGGCGGACGCCGGCGCAGGGTTCGCCGAGCACCGCCCCCGCGAGATTGCGCGACTGCTTGGCCGGCTTCAGGCCGATCCGGAACTCGTGGCGCAAATGCGTGCTAAGGCTGCTCAAGCCCTCGTGTCCGGCGCGGCCGACCGCGTCGCCGCGCGCATCGAGGAACTGGCCCGCACCCGCAGCCGGGCAGGGACCGCCCCATGACCGTGAAATCCCGCCCCTGGCTGGCCCCCGCCGCCGCCGTCTACGGCGCCGTCGCCGGTGGTCGCGCCGCGCTCTATCGCGCCGGGATCTTCCGGTCCTATCGGCCGCCCTGCGGGGTGGTTTGCGTCGGCAACCTCACGGTCGGCGGCACCGGCAAGACCCCCATGGTGGAACTGGTCACGAAACTTCTGCGCGAGATGGGGTTTCAGCCGGGCATCGTGAGCCGCGGATACAAGAGGGACAAGGGGAATTCCGGCGACGCGTTGCTTGTCAGCGACGGCGCGCGAATCCTTGCCACCGCCGCCGAAGCGGGGGACGAACCCCGTCTGCTCGCCGAGCTTCTCCCCGGTACACCTGTGGCGGTCTGCGCCAACCGCCGCGCGGCTGTAAAGCGGTTGCTTTCGCGGGAACTTTGCGACGTCATTGTCATGGACGACGGATTCCAGCATTTTGCCCTTCAGCGCGACATGGACATTGTACTCGTGGATGCCGCGGAGGACCTCGCCGCCATGCGCCTGCTCCCCGCCGGTCCGTTGCGTGAAAGCGTAGCCGCCGGTCTTGCCCGGGCCACAGCCGTGGTCCATACCCGTGCCGGCGGAAAGTTCGAGCAGGCCAACCGCGCCACGGTTAAGCGCATCGCGCCCAACCTGCCCCAGTTCTCCGCCCGCTTCGTGCCGGACCGTCTCGTGTCGCTGGGCGCCGCTCCGGACGCGGCGCCGCTTTCCATCCTGAAAAACATCAAGGTCTTCGCCTTTGCCGGCGTGGCTTCCCCCGGGAATTTCTTTGAATCACTCCGCACCCTCGGCGCATGGGTCACCAGCTATGCCCTGCCCGACCATTTT
>JAIBAT010000037.1 GCA_019695055.1 Candidatus Sumerlaeaceae bacterium | reverse complement strand
CCCACGACAGCCCCGAAGGAAACCCCGTCCGCTGTCGCGGTGGCCAGCCCCACGCCCGCACCGACCAAGGTGGCTGCCGCAACGCCGTCGCCCACTCCCGCACCCACACCAGCTCCAACCCCAACGCCGACCCCCGCTGCGGCCAAGGCCACCGCCACACCCGCCGAGCCGCCGCGTCCCGGTACGACCGAGTTTGCCAGCAGTTCCATCGGCGTTCGGGTCGTCGTGCCCGATTCCTGGAAGGGGAGTACGGACGAGGAAAACGGCATCATTTCCCTCCGGACCCCGCAGGGCGTCGAGATTCGCCTGGCCCGCGACCCTGGCTCCCTCAGGCTCTCGGAGGTCACCACCGCCATGAAGGTGGACAAGTGGGACGTCTACCTTTCGCAGGACAAGGCCCGCGCCGGAACCGCCGGCGTGCTGCCCGGCGAAACCATCTATGCCGGCGCCGAGATGAAGAAGGACACGAGCTACGTGAACCTCTCCCTTATCGATCGTCCCGACAAATCCACCATTGTCGTTTACTCCAGTACCACGGCCAAGTTCACCAAGGCCCAAAAGGAAGAGATCGCCGATCTCGTGGGCCAGATCATTCGCCAGAGCCTGCCGCCGAAGACCCCGTAGTCGCAGGCCTCCAACAAACGGGCGCGGGCATTCCCGCCTGTGTCCATGTTGCCTTCATTGTCCCGAATCTCACCAGAGGCTCCAATAGATCCCAAGACTTGGTCCCGGTTGGATGGTTTGGTGCCAATTCGCCCGACCGGCCGACGACTTGTGTGAGGGGGGGAGGGGGAGGGGGGGGTACATTATTGTTGTTTTGCAAAAACATGGGTTAACCTCAATGATATCAATGCGGATAATTCGCGATTTAAACCGGTTGAAAATGGGTGGATTATTGCTATATTTGGAATTGGAAGCGGTTACCGGTTGGATCCTGGGGTGAGCGGAAGGACGTTTTGACAGGATAACCGGATGGACGGGATGGGTCGGATGGGTTGGTTTTGGGATGTTCATTATGGGGAAAGCCATAGCACGGGGAAATGGCTTTGCCTATTCCCTTACAGACGCTTGCGACCGCTTGTGGACCCATGAAATGAAGTCGGGGAAATTGAGGTGGGCGAAATTGGACGGGTGGCGAGTGGTGGGAGAGAGAGTTGGTGGGTTGGCTGGAGGTTTGTCAGATTAATTGGGGGGAGCGTCGACCTTCGCTGAATTGGCTGTCCCGGAATTTGCTGTGGAGTAGGTCAAATTGAACACAGTATCGGTCAGCCAGCGGCGGAAGCCCTCGTTGTCGCTGAACTGCTTGAAAAGCTCGGTATCATCCTTCAGCAGCGCCGTCATCACCCGCAGGAGCGCCTTGTCGTGCTCGATACGGGCATTCTGCCTGTCGGAGTTCTGGATCGCGTTCTGATAGGCGCTGTCGGCCGCCACTCGGGCGGGGATATGCTTCGTGACGAGCTGCCGGACCCGGTCCCCGTCGCTCCACTGGATGTTTCCGAACAGATCGTTGAAGGTTCTTAGAATCGCGCTCAGGGGTTCCAATTCCGGCTCCTGTTTTCGCCCGCCGCCGCTCGTCGGAACCGGCTCAATCTCCGCATTTGCGTCGGGCAACTGAATCCGGACGGAGGCCTGCTTCTCGACGCGGTAGCTGTCCATATCTATGGATTCGAGGATTCCCCTGGACAGATCCTCCTCGATGGGCGCGGGCAGCTTGGGCACGAGGAAATTCAGGAAGATGGAAAGCTTCTCCCAGTCGGCATTCGTGTAGGGCAGGATGGAGGATAGGAACCCATAAGTGCGGAGAAATGCTTTCGCCTTGCCCTTGAAGTCCACCTGCCCATCTTCGTCCAGCTGTTCGCGATATACGGCCACGCATCCATCGAGAATCGGATCCAACTTGTCGCGATCGGCCCCGCCCAGGTATAGCTCGACGAGGTTGTTAATCTCAGCCGCCGAATAGACCTGATACCCGTCCAGCGCCGTCTTCAGGTCGTGCAGCTTGTTCGGGTCCGTCTCATCCGCGAGAATCGTCGTGCGGTAGTAATCCGCAAACGCCGCCTGGATCCCATCCGCATCATTCATGAAATCCAGCACAAACACGTCGTGCTTTTGCGGATGCGCCCGGTTCAGCCGCGAAAGCGTCTGCACAGCCTTGATTCCCGAGAGCACCTTGTCCACGTACATCGTGTGCAGCAACGGCTCGTCGTATCCGGTCTGGAACTTGTCCGCACAAATCAGGAACCGGTACGGGTCGGTCCGAATCTCCTCGGCAATGCGGCTGGACGGAAACCCATTGAGGGAGGACTCGGAAACCGTTGCCCCGCCATATTCGTGCTCCCCCGAAAACGCGACGATGGCCTGAAATGAACTCCTCCGCTCCGCCAGATAGTCGTGGATGGCGTGGAAGTACTGGATCGCCCGCTGAATGCCGCTCGTCACCACCATCGCGCGGGCCTTGCCGCCGATCTTCTGGAGCGCCGCCACCTGTTCGTGAAAGTGGTCCACCATGATTTCCGCCTTCAGCCGTATCGCGTGATCGTGGCTCTCGACATAGCGACGCAACTTTTTTTGCGCCCGCTTCACGTCAAACTCCGGGTCGCCCTCCACGGTTTTCACCAACCGGTAGTAGCTGTTGACGGTGGTGTAGTGCCTCAGCACGTCGAGGATGAAGCCTTCCTCGATGGCCTGCTTCATCGTATAGCTGTGAAAGGGCCGGTGCTTCGCCTTGCCGCCGTCGTCGTACCGCTCCCCGAAAATCTCCAGCGTCTTGTTCTTCGGCGTGGCTGTGAAGGCGAAATAGCTGGCGTTGGGCAGCAGCTTCTTCGCCTCCATGATGCGGTTGACCTTGTCCTCGGTGGTTTCGTCCTCCTCCTCCCCGCCGGCGGTGGAGAGGGCCATGCTGAGGGCGGCGGAGGTGCGGCCCCCCTGGCTGGAGTGGGCCTCATCAATGATGATGGCGAACCGCCGTCCCCGGTGCTCCGCCCCAATCTCGTCCAGGATGAACGGGAACTTTTGCACGGTCGTGATGATGATCTTCTTGCCACTTTCGATGAACTTCCGCAGGTCCCCCGAATGCTCCGCGTGGCCCACGGTGGCCCCCACCTGGGCAAACTGCTTGATGGTGTCCCGAATCTGCTGGTCCAGGATGCGACGGTCGGTCACGACGACAATGGAATCGAACACGGTCGCGTCGTCCCGCCGCAGCCCGATAAGCTGGTGCGCCAGCCACGCAATGGAGTTGGACTTTCCGCTTCCCGCGGAATGCTGGATCAGGTAGCGCCGCCCTGCGCCCTGGGCCTCGGCGTCCCGCAGCACTTTGCGAACCACGTCCAGCTGATGGTACCGGGGGAAGATCTGCACCGCGCGTTTCCTGCCGGTCTTCTCCTCCTTCGTCTCGACAATCTGCGCATAGTTCTCGATGATGTCCGTGGTACCCCGCCGGGTGAGGATCCGCTTCCACAGGTAGTCCGTCTTCAGCCCGTCCGGGTTCGGTGGGTTCCCCGCGCCGTCGTTCCAGCCCTGGTTGAACGGCAAAAACCACGACGCTTTCCCCTTCAGGTGCGTGCAGAAGCGCACCTCGTGGTCGTCCACGGCGAAGTGGACGATGCAGCGGCCAAACTCGAACAGCTTCTCCCGCGGGTCACGGTCGCGCTTGTACTGCTGGATCGCGTCCTCGACGGTCTGCTTTGTCAGGCTGTTCTTCAGTTCAAACGTGGCCATGGGCAGGCCGTTGATGAACAGCGCAAGGTCCAGGGCCAGTTGCGTTTCGTCGCGGCTGTAGCGAAGCTGGCGCGTGACCGTGAAGCGGTTCTGCGCGTATCGCTCCACCGCTGCCGGGTTATCGGGAGACGGCGTGCCGTAAAACAGATCAATGTGGTGCTGCTCGTGCTTCAGACCATGGCGCAACAGGTCAATCGTCCCACGCTTCGTTACCTCCCCCTGCAGCCGTGCGAGGAACTTCCGCCGGGTCGGGTTGTCCCCCTCCAGCCCGAGAGCTTCCTCCACTTTGGGCTGGGTGGTGCGCAGGTACTCGCGGAGTTGCACCAAGTCGACACAGTATTCCCGGTCGTAATCCTCGGGCGCCCCCGCAGCCCAGCCCGTGCCGTAGTTTCCCGGTCGCTCCGCGATCAACTCCGCCGGCACTGCGCCCGGGTCACATGGGTGACCCGCCAGCGCCGTGCAAATCAGTCGTTCGAGGCCGCGTTCGGTGGTGTCGGTTTTGCGCATCTAACTTAGTGGCTAGGAGTAATGTCGCGAAATCTTTTGGTTCATTGCAAGTAGGACGCCGGCCAAACCTGTTGGGCAAGTCCTCTCTTGCAGAGCTTTGACCCAGGGTTTCGTCCAACATTCACGAGTTACGAGTGGGCAACAATAGGTTAGCTCGCATGGCACCGTACTCTCGGTCATAGCGGAAAGAACGAGCGCGCGCATACCAGAATGAAACATCGCGTGCGTAATTGGGTCTTCACTCTCCAAATTACTTGCCGGCAAATAACGCGAATCAATAATCAGAGGAGCCCCATACTCTTTCAGATCCTCCGGCTTGAAATTTGCGTTGGGTAGAATTGCCGCCATAAAAAATGAGGGATTTTGCCTCCGCCGTTCGGCAGCAGCGAGCATAAGGTCTGTTGCCCACTCAAATGGTTTATGTGGGTAGTCGCATTTCTGGTTTTCGCGCATCTGCACCCCCCATTCGATGTCGCGAAGAAACCCGACCACTCGATTAATCTCGTCCTGCACCGGGAAATCGTTGTTTACATAAGACCAGCAAATCTGCGAAATCTGGGCCATGGTGCCCTGACCGGCATTCTTGGTTCGAAGCAGTGTGCAGAGTTCCACAAAGCACCATGCGGCGTCAGAATGATTTAGGGCAACATCCGACGCAATTAACACCGCCGTATCAGATATCCCGGGGCAGCAGTGGGCTGCAACGGAAGAACTGACATGATAGGGCCACCACGCGAGCCCCCGGATATCGCTACCATTTATCTTCTCCGCCAATGCCGCCATACCCTCTTGAAGCGCAATAAGTCCAAAAGCCACCTTATCGGTTGGGGCACCTGATTCCCTAAAACTCACCTCGATACCTTTAAGTCGCTCTGTATTCGGTCCCTGCTGTATTACGAGTTCGTAAGGCTGAACGTCCAGCAGTTCACACGCACCTTGTGCGTCATGCTTATCCAATCCATCCATTTTCCGCAAGCAATCGGCCATCTGGCGCACATATTGTTGAGCTTCTGCTATTTCAGTCTTTTTCACAGGGTCCGAAGACACGTTACCCGGAGCATTGTATGGCAACGTTGGCTCATCAGATTTGGCCAGAATAATGGATATGTGCTGCGCTATGCCGAGCATCGCGGCGGCACGTCTCATACCGGTCAATGTCGTCATGTCCTGGAGGTAGTGTACATACTCATGAAGCAGTGTAAAGTAACCAGGAGCACCCGGGTTGCAGTCTTCTGGGAACTTGTATTCTGGAAGCCCGATTACATAACCGTTTGGCAGATAATATCCGTATAGTGTTCGCAGTGCCATTATCTTTTCGCCCCTTACTTGGATGGTCAAACGAAGCCACTTGCGGGACAACCAGCTGCACCCCGTTTTGAGATATTTACTGACGCGAAGGAACGCCATTACCTGATTCCACTTTTGGCATTACAAGAATGATTTCATCCTCCTTGAGGGCTTCCCGAAAGAACAACTGAGGCGTGTTCGCTTCGGAAATACCTTCAGCCATGACAAGGGCTTTGGCTTGCTGGAATGCTTGTGAAACGGACTTACCGAATCCAATGGCCGAGTAGAATTGAGCGGCAAAGACTCGGGCGGCTTCGTCCCCAATGGTATCGATCATGCCAACAGCGGCTTCAACGTGTGAGACAATGGCGGCCGCTTGGTGTTGCGAGTAGCAGGTGTTGAAGTAGACCAGTCGGATCGAGCCGGATGTGGCCATCATCATTTGAACGATTGCATCCATCGAAACAGCTTTCGCTGTCCCGTCGGGATTCTGAAAGACAATCTCGTCAGCATCCGACCCGTGTCCACTGAAGTGGACGACGGTCGGATTCAGTTCGTTGATGGCTTGCAAAACGTCCGCGGGACGGATCGCCCAACGCGATTCCAGCTTTATCGCATCGCGATACTCGGCTAACCGGAGCTTTTCGCCGATAGCCCTTACCTCTTCGTCGAGCCGTAGAGACGGTTGGTCAATTGGGTTTGCAGCCAAAAACAACACGGTAATGCGTTCCGGCAAACTTTCGAGCTTCGCCACGCGAGTGATCGTTTCTCGGTGGAGCAATTTGTGGTGGCTTAGGGTTGACCCAATCTCTCTCATTCTCCGTTCCTGTTCTTGAGCCTGCCTCACGGCGTTTCGATTTCTCTCCCGTTCTAGTCTCGACTCTTCCTGGGCTAAACGCTCTTGTGCCTTTGCCAGCTTTTCCTGTTCCCTGCCAATCTGTTGTTCCTTGTCACCTATCTGTTTCTCCAGGGATGCACGTTCATTCTCATGACGGGTGGCAGCTTGCAGGTATGATTGGGCCGACGAAACGGACGATGCTCTTCCTGCTCGTTGCCGTGCTTCACCAGAGTATCGGCTAACATCAGCTGCCTTCTTGACGAGATCAGCCTTTTGCCGTTGAAGCCGTGTGATTTCATTAAAACACTTTTGAACATCTCTCCTGTACATGTCTGTGATGGACATTCTACTTCCTCGCTGCTCTAGAGATCATCTCCGCTGTTACCAGTTCGGATTCTGAACCCTCAGCGACCTCTCCGCTGTCATTTTCAAGAACACTCTCGTCGGTATCCGCTTGTTCGCCTGCGTCGGCGGGTAGCCCGGCCGTTGCCGCCCGCACATCTATCTTTCCGGTCACCACATCTGCGACAATGCGGTTGCGAAACTCACGCAATAGAGCAGCCTGCTGCGCTACGGCATGATGGAGCCAATTCTCAAGATGAACCATCTCAGCAATCCGCTGCTGTAAGGAGAGCGGCGGAATGGGGATGTGCTCCTTGAGGAGTGATCGGGGATTCAGCGGACGGTTGCGTCCAGCGGCACCACGTGAATGCACATCGAAGAGTAGTTGTCCATATGCAGTCCGGAAAAAAGCCCAAAGGTACGCGCTTTCAGCCACAGCTGGTTTGCCCCGAAGAACAGGATAACGGTGGCTTGCGATGCACCCTGCATCACTTTGACCGGCAAGCGCCACAGCGCCTTCCCACGCAAACTGGCCGCTAATCACGAGATCCCCTTCCTCGATCCAGAAGAACTCAGAGTCCCCAAGTTCGGCGCCTCGCGTCGGCGGTTTATGAAACATGCCCCGTCCCCGGTTAAACAAGCCTACTGGTGTGTAGACCAGATCACCGATACGCTTGACTGGACGAGAGATCAAATCTGCAGCCGCGGAGAGTCGAACATGCTTGGTGCTCGCCTCATCTATGGCGGCCTCCGTCAGATTCAAGCGTGCTTCCGCAGCCCTCCCAGCAGCACTCTGCTTGGAAGCGATGTATCGCCGAATGCGCCGGTCCACGTGGTCGAGGAAGCGGACGATGGCTTCCTGCTCAGCTGTGGGCGGGATGGGTACAGATGAACGGCTTAGCCTTTCGTAATCGACGTTTTGGCCTTCCCGTATTCCTGTCACGTGTAGTCGAAGGTTTTCAATGAACGGGGCGGCCTTAAACAGGCGAGCCAGAAACCGCTGGGTCTGAGACTCTAAAGGATAAAGGATGGTGTAAGCCGGGCTGATAATTCCCTGGTCGCGGGCATATTCGATTCCGCCCTGAAAAGATCGCAGGCTAATAACAAAGTCACCATTTCGCACCAACTTCAGCAGATGAAGATCTTTTAGCGCTAGCACGGTACGGTTTTCGTATTGGTCTTTTCGCACAACCCCCTTGGTTTGGGTAGCAGCAAGTAGTGGCTGATCGGGATGACCTTTTTCGACTCGCTCGTGTAATAGGGTTTTCATGCGTCGGAGCGCCCAGTGCTCCGGCACCTGTCCCAGCCAAGGTACGCCAGAGTCCTTCATTTTGGGGTAGGGTTTGAGGTTGCTGATCATGGAGTGCCGTTTCCTGGGGGGAGGTTGGGTGAGTGGGTTGAGCGTGTGAAGGGACACGAGGGACCGGAGGGACGGCAGGGAATTTGAGAATGTGATGGAATGGGGGCATGGGGGGAACAGGGAGGACGGTGGCGGGGCTGGGATTCACTGTTTGTTTTTTCCATTTGGGGTGGTGCGATTCTGGCGTTCCCGTTCGCGGAGTCGGGCGCGGGTCATGCGTTCGCGGAGGCCGCCTTCGTGAAGGAAAGCCTGCTCGAGGTGGGCGATTTGCCGGCGGAGTAGATAATTGGTTACCTTGATTATGCCAGCAATGGCATTTGCGGCGATGGCGGGGTCGGGGTGCTCGACGGCCCTGCGCATGGTTTCATAGGATGCGTCGGGCGTGCGGAGGAGTTGGGAAAGCCTCCTGGCATTGGGGTGGCTGGCGGGCCATTCCTGCATGTTGTGGAGGCGAAGGTAGTCGCGGTAGTCGGCGAGCAGTTCCTCAAGGCTTGCGCGGGCTACGTTTGTCAGCTTGATTTCCGTCTCCTTTGAAGTGGCGGAAGCCATGCTGGCCTCGAGGATGTTCTGCTTGCCGGAACGCGCGGCCTGAACCATCTGGCCGACAGTGCGGTCGCGGCGGTCGAAGTGGCGTTCGCAGAACCGCACGGTGGCATCATACACGATTTCGGCGCGCTGATATGTGAGCAGGTTTGCGTAACCGCCATGGACCGGAATAAACCCCACGGCCTTGTCACGGCTGCTTGTGTCGCTTCGGTCCTTTTGGCCCCTGGAATTGGTCACTTGAGAATTTCCTCGAGGAGTCCATCCGTCTCCCGCTCAAGCGCCAGGATATCCGCGCGGATTTCTTCCAGCGAGCGAAGAGGCTCGGGTTTGTAAAAATAGCGGGTGAAGCTGACCTCGTAGCCGGTCTTCACGCTGTCGGTGACGTACCACGAGTCTGGCGCATAGGGTAGCACCTCACGGCGAAGAAACGCCTCGATGCCGCCCTCCTCGAGCAGCGGGACCTGTTCGGTGTCGCGCAGGTCGGGGTCGGGCTCGTACTCGACGACGCACGACTTGCCGGCAACCTTTGCTTCAAACATTCCACCGAGTGGGTTCGGCTCCGTTCCCTTCTTGTGAATCTTGCGGATGACGGCAGGCGCATTCTCGTCGCGCTCGCCGGATTCCCGGAGCGCCTTGATCTCCTTTGGCGCGTAGGCGCGGTCGGGATCGGCACCCTTGATCCGGAGTGGGCGCTCGACGGTAAGCTTCCAGTAGCCGAAGGCTTCATTCGGGAATATCTTCGACTGCCCGGTTTCCTCGAACCGCTGAAACGTGTCGCAGATGCGCTGGATGTCGTCGTCGGAAAGCTCGCAGTTCTTCTTCCCCAGATTCTTGCGCAGGGGCTTGAACCACGCCGTGGCGTCGATGAGCTGAACCCGGCCCTGGCGGTTCGCGGGTTTCCGGTTCGTGAGCACCCAGATGTACGTCGCGATGCCGGTATTGTAAAACATATTGAGCGGCAGGGCGACGATGGCCTCCAGCCAGTCGTTTTCGATGATCCAGCGGCGGATGTTGCTCTCGCCCTGCCCGGCGTCGCCGGTGAACAGGGAGGAGCCATTGTGGACCTCGGCGATGCGGCTGCCGAGTTTGGTGCCCTGCTTCATTTTCGAGAGCATGTTGGCGAGGAAGAGCATCTGGCCGTCGCTGGAACGGGTGAGGAGTGAATACTCGGCGTCGCCGGCGTGCTGGATGAGGAATCGAGGGTCCTTGATGCCGTCTTTGCCCCCCATGCGCTCCAAGTCGCTCTTCCAGCTTTTGCCGTAGGGGGGATTCGACAGCATGAAGTCGAAATCGCGGGAGGGGAAGGCGTCGTTGGAAAGGGTGGAGAACTCCGGCCCACCGACGATGTTGTCGGCGGCATCGCCCTCGCCCTTCAGGAGGAGGTCGGCCTTGCAGATGGCGTAGGTCTCGGCGTTGATCTCCTGACCATAGAGGTGGGTTGCGACCTGCTTGCCGTGGTCCACTGCAAGGCGCTTCAGCGTTTCCTCGGCGACGGTGAGCATACCGCCCGTTCCGCAGGCGCCATCATAGAGGAGGTAGGTGCCGGATTCAATCTTGTCGGCGACCGGGAGGAATATCAGGTTCGCCATGAGCTTCACGGCGTCGCGGGGCGTCCAGTGCTCGCCAGCCTCCTCGTTGTTCTCCTCGTTGAAGCGGCGGACCAGTTCCTCGAACATGGTTCCCATCGCATGGTTGTCGAGCCCGGGATGCTTTGTGGAGCCGTCGCTGTTCAGGACGGGATTGGGGCTGAGGTTGATGTCGGAAGAGAGGAGCTTTTCGATGAGTGTGCCGAGGGCGTCAGCCTTTGACAGGCGCGGAATCTGGTTTCGGAATTCGAACTTATCGAGGATGTCCTGGACGTTGGGGGAGAAGCCGTCGAGGTAGGCCTCGAAGTCGGCCTTGAGTTGCTGCTGGCTGGCGCGGGCCTTGAGGTCGCGGAGGGTGAACTTGGAGGTATTGTAGAAGGCCTGCCCGGCGGCCTGGCGAAGGGCCTGATCCTGATGGACGATGCCCGCCTTATCGAGCGAGGTCTTGAGTTCGAGAACCGCCTTCTTTGTGGGCTCCAAGACGGCATCGAGACGGCGCAGGACGGTCATCGGCAGGATCACGTCGCGATATTTGCCGCGAACGTAGAGATCGCGAAGTACATCGTCCGCGATGCCCCAAATGAAGTTCGTAATCCAGGAAAGCTGATTAGGCTGCATTGACCCTCTCAATTAAGCGGGGATAGCGACCATTCCCCCCAGTTAAACTATTACCGCGAAACCATAGCTAATGGTTCCTCGGCAATCGTCAACCAAAACCCACACCGTGCCACAAACGGCATGGGGCGATTGACGGGTTTCAAGGCTCTGGGCCCGTTCGCGTCATGGCGTTTGCCGATTATGGGTCTGTAAGGGTCCATAAGATGCTGCAAGGGAATAGGCAAGCCGGTTGGCCTTGTGGTAATGTTTTTTCATCATGATCGCCAAACTGGTTAAACCCCCTGACCCTCCGACCCTCTACCACCTGCCTGTACCGCCGGGATACTTGCAATTCTCAAGATCCTGTCCATGTGCTGCCCTTGACAAAAAGGAGGAAATAAAACTTATTTAATCCGTGCGGTTTATTGAAAACGGCTAACTTAAAAAATCGCCCAAAAAATTTCTCGCGGCCTAAAACGTTTGACATCTTGATTGCAAAAAAAGCTGGCGGGGACGTCGGTAACATAGTACCGACGCAGAGCAGGACTTATGGGAGTTGCGGGGGGTGGAGGTTAGTACTGCAGGCTGCGGGTCCAGGCGGGGGGGAAGTTTAGCAGGATGAGGCGGGCGCGTTTTTGGCGCTTTTGGATGATCTTGCCGAGGATTCCGGCGATTTGGCGGAGGCGTTCCTTTTCCTTTTTGCCTACGAAGGGGCCTTTGAGGCGGCGGATGGCGGCGTATTCGAAGAAGTTGGCGGTGCCGCCGGGTTTGAGGGCTTTCTCAAAGGATTGGAAGATGTGTTCGACGACCTCGGGGGGAAAATTGTTGAAGGGGAGGCCGCAGATGATGTGGTCGAAGGGTTCGGCGGTGGTGAGGGTCTCGACGGGGCCGTGGTGGATGGTGACCTGGTTGCGGAGTTTCTTCCAGTCGGGGTCGGAATCGAAGC
Organism: Candidatus Sumerlaeaceae bacterium; assembly: GCA_019695055.1. Lineage (GTDB taxonomy): Bacteria > Sumerlaeota > Sumerlaeia > Sumerlaeales > Sumerlaeaceae > JAIBAT01. Next base: position 43 of record JAIBAT010000037.1, on the reverse strand, counting down.
GGCGCTCGAGGTGGGCGACGAAATCGCCGTTGATCTCGCAGAG
>JAIBAT010000075.1 GCA_019695055.1 Candidatus Sumerlaeaceae bacterium | reverse complement strand
TCGGCGCAGGCAGCGGAGCCACATCCGCATCCGGCGAGGCCGCCGGCACGACCACAGCAGCCACCGTGGCGCTCGTCCCAGTGGCCATCGAGGCCGCCAATTCCGACAGGGGCTTGACCGGTTCATAACCGAGAAGCTCGCTGACTGTCACAAACTCGAACCCGGCTGCCCGCAGTTGATCGATCACCGCTTCAGTCGTCTTGTAGGTGCTCTCCTGTCGGTCATGCATCAGGATGATCGTGCCGTCATGCGTGTTCTTCATGATTAATTTGGTCATGGCTTCCGCGACGGAGCCCTTCTTCCAGTCATTGGTGTCAATGTTCCAGCAGATGATCTTCATCTTCATCGAATCGCAAAGATCCTGCACCATCTTGTTCGCGCTGCCATAAGGCGGGCGCATCAATGTCGGCAGGACACCCGTGGCCTCCTTGATGGCGTCCGAAGTCCGGGAAAGTTCATCCTGCGCCTTGGCCGGGGTCAGCTTGCTGAGGATTGGATGGGTCCAGCTGTGGTTTCCCACCTCGAATCCATTGTCTACCAGGCTTTTTGCGATTTCCGGATTCTTTTTGACATTGTCGCCAATCAGGAAGAACGTGGCCTTTGCATTCTTGGATTTCAGCAGCTCGATGAACCGCGGCGTATAGGCTGGATGTGGGCCGTCGTCAAAGGTGAGGGCGACGCGGTTATGCCCGGTGCGAAACTCGCGAATGACCTTCATGGAGGGGTCGGGCGTCCGCGCGGGCTTTGCCAGTCCCGTGGCGGTCCCGGAAGTGCCAATGTCTGCACCGGAGGCTTTGGTCAGCTCCGCCGGCTTACGGTAAGCGTCCACGATGGAGGAGAACTGATTGGGAGGAGGTTTGCTGGCCACCGCATCAGCAGGAGCCGAGCGCCCGAGCAGGCCCATCATGCCGGAAAACAGGCCACCATCCTTGTGGCCCTTCATGTAGGACTCCAGGCCAAGGTAAGCGGCGCCAAACGCCCCTCCAAAGATTACAAGAAAAAGTACGAATTTTAGCAGTCTCAGCATGAGCAACTCCAACGGTACGGGGAACTTTCAAGACACTCCTACAGGAATCATCGCGGCAAAATCGAAGGGAAAATGAAGAGGTACAAAAAAAGAAAGGCCGCACCCGCCTTCGAGGCAGGTGCGGCCCAAGTATCGAATCCCGTTATTTGCTTTCTTCGTTGGTCGCCACAGGTGTCGCCACCGTGACTTCCTTGCGCTCGGTAATACGCGCCTTCTTGCCCTTCAGGGCGCGGAGGTAGTAAAGCTTGGCGCGGCGAACCTCACCGCGACGAACAACGGCGATCTTGTCCACCTTCGGCGAGTGGATCGGGAAAATGCGCTCCATGCCGATACCGTAACTCATACGGCGAACCGTCACCGTTTCTGTAATGCCACTGCCCTTCTTGCGGATGACAACGCCTTCGAAATCCTGAATGCGCTCCTTGTCACCTTCCACGATCTTTACCGATACGCGCACGGTATCACCGGGGCGGTAGTCGGGAAGGTCGGTCTTCAACTGGGATGCTTCATAATCGCGGATGATTTTGCTGATCATCGTCGCAACTCCTCGTGGTCAGATTGGCAGAGGTGATAACGCGAATTGGCGAAGCAACCGCGCCCACATTACCCAGTGCCCCGAAATGCGGGCACAAAAAGACCCGGCAAATGCCGGGCATCGGGCCTCGTTATGAGGCCACGGGGGTAAAACCATCAGCCGCAGGTTTCATTCGACCAGGACTCCCGCTTTTTTCCGAGCCAGTTCCGCGGCCCGCAGGGTGGCAGAAATCATGCTGGTACCTTTGGCCACACCCTTTCCAGCGATTTCGAACGCCGTGCCGTGGTCTGGAGACGTGCGGATGATTGGTAATCCTAAGGTTATATTCACGCCACGGTGAAAATCCAGCGTCTTGACGGGAATTAACGCCTGATCATGATACATGGCCAAAACCATGTCAAACTCGCCCTCAAGTGCCCGGTGAAACACCGTGTCGGCCGCATAGGGACCACTTACCTTCAATCCGACCCTCTGGGCCTCGTGGACCGCCGGGGAAATGACATCTATTTCCTCCCGGCCGAAATGCCCGTTTTCGCCCGCATGAGGGTTAAGTCCGGCCACGGCGATTCGCGGTTCCGCAGTCAGGAACTGCTGGCCCCAGTCATTGGTAATCCGTAAAGTGGCCAGCAAGCGCGACTGGGACAACCGCCGTGGAACATCCTTCAGCGCCACATGGATCGTTTCCAGCACGACATGAAGGCCTCCGCCTTCCAACATCATGCGGACATTTGCACCTCCGCACAGTTCGGCCAGCAATTCCGTGTGTCCGGGAAACTGGAAACCCGCGGCAAACATCGCCTCCTTGGAAATCGGTGCCGTGACCAGGGCATCGGCATCACCATCCTGCACCAGTTTCGCCCCACGGACAATCCATTCATGGGCGGCTCGCCCGTTTGTCGCCGATACGACTCCCGTTTTGAAATGGCTGCCACCGCCGGGGCCCGTCTCCACAACGGGAATTGTTCCATTCTCCCAGGCGAGGCCGCCTTCAATTGCCGCCGCAAAGCGGACCGGGCACTGGAGACTGGCGGCGGTCCTCTGGAGGGCCGCAAAGTCGCCGACAACTATGGGGCGACACGCATTCTGGACTGCGCGGTCTGCGCACGCGCGCACCACAACCTCAAATCCGATTCCCCCCGGATCACCAACCGTGATGGCCACAGTAGGCTTGTGATTAATCGAATGGTTCATGAGTCTTCCCTTTCTCAAAGATCACAAGATGAGACTATTAAGTGTAACTGACAAAAAATATGGGATAAAGTTCATTTTTACAACTCACGGCAATTCGGATGCGGCTCCGCTGAGTTATCCCGATGCACATTATCTGTGCGCCTTGGGTGCACCGGGAGAGGGCGAAGGCACAGGTGTCACAATCGGCTCGGCTGGGGCCTTTTCCAGCCGCTTCGCGTAATCAGCCGGCAGGAATGGCACCAGTTTGGAATCGTACACCTGCAGGTGCGCCTTTCGCCGCATCTCCTCCAGGAGCCGCTGACGCTCGACGTGGAACCGTTCGTCAAAGAGCGAGGATTTCGCCGACCGCTTCCCCTCCACGTAAAACACGCTGACAAAACCTGCGGCCACCACAGGCTGACTCACCTCACCCACCGACAATTTGTCCACCGCGGCAAAGACCTGGGGCGACAGCTTGTCCGCCGAAAGCATCCCGAGGTCGCCACCATCCTCCGTCGAGCCGGGGACTTCCGAGTATTTCATAACGGCTTCGCCAAAGTTGGATTTCTGCGCCGTAATCTTGTCCAGGATCCCACGCAGCTTTTCCTTCGCCCGGGCTTCCGCCCCCGCACCCTGGCCCTCAAGCTTCACGCCCAGACGTCGCAATCGGAAGGCAACAGGGGGGTGCCCCTGCGCACGCTGCTCTGCTTCGTACTTTGCCACTTCCGTATCCGTGACTGTGTAGCGCCGGGCCACGGCTGCAAACAGCTTAAAATCCGTGGAGGTCTTCTTGTACAGATCCTCTTTGAGTTTCTCCACCGAAGATCCGTGGGCGGCAATATCCTTCAGGAATTCCGTCTCACTCGCATAGCGCGCCTTCATGGCCGCCACAGTCTGCTCCACCTGTTTTGAGATCTCGTCCTCCGAGACTTTGACCATCTCCCTCTTCGCGACCTGCAAAAGCAGCGTTCGATCAAAAAGAGTTCCCAGGGTTTGGCTCGTGACCGGGAGTGTCCCGTGCATTGACTCCCCGGGAGGCAACTGATCCGCGATGATTTCCTCCAGGTCGCTTTGCATCACGATATCATCATTCAACTTCGCGATGACGCGGTCCACCATGCCTCCTGGTTGCTCTGCCCGGGTGACCGTGGGGCCTGCCCCGAATACCAATGCCGCCAGAAAAACCGCGTATCGCGTTGGAATCATGTTCATCATTGTTTTGCCTCAGGAATCATCCCGCACAAGGAATCTCCAACACAAAAAAGAAAGGGGCGGACATTTCGTCCGCCCCGGATTCACAAACTTAAAACTTGAAGAAGCTTACTTCTTCTTCTTTGCCGCAACCTTCTTCTTCGGTGCAGCCTTCTTCGCTGCAGGCTTCTTGGCAGCTGCCTTCTTAGGGGCGGCCTTCTTTACAGCCTTCTTTGCTGCGGGCTTCTTAGCCGCCGCCTTCTTCGCGGCCGGCTTCTTTGCCTTAGCTGGCATAGCGTCACTCCTCACCTTATTTTTTTGTACTGCATGTTTCTTTGACACCTGCGCCGAATTTTTCTTCGCGGAAGAATCACCGGAAGATTCGACAGCCGCCTGTGCCGCAGCAAGCCGCGCAATCGGAACACGGTAAGGTGAGCATGATACATAATCCAGATTAATCGTGTGACAGAACTTCACCGAGGACGGATCGCCGCCGTGCTCGCCGCAGATTCCGCACTTCAAACCCTTGCGTGTCGTGCGTCCCGCAGCCACGGCCATCTTCATCAGCGCGCCAACACCCGTCTGGTCCAGGCTCTGGAAGGGGTCACCGGGAAGAATCTTGGCATCCACATAAAACGGCAGGAACTTGCCCGCATCGTCGCGCGAATAGCCGAAGGTCATCTGGGTGAGATCGTTCGTTCCAAAGCTGAAGAATTCCGCCTCGCCCGCTATTTCGCCGGCAGTCAGTGCTGCGCGCGGAACCTCGATCATGGTTCCCACCATGTAGTCGAATTCTACGTTCTGCTCGCGCATGACCAGCTCGGCAATCGCGTTGATGGTGTTCTTCTGGTGCGACAATTCCTCCACCGTGCCCACCAGCGGAACCATGACCTCGGGCAGCACTTCCACGCCCTCCTTCTTCAGTTTCGCCGCCGCCTCGAAGATGGCGCGGGCCTGGGTCTCGGTGATTTCCGGATAAACTATTCCCAACCGGCAACCGCGATGACCAAGCATCGGGTTCGATTCGCCCAATTGCACTACCTTGCGCTTGAGTTCATCCGCCGGAATCTTGAGGTCCTTCGCGAGCTCCGCAATTTGCGAATCCTCGTGGGGAAGGAACTCATGCAGCGGCGGATCCAGCAACCGGATGGTCACCGGCAGCCCCGCCATTTCGCGGAATATGCCAATAAAGTCCTCACGCTGATAATTGATCAGCGACCGAAGCGCATCCTTGCGCTCCTCCACAGTATTGGCCACAATCATCATGCGGATGTGTTTGATGCGTTCCGTTTCAAAGAACATGTGCTCTGTGCGGCAAAGCCCGATGCCCTGTGCCCCGAACAACCGCGCCACGCGCGAATCCTCCGGCGTGTCCGCATTCGTCCGAACCTTGAGAGTCCGCAGTCCGTCCGCCCACTTCATGAACTGGTCATAATACTGATAGATCCGGCTGTCTTGCGCTTTAAGCTGCCCCTTGAGAACCTGAAGAATCTCCGAATCCTTCATCAGGACCTTGCCCTCGTAAACCTCACCCTTGCTGCCATCGAGGGAAATAAAGTCGCCCTGCTTTACGGTGACGGTCTGTCCATCCGCGCGCTGCACGGTGAACTTCTTGCCGTGCTCGTCCACGTTAACCTCGCCAGCGCCGCAAACGCAGCACTTGCCCATGCCACGCGCCACCACGGCCGCATGGCTGGTCTTCCCTCCGCGCGCAGTCAGAATACCTTCTGCAGCGTGCATGCCCGCAACGTCCTCGGGGCTGGTTTCCAGGCGGACAAGAATAACTTTCTTGCCCTTGGCTTTCCATTCCACCGCGTCCTCGGCCGTAAACACTGCCTGACCCACAGCCGCGCCGGGACTCGCATTGATGCCCTTGGCAATCTTGACCTTCTTCTCTTTGTCGTCGAACATCGGGTGCAGCAGCTGATCGAGCTGGTCCGGATCCACCCGCTTAACCGCCGTGCGGCGATCAATGATGTTCTCATTCACCAGATCCACGGCAATGCGAATGGCCGCCGGGGCGGTTCGCTTGCCGTTGCGTGTCTGCAACATCCAAAGCTTCTGGTTTTGGATCGTGAACTCGATGTCCTGCATGTCCTTGTAGTGCAGCTCGAGCCTCTTGTAAATGCGCTCAAGCTCCGCATAACACTTCGGCATTTCCTTTTCCAGCGTCGGAAGCGTCGTGTCGCCGTGATTGCGGCTGGATTCATTGATCGGCTGCGGCGTGCGGATACCGGCCACCACGTCCTCGCCCTGGGCATTCTTAAGCCACTCGCCAAAGAAACGCTTGTCGCCCGTGGAGGGATCCCGGGTAAACGCCACGCCGGTGGCGCAGTCGTCGCCCATGTTACCATAAACCATCGAGCAAACGTTCACGGCCGTGCCCCACCAGTCGGGGATGTTGTTGATCTTGCGGTAATCGCGGGCCTTCTTCTTGTTCCAGCTTTCAAACACTGCGCCAACCGCCGCGTGAAGCTGCTTCCACGGATCCTCCGGGAAATTCTCACCAATGTGCTGGCGGTAGATCGCCTTGTAATCCTCGGCAAGCTGCTTGAGGTCATTGGCATTCAACTCGGTGTCCAGGTGAACGCCGCGCTCCTCCTTCATCTTGTCCATTCGGCGATTGAAGTGCTCGTTCTCGATGTTCATGACCACCGCGGAGAACATCTGGATGAAGCGGCGATAAAGGTCGTAACCAAATCGCGGGTTCTTCGTCTTGGCGATGATTCCTTCAACAGTGACAGGATTGAGGCCCAGGTTTAGAACTGTTTCCATCATACCCGGCATGCTGGCACGGGCACCGGAGCGAACCGAAACCAGGAATGGATTCGACTTGTCCCCGAATTTTGTTCCCATCATCTTCTCGCACCGCTGCATGGCGTTGCGAATTTCCGTCTCCAGGCCCGAGGGGAACTTCTTACCGTTCTTGTAATAGTAGGTGCAGACATCGGTGGTGATCACAAATCCCGGGGGAACGGGAATTCTCAGGTGATCCATCTCGCAAAGATTTGCACCCTTGCCACCAAGCAAATTTTTCATTTCGGCGCGGCCTTCAGTTTCGCCTCCGCCAAAAAAATACACGTACTTCGACCCCATAAAGCTATCCTTTCTTATTGCCGGCTGGATTCTGCGCTTTCGGGGGGTGCTTTAGTCGCACCTCTTCCTGCCGGCTACTCTGTTTTGAGTTATTTGGACTCCGTTATAACCAAATTGGGTAACAACGGGGGGAACGTCGCTATTCCACATACCAAGGCACAGGGCCGGGACCGGCGGATGTCAAAAACAATCGTCAGCCAAATCCCATGCCGCAGTGCCCACGAATTTTTCACGCAAATTCATCGTTGTCACGCGCTTGACAACGCCCCTCATATCCGCGCGACACTTGCCCCCATGAGAACACGATTTGTAATCAATCGGGCCATCGGCCTTGGCGCCCTGGCACTTATGACAGTGCTCGCCGGCTGCTCCGGTAGTAGCGACGCGGATAAACGCGAAACCAAATCCGAACAGCGAACCGAGGAACGCACCCGCAAAGCCAATGAAATCAATGCGGCCATCAAGGCGTTGGAGAACAATGTCCAGCGGCTCGAGCGCGAAAACCAGCTCCAAAGCAAACGCATTGCCGCCGCCAAAACCGAGCTCAGTGCCCTGCAGGATAAGCTTGAGTTGATTCGGACCAGCAATCCCAAGTTGGCGGCCACCACCCTCACCCTCGAAGCGCCTGTTGCCGCGCCCATCCAGGACTTCAAGATGGATATCGAAGATTCCAAACCGGCGGACACGGAATCTCGCGAGAAACAAAAGTCCGAAGGGGAACGCGGCGTCGCCAGCACCATCGCCATCTTCCTTTTCGCGGTTTTTGTTGTCATATATATAGTCAGGCTCATCAAAGGCCGCCCCGCGGAATCCGCTCCCGCATCGTCCTCCGCCGAGCCTGCCCCGGCCGAGCCCGCTTCCGCTGCATCCGGCATACCAATTCGTCCCTACAATCCGCCCCCCGTTGACGGCGGATTCGAGGATTACGAGAAAGACATGTCCGATTCCCACCACGATGGCGACGCCCCCACGGACAAATCCTGATGTCCGCCGCTGGGGGCCACACGCACTTTGACGGGCGACAATCCTGACGTGCCCGATCTCTCAACCACAGTCGGATCCCTTAAACTTAAGAATCCCGTCACAGTCGCGTCGGGAACTTTTGGCTACGGTCAGGAGTTTCAGGAATTCTATGATCCCTCCATCCTGGGCGCCGTTTTCCTGAAAGGCCTCACCACCCGCCCCCGCACCGGCAACGAGACGCCCCGACTGGTCGAAACTCCCAGCGGCCTCATCAACAGCATCGGCCTCCAGAACATCGGCATTGATGAGTTTGTCCAGAGCAAGTGGCGTGAACTCGAAAAGATCGATTCCGCCATTTGCGCGAACTTGAGTGGCGACACCATCGACGAATTTGTGGAACTCGCCAGCAAGGCCTGCACTGTTCCCATCATCCGCGCATTGGAAGTAAATATTTCCTGCCCCAACATCAAAGCGGGCGGCGTCGAGTTCGGCCGCTCCCCCGCCGCAGCCCGCGAGATCACGCGCCGCGTCGTCGAAATCAGCAAGGTTCCCGTTTTGGTCAAATTGACTCCCAACGTCACCGACGTCGTCGAAATTGCCGCCGCCGTCATGGAAGCCGGCGCCGCAGGCGTCACCCTCGTTAACACTTTTCTTGCCATGGCCATCGACATCGAGCGCCGCAAACCCGTCCTCACCAACATCATGGGCGGCCTCAGCGGCCCCTGCATCAAACCCATTGCCGTCCGCATGGTCTGGCAGGTCTACAAGGCCCTGAAATGCCCCATCCTCGGCATGGGAGGAATCATGACCGGCGCCGATGCCTTGGAGTTCATCCTCGCCGGAGCCAGCGCCATCAGCATCGGCACTGCAAACTTCGTCAACCCCACCGCCGGGCCCGATATCCTCGCCGAAATCTCAGAGTACTGCGAGCCCCACGGCGTTAAATCCATCGCCGAACTTGTCGGCGCCGCACACGCAGCCTGACCACCCTCGCAATAACTTCCCGATGACCGCGTATTACTCCCCGTCATGAAAGTCGGAATCGTCACCCTCGGATGCGACAAGAACACAGTCGATAACGAGTATCTTGCAGGTCAGCTCAGCACCCACGGCGTCCAGATCGTGCGTGCGGGTAAGGAGCCCGACGAGAACCTGCTCGACGCCGTACTAATCAATACCTGCGGATTCATCGACGCCGCCAAGCAGGAATCCATCCGAACCATCCTGAACTGGGTGGAACACAAAAAGCAGCGCGCCGCAGACGGCGAACGCCTCCGTGTGCTCGTGGCCGGCTGCCTCACGCAACGCTACAAGGAATCCCTCGTCGCCGAGCTTCCCGAAGTGGACGGCTTCATGGGTGTCGGCGACTTCGACAAAGTCGTGCAACTCGTCAAGGCACCAGCCGACACGTCTTCCCAAATCAACCTGATCGATGAATTGCCCGCGGTGCCCGTTCGCGACGGCATGCCGCGGGTCCAGCTTGGGCCGGTTTCGCCCCATGCGTTTATCAAGATCGCCGACGGCTGCAACCACAACTGCACCTTCTGCGCGATCCCGTCCTTCAAGGGCCGCCTCCAGAGCGTGAAGCGCGAGATCATTCTCGCCGAGGCGCGCCTGCTCCTCAGCCGCGGCGTGCGCGAAATCAACATTGTCGCCCAGGACACCAGCGACTACGGAAAAGACATTTATGGGCGCGAGTACGGCATCGCGGATTTGCTCGCCGAGCTGGCCGCTCTCCCCGGCGATTTCTGGATCCGCCTCTTCTATTTCTATCCCGGCGGCGTCACCGACAAGTTTCTCGAAGTCATGGGTTCCTCCCCCAAAATCGCCCGCTACATCGACATGCCCCTCCAGCATCTTCATCCGGAAGTGTTGCTCCGCATGAAGCGCCCCTACAAGGAAGTGAACACTTTTGACCGCATCGCCCGCCTGCGCGCCGCATCGCCCGGCCTGGCCCTCCGCACCACTTTCATTGTCGGATTCCCGGGCGAGACAGAGGAACATTTCGAGTATCTCATGAACGGCATTGGCGAGCTTCGCTTCAATCGCATGGGCGCGTTCCCCTTTTCCATCGAGGAGGGAACACCATCGGCTGATTTCAAGCCCCGCGTCCCCGAGCGCCTGAAGAAAGCGCGCTTCGACCAGCTCATGCGCCGTCAGGCCGAAATTTCCCGCGAACTCCACGAATCCCGCGTGGGTGAAGACATCAAGGTCCTCGTCGAAGGCCGCCTCGACGACGGCCGCTATGTCTCCCGCGGCGAAGCCGACGCCCCCGAAGTTGACGGCACCGTGATCATCTCCACCAAACAGGACCTTCGGATCGGCGACTTCGCCCAGGTGCGTGTCACCGGCGCCGAAACTTACGACCTCCTTGCCGAGGTCTAAGAAATCATTCCCCGCATGAATCGCACATTCATCGCTCTCGGCGCGTTCCTCGCCTTCCTTGCCGTGGCCGCCGGTGCCTTCGGTGCTCACGGGCTAAAGGACAAAGTCTCCCCCGACATGCTGACCGTTTTCGAAACCGCAGCTCGTTACCAGATGTACCATGCGCTGGCACTCGTGCTGATTGGCTTTGTCACCGAGAAGTTTCCCGGACGCCTGATAACCGTTGCCGGTTGGCTGTTCATAGTCGGCATCGCAATCTTCTCCGGCAGCCTTTACGCGCTCGTTCTTTCCGGCCAACGATGGCTCGGCGCCATCACACCCATTGGCGGCGTAGCTTTTATGGCAGGCTGGATCTGCTTCGGCATTGCCGCGCTTCGCTCCCGCGCCTGATAATCCACCCGGTTAATTAGCCCCACAATTGACCAAAAACGCCCCGCCGTGGTAAGCCATTTTCCGTGTGGGGTTGCACCCCCCTCCTGTCACCATGGCTAACGAAAAGAAAATAAAACAGATCGCCACCAACCGCAAGGCCTGGTATCTCTACGACATTTCGGAGAAGTTTGAGGCCGGCATTGTCCTGGCCGGCACCGAAGTGAAATCGCTGCGCGCCGGCCGCGCCAGCCTTGTGGATTGCTACGCCAACTTCGAGGGTGGCGAAGCCTACGTCTACAACCTCCTCATCAACCCCTACGAGCAGGGCAACCGCAGCAACAAGCCCGAGCGCCGTCCGCGCAAGCTCCTGCTCAATAAACAGGAGATCAACCGCCTCATCGGCCAGGTCTCGCAAAAGGGATTCACCCTTGTCGCCCTCCAGCTCTACTTCAAGGGCAGCCGTGTAAAACTCGAACTCGGCCTCGGCCGCGGCAAAAAAGAGTACGACAAGCGCCACGACATCAAGGACCGCGAAAACCGGCGCGAGCTGGACCGCGCCATGAAGGACTTCCGGAGCAGGTAGTCCTTTGCCCGATCTTCCTCCCCAGAGGGAAATTCCTCCGTTTGCCTTCGGAGCCGATGTTCCCGGCATCATCCATTTCCAGTCCGGCGAATACCATTCCGGCAGGCCTCGCTATTCCGTTTTCACCTTTGACTGCGAGACTGCCTGCGAATGGCCCGCAGGCACGCCACCTCATAATGCCCTTGAGCGCCTTGACGCCGCCGTCAAATCCATGAATCCTGCTGCCCCGGAATTCTGCGGGCTGGCGGGTTACATTTCCTATGATGCCGCTCCCGTTTTTGAGCCGGCCTGCGCAGTCATTTCCAACACCAACACGCCACTCCTGCGCCTCGTTCGCATCGACATCTGCCACGTTTATGACCGCTTGACGAATTCGGCTTCCGTTCAATTTGCACCCGATTGCCCTCCGGAACGCCGCGATCATTTTCTGGAAACTCTCAAGACAGCAGCTGTCCCGGACAATGCCCCAACCCGCATTTCCTCATTAACCATAGACGCACTCGCCGAACTTAACCGCGACGAATATCAAAGCCGCGTGGCTCAAATCCAGGATCACATCCGCGCCGGGCACTTCTACGAATGC
>JAIBAT010000069.1 GCA_019695055.1 Candidatus Sumerlaeaceae bacterium | reverse complement strand
TACATCTTCATGGACGCCGACTACGGCCGCAATTTCGACGCGACCGGCGCGCCGGTGTCGCAGTTCCGGCAGTCACTCTTCGTGCTGTCCACCGTCATGAGCGCCCCGCGTCCCGGCGTGGCGGTTCTCGACGCCGGTCACAAAGCCGTCTCCGTGGATTCCGGCCTGCCGCTGGTCTGGCAGCGCAAAGGCATCGAATACGTGGACGCCTCGGACGAGCATGGCAAACTCGAGTTCGCCACCACGCTGAAAGGCCCGTCGCTTGGCGAGAAGCTGTTGCTCGTTCCCGGCCACTGCGATCCGACCGTGGATCGCTACGACTGGTACGTCGGCGTGCGCAAGGGACGCGTGGAATGCCTGTGGCCCGTGTCGGCCCGTGGCGCGCTGTACTAATCCAGCCGCCAGGCACGGCCGGTGAATAGCCGTGTCTCGAAGGGATGCCAACTGATGCACTCGGGGTGGTTCTTATAGCCCTTCTCCAGAATGCTGGCAAACGCCTGGGGGAAGGCTTGAACCCCCTCGGGCGAGTCCACGGCTATTTCTGGAAAGAACTGGGTTCGCAGGCCGGCCCGGGTGATCAGGCTGATGGCGGGAACAACCGCGGCACCAACCGAGGCAGCCACATGCACAAGGCCCGTGCGAATGGGAACCGGACGGCCAAACAGGCTGGCTTTCCCGTAGCGTTCGCCAAATTCGCCGTCGGCGAGATACGAAATGACGGCGTTCTGCCGAAGGGCATCGGCTCCGCGCTTGAGGACAGCAACTGGGGACTCCGACCAGTCGAGGAACATCGGCTCGGTCCCAAAGAAGGCGAAGCTCGCGACGGAGGATCGCTTTGGATCGCGCCACTCGGTCCGTCGCAGAGTGAGAACGCGGATTCCCTTGCGGGCAATCCACGCAGCAGCAAGGCCACCGCTTCCAAAGTGGGCCGAAACGATCACCACGCCGCGTCCGCGCGCATGGGCGTTGAGGAAGTGTTCCTCGCCGACCACATTAACGAGGTCGGCGAGTTTGGCTTCCGGCGCGACCGATACCAACGGCGCGGCGTATTTTTGGAGGAGTCTTACCGAGACGTTCTTTCGGGCCAGGTCCGCTGGATCGCCGCTTTGCGAGGTGACCTTCAGGTAACCCCGAAAGAGATCGGCGATCCGCTCTTTCTCTCCGGGAAAGAGCGAAAGGGCATAGGGAATCGCAAGCGCCTGACGGTTCAGGCGTGTAACCCAGCCGGGCGGCAGGCAACTCATTAACCGTACCCAGCGGGCTTCGACGGGGAGAAAGGAATTCATGGCTTGGTCGCGGAGAGCATCGGCTCAGTCAGCGCCTTAAGGCGAGGGAAAAGTGGCCGCGCCACCGCCACACCGCCGTTGGATTAAACCGCGGCATGGGCGGTAGAGGGTTTCCGGAAATAGGCGCCCGTAGCTCAGTTGGATAGAGCGTTAGCCTCCGGAGCTAAAGGTCGCAGGTTCGAATCCTGCCGGGCGCGCCAGATTCCCTTTCCGCCCACCTTCCCGGATCAGTTAAAGTCCGAACTCTTCTCAGCTTCCACCGGCTTCGCAGGCCGAACCGCTTTCTGCGAGGCCAGTATCTTCTGCAGCACAGGCTGGTACGCCTTGGCCATCCGGTAGAAGCCCAAGTCCGTCGGGTGAACGCCGTCCACCGTGCCGTTCTCATCGCCGGCAAGTTGGGGTTCGGCGTTCAGGTAGTGCAGATTCTTGATGCCGTCCTTCTTAAGACGGTCAAAGGCCTTTTGGAGTTCGACATTCTGCTCGCTGGTGTGAGCCTTTAGTGGATTCTCGACCAGCAGGATGGGCATGTCGGGATGCTTTTCCCGCAGGACCTTCACAAAGGGCTCCACGCGTGTCGTCACCATTTCGGTGGTCATGTTGGGCAGGCATTCCAGGATGAACAGGCAGGGATCCAGCTCGGAGAAGAGTTCCGCGAGCGGCGGTTCCATCTTCCCGGAGCCTGAAAATCCCAGATTGATCACTTCACGGTTAAGCCAGCGGCCCAATAAGGCAGGGTGACACATGCCGGACCGCGACGCGCATCCACCCTGAGTGATGGAGGTGCCATAGAATATGATGGGTTTGTCGGCACCCTCAGGCCGGGGTGGTGCCGAGGTAATCGTGGCCGTTGTACAAACGCCAATCTTCAGGTCGCTGAGGCGGTGGTAGAGGGGCAGGTAAAGGATATACTCGGTGGGTTTGGGTCCCTGGCTGCTGGTCAGGGTCGCCGTGGTCCAGGTGGATGAAGGGCGGCCGGTGCCGACGTACTCGTAGCCATTCGCCCGTTTTGCGTACAGGTCCAGTCCGGCACTGCCGCTGGCGGCCATGTGATTCATGGCCCCGTCGGGGTTGCCGTCCCATGCGGCGCTGATGGTGGTGGAGTCCGTCACAAACCGCACACAGATGCCAGCGGTGTTCCCGCTCAGGTTCCAAACGGCGGAGGTGGCAAAGTCCTTCGCCCTCATGGGCAGGCGTCGGTAGGGCGCGTTGCGGTCGGCCCATCCCCGGCCCTCCATAGTGAGGTCCAGGGCGTTATACCAGGCCAGGCCGCGCTTCTCATCCACAATGGCGGCCGCGGCGTCTGGCTTTCGCAGAGTCGCGACATCCAGCTCGGGTTGCGCAGGCGGCTTGGCCGCAGCGATATTTGTCAGCAAGACGGCGCAAGTCGCACCCACGGCAATAAAGGACTTCATGGTTTCACCCCTCGAAGTAGTTTAGGCGATTGAAGGCCGTCGTGGGGGCAAATGGTCAAGGCCTTCCCACATGCAATTCGGTGCGGTAGGTCATCATGACAGTGCCGTCGGCCTGGCAACGCTGAATTGGCTTTCCATTTGCTGGGGATTTGGCAGTCTGTACGCTGTTTGAACAAACGGTGCCAGGATTGGCCCGAAGAAGACTTAAGATTGAGGAATGGCTCCCATGAATCGCAATGGCAGGAAGTCTGGTTGGTTTTCGCGGATGGTAATAGCTTCGGTAGTGGCGCCCGCTGTTTTGCTGGGGCTAACGGCCTGCGACATGGGGCAGAAGCCGGAAACCGCTACGGCCCCAACCCAAGGAACCGAAGCCACACGGAGCGCGGAGGCTATTCCCGCTGCTCCGCGCGGACTTCAGGCCACGGCGGCCAGTTCCAGAGACATCCTGTTGGAGTGGGAGGTTCCCGGCGCACCGCTGACTCATTTCACCATCGAGCGAAAGGGTGGCAAGAGTTCCGACTTTGCCGTGATCGCGGAGAAGGTTGCACCCGGGGAGAAGGACTATCTGGATCAGGTGGATCCGGACACGGAATACGTGTACCAGATTTCGTCGTGGAACGGGACTGCGAGGTCAGAGAAAGCGGCTGGGCCTGTGACCGTCCGGTCCTTCCCGTTGGAACCATCCGCGCCGGCCAAGGTCGAGGCCAAGGCCATCAGCCCCAATCAGATCAATATTGCATGGGGTGACGCCCCCAATGCGACGAAGTTCGCCATTCTGCGCGCTGAAGGCGAGAACGGGGACTACTACGTTGTGGAAACTGTGGAAGGAAAACAGGTATATTCCGACAAGGACCTGGCGCCGGGCACGCGATACTGGTACAAAGTGCGTGCCATCAACGCCGGCCCCGTAACCGCAGAAAGCGAAGTGATCGCGGCAGCGACCCAGGCGGGAGCCGAGCCCGCACCGCCGCCATCCACGCCGCGGCCGTTGCCAAAGGCTCAGGCGCCGGCGGTGGTGGAGGCATTCCCCACGGCTTCGGGGCGAATCCTGATTCGCTGGGCAGATGCTGGCGATTCCGTGGAGTTTACGGTGCTTCGCGCGACGACCCGCAACGGCCGCTATGTGGAAATCGGCACTGTGCGGAACGGGAACCTGCTGACGGACAACACGGCGACACCGGGGAATGAATACTGGTACAAGGTGCGTGCGATGCGTGAGGGCGCGGCCCCGACAGATTCGCAGCCTGTGGCCTTGCGTGGTGGTGGCGCACCTCCATCTGGTGGCGGGATTGTGATTGTCCCACCGACGGAAATGCCACCTCCGCCCCCCATCGTGATTGGACCTGATTTTGGCAATTATCCGCCGCCGGAAGCACCGAGAAGTTTTAGAGTGTCCAATGTGGGCACGGATGTTATCGAGCTTCGATGGAGGAACGGATCCCACACGGACCGCGTGATCATCCTTCGCAGCGAAGGGCGGGGGAACCGGTTTGAGCCCATCGAATCGGTGCGCAATCAGGATGGTTTCCGTGATCGCGACGTAAAGCCCGACACACAGTATTGGTACGTCGCCCGCGCGCTGAACGCCGATCGAAAGTATACCGACAGCGAGGTTGTGGCCGCGCGAACCCAGAAGCCACCGGCGCCGATTCCTGCGCCGCCTCCACCACAGGCGCCCCAAAATGTCCGTGTGAGGGGCACCGGGCCCAAGGCTGTGGCCTTGCAGTGGGACGAAGGAACAAACGTGCGCAAGTACACCGTCATGCGCGGCGACAATAAGAACGGGACGTACTATCCCATCGAGCGACTGGAAGGTAAATGGTCTTATACGGATACGGACGTTGAGCCAGATACAGTTTACTGGTACAAGGTTCGCGCATCAAATGACACGGCCGTCACGGCTGACAGCGATTCCGTGATGGTCAGGACGCCGCAGGCCCCCGGCAAGCCGACACCGTCGCCTTCACCGAGCCCCTCGCCGACTCCGGCACCTACGGCGACGCCGTCCCCAACGCCAACTGTTACACCGGCTCCCACGGCCACCCCGACACCGGCGCCGATTGCGACGCCAGCACCCACGCCCACGGCAACACCGGTCCCAACTGCGACTCCGACGCCAGTGCCCACAGTGGCCCCGACTCCCGTCCCCACAGTTGTGCCGAGCCCGACACCGGTTTTCACACCGCGTCCGCCCCGTCCGACACGGCCGGCCTTTACACCCGTTGTCAAACCACCGGTTTCACCGGTCCCTGATCCGGTCAGCCCAGTAGCGCCCCCGCCTGGGGTGAAGCCCTCCCCAACGCCAAAGGAGGCTGCAGCTCCGTCGGCCAAGCCGGACGCCGTGGCTGCCACGCCGGCTGAGCGACATGTTCTGACGGAGAAACCCGCGGGCAAAGGGCCCTCCGGTTTGACCGCAAAGGCCGTGGGAACTGGGGGAGTTGCCCTGGCATGGACTCCCATTTCCGGTGTCAAAAATTATATCGTTTATCGGGCTGAATCGAAGGATGGGGATTTCAAATCCGTTGGAAGGACCGGGGAGCGCGGGGTCTATTTGGACCGCGATCTGCCAGCCGGGAAGGAACTCTGGTACAAGATCAAGGCCATGCTTCCGGCGGGACTTTCGGATTACAGCGAGGCGGTTTCGGTGACGCGTGGGGATTCAACAACCGAACGTCCGTTGGACCGGATGATGGATCGTCCCGGTTCGCGTCCACGGCGGTAGAAATCGGGCATCATTACTTTTGGAGTGCGCTGTCCTTGCCCTCAAGCTTCCATGTCTCACGAGGGCCGATCGTGCCGGACTTTTCCATGGGGGCGCCGGGCACATTGAGGCGCAGATGAAGGCTTGCCGGAGTTGAAGTCTGGTTTGTGACATAAACGGTCGGTGCGGGTGCCACCGGTTCAAATGTCATTCTTCCTCGTTTGGCGTCCACAAGACGTGCTCCATCCATTCTTACCTGGAATGGCCAGATATAGGTGGCCATTCGGGCCGGAGTTTCGAGGCGCGGATAGTTACTGACGATCTTGACGACGGGTTCGCCCGTTTCCGGCCACTTTGCCACGGTGTGGACTTGGGGAAGCCCGGTTCGGGCGTAATCTTCAAGCCGGGTGTCACCCTTGAGTACGAGAAATACCGCTTCGGGAAGGCGGAGAGCCTCGAAGGCCTGCTCCACGGGGATGCGGCGGCGCATCGTATTCAAGTAGTATTGGAGCGCGTACGGGGACCGCACATACGTCAGCGGAAAATCCGGTCCAACACGGTCGGTGATCGATTTCGCGAATTCCCTCATGCTGATGGTGTCGGCAACCTTCTCGGAGGTCAGTTTGTCGCGAAGGACCAGATTCCAGTAATACCCGGCGGCAAAGGTGGCTGTTAGGGTGCTGGCCAAGGCAAACCAGTGAACGAGACGCAAAGGCTGCAGGTTAGGCAGTCGTAATGCCAGATCGCGACCCGTAAGCAACGCCGCGGCAGGCAAAAGCGGAAACAGGAGGTCGGGGCGTTTATGACCTGCAAACGAGAAGATGAGAATTCCCGAGAGAAGCTGGATCACCAGGAATCGCTCAAGGGGGTGGGTGCTTTCGGATTTCCAATGACGCAGGATTCTCCACAGCGCGAGGAGGGTCGGCAGTGACCATGGAAGATAACGGGTAATGAAATAGAAAGTGGGCAGGTAAATACGACCAGCCCCGCTGTCGGGCTTGTTTCCCTCAACGACCTGGCCGACCAGCTCCTTACCAATCATTTTCTTCCATACATCGGGTCCCTCGGCCCAAAGGGCCAGCAGTAACCATCCCGCACCGATCCCAAGGTATAGGAGAATTCCGCGCCAGTGGTTGCGAAGCAACATCGGAAACCTGGGTCTGTCGTTTTCCCAGAAGGCTGCCAATAATCCTGTGGCACCAAGGACAAGGCCCAGCGGCCCTTTGGTCAGCGTTGCGGCAGTCGCGGCGAACCAGAACCAAATCCAGTTGCGGCCCCGTTTCCAGGCGTCGTACGCGGCGTATGCGGTTAGGGTGACAGTCAGGGTAAACAGCGGATCGGTTCGGGCCAGTGCCACCATCTTGAGAGCCGGCATCGAGAGCAGGAAAGCGGCAGACGCGATAAGCCCAGTATTAAACCCGAATTCGCGTGTGCCGAAAAGCAAAAGGAGAATGCTTACAGCCGCAACCGATGCGGCACACGGCAGGTAAAGTGAAAATCCGGTCAGGCGTCCCTGGAGGGTCGCGGTGGTGGCCGCCAGCCAGGTATAGAGCGGCGGCTTTGAGGTAACGTCGCCGGTTTCGTCACGCTGAACGATCCAATTTCCGTTTCTGACGACATCGAGGATATAGGCCGCCGGGCGCTCCTGGTCCTGATCCATAAGGTTGGGCGGCCCGGCAAGTCGCACGGCAAATACCACTGCGACGAATGCCACGATTAAAGCCAACGCTTTGGAACGGTCAGTCATGGGGTTCTATCTGGGAGAGATCGACGGGCATTTTGCCAGTCAATTCCGGCCGGCCGGAGCTACTCCAGGCCGCGGAGCTTCTCGGTTTGTTCCTCAAGTACTAGGGCATCAATAAGAGGATCAACGTCTCCCTCAATAATGCGGTCCAGATTGTAGAGGGTCAAGTTGATGCGGTGGTCGGTCACGCGGTTTTGGGGAAAATTGTAGGTGCGAATGCGCTCGCTGCGATCCCCGGAACCCACCATCTTGCGGCGCGATGCGGAAATGGCGGCCTGCTGGCGGTTGATTTCCTGCTCGAGAAGACGCGCACGCAAAACCTTGAGGGCCTTTGCTTTGTTCTTGTGCTGGGATTTTTCGTCCTGACATGACACGACGAGGCCGGTGGGGGTGTGGGTGACACGGACCGCACTGTCGGTGGTGTTGACGCTTTGGCCGCCGGGGCCGCCACTGCGAAACACGTCCACTTTCAGATCCTCGGGCTTGATGACGATGTCCACTTCCTCGGCCTCGGGCAGCACGGCCACGGTGGATGCGCTGGTGTGGATGCGTCCCTGAGCCTCGGTTTCCGGGACCCTCTGAACGCGGTGGGTGCCGGCCTCAAACTTCATGCGGCTGTAAACGCGCTCGCCTTCTATGGAAAAAATGACTTCCTTGAAACCGTTCAGACCGGTGACGTTGGAACTGAGCAGTTCCACCTTCCAGCGTTTGGCTTCCGCGTACTTTGTGTACATGCGAAAAAGGTCATAGCAGAACAGGGCAGCTTCGTCGCCGCCGGTTCCGGCGCGAATTTCCACGACGGTGTTGCGCTCGTCGAGGGGATCCTTGGGAATCAGCATGAACTGGATTTCCTGGTTCAGCGCGGTGCGGTTTTCCTCGAGTTCGGTCATTTCCGAGCGGGCCATCTCCGCCATTTCGGCATCGGGATCGTTGACGAGAAGTTTTGCCTCTTCGAGGCGCGATTCCACGCCCTGCAACTCGCGGTACTTGGCGACAACCTTCGACAGTTCGTTGTGGAGCTTGGACTGCTTGCGCAATTCGGCCGGGTCGTTGACCACGGCGGGGTCGCCGAGAGATGCTTCAATGGCGAGAAAGCGCTGTTCCACTTCACGCAAACGCTGTGAGATATCGAGGGTAATCATGGCCGCGGGCAAGTACCACATTGGTCGCCAGTTATTGACCCGCTCTGACCCGGAACCGCCCAATTCTCTTGCGCATGAAGTGTGACCCCGGAATCAGTTGGCGCTGAAGAAACATGAGGAATCAGAGGATGCTGTTACCCGAGGCCAAGTCCTGATGGGCCGTCGCCGTTCGTCTCGCAAAATGCAGCGCGCCGCACGCCGGCGTCGCGAACGGTTACGCTATGTTTTCCCGAAACCGGCATGGCGGAAGATTGTGCCGATCCTGTTCATCGGATTTGCATGGTCGCTTCCCTTTGCCTTCCGTTTGCTGGACCTTGTGGAGAGCAAGAACCTCGTTACGCATTTCCTGCGTATGGCGGATGAGTGGCTCCATGCCCACGGTGTTACCGAGGCCCGTCTGAAGCTCGGGGCCTGGTTGGTTACAGGGATCATGGCCGTGTGGCTTTATTGGGGACTGGAGAAGTTGATCATCACCCCGTCTGCCATTTATCGCCGCTATCCCTTCTGGCATACGCCTCCCATCAAATGGCGCGATGTGGATGAAGTGGCGATCGAGCACATTGAGCGCCTGTTTGAGGGACGCTTCACAATGAAGAAGGTCCTGGATATTTACTCGGTGCGGCCATGGTGGCTGCCGTGGCGACGGCACATTCGAATCACAAACAGACAGTATGACGGCTACCACCATGCCGAGCGCGTAGCCGTGCGAGTGGCCATACCGGCCATTGCACGCCGCAAGCGCAAGATGATGGATCAGGACAGAAGGCCGGTTTTCTTCCCCGAAGTGGAGCCATATGCGGGCCGGACCACACTACTGTATTTTCTTGCGGGGTTGGGCGCATTGGCAATGTGGTTGGCCCGGGGAATCTGGCCTCCAGAGATTGCGGTTTTGCGGCCGCTGGCCCTGGTGGCGGCGGTGCTCCTTGAATTGATTGCCGTGGCACGACTTGCCTATCGGCAAATCGGATTGGATCACAAGTACCTTTATATCATGCGGCGCTCATTGGTCCGGAAGAGGATCCCCCTCGAAGCCATCACATCCGCGATGGTCCAGGACAACAGCCTCAGGATCAAAGCTGTGATGAAGAAGGGGGCAAAGCCGAGGGTTGTGTTTCGGGCGTCGCAATTCTTCCGAAACCGGGCGGTCATGCTCTTCATGTTGCGGCGCCTCAAAGAGGAACGGGAGGCCGAGCGGGATGCCCTGCCCATTGTGGCCATCCCGGGTGGCCTGGCATCGCGGCCGGTCCCTCCGACACCCCTATCGAAGCGCATGGCACCGCCGGCTCCTGCACCGGCGGAGGCGGAGGAATCCGCCCCAGTCCCTGTCGTAAGTGCCCCGGAGCAGTCAGGGGAGGTAATCCCAGAGTCTGGGCCAGGCGAGGTCGAGCCGGGAAAACCCCCAGCGCCCCAGCCGGATGCGCTGGGACAGTAATATTTGTTGCCAGCGGAGTCTGGCGACCACCAATATCCGCACTTGGAAAACAGACGATGAGCGCATTCTTATACCCGAGCAAGGAACTGGGGCTTGCCGAGCCGTACTTCGCGCTGACAAAGCGTGTGACGACCATCGGCCGCCACCCAACAAATGAGATTTCGTTGCTGTTGGAGTCGGTTTCAAGATTCCACGCGCGCATAGAGCTACAAGGCAATGACCATGTGCTGATCGATATGAATTCCAGCAATGGCACCTTCAGCAACACTGAACGCTGCACGGGGCCTGTGACCCTGGCAGACGATGATATCGTCACGTTTGGCCGTGCGGACTTTACTTACTCTCACCTTCCGCCCGACCAGTGGGCGGCAAAGATTAGCCAGTCGGGCGAACCCATTAAGAAGAAGAAGTCCCACACGAGCAGTGTGAGCCTTGTTGGTGATGACCAGGGGGCAAGTGTCATCCTGTCCACCCAGCTTAACGTCGAATCGACACCGCTGCCTGGCCAGGAACTGGTGCAGGTTGGGAAGCGGGACGTTGGTTCGCTTTCCAAGGCCAATGAGCGACTTCTAACCCTTTACAAGCTCAGCGAGGTCATTCGCGCGTCCGAGAATCGCGACGAGATGCTGACCCGGGTCATGGACTTGATCTTTGAAATCATGCCCGCTGACCGCGCGGTGATCCTGACGCTGGATACACCCGAATCGGCGCCGGAACCGCAGATTGTGCGCTTCCGCAACGAAGGGCAGCAGGAGGAACTGACGCTCAGCCGGACCATCATGCAGAAGTGCATTGAGGAGCGCGTGGCTGTTTTGAGCCGCGACGCCAAACTGGATTCACGGTTTTCGGCCAGCGAGTCGATTCTCACTGCGGATATTCGTTCGGCAATGTGCGTGCCGCTGATCTCCAAGCGCAAGATCCTGGGCATTTTGTTCATTGATACCAAGGAGTCGGTGCGGGTTTTCACGGAGGACGACCTGGCCTTTGCGACGTCCTTTGCAAACGACCTCGCCATGACGCTGGACAACCTGACGCTGACCCAGGAAAAGATCCGCAACGAGCGCCTCGCGGCGGTGGGGCAGACCATTGCAGGACTTGCCCACAACATCAAAAACATCCTTCAGCTTGCAAAGGGCGGGATTGAACTGATGGACGGCGCGATTGGCAAAAAGGCTGTCGAGGAAATTGAGGCGTACTGGCCGGTGGTGCGGCGGGGAATTGACCGTATGCAGAGCCTGACGCAGGAGATGCTTGATTACTCGCGCCAGACGACCCCGGAACTGCGCGAGGCAAGCATCAACGAGGTGGTAAATGACACGGTGCAATCCTTTAACCAGGACTCCGTGGATGCCAGCATTGAGATCAGCGTCAAGTTGGGCGAGAATGTCCCGATCAAGAAGATGGATCCCGATGGATTGTTCAAAGCGCTGCTGAACCTCATCAGCAATTCCGTGGATGCGTTCGACGGCGCGCCGGGAAACATAGATATCGAGACGCGCTACGAGAAGGATACGGCCTACATCACCGTGGCGGATAACGGGAAGGGTATTCCCAAGGACAAGCTGGCGAAGATTTTCCAGCCCTTCTTCTCCACAAAGGGCAGCAAGGGTACCGGCCTTGGGTTGCCGATGACCAAGAAGTACATCGAGGACATGGGTGCCACTCTTTCACTGGAAAGCGAAGAGGGTCGCGGCACTACTTTCACGATTACGTTTCCGCCGAAGAGCACAGCGATTGTTGCCGAGGTTGACGACGCGACCCGCCGGATTTCTCCACAGGGGAAATAGGTGTTAACCCATTCGGTTATGGGTAGTAGTTCCAGTCGGCCACATTTGCCCCGGCAACCGGTAGTGAACTGGACTCGTCCTCAATGGGGAAAAGAAACCGGGCCGTTTGCGGGAAGCGACTTTGCCAGGCGGTTTCATCGTGCTGCTGGCCGAATCCCACGGCATGGTAGACATTCACGTTGAGGACCTGCCCGCGATTCAGCATGCGATCCCGGACATCGAAACAGCGGGCATAGCCATCGGGGGAGCCCTCGGAGGTTCCGCCTGTGGTTCCGGAGTCGAGATAATGGCGCCAATTGGGAAGGGAAGCGTCGGTCGTCAAGCGATTGACCACGTTCAGGTTTACCCAATAGGCAGGGCTCAAGGCGCCAATCTTCGCGAAGGTTTCGGGAGCGTCGAGCCCCATAAAGGTGGAAATAATTCCGCCGAGTGACGAGCCGGCGGTGCCGGTATTCACCGCGCTGGTGAGCGTGCGATAGGTGC
>JAIBAT010000027.1 GCA_019695055.1 Candidatus Sumerlaeaceae bacterium | reverse complement strand
CGAAATATGAGGTGGTGACGAAATCAGGGGGCACACACCTCCTGCGGGTGCCCTCAAAATAACAGAAACCGATGGTTGCCCCGCAGCGGCATCATCTGAGGTGCCGCTGCGGGGCTTTCCGGTTACCTGGACTTCTTAAGGACCGTGACGCTGCCCGAAGTCGAACGACCGTAGACATCCGGATCGTACATGCTGCTGGCCTGGGCGGCGGGAAGCACGAAAGTTCCCTCCGTTATGGCGCGGACTCCGTACCGGAAAATGTGCTGGTATCCGGGATTCTTGGACTGCTTTGCGCGCTTGTCCTGGGCGGTTTCCGAGTTGTCGTCGGCCTTCGTTGCCGGCAGGTCGAGGAAGGCCAGCATCCGGTCGTCGCGCGCCTCGGTTCGTCCGCTGCGGCTGTCGGCTTCCGAATCCTCGGTGCGCTCGCTTGTGGCGAGATTTGCGTTCTCAATTTCCAGGCCGGCGGGGAGCAAATCCTCCACCACGACATTTGACATGATGCGATCATAGTTCAGAGTAATCTCCACCACGATGAATTTGCCCTGCGGCAGTTCCGCCGGATTCAGTGGGTTGCCATCGCGATCGGTGAACTCGCGCTTTACGGTCAGGCCATGGGCAGCAGCAGAGGCGTCGGGTTTTTTCGGGACGCCCTCCAATGCCGCGTAAATGAACGCATTTCCGGGGCCGGTCACATCAACCTTGGCAGTTTTTGCACCCGAAGGCACGCTGGTCGTCAGCGGCTTGGCCGCCGAAAATGCCTGCGATGGCTGGTTGTCAAACTGAACGGTTCCTTCGAACGGCAGAGCGGATTGCTGGACCTTCTGGGCGTATTTTCCAAGAGCCCACAAGGCGAAAGCATTCTCCTGGGTTGTGCCCCAGTGTTCGGCTTTGCGGCTTGCCTCAAGGCGCTTGACGAGGCTCGGGATCACGGCGTCGCCGGGGGCAACGTCGAGATACGTCGCCAGCAGGATGGCAGTTTCGCGCGTGGGCGAGCTGAGTATGCCGCCAGTCTCGCGAACACTCGACGACGTCGAATCCTTGTCTTGGATGGCAAGCTGCAGAAGCGTCTGGGCTTCAGACTGGCTGCCGGATGCCATATAGGCACCGGCCAGCAGGGCCCGCGCGGTGGGTGTCAAGGTTGCGCGCTTCTCATAGAGGTTCTCCATCGCACTACGTGGGGGCTTCCCGGCCGATGTGAGCACGTAACAGATATAGCTCTTCTCGGTCAGCAAATCAGAATCCTTGGTCGCGATGTCCATTTTGAGGCGGTCGGCGAGGTAGCCCAGCAACGCGGCCATTTCGGCGTCGCCGGTCTGGTAGCCTGCTTTGCGTGCCGCCACAAGGAAGTGGCCTGCGTACACGCTGCCCCAGGGCCATGGCTCGCGGCTGCCTGGCCACATGGAGAGGCCACCGGAAGCCGTTTGCATGGAGAAGATACGATCCGCTCCCGCCTGGGCGTAGGCCTTGATGGCATCGGGATTGAATCTTCCCGGCTCAAGTTGCTGGGCCAGATCGGCCAGGTACAGAAGTGGGAAGGCCGAAGAAACCGTCTGCTCCACGCAGCCGTACGGGTAGTGGAGCAGGTAATTGAGTCCCCCGGCGAGGTTGACTGTGGGTAGTCCGGAAACCGTGAGAGAACCGGAACTGGTTCCTTCCAGGAATTCCGTTTCCGCGACGGGAATGGATTTTTGGGTTCCGCCAGCGGCCGATTGGATGATGGTGTTTCGCGTATACGGTGCAGCAGGGCGCACCGGGAGGTTCACGGAATCCGAAAAGATCTCGCCGCCCAATTTGCCGGAGAAGGAAATGTGGGCGACGCCCGCCTTGTCGTCGGCCTGTACGTCCACATATTGGGTGGCCATTCCCCGCGCCGGAACCTGAACCTTCTGGGATTTTGCGGACATAATCCTTACGGTTCCCGAAGACTCCAACTCCAGCGTTGCTTCGCCGGCCTGATCCGTATTGTTGTAAACCACGAACGGCACCTTCGCCCTGTCGCCCGGGGCCAGGAATCTCGGCAGGTTCTCCTTAACCATGATGGGGCTGCGGACAAAGACGGTAGCATCGGCGTTGCCAAACCGGCTGTCCTTGGCGCCCACCGCCATCACGCGCAAGCGTCCCATGAACTGCGGGACCTTGAAGGTCGCGGAGGCTTTTCCCTCGGAATCGGTTTTCAGAGTGCCCAGCCAAAGGGAGACGGGTTTGACCCGTTCCGTGGCGACGGGGGACAGGCGCTTCGCGCGGTCGGCTTCATCGCCACCGCCGGTTGCCGACTTTGCCTGGGCGGGGTCTATGATGTCGGGCATGAGCGACGAGAAGAAATCCGCGGTCGCGACCATCAGCTTCCGTGGCAGATAGAAGAAATCGATGGGATCAGGCGTCTCGAACCCGGTCAGGGTCAGTACGCCTTCGTCCACGGCCCAGACAGTGACCTCACCCGGCGCCGGGGCGCTGGTCTTCGGGTCTTTCAGGGCAAGAGATACATTGAAATCCGACTTGGGGCGAATCTCGGCCGGGGCTGTGACTTCGACGGCAATGCGACGGGGTTCGCCGGAGACTGGAATATCAATGGAGCCAAACGCACGGTGGGGGAGCCATTTTCCCGCAGGCTTGACCGCCCGAAGAACGGTGGCTGCCGCGTAAACATTGGGCAGGAAATCGTCGCCAATGGGCACGCTGATTTCCTGCGTGTTCTGGGTCATCTCGACGATGGTTCTCGACACCACGCGATCCTGTTCAAAGGTCAGCAGCAGCGTTCCGGGGAAGGGCGACTTGACCAAAATCTTCGCCGTGTCCCCTGGCCTGTACTCAGACTTGTCGAGAATCAGTTCGGCGGTTTCCGGCTTGTCGAGAGCCCAGGGCTGGGCGTCCCATTGTCCGGCGGAAACGTAAATCGGCATGACCAGACGCACGTTTCCGTTACCGTCTGCGACCTGTAGCAGATACTGGCCGGTGGATGCCGGCGTCCAACCCAACTTGCCGGTTCCTGCGACCAGGCTTACCGACTGCTGCTTGACCGAGCTCAACTCGCGATTGGTCACGTAATGGAAGCTGCCGTCGTACTCCTTTTTCAGGACACTGTTATAGTAAACCCGGCTGATGGTGGCGGACAGGGTCTCGTCGCCAATCAGCGAGGCATCGGGCTTCACACCCACAACCTCGATTTCGGCGTCCTTGCCGGCCTGGGGATAGGTATTCCCGAGAACCTTGCCGCCGATGTAAAACGGCCATGGATCCACAATGCGCTCGAGGCGCGAGGTCACGCCCCGACCGCCGACGTCCTTCACGGTTACCTGAATCTCAACCTTGAGGGCAGCTGGCGCCGTTGTCTCCGGCATCTCCAGGGTCACCGTTGCCGAGCCGTCGTCCTCGGTCGTGGTCTCCCCGAGTTCCTTCTCAGACTTCGCAAACTTGATGTCGGAATTCCCGAATGTGTATCCTTTGAACCGCTCGGGGGCGAAAGGCTCAGGCCGGAATGTGGCAACAGCGCTCACTGTGCGACCAGCGGCGGGTGCTCCAAACATTTCCGCGGCCTTAACTGATACTTCGAGAGGGTGATCCTTGGCGGCGCGTCCTTCGGGAGCAGTGGCTTCGGTCTTCAGGCGGTTGGGTAGAAAATCTTCCACAAAAAACTCGGCCAACCCGATTTCCTCGCGGGCGCGATCGGCGGCGGAACCATCGCCACCTTCCTCGTCATCGTAGTATCCGCGGTTTTTTCCAGCGGCTTGTTTTTCACGGCGCTGTGCCGTCCCTGGTAGCTGCAAATGAACTTGGTAGAGGCCAGTGGGCTGCGTGGGGGAAATGTTCAGGTCGATGCTGAAGGCTCCCGTTTCCGTTGGCGTTATGGTCCGGGGTTCCAGCCGGCGGTCGTCGGGGCGTTCCAGTTGCACCTCCATCGGGAACGGCTTGGGGGTCTGCCATCCTGTTCCACGAACATACCCAAACACGTGCACAGTTTCACCCGGGCGGTATGCGCCCCGTTCTGTCGAAACAAAGGCCTCATACCCCTTGCTCAGGAACGGGCGTCCTTCATCCCCACCCGCGTCCTCCTCCCGGTTCATCGTGTCCTGAAGATTCAGGTAGCTCATGTCGTCCGGTGCGGTGGCGACTACAACCGTGGGCTTGAAATCCGGCGTTTCCGGATATCCTGAAAGAACCACCATGCCGTCGGGGCCGGTTTCCCCTTCCTTGACCATTTGATTCTTGGCCGAGTAGGCCCGAACCTTGATGCCGGCAAGAGGCTTTGCAGTATCGAGGGCTGCCACCCAGACGGCCAGTTCCGGTCCAGATTGTTTGCTCACGATTCCAAGGTTGGAAATGGAAACCACTGCCGAATCGTTGATTCCGGGCAAGTCATCCCCCAGATAAATGGTCTCGCCCTCATCCGCCGATTCTTCGGAATCGGCGGGGTTCACACTAAACGAGTAAACGCCGTTGGCAGATGCCCCAAGAATCTCGCGCAGGTCAATCAGGGTTGTAACGGCTCCCGGGCCTTCCGCCACGGGAATATCACGCTCCACCACTTCCGTCCCCAACCGCTGGACGTTATAGCTTCCGCCGTCACGGTTGATGAAGTAAATAAGGTTGTTGTCAAATAAACGAATGGCACGGAAGGACAAGGCCTTTATGCCCGCTGATCGTACGCGCAGTTTCATGGTGCCGTTTTTGGAGAGATGGCCGCCTGCGTCTTTCATCTGGAGGAAGGGTTTCATTGGCGGCGCCCACACCGAGAGCTCGGTGCCCGATTTCATTGTTTCGCCGTTTGTACCCACAATTCCCTTGGCCAGCCGAACTGTGTAACGGGTCTCCGGCTTGAAATCACCCGTGAGGTTGAGCTGCTTGTTGTAGGTGCCCACTTCAAAGGCCACCGGGGGCTCAATGGTGAGGAGGCTCCGCAGATTCTCGGTCTTTACCTCGCCCGACATGCTGACGACAAGGCTAAGTTTTTCGCCTGCCCAGCGCGCGCTTAGTTTCTCCGGAAGCAGACCGAAGTTCAGTTTAACTGTCCTTTCCTCCTGGCGATCGAGACCAAGGGGACCGCTGACACCGGGCAAACCCTTTTCCACACGCACCTTCAGCCCCGTTCCTCGGACGGGGTCCGTCTTGATTCGCGGCCGGGCGTTCTTCACGTCGCTTTCCACGCGCCAGTTCACCTTGGTATCGCCATCCCAAACCGTAAGGTATCGGGCCAGGTCGGAGGGGACTATTTCGTCCGAGAAGACCAGTTGGATGGTCACGCTGCGATCGCCGGAGAAATCCGCTTGTTCGGCTTGCTTCAAATCAAGGGCGGGTGTGTTAAATTTAAACTCGGCCGTGCCTTCGAGCTTACGGCCTTTGGTATCGCGAATGAGGGGGCTGATGCGGGCCACATACTGTGTGCAGTTCCGCAACCGCGGAATGGGGGTGAACTTGAGGATTCGGGGAGATTCCCAAGAGTAAGCGCCGTCAATGGAGGGCGAAAACGAGATTAGCGCCTCGGCGGTTCGGGTGGTCTGGAGTTTCTTGGAGGAAACGACATCCTGAGTGAAGGTCACCGTGATGGGATTGCCGACAGCGGTTTTTCCTGCGGGCGCGAAATTCGCCACTTTGAACCCGCCAGCCGCATCCTTCGATTCCGGGGATTTAGCGGCTCCGGCGCCGTGCGATCCTGTTCCCGAAAACACCAAAATGGCCAAAACGACAGCCGCGCCAAATCCGCGGCGCAACATTGCGGAAAACACCTGATTACCCATGGAAGACCCTCTGAGAAAATTTACTGGCATTACAACAGCAAGAAGCGGACCCTTGTCCACAGTTTTGATACCAACTCAGGGTAATGGTTTCCTGCAACCGGGAAAAAGTGAAATTTTCGGCGTTTCGTGGTTTACAGGCGGGCGCCGCCGCCGGGAAATGAGGCCCATGGAAATGCCAAGATTCGTGGTTTTCGGGGCAGCCGGAATGCTGGGTCACGCATTAATGGATGAGTTGGCGGCCCGCTCCCTACTTGCCACTGGCCTTGACCGTCGAGCCTGTGACGTGACGGACGCAGACGCCTGCCTGGCGGTTCTCGCGCAGTTGCGCCCGGCCGTGGCCATAAACTGTGCGGCGTTCACGGATGTAAACGGTGCCGAGACCCAGCGCGAGGCCGCGATGGCCGTCAATGGTGCCGGTGCCGGCAACGTTGCGCGAGCCTGCGAGAAGATTGGCAGTCGCTGCCTATTTGTCAGTACCGACTATGTTTTTGACGGGGCCAAAGCCGAACCTTACCTCGAAACCGATATTGTTAATCCACTGAACGTTTATGGAGGGTCAAAACTGGAGGGGGAGCGGCAAACGCTGGCCGGTTGCGCCAATTCGCTGGTTGTCCGGACCTCCTGGCTCTACGGGCCCTACGGACGGAATTTCGTACAAACGATTTTGCAGCGTGCGGAAAGCGGACAGCCCCTTGGAATAGTGGAAGACCAGACTGGTGCGCCGACTTATACCCGTGATCTGGCCAGGGTTTTGTGCGACGTGGCTGTCTCCAAGCTGACTGGCGTGGTCCATGCCACCAACCGGGGCGCCTGTTCCTGGTACCAGTTTGCCAAGTCGGCCCTTGACCTCGCCGGTCTTTCCTCCGTGCAGTTGTCCCCCGTGAAGACGTCTGACTACCCAACTCCAGCTCTTAGGCCAGCCAATTCCCGGCTGACCGATACGCGGCTTGGGACGGCTGGAATTCCCGCCATGCCTACATGGGAGGATGGGTTGCGCCGATACCTATTGGAAACGGGCAGAATCTCCTGATGGCTGGCGACCAGCAGCATCAGCACGCGGAAGGGCTTTCGGCCATTTGCCATGTGCGGCCGTCCACTCCAATGGAACTGATGGATCGCGCCTTTCTGGTCGTACGCGCACGGTTCCCACAGTTTCTGCTTCTTGGTTTCCTGTTTGCCTTGCCTGAGTTTGCGGCCACTGTGCTGTTCACTTACATCCACGGGGTCCCGGACGATAGTGAACTGGCCCAGCAGTTCCTCGGCTGGCTGTCGGCGGCGTTCCTGCTCCAGCAGCTTCCCAATGCCGTTGTTATTCTTCTCGCCATTCAGGCTTTCATGTTTCCCCGCCGCCCCATTCGCCTGGTTCCGCTGACAAGGGCTGCCCTGATCAACCTGCCACTGCTCATTCTAACCCGAATCCTTGCCTTCATCATCCTGTTTCTCCTTGCGAACATCCTGCTTGGGGCGCTCGGCGGCGAACTGGGTTCACCTGGGAGTCTGCTGGGATTATTTGTCGCGTCGTGGGTCGGGGCGGCGTTGGCATACCTGTTCCTGATGTGGATGCTGATGCCCCCCGTGGCGCTCATTGAGTCTCGGGGCTTCTTCCGCGGGTTGGGGCGAAGCGTCGAATTGATGAAGCAGCGGTTCCGGGCCGGTTGGCCGGGCGATTTGCCAGTGGTTCGCTTGCTGGGGATTCTCCTGGTTCCCGGGATTGGGATTCTCCTTGGCCAGTTGGTGGTTCAGGGGACCAGCTACGCACTGACGGGGACCAACGCCTTTTTCGGGCCGACGACCCCGACAGTTTTCCTCATCAGTGCGGGGGTGAACTTCATCACGAAGATGTCGGTGGAATGTTGGATGTACGTGGCTGTGGCCCTGCTTTATCTTGAGTGCCGCATGCGGCGCGAGGGGTTGGACCTGCAGGTGCGTCTGCTGCAGCGACAAGGGTCTGCCGCCGGGGACAACGTACTCGCGGGTCTGTGATTGACTTGGCTGGCGTGAACATCGAACAATCGGTGTCGTAATCGTTTTTATAGGTTAAAACCACTGAGGACAAAACTCTGCATGATTGCGATTCGCACCGTCCGGCTCCTTGCGCTTCTGGCATCCATAATGTTTCCGGCTGCCATTTGTGGCGCTGTGGAGGCTGCGGCCACGCCGTCCCCCGTATCGGCCGAAATGACGGCTACTGCCGAGTCCACAACCAAGACCGAATCGGCCCCGGCTCCCCAAGCCACGCCCTCCGCGGAAATGGCCAAGCACGGCCCGGTCGTCCTGTTTGGGGAAGTGCCCCGGTGGTCCAAGGACGGCAAACGCCCCGAGGTTCGCGACGTAACCGGGGCGGCCCGCGTGCAGTGGAAGGGCGAGGTCATCGATAAGATGACAACAGGCGAGCTTGCGGCAAACACCCTAAAGCGGGTCGACGCAATCAAGGCCCTCCATCCCCAGATTGTCATCCTGTTCAACGGCGCCTCGGACCAGGACGCAAACACCGGAGAGGATGCCCACGTCAAGGCCCTCAAGGAAACCGCTGAAGCACTTGTTGGTTCAGGGATTCACGTCTATGTCGTGTCGTCCGACCCGTCCATTCGCGCGGCATTCAGCGCCCACCTCCGGATTGCCTCCAGCCTGGCAAATGCAACCTTCTCCGAAACCGGAACCGAGTTTGGCGGCAAGCCCTATGAGGAAGCCTTTGCCGAAATTGCCAAAACGGAGAGCCTCAGGGCCGTGAAGCCTGCCATCCCTCCGACAACTGCGGCCGCGGCCAGCGTACCGCCGAGTGCCGGCGATGACGCCACCAGCGGACTGCGAGTTTACAGCGGCGGGCCGGCCCAGACGCCTGTGGCTATCCAGATGGTTCCGCCTCCGGCGCTCAAGCAGTTTGACCCCCGTGACAGCCTCGGCAAGAAACCCACCACCAAGGCCAAGAAGCCGGCCGTAAGCCGGTAGCACAAATCCCGCTGGATGGTAATTAGCCAGCGGCGGGTAGAAATAACACGATGAGCACTTCCCCCACCGGAAATCGCCTGGACCGGGAACCCATGGAATTCGCGCTGCGGGTTGGGTCGGTTCCCTATCTCAATGTGCAGCCGCTCATCTGGGCGTTTGAGAAGCATGCCGACCTTTGCGGCTTGATCTGGCCCCAGAAGCTGGAAATCACCTCCGCAGTGCCGAGCCGCCTTGCCGAGGATTTGCGTCGCGACATCTTCGACGTCGCCATTGTCCCGGTTTTCGAATATCTCCAGAATCCAATTTACACCGTCATCCCGGGGGTGGCCATAGCCACCCGTGGCGCGGTGGCCAGCGTGATGCTGCATTCCGCATCGCCACTTGGAGAAGTCACGACGATCGAGTTGGATACCTCCAGCCTGACTTCAGTTCACCTGCTCAAGGTGCTGCTGGCCGAGCGTGGCCTGGGGGTGGAGTACAAGGTGGGAACGACCGCAGGGACACAACTCAGCCCGGGCACCGCGCGATTGCTGATTGGAGACCCGGCCATGAACGAAACGGGCAGGCACCCCCACAACTATGATCTGGGGGAGATGTGGAGGACCTCCACGGGGCTGCCATTCGTGTTTGCCGCCTGGCTGGTCCATCCCAAGGCGCGCTGCCTGCCTCTTAGCGATGTTTTCCAGAAGGCGCGCAACATGGGGATGGCGGAACTGGAGCAGGTGGCCGCGGAATGGGGGCCAAAGAGTGGGAAATCGCCCGCCGCGGCGCTGGATTACTTCCGCCGAAACCTGTGCTTTGAACTCGGGCCGCGGGAATTGGAAGGTTGGCGGGAATACGCGCGGTTGTGCCACAAGCATGGGTTTATTAGCGATGTACCGACTATTCAATTACATGAGTTCTAAGTAATTGAGGTTTCGAGACCTACGCAGGATCGTACCCTACTCTAACTTGCCGGGCCTACTTTGGGACTTGAATTGCGTGTAGAAACTCTCCCACTCCCGAAATCGTCAAACACCAAGAAAAGCACAAGAAACATAATGAATGAACAAGCAATGGTTCGCTGCAGTCGTAACTCCGCGATGCTTGATTCCATCCGGGACAATTCAAAGTGTAGATTCTGCAGTTCACTGCGGTGGGAATATGCGGTTTCCATTAACTTTAGCAGGGCCGACTTCTCCAAGCCATCGGCCATACCGCTGATTGGTACTATACTGGCCCCCTCATCCCCCGAAATCACTATATTCCGGCCTTCGGTTGGAGCTGTCAGGGATGGCCAAATGAAGAGAAGTGCTCCAAAAACGAATGTCAGCACAACAAGCGACATCCTCTTTGTTAGATTCCATGGCATTGTCATTATCTCCGGATTATAGATTCAGAACTCAACGTTGATGCTTCACACCACGCGGAATTGCAACCCAGTTTTGGACTGACTATCGAAGAAGTTGTGCGGTTTGTCTTGCCTTCCCCATGCTTGCCGCCGAAACAGTCAGCACTTTGGCCGCCAAATTGAATGGCGCCCATCATGAGTAACGCGAGGATTCTGTGAAAGCCATAATTCCAGTTGCCGGCATCGGCACCCGTCTCCGCCCACACACCCATACGGCCCCCAAGGTGCTGCTGCCCGTGGCCGGCAAACCCATCGTGGGGCACATCCTGGATGAGCTGGTGTCTCTTGGCTTTGACGAGGTGACCTTCATCGTTGGCTACAAGGGCGACATGATTCGCGAATACGTGAAGAGCACCTACAAGTTTAAGGCGAACTTCGTGGAGCAACCGGAGATGTTGGGGCTTGGGCACGCCATCTCGCTCGCAAAGGATCACCACTATAACGATGATGGCGTGCTCATCATTCTGGGCGACACGGTGTTTCGCGCGGACCTGAAAAATGTTTTTGAACGCGGTGAAACGGCCATCGGCGTCAAGAAGGTCGACGATGCACGCCGCTTTGGAATCGTGGAACTCGATAACCAGGGCGCCGTGAAGCGCCTGATTGAGAAACCCGATAATCCGCCCACCAACCTTGCCATCGTGGGCATCTATTACATGAAGAGCCCCAAGCTGCTATTCGACTGCCTCGACGAACTGATCTCGGAAAAGAAGACGACAAAGGGCGAGTTCCAGCTTACCGACGCTCTCCAGAAGTATTTGGATCGGGGCGAGCCCATGCGCGTGTTCATGGTGGATGGCTGGTATGATTGCGGGAAACCGGAAACCATGCTGCTGACGAATCGCGACCTGCTCGACGGCAAGTTGAGCGACTCGGAGGGGTATGGTGCGGTGGCGCAGCGCTACCCTGGCTCCGTCATGATCATGCCCGTGGCCATTGACCCGAGCGCGAAGATTGAGAACAGCATTGTGGGGCCCTACGTGAGCATCTCGGCCGGCACAAACCTTAACAGTTGCATTGTCAGCAACACGATTATTGGTGAGAACGCCGATGTTTCCACGATTATCCTGGAAGACTCCATTATCAGCGACAATGCCAAGGTGCAGGGCAACCTGTTCAAGCTGAACGTGGGGGATTCTTCGGAGATTGTGCTGGAGTAGGATTACCCCTACGGGTCCAGCAATTCTTCCAAAGTCACCAGTTTGAATCCCCGCTTCTTTAGTTCCGCTACCATCGGCGGAATGGCATGTGCTGTCGAGGGCAGGCCAATGTGCATCAGCACAATCGCCCCGTCGAGATAGTGGTCCGGGTCGCCTTTTGCCTTTTTCGGGTTAAGGACCATCGAGAGCAGGAACTCCACGCTCTTCTCGGGGCCAAAGGCATCCAGCGAGTCCACAGTCCAATAAATACTTTGGTAGCCCGCCGCAGCCGCCGTGGATAGTACACGATTATTACGATCCCCATAGGGCGGACGCCAGTAGGGAGGCGTGCGCTGGCCGCAGATTTCGAATATCGTTCTTTCAGCCCGATCCAGCTCATCTCCCATGGCATCCGTCGAGAGTTTCGTGAACTCCGGGTGGGACCAGGAGTGATTATGGATGCGGTACTCGTGGAGGGTGATGCTCGTGACCACGTCCGGGAATCTCTTTGCGAACTGCCCGGTGGAAAAGAAGGTGGCCCGGGCGCCAGTCCGCTGCAGATTGTTCAGGAGATCCCCGGCGGCATCGGCATCGCCACCGGAATCGAAGGTGAGTGCAATTTGTTTCCGACCGCGGATGCCACGCCACACCTCACGTTTCATCTGCTCCGCAGGATTAAAGGCCCGGGGCAGTATACCTGTCGAATTTGGATCGGCCATCGCTATCGGGACAGGAACACGCAGCATCTGCCCCTCGCGCAGTTCCTCCTGGCGCAGCAGATTATCCGCAAGAATCTGTTCCGGGGAAGTGC
>JAIBAT010000136.1 GCA_019695055.1 Candidatus Sumerlaeaceae bacterium | reverse complement strand
GGATTCAAGTCGGCTGCGGTGAAACAGGCGCGCTCCGACTACGCAGCCAGCATCGAGTATCACAAGTTCATGCAGTTCCTCTTTGCCGAGCAATGGCAGCGACTCAAGGCCTCGGCGAACGAGCGGGGCATCGAGATCATTGGCGATGCGCCCATCTATGTGGCCTTTGACAGCGCCGACACCTGGGCTCACCAGGGCCTGTTTCAACTCGATAAGGACGGCAACCCGACGAATGTGGCCGGCGTTCCGCCCGACTACTTCAGCAAGACGGGTCAGCTCTGGGGCAACCCGCTGTACGACTGGAAGAAGATGGCGAAGGACGACTACGCCTGGTGGGTGGCGCGCATGAAAAGCACCCTCGCCCTCGTCGACATCATTCGCCTCGACCATTTCCGCGGGTTCATGGGATATTGGGCCGTTCCGTTTGGCGCACCCACAGCCGAGCATGGCGAGTGGGTCAAGGGCCCCGGCCTGAAGTTCTTCGAAGCCATCAAGAAGCAACTCGGCAACTTGCCGGTGATTGCCGAGGATCTGGGCGAAATCACGGAAGACGTGACCGACGCACGCCTGGCGCTCGACCTGCCGGGAATGAAGATCATGCAGTTCGCCTGGGGCGCGGCGAAGCGCGAACCCCTCATCCCCGACCCCAACAGCGGGTTTCTGCCTCACCAGCACGAATACGGCACGGTGGTGTACACGGGCACCCACGACAACGACACGACTCTGGGCTGGTGGCGCAACACCTCCACCCCCGATGAGCGCAC
Organism: Candidatus Sumerlaeaceae bacterium; assembly: GCA_019695055.1. GTDB lineage: Bacteria > Sumerlaeota > Sumerlaeia > Sumerlaeales > Sumerlaeaceae > JAIBAT01. The sequence continues at coordinate 11,421 of JAIBAT010000136.1, read as the reverse complement.
AACGATGCAGATTTATTTGGCGACGGATGGCAACGCCGCCAACTGGGACCTGATCCGCGCGTGCTACATGAGCGTGGCCAACACGGCAGTAATCCCCGCCCAGGACATTCTGGACCTCGGCGGCGAGGCTCGGATGAACTTCCCCGGCCGCGAATCCGGCAACTGGACCTGGCGCCTCGCCGAAGGTCAGCTAAACCACCACCACTCCGACCGCATGCGCGGCATGGCCCTGATGTATGGCCGCAGCGCCAACCCGCCTGAGGAGGCAGTGCCGGCGGAGCCGAAGAAAGCGGAGTATTAACCCACAATGTCGCGGCCGGCCTCATTGAAAAGTTACAGGCCAGCTGCCTTCTGGAATACAAGGTCGTGTAGCATCGCCATCCTTATTGTCATTTCGCTTTGTGCCGCAATCGGTGGACAACTATACTATTGGCACTCCCAAACCAATGTCCGGCGTAGCGAGCCAAATGCCAAAGACGCAGCAACTATTGCCGCCCTGTTAAGCTTACCCCGAGACAAATCCTTGGTCCTCAAGAAGTTCGATTTTCGATTTGACCACGGGTGGGGCGATCACTTTGGGAATTGCGCCTTTGCTGTCCAGCGAACCGGCAGTTCCCCGTCGTGGAGCGAGCTGCTTGCTACTTGGAATCAGACGGTCGATGCGGGGGGGAAGTCCCATGGGCAGGGGGAGCATGTGCCGATGGATAAGCGACTTATATTCTGATAATTTTATGTCTAACGATAGCTATGGGAAAACAGTATTGTACTGGCGCCAAGTGGACGTGGTGATTGCAGTCCCCCTCTATTTAGAAGGCGAACAGGGGTTTCGAAACAGTGGATTTCCGGCAAGTTGTTGTGCGTTCTTTGACAAGGCCGACACATCAACCCTCTACGTCAGCGCCGACGGCTACTTGTTTCTTGATGACTCCGCCATTGGAACCACGATTCCATGCACGAAGCCATTACGGGTTGATGGCGGGAGCCCGATTTAGAGCATCGGGTATTCAGAATCCTCCCGCAACTGAACACCCGATGAAAGGGACTGGCTATTCGTCCCGAGAATCGGACGATTCCACCTGGTCCGTCAGTCCGAGATCCTCAAGATCGGCCAAATCACGCAGCCGTCTGGCGGCTTTCTTGTTTCTTGCTAAATCTGGAGCCGAGATGATCGGCCACATAAAGTCACCAGATTCAGCCAGAATTCTCTGTGGCCAGCATTCCTCAAATGAAACGCCCGAGATTGTCGTAAGGACATCTATTTGGTTCGGCGGCGCCCCAAAGCGTATAATGGAATTGATTTTTGTGAGTTCACCTTCCACCGTTGCGGCTCCAGAGAATCCAAAGTCCACAAGCGCGTCGACTATACGGCGAGCGTTATCGGGGGAACACTCCACAAACAAATCCAAATCTTTCGTAGCTCTTGGAAACCCATGGTACGCAACCGCGTAGCCGCCGACAATTAGGTACTTAACGCCGTAGGACTCGAATCGCCTCAGCAGTTCTTGGAAGTCTGTATTGAGATTCATAGTCGGGCCCCCAAATTTCTTTGCGGAGTTCTTCCACGGCAGAAATACGTTCGGCCGGCGAGCGGCTCAGCCAATAGGCACGGTATTCGGCCTTTTCGTCAAAACCCAAGCTGCGGACACTAATCGCGGTCTTATCCATTGGCATATATTTTTGTAGCATTCCTGCGAACGACATCAAGCGAAATGTGCGGCGGGAGCCTTCATTTCGAAGATCCAAACTCGGATTTACGATCCTCTTTGATTGGGAGAAGGGAGCACCCTGGAAAGTTGCCAGTTTCTCTCGACCTTTGGAATTCGCCGCCCATACATTGATGGCATGACTGATACCGCTGTTACAGCACCCACTCTGCCACCCACGCGCCTGGCATCCATGGATGCCTTCCGCGGCCTGACGATTCTCATCATGATCTTCGTTAACGACGTGGCCGGGGTAAAGGGGATCCCCTGGTGGATGAAGCACGCCGACACGAAGGACGATTTCATGACCTTCGTGGACCTGGTGTTTCCTGCGTTCCTCTTCATCGTGGGGATGGCAATACCCTTTGCCATTGGGCGGCGACGCGAGAGGGGCGAGGCGTTGTGGCGCGTCTGGGCCCACGTCCTCGTTCGCACGGCCGGGCTGCTAATTGTGGGTGTGTTCATGGTGAACATGCCGGCCAACACCGACGCCATGGGTTTCCCGGCCCAGTACTGGTCGCTGGCCGTGTATCTCGCGGTCATTCTGGTGTGGAATGATTATCCGAAAACCGACGATGGCCCCGGGCGCTGGCTGTTCCCGGCCCTGCGTGGCATCGGAATCGGGGTGCTCATTACGATGGCGATTGCCTATCGCGGCAAGAGTACCGGCGCGGACGGCGTGGAGACCGTCGTGCGGATGCGGACCCAATGGTGGGGCATCCTCGGCCTGATCGGGTGGGCCTATCTCGTCGGGTGCGCCTGTTACCTGCCCTTGCGCAAGCAAATCGCGGGCATGGTGGGCATGATCACGCTGCTCTCGTTGTTGTTTGTCGCCGACGACAAGGGGCTCTTCAATTCCGTCCCGTTCCTGCCGGGTTATGTGGGCATAGGCTCCCAACTGGGCAGCCACGGCAGCATCGTTGTGGCCGGTTGCGTCCTCGGAATGCTGTTCTTCGCCGGGTCCTCGGCCCAATCGCCACGCGACCGTATCATCTGGATGCTGGTGTTTGGCCTCGGGCTTGTCGCGGCAGCATGGATGATTCATCCGCTTTACATCATCTCAAAGAATCTCGCGACGCCGACGTGGTGCCTGATGTGCTCGGGTATTTGCTGCTGGCTGTTCGCGGCAATTTACCTGCTGATGGACGTCTGGGGATTCACGAAGTGGGCCGCCATCATCCGCCCTGCGGGCGAGAACCCGCTGTTGGCCTACATCTTGCCCAGCATCGTGGGCGGCGCGATTACATGCTTCGGCATCGCGACGGGCCTGTACAAGGGGAACCCCCTGTGGAGCGTGGCCAACGCCGGCGGGGCCGGGATTGTGCGCTCCGTGGTATGGGCCTTCGCCATCGTCGCCCTGACAGGCCTGTTGGGGCGGATACGCGTGCGACTGCGGCTGTAGGGCCCGGCCCCTAATCCACCAGAAACGAAGACAGGGCCACAGGAACCATCGTGGCGATGCTGACCGTGAACTGGTTTCCGAGATTATTATCGCTCAGGTCGCGGTCCCAGGAACTCTGTGAAGTCCCCACGGTGCCGCCAATGCAGTCGAGCGCATCATTCCCGGGATAGTCCACCGTCGTGTCGTCGTCATTGTTGTAAGCCGTTCCCGACGGATCGGATGTCTTTCCATTGTCGAAGGTTGCCAGCGAAAAACCAAACGTGCTGGAGGACGTCAGGCCGAGGCTCGACAGCGGAATCGCCGCCTCCAGCAGGTCATTCGTCGTGGAGATGAACTCCGAGTGGGTGGGCGGCGCATACCATGAACTTCCATTGTCGGCATACATCTCGACGGTCGTCACCCCGGGCGTGGCGTTGTGGATATCCACAATAAACTCGGGCAGCTTGGCCGCCACGTTTCCGTATGTCAGGCCCGAATCGTCGCCCTGGAAGTTCATGCTGGTATCCGTGGTGGATTGATCGCGGTCGATGCCAAGGCCCACGTAAACCTGATCCGTTGCCAACACATCCGCGAATCGGACAAGGACATAAAGGTTGGTCGCGTCCGCCGTGAGGCGGACCTCGGTCAGGTCAAAATTGGAGTCCGACGGGTCCACGGGATCCGTGCGCGAATCCCCCGACTCACCCTTGTAGATCCACTCGCCGTTGCTGTAGCTCGCATCATGGATTTGCGACGGCGCCGACCCTGTCCAATCGCTGGCGCTCCCGTCCACCGTAATGGCGTGGGCAAAGCCAGTCGACGTGCCACCAAGAACCAGAATCGCACCCGCAAAAAGCCCCACACACAAACCCAACCCATTCCACCACCGCGCCATAGCCCATGCTCCATCCCGTAGAATCGAACACAACGCCCCCAGACACGGGTTCTTTTTGGCCGATACGGGCGAAATAAATCAACTGGAAACCACGACCACTAAGTGGAGGATGCTAGTAGGACGAACTCCCGTAGATCAGTTGAAGTGTGCCCAAGGCATTGCCAGTGTTAGTGAAACCACCGAGGCTATAGTAGTGTACAAACGAGTTGTAGGACACGCTGACCCCATAGGATGCATTGTTGCTGGTTGAGCCTGAGAATGGCGGTTGGAAACTGAAATCCGTAAAGGATCCACCACTGATACCATTTCCCCCATTATTCGTGGAAACCAGAGGTGGCCACATGCGAACGCTCGCCTGGCCGATAAACTGAAAGCCATCTCCCGTGTTTGATATGGCAGAACAACTTGTAATGTCGGCACGGGAATTGACAGCCACAAAGAAGCCACGGGTCTGATTCTGGCGCGCATCACAGTTAGTAAAGATCGCCTTGGATTGGTGTTCGCACACAAACCCACCGTCGCCGTCAAAGCTGGTACCACCACAGTTGGTTGCCTTGCTGTTGAGGACAGTGTATGAACCGTTCTGCCCCCAGAAGCCGGCCGTTGCGCAATAATTGAAATAGATACCGCGAACGGTCACTCCTGAGCATTGATCAGCGTAGATTCCAAAAAGTCGGGTTTTTACCGGGCTGACATCACTATCCGTCCCGGTAATTCGAACCGTGGGGTTGCTGCCTGTTGCCATGGACCAGGTTTCATCGCCAAGGAACGTTAGCGCCTTGCCACGAATGGCGCTGATACCGTTCACGTTGACTTCCTCGCGATAGACTCCATCCGCGATATCAATGGTCACATTGGAGTTCAGGCGTGGAGGAACGATGTTTACGGCCGCTTGAATTGTCTTCTTGGCGGTGTTGGTCGTCAGGCCATTGTTGGAATCATTGCCTGTGGTCCCGTTTACGTAAATGATAAAATCCTGTCCCCCCGTGCGAAGTGTGACTAGAGTAATATTTGCGAGATTGCTGTCCGGGTTAAGCTTTTGGAACCCGTTTACGCCATCGTTAAACCATGTTCGCAATTTAAGGGGAGTTGGCGAATTAAAAATGCTGCTATTAATGGACTGCATGCCCGCGGCCGGGTCGCCAATCATCACGTCAAAGATCCCATCGCTAACCGACAAAGGAATCGAAGAAGACGGTTCCGTTCCACCCGTGCCGGTCCCATCATTGGACCAAAGCGTCGCCGACGCCGACGTGTTCAGTATCGAAAACTTGAATTGGCCGGTTCCATTAAATGGCGAGCCATTGACCTTAACTCGACCCTGATAATCAAAAGTGACCAAATCATCGGCGGCTATTGATGTGTTAACACCAAGACCGAGAACAGTCCATGCGAGGAGCATCTGAAAGAAAAGCTGTTTAAACTTCATTGGCAGGGTACCCCCTAAATATAATGTTAAAATATGCAGAACTGCTAAAACTTTTTCCAATCATTAACGCGGGCTGCGGGAGGAGTCGTATCTGTAAGGCCAGCCACCGGTTCCACACTGTAGGAAGTGCTGGTGGACTTCCCGCCCCCCACACCATTCGTCTTTAAGACCGCCACAGCACTATAGTTGGTGCTTGAGGCCTTCTGCCCCCCGGCGTTCGCCACGGCGTAATCCATGGAGTAGCTGGCAGAGCGCGCCACACCCGAAAATCCAGCGCTGGTCACGGCGCTGACAGCGAGAAATAGTCCAAGGAACCTGAAATTTCTCATCTTTTCACCCCTCTGAATCTTCTGAAAGCACCACGTTGCGGACTCCACACTCAGGACAAATAAAGCGCTTTCAGCCTTTGTTTACAGAATGAAGCAAAAGTTTTTGCCACCTGTCAATGGGAATCGTAACAAATATCAAATTGCTACAAGTCAAACGCCCTCAATGCTCCGGCGACATGGCTTGACTGCACGAACCTCCATGCCCACCCAGGGGCATATTTCCGTTGACCCCGATACCCCATCAACGTTGGTTCATGCCAGGCCTGTCAATCAGGCCTCTTCGTCCGCTGCCAATCGCGAACGACTGAATGCAAATACTTCGGGCGGGTTGAGACTCTCTCAGTGAAAACGACATCCGGAAACTTCAGAATCGGCATCATCGGCTGCGGATATTGGGGGCCCAACCTCATTCGCAACTTCTCGTCCGTCAAGGGATCGCAGGTTAAGTACATCTGCGACCTGGACGCTGAGCGGCTTGCGGTGGTTCACGAACAATTCCCGGCCTGCCAGCCCACGACGGACTACAAGACTCTCCTTGCCGATCCGGAACTGGATGCGGTTGCCATCGCGACCCCGGTATTTGCCCACCACCGGCTTGCCATCGACGCGCTAAACGCCGGAAAGCACGTTTTTATCGAGAAACCCCTAGCTTCGTCCGTGGCCGAGGCCGAAGAGATCGTCGCTCTCGCCCGCGAGAAGGGGCTGGTCCTCCAGGTTGACCACACCTTCGTTTACACCAGCGCCGTCCAGAAGATCAAGGAACTGGTGGATTCCGGAGAACTGGGCGACCTGCTCTATTTCGACTCCGTGCGCGTCAATCTGGGCCTCTTCCAATCGGACATCAACGTCATCTGGGATTTGGCCCCCCACGATTTCTCCATTATGGACTATGTGTTCGCCCAGAAGCCCGTGGCCATTTCCGCCCAGGGGCGCGCGCATTTCGGCATGAAGTTCGAGGATATTGCCTACGTAACGGCGTACTTCGACACCGATACCATCGCCCATTTCCATGTGAACTGGCTTTCCCCCGTGAAAATCCGCCAGGTGCTCCTCGGCGGCAGCCGCAAGATGCTGGTGTGGGACGACATGGATGTTTCTGAACCGGTTAAGGTTTATGACCGGGGCGTGGAACTCGGGGAGGGCAAGGGCGGCCTCTACAACGCTCTCGTCCAGTACCGCCTCGGAGATATGCACGCTCCACGCCTGGCTGCCCGCGAGGCTCTCCGCCTTGAGGCCCAGCATTTCAAGGAATGCGTCGAGCAGGGAAAGTCGCCCACCACCGACGGCGAAATGGGGTTGCGGGTCGTGAAATTGCTCGAAGCCACGCAGAAATCGCTGGAAAACGGTGGCCAGAAGATTCCCATCACATAAGAGGATTTCGGCAAACCCATGAAGTTCCAGAACATTGCGCCCGACGTGAAGCTCGGGCAGAACGTGAAGATTTACGACTTCGTGAATCTCTATGGGTGCTCCATTGGCGACAACTCCAAGGTCGGCACCTTTGTGGAGATCCAGAAGGGCGCTTCCATCGGGGCCAACTGCAAGATATCCAGCCACACGTTCATTTGTGAAGGCGTCCACATCGAGGACGAAGTCTTTGTGGGTCACAACGTCACGTTCATCAACGACAAATATCCCCGCGCGACCAACGAGGACGGCAGCCTGCAGGGCGAGGCAGACTGGGCGTGCATAGAAACCCATGTGCGCCGCGGTGCCACGATTGGCTCCAGCGCGACCATTCTCTGCGGCATCACCATCGGCGAGCGCGCCACCATCGGCGCCGGCGCCGTCGTCACGAAGGACGTGCCGCCCGGTGCCACCGTGGCCGGTGTGCCGGCCAAGATTATCAAATCCAAGGAGGCAAAGGCCGGGTGACCAGACCCGCGCCTTTCTAAATATCACAATGGAAGTCCCCTTTCTCGACCTGAAAACTCCGCACCGCGAAATCTGGCCCGAGGTTCTGCCGGTGCTGGAGGACGCATTCAAGAATGCAGCCTTCATCGGCGGCCCACAGGTGGCCGGTTTCGAAAAGGAGTTCGCAGAGTTCTGCGGCATGGAGCATTGCGCATCCGTCAACAGCGGCACCGACGCGCTCCACCTCGCCTTTCGCGCGCTTGGCATTGGCCCCGGCGACGAGGTCATCACGGTTCCCCACACCTTCATCGCCACGACGGAGGCCATCTCCCTGGCAGGGGCAAAGCCAGTGTTTGTGGACATCGAGCCAAAGACCTGCACGATTGATCCAGGCAAGATCGAGGCGGCCATCACCCCCCAGACCAAGGGCATTGTGCCTGTGCACCTGTATGGCCAATGCGCCGATATGGATCCCATTCTCGATATCGCAAAGAAGCGCAAACTGGCGGTGATTGAAGACGCAGCCCAGGCCCACGGCGCCACCTACAAGGGACGCCTTGCCGGCAGCATGGGCCACGCGGGAGCGTTCAGCTTTTATCCCGGCAAGAACCTCGGGGCGGCCGGGGAAGGCGGCGCCGTTGTCGCCACCGACAAGGCCGTCGTGGACCGCGTCCGCCAGCTTCGCGATCACGGTCAGGCCCAAAAGTATTACCACGATGTGGAAGGTGTCAACGCGCGCATGGACGCACTGCAGGCAATCGTGTTGCGGCCGAAACTGAAACGCCTTTCGGATTGGAACAAGGCCCGCGCTCGCGCCGCGGAATACTACAATAAACGATTCGCGGGGTCCCAAAGAATTGGGGTTGTGCACAAGCCCGAACACAACTTTCACATTTATCACCTGTACGTGGTTTTCGTGGATAATCGCGACACCGTAGCCACCGAACTTGGGAAGCGTGGCATTGGCACCGGCCTCCACTATCCGCTCCCCCTTCACCTGCAAAAGGCCTACGCCTCCATGGGCCACAAGCAGGGGGATTTCCCGGTGACGGAGAGGGTCGCGAGCCGCCTGCTTTCCCTGCCAATGTTCCCCACCATTACCGACGAGCAACTGGCACACGTAGCCGATAGCCTGCTGGAGATTGCCGGCCAATAGCGCCCATGGCCAATTCGCCCCCCAACGCCGCAGCCACCGCGTGGCCACCGACCCACCCGCGCATTTTGGTCTCGACCTACGCCTATAACGAACACGTCAAGATCGAGGCCACCGTCCGTCGCATCTGCGAAACGAAGTTTGGCGAAGCCCTGCCGCATTGTGAGGTGGAAGTCATTTTGGCCGACGATGGCTCCACAGACGACTATCCCGAGAAACTCCAGCAGAAATACGGTTTCACGCTCATCCGGAACGAGACCAACCGGGGTATCGGGTATTCCATCCGCCGTGTGATCCAGTACGGCCTGGACAACGGATTCGACATACTCGTCATCATGGCCGGCAATAACAAGGACAACCCGGAGGAAATCCCGCGCCTCGTGGAGCCGGTATTGGCAGGCCGGGCCGACTTTGTGCAGGGGGCCCGCTACCTGCCCGGTGGCGACTTCGGGACCATGCCCCTTTACCGCCGCGTTGCCACGCAGTTTGTACATCCACTTGTAACGTTCGCGGCAACCGGTAAGTATCTGCACGATACCACCAACGGTTTCCGCGCCATCCGCCTGGCCGCGTTTCGCGATCCGGTCTGGAACCTTGATCAGGAATGGCTGTTCCGATACGGGATGGAATATTATCTGCTTTATTACTTTCTCAAACGTTACCGTTTTGCGGAAGTGCCCGTCAGCAAGATCTATCCTCCAAAGGAACTGGGGTATACGAAGATTTCCCCGCTAATCGGCTGGTGGGATATCATGAAGCCGATGATTTTTCTGATGTTGGGCATCAAGAAGTGAATCCAATCCAGGCAAAGTCTTCCACACCTGCTGCGTCAGAAAATGCCCCCGGTGCTTTGCGGTTGTTTCACCCGCCTTCGTGGCAGGAAGCGTTTGATTTTCTAAGGCGCAACATAGCGCTCGTGACCCTGATTGTTATAACATTTGTATTCCAAGCCAGCCTTTTTCACGTCACAGTTCCCAATGACTTTCCGGACTCGGGTGCGTACCGCGACATCGCCCAGCGTATGCTTACGGGACGCACAGAGTATAATACTTTTGAATTTCGGACGCCCGGATATCCAAGCTTTTTGGCACTGTGCTATTTCTTCTCCGGATCCAACACATGGATGCCGGTTATTTCGGTTCAGTTCCTATGCGGAAGCTTGATTCCGGTGCTGCTGTATTTCATCTACCTCCGAATTTGCCGGAACACCTGGGTGGCAGCTGCCGGCGGGCTTGGATTTTTCCTGGATCGCTTTAGCGTCAACCTGCAGGCTGTTCCACTCACAGAGTTCCTGGGCGGTTTTACAGTCGTTCTGGCATTGTGCGCTTTTCTCTGGGGAACGGATCGGAAGAAATATTGGACCGCAGTAATAGTCGGACTATTGTTTTACCTGAATCTCATGATCCGACCCAGCTTCCAGCTTTTGGTTTTCTGCACGACGCTTGGCGGGTTTGGCCTTGAAATGATCTACAGGGAAGCGCGCTGCCAGTGGAAGCGCGCCGCCCTTTGGTATGGAATAGTCCTATTGACTACACAGCTGGGTGTCTGGGCTTGGTCATACCGAAACTACAAAAAAATGGGAGTGTTTGCCCTATCCTATCAGCTGGGTGCCTCCATGACAAACCAAACTGGTTCTTTCATGGAATTAGCTCCCGACGAATTTGCAGAAGTGCGCGATGCCTACATCCGGGCTCGCGACAAGAGCAAGGGTAATCACATAAACCTGTACGATCAAATGGCCTGGCAGATGATTGACGACACCGGCTTAAAAGGATGGCAGCTCTCGCTCGAGTTTAAAAAAGTAAATAGCTGGCTTATAAGACACCACTTTTTTGACAAGTACTGGCCGCAAGTGCAATTTGCTTGGTGGAGGCTTTGGAGCGACTCTCCAATGTACATGACCGACCTGACCGATTCCTACCAACATCCAAGTCATCAAACACTGCCGACCCCCCAGGCGCTCTACCTATTACGCAACCCATTTCTCGGTCGTATTTATGGACCGATTGATAATTACTACTGGCGCAGCCCAAATGCACCCCGGCGCACACCTTATCTATTGTTTCTTGTATTTGCTATTGCCGTATGGTGCTATCGCAAAAGCTCGGCATCAGTGATTGGAATTGTCATCATTGTCGGCACAGTGTTTTACCACATGCTACTGCATGCCATGGTTCAGTTTACGGAATTTGGACGCTACCGCTTGCCAATTCAGCCGCTGTGGGTTTCATTTTTCGTAGCTATGCTTGCAGCTGGCGTTTCTTGGCTAATTCATCGTGGGAAGGGAATTTTGGAGCCCGAGAAGGCAGCAAAACCAGAGGTGGCAAAAGCGGGCGAGACAGGCCGGCTCGGCAGGACAAAGAGAGCCGCCCGCAAGGGCAAAAGATAACCACTTGCCAATCGGGTCGCCGTCACCAGCCTATCTGTCGATCGTCACCGTCACATTCCGTCGCCCCCAGTCGTTCGCGCGGCGCGTGGAGTTGATAAAAATGTCCAACCTGTCCGGCCCTTTGATGGCGCCACCGCGATCGCCCACCACACCCCAGCCGTAGCCGGGGATGTACATGCGCGTGCCAAATGGGTAGTAGCTCGTATCGGCGGCAATCGTGCCCATGCGCGACGGCGCCTTCCACGGCATCAGGATGCGCACCGGAATCATGTAGGGCCGCGTCACACT
>JAIBAT010000163.1 GCA_019695055.1 Candidatus Sumerlaeaceae bacterium | reverse complement strand
AAAACCGCCGCACCTCGACTTCGAACTGCTTTCCGCGGGTGAATCCAGCGTTTATCAGCTCCCGCGCCGCAAGTTCAGCAACCTGCGGGTCCCTATCTAACCCTAAAACAAACCCTTGGGGCTGAATTTGCCCCAAAATCTCTTTCGCATGGCCCGCGGCACCCAGTGTGCCGTCCACGACCAGCAGGCCGGATTTTAAGTCCAGCAACTCCAGTACTTGAGCCAGCAGGACGGGGCGGTGAACCACCCGTTTGTCAAACCAGCCCAGCTTCGGAGAACACTTCCCCAAAAGCCTCGTCTACATCGATTCCTTCGTTGTAGCTGCACCACCGCTGGTAGTTCCAGATCTCCAACCGGTCGATCTGCCCCACCACCGCGACCTCCGTGGAGGTCTCGTCCCCTTCCGCCGGCTTGTCGTCTCGCAGCTTGCCATTCTTGACCTGCTGCTCGGACAGGCGAACCCGGTTTTGAGGGTCCAGCGTGCATTCCTTCTTATTTCCAAATACCACCCGGCGAAGCTTGGCGACTTTCGGGTTCAAGGAATCCAACTTCAGAAGTCTTTCCTTTTCCACTTCCCAAACCGGCACGGGGAAGACCCTGACACAGTCCTTGCCCGGAACCAGAACCACCCGGCCCTTATGCTCCGGATAGTTCGCCGCCAGAACATCCACAAACTTGGCTGGAATCGCGACCCTCAATACCTTGTCCAAACGAGCGTTCACATTGTCCGTGAACCCATCGGCGTCCGGTGTTGTACCTTCTTTTGGTGTTTTGTCGCTCATCTTCACCGCGCCCTGGTTGAATTTGGTTCAATTCACCAGAACTTGGACATGCGTACTCAAAGGCTCCCCGTCTCGCAAGTAAAAAATGCATGGACATGTCGATTTTGCCAAAATCGCCTTAAAATGTTGATTTTATTTGGTTTATTTGGCGACAAGGAATGGGCAAAACGAGCTGGTAGGCGGTTTCCGGGGTGAAAAGATCGAAAAAAGCGGCCACCCGTGGCGCATTTGCGCCACTCCAGGCCTCTTGGGGATGAATTTGAAATAAGTTCCAACGCCCAGATGCTGCCAACAGGTCGCCACCGCGGAGTTCACCCAGGGGAAGCCGGGCGCAAATGGGCGGGATCCGGGGAAATTTTCAGGATTCTGATTCGGAATAATACTTTAATGCGTCTTTTTTTAGATCCGCCAGGGTGCCTTTCGGAATGGCCGCGCGGATCCTTTCCATCAGGTCGTGGAAGTAATACAAATTGTGCCAGGTGTTGAGCCTGGATGCCAGTATTTCATTCGACATATGCAGATGGCGGAGGTAGCCGCGGGAGTAATTGCGGCAGACGTAACATCCGCAGGATTCGCTGATGGGCGCGGGGTCGGTGGCATAGGCCTGGTTCCGGATATTGATGGCGCCCTCATTCGTGAGAAGGCGCCCGTTGCGGGCGTTGCGCGACGGCAACACACAGTCAAACATATCCACGCCGTTCTCGACGCCGCGAAAGAAATCCGCCGGTGTGCCGACGCCCATGAGATAGCGCGGCTTGTCGCGGGGCAGGGTTTCATTCATGACCTTCAGCGCGCGCTCCATTTCATCCTTGGGTTCGCCCACGCTGAGCCCGCCGATGGAATAACCGGGAAATCCGATCTCGGTGGTGGCCTTTGCACTCCAGGCGCGCAGGTCTTCGTACGTCCCTCCCTGAACGATGCCAAAAAGCGCCTGGTCTTCGCGCTTGTGCGCACGTTTGCACCGTGCGGCCCAGCGGGCGGTCATCTCAGCGGATTCACGGATGGAGTCATGGGTCGCCGGGAGCGCCGGGCATTCATCGAAGCACATGATGATATCCGCCCCAAGATTTTCCTGGATTTTCATGGAGATTTCGGGTGTGAGGAAGAGTGGCGCCCCGTCCAGAGGCGAACGGAAATGCACGCCCTCCTCCGTGACTTTGTTCAATTTCGACAGCGAGAAGACCTGAAAGCCGCCGCTATCGGTCAGGATGGGATGCTTCCAGTTCATGAACTTGTGAAGCCCGCCAAGATCGCGAATGATTTCGTCGCCAGGGCGAAGCCAGAGGTGAAAGGTGTTCGACAGGATGATCTGGGAACCGATTTCCTCGAGTTCCTCGGGAGTCATGGCCTTCACGGTGGCCTTGGTGCCGACTGGCATGAATACGGGCGTCTCAACGGCGCCATGGGGCGTGACAAAGCGGCCGGTGCGGGCGGCGGAGCCTGTCGCTTCATCCTTAACCGAGAATTCAAACATGGATTGTTATCTTATTATCATTATGACACATTGACTTATTGTGGCCGCTACGATTTCAGGATCAATCCCTGGCCGGTGGGCAGCAGAAGCACATCAACACCCAATCGGGCCGCAAGTTCATTCATGGCCGTCTTTTGGCGATGATAGGGTTCTCCGAACCCGTAATCGTCGAGCACCACCACCGCCCCGGTCACCAGTTTGTCCCAGAAAAACTCCAGTGCCGCCACTTCGGGCTCGGCCACGTTCATGTCGATGCTCAAGTAGGCAACCTTTGTCGAAGGGACCTGCGACAACGTTTCGGGAATCCGCCCACGAACAAGGACAACATTCTTGAATGGGCTGAACTCGCGAACGACGTCCTCAAAGCATTCGCCGTACTCGTCCCGGTTGAGATAAGCGGCCACCGACTTGAGATCGGCGGGGAAACCGGCAAATGTATCCATCAGGTAAAATCGACGATTCGACTGATCCTGAAATTTCGTATAATGGATCACCGCACGTGACAGCCCGCCGCGGTTTACGCCGCATTCGACGAAATCCCCTTCCAGCCTTAGAGCGTGATTGCCCGCCCAGCACGCCACATAGGCGCGCCACGGAACCTCGGAGAGCCCCCAGGAGCCTGTATTCTTCCCGAGTCGGTATGCCTCCTGAAAAACCGGGTCCTGTAGGAAATCCGCATCGTGGTGCGTCACAAGTCCGTCAGTATTATAGGTCGCATTGTTCAGTACGAAAAGCGCGTGGCGCAGCCGGCGCAGCTTTTCGGGGATAAATGGACGTATTAGATCTCGAAAACTCATAGTTTGCGTCGTTCCAAAGTGGCATATTGCTGGCGCAGACGGGCAAGGTTTACAAGCGGGAAACACACCCCAAAGTATGCTGCTACCAACTCCAAGAATCCGACCGGCTCATTGCGAGGTACGCTGCATTTGTGGTTGCTTCTACCCACAAATCTGTGGGCACTACTAAAGCATCATGGAGGGATAGGCCTTGTCCAATTCCGAACACGCAAAATCTGACTATGTCGATATGCCGCGAAGCAGCCGTCTACTTTGGCATACGTTTGAGTTAACGACACTTTGCGCGCTATGCTACGCCATCCCCGTAGCACTTTTCATGAATGCCTTGTTTTCAAGAATTCTCTTGGATACATTCTTCCTACTTATTGGTTTGCTGGCACTAACCCGCTTGGTTGGCAATCGCGTTGCGTTTGTTGGACTTGCAGTGCTATGGGTGGGTGGTTGTTGCGCGTTTCGCTACTATGTATCTGTCTTGCCTTTGGTGCGAGATATACAAGAAGGGGCGGCGAGACTGCCGGGAGTTTTTGAGCCCGAATTGCTTGTTTCGGCTCACTTCATTTCGTTAAAGTGCTTCGCAGAATTTGTCCTACCCTTCCTATACGCAATATACTGCGTTCGAAAGTCCTTTTCGTTCATCCGGTTTGGCATTGCCATCGTATTTGGGACCCTCGGATCCAAACTCCTTTTGTATCCTTTTCTTGAGAACCGAACCGGATATACAGCCGCCGTGGGTGTGTTCTACCAACTGCTTTTCGGGATGACTCTTGTTCTGCTTCCCATACAACGCTTATCACTTGAACGACTTGTCGGGTTTCCTCTCAGGAGGCGACTGGAAACAAACGGCGAAGCGCCGACTGACTTTGCGTTGAGGATTTTGGGGCACGGTGTCCTCTTCCTTTTTCTAGGCATGATGGTTTACACTGCCCCTGCCAGCCTCGCTGGCCGGCTCGTTTATCGACGGGTTATGCGAGGTCCGGATCCGACGTACTATAGTCCTGCGTTGCGGAACGGCTACGACGACACAGCTGTGCTCTTCACTAAGAATGGCCGAGCGCAATTGGAATCGCTTGGACGGTCCTTCGGCATTCAGACCGTCGATGAACTTAAAAATTTGAATAATCAAAAGCAATTAGATGACATTTGGAAGGCGACTGACATAGCCCATTTGAAACGGGACCATACCACGGCAGCGCCCTATTTCACGGCTTTGGAGAATCTAGGAAATGCTGACTACCTGGAAGTCGCAAGCCCCACCTTTGGTTGCCTGCACAACACGGTGCGTCTGGCTCTTTCTAGAGCCCTCCTCTCACAGCATGAGGGGAAATCGGAGGAGTGCTTGGCAAATGTTGCGATGATTTTTCGTGCCGCAGCCACTTTGCGGCAGACCCCCTCACTTACAATGCAAATGATGGGTGTAAACATGGATTACGTTGCGCTGGGACTGTCCCAGATTTGCGTCCAATCCTGGCGGGGCCGCGACCCTGAGGTGGCCTTGTTACTACAAACCCTTAATCGAGCGGCTCCGACAGTGCGCGCCTCCCTGAACATCGACAAAATGTGGCGGGGACCGGAAGGATTTTGTCAGCCAGTTGTCAGCGACTTTGAGATTGTCCTTCCGGCGGTTTTTCGTGCCGCCAGACACACCTTAACCGTTTGGTTGAGTTTCGACTTGATTCGACTGAGAACCGCCCTTGAACTGTTCCACTGCGATTGGGGCCAGTTCCCGGAATCGCTGGACGAATTAGTCCCAGACTACCTTCAAAGCATCCCGCGAGACCCTTTCGAGGGAAAGGAATACGAGTACAAGAGACGCGATGACCATGATTACTATCTTGGGGTCAATCATGAGAAAAAATGGTTTGTAGACAAGAAGCCACTGACGTTCCCGTCTCCCAATTTGCAGGAGTCAATTTCCTCGGAGACTCTGAAGTAAAATTGGCAAATTGATCGTACCGATGTTGTCATACCAAGCGTCCACCTTAGATATCATTTGTAGGGTGCGACAAAAAACGGAAGAAGTTACTCCTGCAGATCCTTCAATAAAGCCTCCGCGGCGCGGCGGCCGGAGACCATGGCTCCCTGGATCGAGGCGGTGTCGCGATGGTCACCACAGACGTAGACTCCTTCGCGGACGGTGACCGGACGCTCTGCGGGCTCGAGGGCGGGCGGCGACTGGTCTGGGAGTGCATTGGAGATGCGATAGGTTCGCAGGTGCCGCCACTTGTAGACATCCGGTCCGAACCAGCTCGCCATTTGCCCCCGCACGACATCCTCAAGGTCGGCGTCTGACTTTTGCGGAATGCCGATGACGCTGGCTGAGACCAGGGACTGATTCACCGGTGCGTAGGACGGGGCAACCTGGCTGATGACGCAGATGTTATTGACCGGTCCCGAGCCGTCGCCGTCCAACATTAACATTGGTTCCTTGATGGGCGGGCCATCGGCGGCGAAATAGAGGCAGGTGACGCCCCGTCCGGGTGGAGGCTCGGGCTGGCCGAGGATTCGGGCCGCTTCGCGTCCATCGGTCGCGATGACCACCGCCGCGGCGCCCTGCAAGGATTCGCCATTCTCCAGCACCACCCCCCGATCGGCAAGTGCCGCGACGCGGACGCCGGTGCGAATGGTGTCGGCGGGCAGGCGTGCGGCAAGCTGCTTCGGGATGGCCCCCATGCCCTCGGCGGGCACGACGGTGTCCCCCTGGGCAAACATCCGAAACACAAACTCGAACATGCGACTGGATGCGTTGAGATCGCGATCCAGCATTACCCCGCCCAGGTATGGGCGAAAGAAGCCGTCGATCATTCCCTCGGAAAAACCGTAAGCGCGCAGCGCCTGGAGGGTGGTGGTTTCGCGACGCTGGAAAAGATCGCTGAGGGGTCCGGCGCAGGCGCGCTTGCGAAGCTTGGCGATGCAGAACTTGTCGAAGACAGAACCGACGGGAGACATGAGCGTAGTGATGGCCTCGCGGGGCTGGCGGAAGGGATCGCTCAGCTTGCAGAACTGGCCGCGATAATGAACCAGCGCACCGGGGAAGAAGGGACGCAGGTTCAGGGCGCCATAATCCAACATGCGTTTGGCTTCAGGATAGGCGGTCAGCAACACCTGAAATCCGCGATCGAGGAGGAATCCCTCCACATTGTCGGTGCGAACCCGCCCTCCCACGCCGTCCGAAGCCTCGATAATGATGGGAGAGAAACCACTTTCGTAAAGGTGACGGGCGCAGCACAGCCCGGCCAGCCCCGCACCAATGATGAGAATTTCTTTTGTGTCCGTCGTGGTGTTTCCCATGGTTCGCCCCTGCCCACCATATTGAACCTTTCCGCGCAAGCAGTATTGGCAGGAACGCATGGGCCTTGACCATGGGATGTTCCCCGGCCACACGAATCCTCAAATGAAGAAGCCCGAGGACTTGCGAGCCACGCGCCACCACATCGCGTTAACGATTTCGCTGCTGGGTTTGTTGCTGACGCTACCCGTCACCATTGACCGCAATAACCGGCTTGGTTGGTTTGACGTGCTGGTGTGGATCTGCCTAATTGCGGGCGTTTGGGCCACCAGCCGTCGAAAGCGACATCTTGTCACCGGAGTTCTGTTGCTGACCGTCACCATGCTGTTGGCTGCAACCCGTGCCTCCATCGAGCAGTTGCCGGATTGGCAAAGGGTCGAGAAAGTCATCGAGGTGCTGATGCGGGGGTTGTATGTTGTTTTCTTTGGCTACATTGCCGCGACAATACTCGGCGAAGTACTGCGTGCCCGTTTCGTCACGCGGGACCACATTTACGGAACGGTAGCCGTGTACCTGCTACTGGGACTGTTGTGGGGAAACGTGTTTGCATTGGTCCAGTATTCCCGACCTGATTCCTTCAGGTTGGTCCCCACTGAGACGCGCATTGCCGGAGACGGCGACCAGATTGTCTCCAGCCCGCCGACAAGGGGCGAGAGTGAAGTTCAGCTCATTTACTTCGCGTTCGTCAGCATGATGACGGTGGGTTACGGTGACGTCATACCGCAAACAAGCTTCGCGCGCATGCTGGTGTTGCTCCCGGCCATCATGGGTCAGTTCTACATAGCTGTCCTTGTGGCGCGCATGGTGGGTCTGGTCGGTGGTGCCCGCCGACGCGGGCGCTAACAGTTGCCCCCCCACCCCGCTGAATGCTCATTTCTTCATTGCCAAGTTCCTGAGGCCTGTGATTGGTTCACCGGTCGAATAGGTTACGGCTATCTTTCCCGCCGCCGGATGCCAAGGGCCCACAGAGTCGTGGACATTGCTATTAAGAGGGATGCTTTTTCAATGCAGGCAGACATACGGGAAATTGAATCGCTTAATTATCTGTTTTTGCGTGTCATGGGACAGATTTTCCTGACCCCCCACTCCAACCCCGAGCACAACGAAATGACCGGGGCCCAAAAGCGCATTCTTTATTTCCTGGATATCCACGGTCCGCAGAAGATGTCGGACATTGCCCGCCTTGTGGCGGTGACGATGCCCGCAGCCACGGCAGTGGTGGACAAGCTGGTACGTGCCGGATTGGTGGCGCGCGAAAGCGATGTTAATGACCGCCGTGTCATTCGTATTACGATGACACGCACGGGCAAGGAAACCACGAACAAGCTGAAGGAGATCCATGAGCAGCGCCTGCGCGAAGTTTTGGAAATCCTTGAGCCGGAAAAGCGGTCAGAACTTATCCGCAGCTTCGAGAGAATTCACCAGCTCTTGACGGAAATCGAATCGCTGGAAGTGGCTGGCGCTGTTGCGGGCAAAGACGCTGAAGAAGCGTTTTAGCTGCACATTCCACCTGTGGGTCCTGTTCCATAATGTACGCGGTGGCGGGGTTTGGGGCACTAATACGTGCTTTGTTTCCAATTACGCGGCCAGCCCATTATTGAATTAACTAAACTTAACCAATTTCTCGTCGGCGGTTGCCCGGGCAGGACTTTTGCTCTTGTGCAGGGTCATGCTCCCAAGCCACCAAACCGCAGTTGAAATCCTCAACGCAGGGTGCTGCCATGGCAGCTACAAAATGTCTTTGAGTGACCTGCCATGAGTCTAATCAGTCCAGTTTTTGATCAAGAGAACTTCAAGTGGACGGAGGCGCACGGTCGCCACTTGTTGAATCGGGCCGGGTTCGGGGTGCCTAATTCCCGGGCTCAGGAACTTGCGAAATTGAAACCTGCCGATGCCGTGGCCGTGATGGTGGATTACGACCGCATCCCGGATAACATGGCAACCCCAAGCTGGCTGCCCAAGGAAGTGGATTTCGGGCAGATGCGCCAGATGACGCAGGGGTTGACGGAGGACGAACGCCGGCAGCTTCGGCAGATGAAAGACAAGGAATTCCGGGACGCGGTGAGCAAGCTGCAGGTGTGGTGGATCGACCGGATGTGCCACTCGCAGCGCCCACTCGAAGAGAAGATGACGCTGTTCTGGCACGGGCATTTCGCGTGCTCGGCGGAAAAGGTGAAGGAGCCGGGCGCCAACTACAAATTGAACCAGATCCTGCGGACGAATGCCACGGGCAATTTCCGAAAGCTGGTAACCGACGTCGGCAAGAGCCCGGCCATGCTGCGCTACCTCGACAACATGCAGAATACAAAGGAGCACCCCAACGAGAACTGGGCGCGGGAGTTGATGGAGCTCTTCACGCTGGGCATCGGCCATTACAGCGAGGACGACATCAAGAATTCGGCGCGTGCGTTTACGGGTTGGTCCCAACGCAACGGTGAATTCTTTTACAATGTGCGACGCCACGACGAGGGACAGAAGACATTCCTGGGTCAGACCGGGAACTTTGACGGCTACAAGGTCATTGAGATCATCATGCAGCAGCCGGCCTGCGCAGATTTCATCTGTCGCAAACTGTGGACATTCTTTGCCTACGAGAATCCGGAGCCGGAGATCGTAACGGCGCTGGCAGACACTTTCCGCAAGGGAAACTACGAATTGAAACCGGTGCTGCGGCAAATGTTCAGTTCGCGAGCTTTTTACTCTGACAAGGCGATGTTCTCGCAGGTCAAATCCCCCGCGCAATTGGTTGTGAACCTTATAGTGCAGCTTGACGCGCAAATCGGCGAGCGCCCGCCCATTGCCCAGCTCGCCATGCGCGCCATGGGACAGTCGCTCTTTTACCCGCCCAATGTCAAAGGTTGGGATGGTGGCAAGGCCTGGATCAATACGAACACGCTCCTTGTCCGCTGCAATTTTGCAAACTACCTTGTGAGCGGCGTGGTGCCGGAATTCAGCGGGCCAGGGGCCGGTGCACTCAAGGCGCTGCAACGACAAGGTCAGCGACGCGGCGGCGAGATGGCCATGATGGATCAGGAAGACGGAGAAATGGCCATGATGGCCGGCCCGCGGCGGCGTCAGATGGAGATGATGGATGAGGGAACGGGGGAAACATCCCGCGGTCCGGCCGGGCAGGACAGTGGACCGAGCGACGTGACGGGCCGGACCTTTGCCCGGGCCCTCGGCGAGCATCGGGCCAACAACCTCGAAACACGCCAGATGGCCCAGGCGCCGTTCCATGCGCGAGATTTTTTTGCGCAGTACCATGGCATGACGGCACCCGAGATGGTGGACGAGCTGGCCATGTATTTTGTGGGTTTTCCGCTCGACCCGAAACAACGGAGCAAGCTGATCAATGTGCTGGCCCAGGGGACTCCGCCCGGCCAGCCGGTGCCGGTCATGAAAATGGCCGAGGAGGACCTGCGCGCCACGGTGCAGCTGCTTCTCAGCACGGGGGACTATCAAGTATGTTAATTTGCAATCTTGCTAATTTGACAACAAATAAAATCCAGCACCTGGTGGTGTTGGCAGGGAGTTTGTGATCATGAAGGAATGCCTGCTTTGCACGCGCCGCCAGTTTCTCGGGACAGCCTCCCTCCTGGCCGCCGGGGCTGCCATGCCCCAGTTTCTCGCCCGGGCTGCCGCGGCCGTGGAGTCCGGGAAGGTCGTCAAGGGGTTTCATGATGATCGCATCCTGCTTGTCGTGCAACTCGGAGGCGGCAATGACGGGCTCAACATGGTGGTGCCGTATTCCGACGACGCTTATTATCGGGCCCGACCCAAGATCGGTCTGAAGCAGGATCGCCTGATCAAGATCAACGACCAGATCGGCCTGAACAACCGCATGACAGCCATGAAGGACCTCATGGACGGCGGAAAGGTCACGCTCATCGAGGGCGTGGGCTATCCCAACCCCAATCGCTCCCACTTCCGTTCCATGGAAATCTGGCACACCGCCACCGACAGCAACAAGTTCTCCGAAACGGGCTGGCTGGGTCGCTACTTTGACAATCAATGCGGAGGCGAAGCCGAACCTGTGGCCGGCGTGGCCATCGGCGGCGAGCGCCCACAGGCATTTGGCGGGAAGAAGGGCTTTGGCGTGGCGTTCCAGGATCCCGGCTCCTTCGGCTGGACGGAAGGCCAGGGCCAGGCTCGCGAGGAAAATTACAAACTTATTAACACAGTCGCCCGCCCGCACAACGACACCCTCGACTTTTTGCAGAAGGTGACCAACGACGCCGTGCTGAGCTCCGATCGCGTACGCGAGGTGGCCAAGAAATACAAAGGCGGCATTTCGTATCCCCGCGATCCCTTTGGCCAGAGCCTGGAAACCGTCGCCAAGATGATCGCCGGCGGCCTACCCACGAAAATTTACTATGTGACCCTTTCGGGTTTCGATACGCACGCCAATCAGGTCGGCACCCAGGACAACCTTCTCGACCGGTTCAGCAAGGGCATCGACGCATTCTACAAGGACATGAAAGCCCAGGGGAACGGTGACCGCGTGCTGATCATGACCTTCAGCGAGTTTGGCCGGCGCGTGGAGGAGAACGCCAGCGGTGGCACAGACCACGGTACCGCAGCACCCATGATGCTCATCGGGGATCCTGTGGTCGCCGGTATGGCCGGAAAGCGCCCAAGCCTCACCGATCTTGACCAGGGTGATCTCAAGTACACCACAGATTTCCGCAGCGTCTATGCCTCGGTCCTCGACCAGTGGCTGCATACGGACAGCAAAATCATCCTTGGTCAGGGTTTCCCCCAGATCAACATGGTCAAAGGCGCATCCGCTATTAAGACGGCCTGATCCGCGTTGGCCACCCTCCGTTTTGCAGCCGCAACGATATGGTCGTTACGGCGAACGCCCGATTAGTAGCCTCTTAACGGGAATCTTTCCTGCGTCCGAATAGAGTGGCTCTGGCACAATAATTTAGCCGCGGCTAAAATTATATCCCTGGAGACAAGATGCTAACAGGCTGCCTGGATTCACGGTTGGGTTTAACATCCGTTCGCGTGGCTGCGGTGCTGGCGGTCCTTACAGCACTGATGTTCTCCTCTCCAGTCGACAGTGGCGCGGCCGCGGGCAGCAAACTCAAAATCGTCACCACCATTGGGATGATTACGGACATTGTCCAGAACGTGGCCGGTGACGCCGTTGAAGTATCGGCACTCATGGGAGCTGGGGTGGACCCGCATCTTTATAAGGCCAGCGCTGGTGACGTGCGCCGGCTTGCGGAGGCCGATATCATCTTTTACAATGGGCTCCACCTTGAAGCAAAAATGGCCGACGTGCTGGAGCAAATGGGCCAGCGCAAGAAGACGGTGGCAGTTACCGACCGCATTGATCGCGCAAAGCTCAACAAGCCGCCTCAATTTGCCGGAGCCTACGACCCACATGTGTGGTTCGACGTCACCATGTGGATGACCGCGGCGGAGGTGGTTCGCGATACGTTGTGCGAGGCCATGCCCGATAGAGCCAGTGCGTTCAAAGCCAATGCGGAAAAGTACCTGGGCCAACTCCGCGAACTCGATGCGTATGTACGCGCTCAGGCCGCCAAATTGCCCGCGGCGCAGCGTGTGCTGGTAACGGCTCACGATGCGTTCCACTATTTTGGCCAAGCCTATGGATTTGAGGTGCGTGGTCTTCAGGGCATCAGCACGGCTTCGGAAGCTGGCGCCGCTGATGTTTCAGAACTCGCCAAGTTTATTGCGGCGCGCAGGATAAAGGCTATCTTCGTAGAATCATCCGTACCCCCGCGCACCATCGAGGCCGTGAAGGAAGCGGTCCGAGCCGAGGGCTTCAATGTCGAAATTGGCGGACAGCTCTACTCCGACGCCATGGGCTCGCCTGGTACGCCGGACGGCACCTACCCGGGAATGGTGCGCCATAACATTGATACGATGGTGGCTGCCCTCTCGACCGGAGGAACACCTACGTCAGCCACAACCACGCCCCTGGAGAAGAAGTAATGGCCACCCAGCCCGCGCTCCAAGTGGAAGACCTCACGGTAGCCTACCTGGACAAGCCCGTACTGTGGGACGTGGATCTTACCATCCCACCCGGCGCGCTGGCGGCGATTGTCGGGCCAAACGGCGCGGGCAAGACGACGCTCTTAAAATCCGTGCTTGGTCTTCTCAAGCCGGCTGCTGGTCAGGTGCTTATCAATGGCCGTCCTTACGACGAGCAGCGCCGTGTGGTGGGCTATGTGCCCCAACGCGGCAGCGTGGACTGGGATTTCCCGACCACAGTGTTGGACGTGGTACTGATGGGCCGGTACGGGCGCCTTGGCTGGTTTCGACGCCCGGGCCGCACAGACCGGCAAATCGCAATGGAAATGCTTGGCAAAGTCGGCATGGAGAAGTTTGCGCGCCGCCAGATCAGTCAGCTCTCGGGCGGACAGCAGCAGCGGGTGTTCCTGGCCCGTGCCCTGGCCCAGGAGGCGGAAGTCTATTTCATGGACGAACCTTTCCAAGGTGTCGACGCCACCACGGAACGCGCCATTATCGAAATCATGAAGCAGCTTCGCGCCGAGGGGAAAACCGTCGTCGCCGTGCACCACGACTTGCAGACGGTTCCTGAGTATTTTGATTTTGTGGCGTTACTTAATGTGCGCATGGTGGCCGCTGGACCTGTTTCGGAGGTCTTTACCCACGCCAACCTACGCGCGGCCTACGGCGGGCGTATGCCGTTCCTCTCGGAATTGGCGCCCGAGTCCACCGGAGTGATCCCCCAATGATTTTGTGGGACAAAGTCGCGGAGCTGGCGGGTAACCACACCCTCCAGACCGTCGCCATGGGCTCGGCCGCGCTGGGAATCGTGAGTGGCGTGTTGGGTGCCTTCGCCGTTCTGCGCAAGCAGAGCCTGCTGGGCGATGCCATGTCCCACGCGGCGCTGCCGGGCATCGCGTTGATTTTCCTGCTCACCGGGAGCAAAGCCCCCCTGATGCTTGTCCTCGGCGCGGCACTGTCGGGCTGGCTGGGAATCCTGCTCATCATGTTGATTGTCAACACAACCCGTATCAAGAGCGACAGCGCACTGGGCATCATCATGTCGGTCTTTTTCGGCACCGGATTGGTGTTGCTCACCTTCATCCAGAAGCGCCCCGACGCATCGCAAGCAGGTTTGGATAGATTTTTATTTGGTCAGGCTGCGGCGCTGCTGCGAAGCGACGTTGTGACCATCGCCGCGCTCGGTGGTGTGGCGCTGGCAATGGTGTCCATACTTTGGAAAGAGTTTAAGTTGCTGAGCTTTGACCGCGACTTCGGCGCGACACTTGGGTATCCCATGGCGTTTCTCGATGTGCTGCTCACCTCCTTCGTGGTCCTGGCTGTTGTTCTGGGGCTGCAAACCGTCGGTGTGGTGCTGATGAGCGCGCTCATCGTGGCGCCGGCCGCGGCCGCGCGCCAGTGGACCGACCGGCTTGGTACGATGGTGCTACTATCGGGCCTTATTGGCGCTGTATCGGGAACCACGGGGGCCGTAATTAGCAGCGCGGCGGACCGCCTGCCGACGGGGCCCATGGTCGTGCTCATGGCCAGCCTGATCGTGGCAGTGTCGCTCTTGATGGCGCCACGCCGCGGATTGGTTTGGGCATGGTTGCGCCACCGGGCCAATAACCAGCGCCTTTGCCTCGAAACCGTCCTGGAGGACCTGTGCGAACTGGCCCAGCAGCACACCGACCCCGGCCATGGCCATAGCGAGAAGATGCTCAAAGCCATCAGTCCAGGGGCTGGCGACATTGGCCGGTCCCTGCGGGAACTGGAAGAACGCGGCTGGGTGAAGCAAACCTCACCAGGCCACTGGGCCATTACCGAGGCCGGGTTGCGCGAAATCCCGGAGATTCAAACGCGCTATTTCGGCCGCGATCGCGAGGCAACGGCATAATGCTGAGCCCCGAAACCGAAATCCAAATTATCGCTTCGGTAACGGCCGTGGCCTGCGCACTACCAGGGGTTTATCTGGTCCTGCGCCGCATGGCGCTCATTAGTGATGCCATAACTCACTCGATCCTGTTCGGGATCGTAGTGGCTTACTTCTTCACGAAAGAACTCAACTCGCCGTGGCTCATTGTGGCTGCCGCAGCTACGGGTGTGCTAACGGCGGCGCTATCCGAGGCCCTGTCGAACACTCGCCTCGTCTACCGTGACGCGGCCATTGGGCTCGTCTTTCCCGTCCTATTCAGCATCGCCATCATCCTCATCAGCCGTTTCGCGGGCAATGTCCATATCGACACGGACTCCGTCATCCTCGGCGAGTTGGCACTGGCGCCTTTTGATCGGTTCATGGTTCATGGGAACGACTTGGGCCCGATTTCGTTGTGGGTTATGGGGTGTATTCTTGCCGTGAATGCTGCGGCGCTGGTAGTATTTCACAAGGAACTGAAACTCGCGACTTTTGACGCCGGACTAGCGACAGCGCTGGGCTTCTCCCCTATTCTGCTGCACTACGGACTGATGACGCTCGTCTCGGTCACGGCCGTGGGAGCGTTTGAGGCGGTGGGCTCCATTCTCGTCGTAGCCTTGATGATCGTGCCGCCGGCAACGGCCTACCTGCTAACGGACCGCCTGTCTCGCATGATTCTGTGGAGCGCGGGGATTTCCGTTGCCGGAGCCATCGGCGGCTTCTGGCTCGCGTGGAAACTGGACGCCTCCATCGCCGGTTGCATCGCGGCAGTTCAGGGACTACTGTTTGCGGCAGCACATCTGTGCGCGCCCAACCGGGGACTGCTGGCCATGCTGATGCGTCGGCAGCGACAGGCCCTGGAGTTCGCCCAGAAAATGTTGGCCATTCACCTGCTTAACCACGAAAACAAACCCGAGGCCGAGATCGAGAACTCGGTGGCGCACCTTGACCAGCATCTGCGCTGGAAGCGGGATTTCGTAAAACGCGTCGTGGCGCGTTCCGAGCGCCAAGGACTCGTCATCGAGGCCGACGGGCGCCTCACGCTTACCGAATCCGGCCGCCAGTTAGCCCAGGAAAGTCTTGTCGCATGAAATCGGCAAAGGGAGAGAAGCCATGACACCTCACACCAATGACACAAGGAACCCCACGCAAGTCCATGCCATCCTTCAGGGCCCTGCGTCGAGCGTCCATGCCACGGAAAGCGTCGAGGATTACCTCGAACGCATCCATGAACTCATCGAGAGCAAAGGCTACGCGCGTCCCATCGAGATTGCCGCCGCGCTGAACATCAAGCAGTCGTCCGTGACGAAGATGATGCAGCGACTCCATGATCGCGGCTATGCGAACTACGAGAAGCATCGCGGCCTCACCCTGACCGCCGCCGGGGTCAAGGTGGCCCTCAGCATCCGCAAACGGCACCAGTATGTGTCTGAGTTTCTGCGAATGCTGGGCATCGACGAGAAATGCCTGCAACTCGACACAGAGGGAATCGAGCACCACCTGAGCCCGCCAACCATGAAGCGCCTGGCCGCGTTTGTGGATTACCTGCGTGAACACCCGGAGGTCATGGAGGATTTCCGGAATCAGCCCTAGCGGATGGAGGAAATGGAACACTCATCCTCTGGCGGTAATTGCCAAACCCACGTCACCGGATTGATAGTTTTCCTCTCGCATCAATAGTTGCATCTCATGATGAGCTGGTTCCGCCGTTTATCCCGGCGCAGAAAATGGATTCTTGGGGTCGCAGTTGGATTGCCGATGTGCTTGGTCCTTCTGGGAATCGGCGCCTTTTTCCTCAGCCGGTCGCGGACCTACCAGGTTTTTGGCAGGCTGCTCTCTCGTGTCGAAACAACAGAGAAGGTCATTGCCTTGACTCTGGACGACGGCCCGGAGCGCTCGACGCCGGAGATCCTCGACATGCTCGACAAACTGGGAATCCGTGCGACGTTTTACCTCATCGGGGAGCGGATGGCGGCCAACCCCGAATGGACCAAAGCCATCGCCGAGCGCGGCCATGAAATCGGAAACCACACATACACCCATCACCGGATGGTCTTTAAATCGCCCGGTTTCATTCCCGACGAGATCGAGAAGAGTGATGAGCTGATTCGTCAGGCAGGTACCACCGGCACCATTACGTTTCGTCCGCCCTATGGCAAAAAACTCTTTGGTCTGCCGTGGTATCTCGCAAAGACGAACCGCACGACGGTGACCTGGGATATTGAACCGGAATCCGACGGGACCGACATCAAAAACGCGGATGCCATTGTTGCAGATGTCATGAAGCGGGCGCGGCCGGGCTCGATAATTCTGCTTCACCCCATGCAGACGGGAAGCCAGCCCATCCGCGAGGCTATCGGGAAACTGGTTCCTGCGCTGAAAGTCGAGGGCTATCGGTTTGTGACAGTCGGCGAACTGATAGCTGCAGGAAAACAGGGCTGGTAGTAGATTCGCGTTGGTTTGGCAAGGCGGTAATGCCGCGTTCGACCGTGGTCTGGACCTGAATCGTCGCGGTTGACAAAAGGCCCGAGAAGTTGCAGCCTATTTGGATGACACGTATATATGCCTTTGCCTGGGTTCTGTTTCTGCTTGGAAGACTGGCCCACGCCACGGACGACCTGTCGCCCCTGAGCGACGAATTCACGAACGCCACCACGCTGTCGAACTGGCAACGCATCCATGCCGTGGAGGGGTGGAACGCGGACCAACTTCAGCATCTGGACATCAATACAAGCATGCCGGGCTGGCTGACGATGATGCCCTATGCGAGCACGTGGTACCAGAACTACCGCGGGGAATTGACCTTCAAGGCGGTGACGGGGGACTTCGTGGCGTCAACCTATGTGCGCGCTACGAATCGTGCGCAATCCGGAGCGCCGGGGGAGGATTTTTCGCTGGCCGGTATCCTGGTGCGAACGCCGCGGGCCATCACGAACCCGGCGACAGACTGGACGGCAGGCGGGGAGAACTATGTGTTCCTGTCTTTTGGCTCGGCGGGGAACCCTGGCAACTACCAGTGGGAGGTTAAGACCACGATCAACAGTGTGTCGACCCTGACCTATGAAACGACAGGAACATTGGATGCACAGATTCAGGTGGCGCGCCTGGGATCAACGTTCATCATGCTGCGAAGGGTGCTGCCCGGCGGCCAGTGGCACGTGCACCGTCGCTACCAGCGGACGGATATGCCCGCCACGATGCAGGTGGGGATGACGGTCTACACGGATTACTCCCATGTGTCCTCGCTGACGCCCTTCGTGCATAATTCGTCGGTTATCACAACAGGTACACCCGACCTGATTGCCCGGTTTGATTACTTCCGCTTCGCGCGTCCGGTGATTCCGCCAGCGTACGCCAGTGCGGACTTTAGCAGCGAGAGCGAAGTTCCGGATTCAGTACTGCTGTCGTTCCTGGGTGAAGCCGCGCTACCGGTGCGGTTGAGCCGGTTTGAAACGGAATAGGGTGGTTGGTTTCACGTTCTGTGTCCTGGCCGGGAAATGCGACTTTGGTGCTGGGCAGGTGTAGTAACAGGATGGAATGAGTAATTTGAAACCGGCGTTAATCCTTTTCTCCCACGGGTCGCTGCTCTGCGGTGCCGGGGAAACACTGCGCGAGCACGCCGAGCGCCTGCGCGCCACGGAAGAATACCTGGCGGTGGAGTATGGCTATCTGAACTACAGCCTGCCCTCCTTCGAGGAGGCCGCGGAGCGCTGTGCCGCTGCCGGTGCGGTGCAAATCGTTGTGGTACCCTATTTCCTGGTTTCTGGCAAGTTTGTGCGGGAGGATTTACCGCCTCGGATTGAAGCTGCGCGCCGGGAGCACCCCCAAATTGAGTTTATACTCGCGGAGCCCCTGGGGTTTCACGAGGAAATGACTGCGGCTGTCCTGGAGATGGCGGCAATGGCCCGGCCACCCGAACACTGGCGCCACGACATGCTGGCGGCGCCGGATTTTTGCGCGCATCGGCCCGATTGCCCGCTTTTCGGATCGCCCATCTGCCCGGTCACCGCAGAAGCCACTGGTGGGCACCCGTGACCCGCGCGTTGCTGATCATGGTGCATGGCAGCCCGCGGCCAGAGGCTAATGCCGACGTGTACCGCGTGGCGGAGGCAGTGAAAGGGAGTCGGACCTTTGACCATGTTGAGGTCGGTTTCCTGGAGTGCAACCAACCCGACATTCTGAAAGCGGTTGAGAACTGCCTGGCCACCGGGGCGACGCAGATTACAGCAGTGGCCTACTTTCTTCACACGGGGAGCCATGTGTGTGAGGATCTTCCCGGGCTGCTGGAAGAAGCGCGCAAACGGCATCCGGAGGTTGAGTTCCTGATGGGAAGCTATGTGGGGCGCTCGCCCCATGTGACTGCCCTTCTGGCCCGCCGCGGAACGGAAGCCCTGACTCGCAGCAGGGGAATTTCCTGAGAAAATCCGCCTGTTCTTGCCAGGTCCTTCAGGCAACCCGTTGGAAGTAACATATTAACAGGCTAACAATCCAAAATCAGGACCAACTGGGACGAGGAAAAAGGCCGCTTGAGGCATAATTCATCATTGGCGTCAATACTTGTTGCAACAGTGAAAATGGGTGAAAAGTACAAGATATGGTGCCATTGGCTGCAATTTAGGCCAACATAAAGCCCCATTTTAGCCCACTGGAGGCCCGATTTTATTGAGGATTGCAAGATTTTTATATTTTTTACTTGATTTGGGCATATTTGCGAGAGCGGGATGTCATTGCAAATTGAAAATCGAAAAGACGCGAGGCATTGCAACCTGCAATTGCAAAATACGCAAACAGCCGGTGCAAAAAGGCTTGCGCGGGCGTCCTTAGGCGCCAACGTAGGCAGGTTTGCAGCGCCAATCAGATAAAGGATAGACAGTAAGAAAATGCCAACAAGTTACCAGCCGGCCCCCCTCAAGCAGATTGCTCCCCACGGAGGGGTGTTGGTAAATCGCGTGCTCGAAGGAGCCGCGCGCGAAGACGCCATCAAGAAGGCCGCCAAGCTGGCCAAGGTGACCGTCAATGAGTGGGAAATGTCGGACATCGAGATTATCGGCGTGGGCGCTCTTTCCCCGCTGACAGGCTTCATGACGCCGGACGAGTTTGATTCTGTTGTGGATGAGATGAAGCTCCCCAACGGCCTTCCCTGGACCCTGCCGGTGACCGTTTCGGTGGCCGAGGCTCAGGCTGGCTCCATCAAGGAGGGCGACGAAGTGGGCCTTTACTCCCCCGACGGCCAGTTCCTTGCCATCCAGAAGGTTGTGGCCAAGTACAAGCACAACAAGGCCAAGGAAGCCCTGAAAGTCTACGGTACGGACGAGCTGAACCACCCGGGCGTGGCCGCGCTCTATAAGAAGGGCGAGTACCTGCTGGGCGGCCCCATCGAGGTGGTTAACCTGCCGCCCCACAATGATTTCCTCCCCTACCGCCTGACTCCGGCCCAGACGCGCGAAGAGTTCAAGAAGCGCAACTGGCGTCGCATCGTGGCCTTCCAGACCCGCAACCCGATCCACCGTGCGCATGAGTACATGACCAAAGTTGCCATGGAGATTACGGACGGCCTGCTGCTGCACCCGCTGATGGGTGTGACCAAGGACGACGACGTATCCGCCGAGCTCCGCATGGAAACCTACGAGGCCATCGTCGGCGCTTATTACCCGAAGGACCGCGTTATTATCGCCGTGAACCCGTCGTCCATGCGTTATGCGGGACCCCGCGAGGCCGTTTTTCACGCCATCCTGCGCAAGAACTACGGCTGCACCCACTTCATCGTGGGCCGCGACCATGCCGGCGTGGGCAACTACTACGGCTCGTTCGACGCGCACTACATTTTCGACTACTTCGACCCGGCGGAGATCGGCATCACGCCGCTCTTCTTCGACTATACGTTCTTCTGCAAGAAGTCCGGCGGCATGGCCAGCGTCAAGACCTCGGCAGGAACCAAGGAAGATCACATCACACTGAGCGGCACCAAGGTGCGCGAGATGCTGCGTGCGGGCGAAATGCCTCCGCCGGAATTCACGCGCCCAGAAGTGGCAAAGATACTGATTCGTGGCATGAAAACCACGGATGAGGCGGCAAATATTTAACAAAACAAGTTTCGGACTTCCAGAAACCGGGGGGGATGGAGCCTCGAAATCAGCCCAATGAAAAAAGGGAGGATTGAGACGGAAGTTTGAAGTAAGGGCCGCGGAGTTCAACGGCCCGTTGCAGGTGGGGCGCAGTTTCGAAGTGAAGAAGTGAAAATTCCGAAAAGGAGAAATGACGTAACATGGCAAAAGGCAGAGCAGCCAACAAGTTCGTCGAGTATGAGAACACCCGCCAGAAGGGTGTATCAATGCTCAAGGACGGAAAGTCCGTGGCCAAGGTGGCCTCGTCGCTGGGCGTTTCGCGCCAGACGGTTTACAACTGGATCAAGCGTGGTTTCGGCGAAGGCGCCGCGATCAAGCCAGGTGGCCGTCCCCGGAAGCTGAACGACAAGCAGCGCGCGAAGCTGAAGAGCATCATCGAGCGCAAACCCGCCGCTTACGGCTTCAAGGCCGACAGCTGGACCGGCGAGCGCATCGCGAAGGTCATCAAGGACCAGTTCAAGGTCGCTTTTAACCCGAAGTCCATTCCCCAGATGCTGCGCAACTGGGGCTGGGAATGGCGCAAGTCCAAAGCCGCCATCGCCTTTGAGAAGGCCGCTGAGGAAGCAGCCCGCAAGAAGGCCCGCGGGAAGAAGAAGCGCTAGATCCGGAATGTTCGAGGAAATGCGGAGAGATTTCCGCTCCGAACCTCGGACAAAGCCCAGATGATTAAAGAATCAATGGGAAGGCCTGTGGGCGGGGAAGGCAGTATCCCCGCCCGCAGGCCTCTTTCTATTTGCTACTACGTTTCGGGCCACGGCCTGGGCCACGCCGACCGCGCCGCGCAAGTGATGGAGTGCCTGCCGCAAGATGCGCGGCTTATCGTGAAAACCACCGCCCCCGAAGATTTCATCCGTAACGGCGCAAAACGGCCGTTGGAGTATGTGCGCACATCGTTTGATACCGGCGCCATCCAGAGTTCCAATTTCGCGATTGATTGGGACCGCACGTTTCGCGAAACGGCCGCCCAGATGGCGAACCGCGAGAAGATCCTGAGCACCGAAGCGCGGTTCCTGGAACGGGAAAGGGTGGACGTGGTCGTGAGCGATATTCCTCCGCTTCCGCTGGCCGCCGCCAAGCTCGCAGGCGTTCCGGGGGTTGCCATTGTGAACTTCACCTGGGTGGAGATTCTGAGGAAGGCCGCTGCGGGAAACAAGAAACGCGAGTCCCTGGTCCAGCAGATTTGCGATGACTACAGCGACGCAACACTGGCGCTGCGGACGCCCATGACCTTTCCCATGCGGTACTTCCCCCAACGACAGGACATCCCGCTCATTGCGCGAACCGGACGGCCCCAGAAAACCCGCTTGCGGCGCGAGCTCGGTATCCCTCGCGGAAAGAGCATCGTCTTACTCTACTTCGGAAACTGGGGAGGAAGTGATTTCAATTACGCCGCCTTGGCGCAGAACTGTGACATTGCCTTCGTGTCGTCCTTCGACATGCCCGCACCAGTACTGCACATTGAGGGTGGATCGTGGGACTATGCGGACCTTGTCGCCTCGGTGGATGCGGTTGTAGCCAAACCCGGCTATGGTACGCTGGCCTGCTGCATGGCGAACGCCACGCCAGTGGGATTCTACCCCCGCCCGGAGTTTGCGGAATACCCAGTTCTCCGCAAAGCTCTTATGGACTGGGGCGGCGCGGTGGCGATAGGCAAACGGGACTTCTTCTCGGGGAAGTGGGGAAACGCACTCGAAAAAGCATTTGAATTAGAGGCGACGGGGGTGCGGGCAGATGGTGCGCGAGTGGCGGCGAACGCCGTCACTAGGGTCAGGCGATAGGGCTTTTCATTCGAGGCGTGCGACCAGAGATGATCATTTTTTCACCAACCGGCCTAATTCTTTAGCACCTTGTAGCTTTCTGGAAACCACCGGCGCATGTATGCCTTAAATGCAGGCGTCTCCATGCCTGCCTCAAACTCGAAGTCATTGAGCACATGGGTCCGATCCGACTTGCCCAAACAACAGGCGGCACAGGCAAAATCAGAATCAGCCATTGTATGGAGGAGAAGCCACATTATGGAAGCATGGCTTTGGGCCCCGGCACCATCAGTCCACTTACCCAAGGTACAAAGCATATGAATCGCATCACTATCCCCATTAAGGCTGCGCTCAACAACCTTGGCATAATTCATGGTGCTCAAATGGCGCCTCACCATTATCTGTGCCTCAGTCGCGCCACGCACATAGAGACGGATTTCGGCCTTTTTAGCATAAATGCGCCGGGGGACGGATGTGCCCGCAGCTTCTGAAGTCGTGCAATTTCCAATTTGTGCCGGGCAATCCCGGGGAACGCTGGCAAGGAGACATCCCCAAAGGATCAACAACCCCAAATAAGGGCGGCCGGCCCACCCGGATCCCAATTGGGCCCGGTGTGGCATCAGGCGATTCGTTGCATCGCGTTTACAAATCCCCGGCCTGTCAGCGGGGATGGCAGTGGTTTGCCTTCCTGATGGTAAATGGCCGCGGTTTCATCGATGATCAGGCAAAGCTCGTCGAAAACCTTTCGGGGATCATCCCCGTGACAGCCCCCATAGAAAAGCTCGGGACAGCTTCCGATAAAGCACTGGTCTTCATCGGACCACTCCACCAATTTGACGTACTTGTCTCCGTCGCTCACTTTGCGCTCTCCTCTATTGCCAAACGCACGGCTTTTTCCTGATAAGGTTTTGCGTCATCACCATCGTGACCGGATAGGGTAATGGGTTTGCCTGATCCTGAATGTACAAAATTCCGGTGGCTTCCTTTGCCTCCCCTATTCACAAATCCCGCTTTTTGAAGGTCCCGGACAAGTTCCCGCAACTTTCTTGGCATGATTGCTAACTTACCAGTTCAATAATCCGCATGCTGTCATCGCCCCTTTATCCACCCCATCGCCTTCTCAGCCAGCTTATCGAACGCAGTGACGCACATTTCGATGTGCTCTTCCTTTGTGTCTTCAATCTTGTTGTGGCTGATGCCGTGAAGGCTTTGGACGAACATCATGATGGTGGGGATGCCGGCGCCCGCCATTTCGGCAGCGTCGTGGAGCGGGCCGGACGGCAGGCGGTGCGACTTGCCACAGGTTTCCTTGATGGCCTCGTCGCACATGTTGATGAGGTCATTATTGAAGGGACGCGGATCAATCTGCCAGAGGCGATCCCACGAGACAGCGACATTGCCTTCCTTTGCGAATTTCTCGCTGGCATCGCGGGCTTCCTTCAGCATCTGGGCGAGTGCTTTCGGGTCCAGATGGCGCTGGTCGAGTGTGATGCGGCATTCCTCGACGACGCTGGTGACGATGCCAGGCTTTGTGGTGCATGAGCCGATGGTGCAGACGCCGCCGTTGCGGTCGGTAATCTTGTAAATCTCGGGACTCATCTTTGCCGCGGCAAGGAACGCGTCGCGGCGGCGATTCATGGGTGTGCTGCCTGAGTGGGCAGCCTGTCCATGAAAGGTGATGGCGTGGCGCTCAACGCCAAAAGTCCCCAGCACGGCGCCCAGGGGAAGGTCCATGTCGAGAAGTACCGGTCCCTGTTCGATGTGGAGTTCGAGATAGGCTGCGGCATCCTTGAGTTCACAATTGGAATCCTTTACCCGCTCAAACTCGATGCCGTGCTGCTTAAGGGCGTCGGGCAGCGCGATGCCATCCTTGTCCTTCAGGCCGCGGGCCTCGTTCATGTCCAGCGCGCCGGAGCACGCGGAAGACCCGAACAGGCTCTTCCCGAATCGTGCCCCTTCCTCGTCGGCCCAATCCACAAGGCGCACAGTCACGGGCGGTTTGCCATTGTACTGGGCACAGATGCGCCGCAGTACCTCTGCCGCGGCCACTATGTTGAGGCAGCCGTCCAACCATCCACCGTTGGGCACCGAGTCGATGTGGCCCCCCATGAGCATGGCCTTGTCAGACTCGCCGCGCAGCGTGTGCCACACATTCCCGGCTGCGTCTGTGTGAATTTCGATGGGTAGTTGCTCGAGCTTGCTGCGAAACCATGCTCGTGCTTTGGCCCATGTGGGGGTAAATGCGATGCGCTGGGCACCGTTGTCGTCGCCGGTCAGGGAGCGAAGCTCCTTCAGCTCTGCGACGGTTCGTTTGGGATCAAGGGTCGTTTTCATGCCCCCTGCTTGCAGACCGCTATCGGGATAGTCAAAGGAAAGGGACTGAGGCGCTGGCCTTGTTTAGTGTCTGCCATCCACAAAACATTGTTGATTTCGAGTGGCGCCAGAATCTATGAATTTCACGTCATGCTGAAATATTGCGCCGTGCTTTGCGCAGCCGTCAGTGTGGTGTCGGGGGGCGCATTCGGTGTACCGTTCGACAGCACAACAGGCAGCGCCGTGGTGGCCACCGTGAATCCGGTTGGTGGCGATTATGCATCCATCGCGACGGCGTCGGCGGCTTTCAGTTCGACCTCGGGAATCAACCGCCCCTGGACGCTGGAAATCCAGACAACCATGACCGAAACATCGGATTCCTACTTCGGAAATACATTTGGAGCCGGCGGATCGCTGACAATTAGGCCCAAGGCGGGCATTGAGCCCCTGGTCAATTTTAACAACTTCCTCGCGCCTGCCGGCAACTCGATAGCAGGTCACCTGGTGTTTGGGGTCACGAACTCCAGCGTGGTGAGCGCGACAAATGTGCGGGCGTCGAGCTCCAGGTACATCCTGGATGGTTGCAGCACTCCCGGAGGAACGGCCCGGGAACTGACCTTTACGACAGCAATCGGCAGCGACTCCCACAACCGCGTGGTGCGGGTATTCGGTGCAAACACCGGGGTTGTCATCAAGAACATGATCATTCGTAACAACGACGCCGACGGCAATTGTGCCTGCATCAGTTACTCATCCGGCAATGTCAGCGGAGTCGGAAACATTTTTCCCGACAACGGAATGATTCAGAACTGCTCGCTCTCGTGCCTGGGCACAGGCCCAAACGGTATGGGGGTGGAAACAGGCAATGCAACCTCGGCCGCTCCGCCTGTCGGGCAGGCCATCCAAGGGCTGGCAGTGAGCGGCAACACCATGGACGGGCGCCAAAGAGGTGTGCTATTAAATTTCTGTGGCAACGCGACAATCACCGGAAACCGAATTGGCGTTTATGGCATTGGGACCAGCATCGTGCATTCTGCTATCCACCACTCAACGTCGAATGGCGCAGTAGGATGGACACTCACTATCAACGGCAATACGATTACCATGCCGTTCCTCCCAACGGTTTCGCCGCCCAATGGCGGCATCGGCATCAACCTGGACACCTCAAACATTGGGAACTATGTGGTGTCGAACAACATTCTCCAGACAATCAGCTTTGGCGGCCCCTCATTTGCCGATTTCCTGGTCCGGGGAATCTCCTGTGGGACGGTAAATTCCACCTATCTCATTGAGCATAATTCACTGGATCTGGGAGCAGCCATTTTCGCGACCGCCGCAACCACTCACCGGGTGGCTGCAATTGCGGTTCCAACGACGTTCACAACAGGTACCGCGATGATTCGCAACAACATCCTGAAATTCGGGAATCCCGGTGGCAATGCGGCCCTCATATCGCTGGCATCCGCCACAAATGTGACTGCGGTCGGAAACAATCTTGTGCCCAACGGAACACCGAACTTCGGTGTCATTGCCGACGCAGGTGCTCCTCTCATCACGACGCTGGCCGCATGGCGCACTGCGGGTTTTGATTCAGCGGCTTCCGGCGGACAAACCGCCGATCCGGCTTCCACCACTCCAGCTTGGGATGCAAACCTGCACTTTGCCAGCAAACCGGTGGGTGGAATGGGGGCAGTGGCAACATCCACAGTTCTGGCCGACGTTGACGGTCAGGTGCGTCCCGCCACCTCTGCTGTTCCAGGTGCAGATGAACCTGGTGGTATCCTGGCGGGGATTGACGACTGGAGCCGCTTCTAGAGCGGTTTTCCCGCAGATTGGATTCATTTGTGGACAAACTGGGGACACATGAATGGCCAACCGGAGCCGCCGTCAAGATTTGGCAAGTCGAATATCGAGCCAAACGGCCAGTGCCAGAGCGCTTCCGCGAGCAATGTACTTAATCTCGGGCGAAACAGCGAGTAGCGTCATGCCGTTAAGCAGGCTCGCCATGATCAGCGCGCCAAAGAGAACACCAAGCACCGTGCCCCGCCCACCACGGAGACTGGCACCGCCAATCACGCACGCGGCAATGGCGTCAAGTTCCATGAGTTCGCCCAGTGTCGTCGTGGAGGCTCCCGCATAGGCCGTTTGCAGGAAACCTGAAAGGGCCACGAACAACCCCATCAGGGCATATGCACCGACAATGATTCGATTGGTCGGGATACCAGAAATGCGGGCAGCCTCCTCGTTACCCCCCGTGGCGTAAAGGTAGCGACCGAATGGCGTATTGCGCGAAAGGAAATGGACCACAAATGACAGCAACACAAGCAACGCAAACGGAAGCGGCACCCCGCGAAACTGGTTCAGCATGATGACCAAGAGCAAGACAGCTTGCGCAAAAACGACAATCTTCAGGAACCACGGCTCAAAGTCCTCCACCCCAAGCCCGCGCGCCTGGCGTCGGCAGCGCGCCCGCCAACTTGAAAAACCAACGACACCGGCAACCACAGCTCCCAGAACCACTCCCCCCGCTGGCGGGAAGTAGTACGTAGTGAGCAACGAGTAAAGGTTGGACTGTCCCCCCGCCACAACCGGGATGGTGGCATTGCCGATAACCTTCCAAAACGCCCCCTTGAAGATGAGCAGCCCCCCAAGAGTAATAATGAAGGCAGGAATTCGCTGATACGCGATAAGGGCGCCCATAAACGTCCAAATTGCCAGACCCGCCAACGTTGCTGTCAGCATGGCCATACCGGCGGGCCATGAGTGTTGAAAGACCAGAACGCTGGCAATTCCGCCAACGAGCCCCAGGCCGCTGCCCACAGACAAGTCAATCTGGCCGCTGACAATGATCAGGAGCATGCCGAGCGCCAGGATCGCGTTAATCG
Source organism: Candidatus Sumerlaeaceae bacterium (assembly GCA_019695055.1). Lineage (GTDB taxonomy): Bacteria > Sumerlaeota > Sumerlaeia > Sumerlaeales > Sumerlaeaceae > JAIBAT01. The sequence goes on along the minus strand of JAIBAT010000163.1, from coordinate 26,829 downwards.
ACATCTCAATCATCAGCATGGAGAAATTGCGCGGCGCCAGGAAGTTGGAATTGGCGACGAAAAAGAAAGCCCAAATGGCCAACAGGGCCAAGCCCATGGAATAATCGCGTACGCCGATGCGATTGGTCATGCCGTCACCTCCTCCGCCACTCTGGCCGATTGTTCGTGGGGTAGTGCCGCCTGCAGCAGGGATTCCTGCGTGGCTTCCGCGGCAGCAAAGATACCTCCCACACGGCCTTCCACCAGCATGGCGATGCGGTTGCTCATTCCGAGCAACTCGGGAAGATCGCTTGAAACCATCACCACTGCACATCCCGCGTCGGTTAGTAAATTGATGGATTCGTAGATTTCCACGCGGGCCCCGACGTCTATGCCACGGGTGGGCTCATCAAGGAGCACAACGGAGGGGCGTGTCATCAAGGCCTTGCCAAGAACGACTTTCTGTTGGTTCCCACCGGAAAGGCCGGCTACAATGCTATCCAGAGTGCCACCACGAATTCGCATGCGATCAAAATAGTCCCGGGACTCGGCAAACTCCAATTCGCTATCGAGAATCCCGACGCGTGCGAGTCGCCGCAGGTGCGAAAGAGAAATGTTAAAGTTAACATTCTGCTCCAGAAGCAGACCGTACCGCTTCCGATCCTCAGTGACGAGAACCAGTCCCTGGTTGAGTGCCTCGCAAGGCGAGGCCGGTGTAAATGCCTTTCCGCGCATGGTGATGCTGCCCGCCGTGCGCAGGCCCCAGGCGCCGAAAAGGTGCATCATCAATTCGGTACGTCCAGCGCCCATCAGGCCCCCAATGCCCAGAATCTCCCCGGCACGGATGGACAGGGAGATATCCTTGAGGACATTGGCTTTGTTTCTGCCCGGCGCGACGGAAAGCCCTGAGATCTCCATGATCGGCTCCGAAGGATGATCGCCCCGGCGCGGATAGTAATCCGTGATGTCACGGCCTACCATTCCGGTGACCACATCCTTCTGACTCGTTTCGCCCCGCACTTTGGTCCACACATGCCGACCATCGCGGATCACCGTGATGCGATCCGCAATGGCAAATACTTCGTCAAGCTTGTGGGAAATATAAATAATGGAAATGCCCCGCGACGAAAGGTCGCGCAGGATATCGAGCAGGATCCGAACTTCGTGCTCCGCCAGGGCCGCCGTGGGCTCATCCAGAATGAGAATGTTCGAATCCTTGCGCAGGGCCTTGAGAATCTCAACCAACTGGCGGGTTCCTACGCCCAGTTCGCTCACAGGCAGGTCGGGATCGAGATCAATTCGAAAGCGTTGAAGCAGCGAACGAGCCCGATCCTGAAGCTGCCCCCAGTCGATCACACCGTGGCGGGACGGCTCACAGCCGAGAAAGATATTCTCGGCGACGCTCATCTCGTCCACCAGAGCAAGTTCCTGATAAATAACAGCAATGCCCGCCCGTTCGGCGTCGCGAACACCTGCAAAACGGGCGTCCTGCCCCAAAACGGTCAGGGAGCCGTCATAGGAGCCTGAGGGGAAAATTCCCGACAGTACCTTGATGAGTGTCGACTTCCCGGCCCCGTTCTCCCCGCACAGGGCATGAATCTCTCCCTTGAGGAGATCAAATGCGATGCCGTTCAGCGCAACCGTGTCACCGAATCGTTTCACCAGGCCTTCAGCGCGAAGCACCACCTCGCTGGTCACTTTGCTGCCCCTTTATAGACTTCCGCCTCGGGGTGATAGTTGTCGCGAATGATCGTGTCGCGCATGTTATCCTTTGTGACGACCTGGATATCGAGGAAGTTGGTCGGAATGTCCCCCTTTCCGTTTGGAACGGCAGTCCGGGCGATAATCGGCTTGCGACGCGCAAGGTCCACCGCGAGGCCAGCCGCTGCAGTTGCAATGACGTGAATAGGTTTGTAGATGGTCATCGCCTGCGTTCCGGCTATGATCCGCTGGCAGGCACTCAGTTCCGCATCCTGCCCCGTCACCGGAATTTTCCCGGCTAGTCCTTCCTCCGTGAGCGTTTGGATCGCCCCTCCTGCGGTTCCATCGTTGGACGCGAGAATACCGTCAAAAGATGTGCCATGGGCTGCAATGGCCGCCTGGGTAATTCGCTTGGCGTTTTCGGGTTTCCAGCCTTCGGTCCAATCCTCGTGGATAACCTGGATGTCCCCGGATTTCACGAGCGGCAGAATGATACGATCCTGCCCTTCCTTGAATTGAGCCGCATTGTTATCTGTCTTGGCACCATAAATCCGGATGATTTTGCCTTTACCGCCCGGCAGCAGCGCCACAAGGGCTTTTGCCTGCTCCTCGCCTACACGATAATTGTCGAAGCTGATATAGAGGTCGACGTCGGCATTCTTGATGAGTCGGTCGTAGGAGATAACCGGAATTCCGACTTGGTGGGCTTTCTCCACTCCCGTTGCCATGGCTTCCGCGTTATGGGGGATAATGACAAGCACATCGACGTTACGGCTGATGAGAGCCTCTATGTCCTGAACCTGCCGGACGTCATCACTATTGGCCGACTGAACCAACACCTCGGCGCCGAGAGCTTCGGCCTTCTCCGTGAACATCCGCTTGTCGGCCTGCCAGCGCTCTTCCTTGAGGGTGTCCATGGAAAATCCAATGACGACCTTTCCCTTCGCCTTGCCCTTGGCCGTGCTACCTGAACTCCCCCCCCGAGACAACACGATCCCAGTCACAAGGCTAAGGACCAAGGACACCAATACGAGTACGATGCGAATGTTCATCGGTTCTCCTTCTTTGGCTTTGCCACGTCTTCGCGGCCCGAGACCATGAAGCCCCACCCAGCCACATCTTGTGAAACTTTTACAAGCAATACATTGCGCCCCTTTTTCAGAAGCACCGGCACTTCCTCCCACGCATGGTCGATGCTTCGGAACACATGTCGGCTGTGAATCTTCTTTCCGTTCAGCCAGACCTCGATGCCATCATCGGATCGGAATCCCAAAACAAGTTTGCGATCAGTCGCGGACTCCACCACCGTGCTGGCGTAGGTCATGCGATAATCCTCGTCGTGGACTTTCTTAAGGTCGACAAAGCCCTTCTCGTCCGCCTTGACGGCGACCCACCCCTCCAACGTTTCTGGAGTGGCGAGCCGATCCAGTGTCAGCTTTTCCGGGGCCTCCTGCTGGCTCGCGATGTCGCGATTCTTTTGAAATGGATAGCTGGGTGAAACAAACCAGTTTTCCAGATGCCCGTAAAATTCTCCAAGTTGATGCCGGTAGGTCACCGGCCTTCCGTCAATCTCGAAACTCATGATTCGCTCATCGACTGAGCTTTCCATGAAATCCAATTCCGGTTTCTTCCAATCCGGCGTATTGATCGAAACGGGGGCGTGGTCGAGGATTGCGGTCACCTCCTTCTGCTCCACTACGCGGGAACGCGGCTGGACAGTGCGCGCCCAGACCACGTGGAATGACTTGGCTGGTAAGGTCGAATCCGCATTGCGAAACAGTCGCGTTAAAGTCCCGACAAAGGGATAGTGCGTCCCATTTTCCACCATACCGATGCCACCAAGGGCCATAAGACCGGGCAGCAATTCCGTCTTTTCCCGGGCCGCCCAATCAATCGCCTGCTCCAGTCCTTTTGCGGCACGGGCCTTGCCGACTATCCCGGCAAGGCGCCGTTGAAGTTCGCTGGCGTTGAAGAAGGCTGGGTCCTCCAACTCACCGGTGAACTCTACGACGACCTTCTCCGCGGGTGAGCGCGGTTCCACGGATAGGGAGGCCGTGCGAGCGGCTGCATCCCATTTCACGGATGCCGGTTTGCCATCAACCAGCACCGTTTGAGGTTCCTTTACTCCCGCGACCACGAATTGATAGCCACGCTTGTCCGGCTGGCCATTGAATTTCCCCGCGACAGGCTCTACCGTAATTGTCCATGAATTCCCCTTGCGGCGGGAAGTCAGTCGCGTTTTTGCGAAGTCTCCGGACTCATATTTCCTGCTGATACCATCGTCCTCATAAAGTTCGGTGGCATATTCTGCCTCGTCGGTGGCCGGCCAGATTTTTAGGACAAGTTCATCGAGCTTGGCACTCGCGGGGCGCGGGCTGTATGGCTGCGTAGGAATTGGCGCTCCCGCGCGAACAAACAAGGGAAACTCGTTCATGTCCGCCGATACCAGGCGCCATTGTGGGCCGGTCACGGCCTCACTCGTGAAGTAGTTTCTCCATTCCCCTGGTGGGAACCAGACAAGTTGGCTGGCTACGCGGGTCGGGCCGTACCCCGCCGACGCGATGGGAGCAGCAATCAGGTCGTGACCGAGCAGGAACTCTTGCGGGCATTCGTAGGCTTCAGGAAAGTCAGGATACTCGACGTACATGGGCCGGTTAAGGGGAAGTCCGCTTTCATGGGTCTGGCGTACAGCGCTATACACGTAGGGAATCAGCGTGGAACGCAGATGGAAGGCCCGGCGCATGGACTCGGTCCCCCACTTGGGCCATCTCCAGGGTCGACGGTCGAGGTACTCAATGATGCCACTGTGGATGCGCATCGCGGCCGTCATGGTGGCAAATTGGACCCAACGCGCGTAAGGTTCCTCGTTGCGCTGGCCGAAGTGGCCGCCAATATCATGACTCCAAAAGTAAGCCCCCTCATTTCCGGCTGTGGACGTAAACGGAACCTCAAAACCCAGCATTGCCCAGCCGGTGTCGGCGTCACCGCTGAAATGTATGGGATGACGATGGTCACCCCACCCACCCCATCGGCTAAAACCCAAGCCGCGCTTTCCCTGTCGCATGGAGTTGTCAAAATAGAGCTTGTTAAGCCAGGAAAGGTTCAGCAGGCCGGGCAGGCTTCTCACCTCGCGATCCTGCTGCCAGTCGACCCACCAGAAATCCACGCCTTCGTCCTCAAGCGGCCAGTGAGTATCGCGAAACAGGGTCTCCATGTATTTCCTATTCCCTGCATCAAACGGAATCGTTCTTGTTGAATTCGGATCCTCCCCCATGTCCCGCATGAATTTCGCATACATGGTTTCCTTGGGCTGAACCCCATCGGCGGGGTGCACGTTCATGGTGACGGCCAGCCCCTGATCGTGAAACCACTTCAACAGCGCCGGCGGGTCGGGCAGGAGCTTGTAGTTCCAACTCCAGCCGGTCCATCCCTTGGTATGCCACTCCATATCCATGACAATGATATCGAGTGGGAAATCGTGTTCGGCGTATTCGCGGACGATTTGCTTGTAGTCCTCGGTGGTGTATTTCCACCACCGCGAATACCAGGACCCAAGAGCCACCTTGCGCGGAAGAGGTACCTTGCCACCAATAGTCGTGAAAGCACGAAACGCCGCGGCATAATCACTTCCGTAACCAAACAGGTACCAGTCCGTGCCCGAATTTGCGGGCCGGGGTTTCACCCAGTCATCTTTCAGCAGATAGCCCTTTGAGTCGTCGAGAAGGTACCAGCCATTGCGGGACAGTATCCCCTCTTCGAGGGAAACGGGACCTTTAACCTGATCCAGTGTGTTGATTGTGCCACCAAGATTTTGAGTTTGTCGTGATCCTGGCATCCAAACCACGGGCCCGGCCGTTCCGGAAATTTCCACTTTAAGATTCGAAGCGGCAAGCGGTTTGCCGTCCGGAGTATAGGTGAGTTTCATGCGTCCGGTATCGAGAGTTTGACTGCCGGCATTTTGGGTAATTGTTGCCGAGGTTCCCGTTGCAGACCTGTTGACGGCGAACAGGGACGAATCGTCGATAAACTTCCCATCCGGTTGATACTCAATTCTAATGCACTCGGGCGCAATGACCGTAAATCGCGCCGGCCCGAAGGTGTGCGGATTGGCTTGAACACCCCCTGATGCCAGGCCGGCAATTGTATAGACAGCAATACTCTTCGCCACGTTACGGAATCTCCCCACGAATCTGACCTCCGGGTTTAGAAGACAGGCTGGTCCTTCGAGTGCTTGCGGTTGGCATGTGCGGCGGTGATCAAGAGGTTCGTTGGACCGTTCCAACCATCAACGCACAAGGAACTGCCCGTGTGGGTTTCTCAAGGAAAATGTCCGGTAAGAATTGCGGGCCGCGGCCACGGCAAGTTCATGCAGCCAATTCAACCGTCAGTAGTTGGGATTTGCGGGGTCCCAATAAGTAAACGGAATGGAGCCATCCGAGCTTTTCTGGGTACGGATAACATTGCCTTCGGACACGGTGCCGTTGGTGGGGTCGTAAGGCATCCAGGGGCCGTAAACCTTCATGGGACCAAACGACGCGAAACGCCAGTCCCCGTATCGGTTAATATCATTGGGCGGCCATCCGGGGGTGTTCAGCGCGACCATTTGCTTCACGTTGTGGTACTCGTACCGCCGCAGCACCTCGTCTTCAGTGGGCTTGAACGGGTCGAAGGGAATGGAAGTAATGTAGGCCACGGGTGTGGTAAACACCTCCGGCGCAGGGCGTCCGCCAAACAACTGCAAAGTGGGCGGATACTGGTTCTGATCCACAGCATAGCTTTCGAGGGCCGTGACCAGCGAACGCATATCAGAACGGGCCCGGCTCACCTTGGAACGAATCTGGGCTGCGAGAAGGTTTGGTATGGCAATGGCAGCCAGTACTGAAATAATGGCCACAACCATCAGCAACTCAATCAACGTAAACCCGGCACGGCGCGCTTTGATGGTATCCATTACTTGCTCCCTGAACATTCCCTAAATAGTAGACGCAATAAGTGGCCAGATTCTGCACGAATCCGACGATTTATTTCACGAAAGGCCAAAATCGTGCCGCAGGCCCCCCTAAGCCAAAGGAATGTGTCTCAATCGAATCAGGTCGTAGCTGATTGGGACTCGGGTTCCGGACCAGCAATGGGAACGGCACGGCGCGCATTGAACGCCATCATCCCAAGCCCCACTGCAAGCATCACGGCGCACAGTATCTGCCCCATGGTCATCCATCCGAAGTAATACTCGAGTTGGGCGTCCTTTTCCCGGAAGAACTCCACGATGAACCTGAAAACTGCGTAACAGGAGATGCCCAAGCCTGAGAGGACGCCTTGGTTCTTGATGAAACGCTTGGCAATCCATAGAATGGCAAGGGTCAAGAGCCCTTCGGTCATCGCCTCGTAGAGCTGGGATGGGTGCCGCGGCTCCGTGTATCCGATCACCGTTTCATCGAAATCCCTGATCGGAAAGGCCATGGCCCAGGGCACATCCGTGGGGCGACCGTAAAGTTCAGCATTGATGAAATTACCAATCCGTCCAAGGAAAAGTCCGACTGGTGCCGCCAGAACCAATGCATCGGCAAGATTCCAGTACGGCACCTTTTCGCGGCGGGCAAAATAAACGATGGCGATAAACATTCCAAGAGCACCGCCATGGAACGCAAGCCCCCCCTCCCACACAGCAAAAGGCGTCTTGTACCAAATGAAGGGGTCCATCTCCGTCGCCCGATAATAGACGAGCATATAGATGAGGCGGGCCCCGACGAGCATCCCAATGAACAGGGCTATGAGGAAGTCATCCACCTTGTCCCCAGCCATCCGAAGCCAGCGCGTCTTGCAAAGGTGCCGCAGGATTTGGCGACCGGCAAAAAATCCAAGAATATACATGACGCCATACCAGCGCACACGGAGTGGGCCGAGGTGCAGCAGATCCGGCTTGATGAATTCGGGGTAATGAATCATGGACGATGAGTTGGCGGCGACGTTTTGCGGGAGGCAATGGTTTTGTTACTGCCATCTCGGGTTGGTCGCGAAAGAGCACTGAATTTGCACAACTTGGCGATCCATCCAACGGGACCGCAGCGGCTCAAATTTTTGCCCCACCCTCCTGTAGGCATTGGCATGATTGTGGCTCATTTCAGCCTGTAACTGGGCTCGAAACGGAGCCGGAAATAATTTTACGAGGTCGTTAATGGCTCCAAAGGCCCCCCGGGGTTCTGCCGAACGTAAGCTGTTCACCTTTGCGCTGATTCTTGTTCTCTCCTCTTTCTTCATGATGGGTCTCTTCTCACGCACTATGAAGTCCGCCGAGGATGACCAGTTCTGGGAATTCACGGCAATGTTCAGCGAGATTTATAAGGAAGTGAAGGAGCGCTACGTCGAGGAAGCCGACTCCAAAAAGCTGTTCGAGGGGGCCCTGCAGGGCATGTTCCTGACGCTCGATCCCCACTCGCAGTATATGGACCCCGACAACTACAGCCAGCTCGAGAAGGACACGGAAGGCGCGTTTAGCGGCGTCGGAATCCAGATTCAGATTCGCGACGGCGTGTTGACTGTGATCACTCCCATTCCGGGGTCCCCGGCTGCCAAGGCGGGCCTACGTCCGTGGGACCGAATCATTGAGATAGAGGGCAAAGACACCAAGGGTATCAACCTGCCGGATGCCGTAAGAAAACTGACGGGGCCCAGCGGAACGACCGTCAAGATTACCGTTTACCGTGAGGGCGAGCCCGACCTGCTGCACTTCGAACTCGTTCGCAAAAGCATCAAGGTGGAAAGCATTTACTCCCATATGCTGGACAACCAGATTGGTTACGCACGAATTACGAAGTTCAGCGACAACACCGCCCGCGACCTGCGCAAGGCCGTCGAGGAATTCAAGGCCAAGAATGCAAAGGGCATCATCGTGGATCTTCGCTATAACAGCGGTGGCCTGCTGAAGGAAGCCGTAGACGTGAGCAACGTGTTCCTGCCCAAGGGGAAACTGATTGTCTCCACCAAGGGGCGCATCCCCAACCAGAACGCCGAATATAAGGCCACCAATGACCAGTTCACGGACCTCCCCCTGATCGTTTTGATCAACAAGGGTAGCGCCAGTGCATCGGAGATTTTCGCCGGCGCCATCAAGGACCATAACCGCGGCGTCGTGCTGGGCATTAAAGGTCAGCGTTCCTTTGGAAAGGGGTCAGTTCAGACCATCGAAGAGTTGACCCATTCGTTTGAAAAGGACCCCAACGGTAATTACCGCCCGGCAGCAATACGCCTGACCACTGCACGCTACTATATGCCGCTCGGAGAAAGCATCGACAAGGTGGGCGTGACGCCTGATATCGCCGTCGAGCTGCCCAAAGGCCACCAGGAAGAGTTGCTCAAGCATGGCCTCTATGGTGACCCTGAGACCGAGGAAGAGGATGTGGTGAGCACAAAATCTCAGTTCACTTGGGAAAAGTACGGAAAGAATGGGAGTACGGCACCGGCCACAACAGAGACGAAGGAAGTTTCCTCGACACCCGATCCCCAGGGAGATGATGACAACATCGTAACCAACGCCATCAAGGGGAAGGACGACTCTACGACCGGACCTCAACCACGCAAAATCATCCCGGTGGACCGGACCATCTTCCCAAATGCGGAAATCGAAGAGCCCAAGAAGCCGGACCTTAAGAAGAAGGTGCCAAACGAGAAGTTCGTGGATTACCAACTGGAAACTGCAAAGCGCCTGATGAGCGACCTGCTCGACAAGGGCATGGACTTCTTCAGCGCGGATTCCGGTATGCCCAAGAATCCCGAGGGCGCCAACAAGGAAGTTGCCGCCAAGCCGACGGAAGGCAAAGCAGGCATCTAAACCAGCGGTTCAAAGACCCTTAAGAAGTAAAAGGGCTGCGGCGTTATGCCGCAGCCCTTATTATTTTATGGCACACTGTCTCCTGACAGAATTATGCGTTGGTCGCGCGAAGCTCGTCCAGAATCTCGTCAACGTGGTGCTCCACCTTAACCTTGCGCCACGCCTTGAAGATTTTCCCTTCGGGATCGATCAGGAAGGTCGACCGTTCAATTCCCATGACCTTCTTGCCGTACATGTTCTTCTCCCTCCACACACCGTAAAGCTCGGCCACTGTGTGGTCCGTGTCTGCAAGGAGCGTAAAGGGAAGGTCGTACTTGTGAATGAACTTGTCGTGAGCCTTCAAGTCGTCAGGGCTCACTCCATACACCGCTGCATTCTGGGCCTCAAGGCGCTTGAAGTTGTCACGGAAGCTGCACGCCTCGCGGGTACAACCCGGCGTGTCGTCCTTGGGATAAAAGTAAAGAACCACCCACTTGCCCTTGAGCGTTGAAAGCCTGACGGGTTTGCCGTTTGACGCGGACAGGGTAAAATCCGGTGCCTTCTTTCCTTCTTCTGCTGCCATGCCTTCCTCACAAAAAAAGCGCGGGGTTTTTCAGCACCCCCGCGCCGTGGAATTTTACACAATGTTCTCGATGGGCCTCGATTTCAGGCCTGTTTGAAACCTAGGGAAACCTTTAACGGGTATTTTTCTTCACAACCGGGGTAATGGAGCGTTCCATGGTCCCATTAGCGCTGGTTGCATGAACCGGTAGCGTTTGCTCACCGTCAGGCAACGCAAACCGCAGGCTGAAGGTCCCATCCGGATTCAGCTTCACTTCGCGCCCTTGCACCGTCACCGTCGCATCCGGCTCCGTCGCCCCGTAAAGAATCAACTCCGTGTGAACCTGCAGCCAGAAATCCTTCACGGCAGACTCCGTTTTCCCCGCCCACGCGCCACTGGTCATCATCCCACTGCTAAGGGATTCGCCACGTGCTGATAGGTCGAGTTGCTTCTGGAGGTTACGAAGGATTTCCTCGCTGCCACGCCTCTCGCGAAGGGTAAAACCTCCACTCAATCCGTAAAGTTCGCGATACGTTTCCTCGACAGTCATCCATTCGCTATCCACGTGATCGCTCATGGTGCCACGCGGGGTGTTGATTCGGTTCGAGCGAACAATGACGATGTAATTGCCCTGGTCATCGTACATTCCCAGCTCGGCGCACCAATCGGCCGCGGTTTCAGGCACGCGAAGGTACCAGTTGTTCGAGTACGGCCCGATTTCTGTATCAAAGAAATAATGGGCAGCTTCCTCTGGCCAGTTGCGGCCATCAATCTTATAGAGACGAATGACCATCTTGCGCTCGTGCCCGCCGCGGGGGATCTTGAGTTCCTGCCGTGTGGCATCGTTGACTTCCCAATACGCGAAAACCCACTCCGGGTCACGCACGAGGAGAACAATCTTTGTGTCGCCGTACTCTACGGGAACATCACGTTGCGACTCGGCCACATGCGCCGCGCGGTGCTCGTGGAAGAACTGCTCGCGCACGTCGGTCGGAGCCAAAGGAGCAATTTCCGCTTCAGGCTTGAGTGCGCGCTCCGCAACGGCCTGGCGAACCACTCGGGGTTTCGGCGCGGTGGCCGTGGTGCGACGTCGGGCTACCGGGCGGGTAGCTGTAGGCTTCTTCGTCGTGGCTACGGTCTTGGCACGTGTGGTCTTCGCGGCAGCCTTGGGTTTCGCGACAGCGGGCTTCGCCTTGGCTGGTGCCTTTGCTTTTGCAGTTGTAGAGGAAACTTTCTTGGGGGTCGCCTTCGGCTTGGCCAGCGCAGTTGCAGGCTTCGCCTTGGCGGAGGCAGCCTTGGGCTTTGCCGGTGCCTTGGCTGTGGTGGTCTTCCTGGCAACGGCAACCTTCTTAACAGGCTTATCCGTGGCAGCCTTCACGACTTTCGCAGCCTTCGTTTTCGTCTTGCTTGCAGTAGACTTTTTCGCAGGTTCGGCAGCCGTTTTGGCTGTGGGCTTCTTCACAGGCATTTTCTCGATCCTCCCATATCCGTCAAAAACAACAGGGGTCATAATTCGACAAGGAAATTCACAAACGAACCGCTCCAAAATGCAATCCGCTGGAACGGAAACACCACATCAGATTCCGTTCGGACAGGCCCGAAAACCCAAAATTCAGGAAAAAGCTGAGCTTTTTTGCCCGCTTCATCGAACTTGGCCGGATTTCACCAGATGGCCCTACCAATTGGTTCTTTTTGACCATTTTATGCGCGGGTTTTTTACTTAAAGCGTTGAAACAACTGCGTTTTCGGCTGGTAAGTAGGCCGGCAGTACCGGTAGCGCAATGAGGAACGAGGTTCTGGAGAAATTGCGGAAAGAAACGCTGGAAAACGGTCTGACAGTTTTGGTCCGACCGGTGAAAAACAAGGTTGTGACCATAGATGCATGGGTCAATACGGGTTCTGCAAATGAGACCGAAACCAATAACGGGATTTCCCACTTCCTTGAGCACATGATGTTCAAGGGAACCCCCCGCTACGGCGTTGGGGAACTCGACAAAGCCATTATGGGTGTAGGCGGCGTGTGGAACGCCGGCACCTCCAAGGATTTCACGCATTACTATGTAACCGTTGCCTCACCGTTCTTCGCCAAGGCCCTGGATGCGATGGCGGATATGCTACAGAACGCGTCGATCGACGCGGGTGAATTCCAGAAGGAGCGTTCCGTCATCCTTGAGGAAATCAACCGCAAGGAGGACAGCCCGGTTGGCGTGCTTTACGACGAGATGTACGCCGGTTCCTACGCGGCGGGCCCATACAAGCTGACGGTGCTCGGAACCACCGAATCTGTCACCGCATTGACTCGAGACGCAATGTACGATTATTACCAGCGATATTACACGCCCGACAATATGGTGTTGCTCATTGTCGGAGATATTGAGCCAACGAAGGTACTGCAGGAAGTCCGACAGGCCTTCTCCGGATTCCAGCGCCGTCTGCGTCCATTGGAATCCGTTCCCGGTGCGCCATCCTACGCAAATCCCGGTTCAGTTGCTCTGGCCAAAGACGTAAACGAAACCTATCTTGGCCTCACCTATCCCGCGCCTTCCATCGACAAGGTAACCGAAGTTCTGGCCCTCGATCTTGCATCCACCATTCTCGAGGATGGGAGAAGTTCGAGACTGTATCGCCGGCTCAAGGAAGAGAAACGGCTCGTAAGCCACATTTCCGCCGGCTACCCGACCAGTCGCCACGAGGGGCTTTACTACGTCCTCGCCACGCTGGAGCAGCGCAACATCGATACAGCGCTTGAGGAAATCCGGGCGGTATTCGGGGAGCTGGCCGCCACTCCTCCCACGGACGTGGAAATGGCCAAAGCCCGGCGCATTCTTCGCAACACATTCCAGTATGGGATGGAGACCAACACCGGTCAAACTGGCACCTATGGCTACTACTTCACGCTGACCGGATCCACAGATTTCGTGGACACCTATCTGGATCGCCTGGCTCATATTACTGCGTCGGATGTCGCGGCAGTGGTTGGGAAATATCTTCTCGGCCAACCAAACGTTGTACGGGTCGAGCCCCTTGACGGACAGCAGGCCGCGTGACCCCCGTGACGCCCTTATCTCACCCATTTCTTCGCGTGGAGACCCTTACCAACGGCATGCGAGCGGTCTTCAAGCCGTCAGACGCCAACGACATCGTCTCGATGATGTGTTTTCTGCCGTTGCCAGCCGCCATTGAGGGGGCCGCCGAACAGGGACTCATTCAGTTCATGGCAAAGATGCTGCTCCGTGGGACCTTGACCCGGAGTAACGCCGATCTCGCCGAGGCAATTGACAGCCTCGGGATCTCCATTTCCTTTTCGGCGGCCGATGATTACTCCGAGGGAACGCTGGTTTGCACCTCGGACACTTTTGTGGAAGGCCTCGCACTTCTTGCAGACACCTTTCAAAATCCTGCCTTCGAGCCGGAGGAAATTGAGAAGGAGCGCCAGAATACCATCGCAGGAATTCGCCGGGCCGACGACGATCTGCTTTCCTATGCCATGCGACATTTTCTGAAGGAACTTTACGGCGGCCATCCCTATGGTTTTCCTGGTTCAGGCCTTGTCGAGACGGTCAGCGAGTTTACCCGTGACCAAATCGTATCACTACACCAGGAATTCGTGGATCCCGGAAGGTTCCTCGTGGTTTGCGCCGGGAATTTTGACCCGGAAAAAGCCAGGGAACTGCTGACCCGGCATTTCCGTGCAAAGGAACCGCCGACTGCCGTCCCCAATGTGTCACCTCCCGTCCTCGTGCCACCAACAGTGACTAAACTTTCCCGAAAATCAGAACAGGCTTTCCTTTGCGCCGGATTTCACGCCTGCGGTTTTGACTCGCCGGATCTCGCCGGGGTGCGGGTGTTAAATGCCGTTTTGGGCGAAGGCATGAGTTCCCGCCTGTTCCTCCACCTGCGCGATGAAAAGGGTCTGGCCTACGCCACAGGCAGCCAGTTCGCGCCAAGGCGGCTGGGAGGTCACCTCGTCGGCTACATTGGCACCAGTCCCGGCAACCTCCAAATCGCGCGGGAAGGAATGCTCGCAGAGTTTGCGGGAGTAAGGAACATCCTGGTCCCGGACGACGAGCTGGACCGAGCCAGAAATTACGTCGTCGGGAAATTCCTCATCGATCATCAGACCAATCAGCGCCAGGCCCACTACCTTGGGTTGTTTGAAACGATGGGTCTCGGGATGGGATGGGATGAGGAATTTCCGCGGCGGATCCAAGAGGTGGACGCAAGAACTGTCAGGGAAATGGACAACAAGTATCTTGGTGACCCGACGATTGTGGAACTTGTGCCCGGAAAGGCCTGATCCAGCCCTGCGAGCATTCCGCTACGGCAGACTGGTGGACCCCATCAGATACTTGTCCACGCCCCTCGCCGCTTGACGGCCCTCGCTGATGGCCCAAACCACCAACGACTGTCCGCGGCGCACATCTCCAGCCGCAAAAACGCCGGGAACTGAGGACATGTAGTCCCGATCGCAGGCCAAATTGCCGCGATCATCCAACTTGGTGCCAAGCTGGGAAATGACTCCGTCGGTTTCCGGCCCCACAAACCCCATGGCCAGCAACACGAGATCCGCGTCGAGCACAAATTCCGAACCGGGAACCTCGGCCATTTGCGGTCGCCCGCCACCGGACGGTTTCGTCCACTCCAACCGCACCCCATGCAGTTTCTCGACCTTCCCATTCCTGCCGGAAAAGGATTTCGTATTCACGCTCCACTCGCGCGTCAGCTTGCCGCTCTTCTCCCCTTCCTCATGGGAACTGGAGGTACGCAGGATCATCGGGTAGGTGGGCCAGGGCATTTCCTCGCTGCGCTGGGCTGGCGGCTTGGGTAAAAGTTCAAATTGCTGAACGGATCGGGCACCCTGGCGCAGGGACGTACCCAAACAGTCGCTGCCCGTGTCGCCTCCGCCGATAATGATCACGTTCTTTCCCTTGGCCGATATCTCGCGACCGGGAATTTGGGCATCGCCCGCCACGCGGCGGTTCTGCTGGGGCAGGAAATCCATGGCATAGTGAATGCCGTCGAGTTCACGCCCCGGCACGGGGAGATCACGCGGACGCGTGGAACCACCACAAAGGACAATCGCGTCAAAACTCTTTCGGAGTTCCTCAGCCGTCACATCAACCCCAACATTCGTGCTGGTGCGGAATGTGATCCCCTCCTCCGCCAGGATGTTCAGCCGGCGATTTACAACCCACTTCTCAAGCTTGAAGTCGGGAATGCCATAGGTGAGCAATCCACCGATACGATCAGCGCGCTCAAAAACTGTCACCTGATGCCCGGCTCGGTTTAGTTGCTGAGCACAGGCTAGCCCTGCCGGCCCTGAACCGACAACCGCAACCTTCTTGCCGGTTCGCACCTTGGGGACCATCGGCTTGATCCAGCCCTCCTTGAAGGCGTGGTCAACTATCGCAAGTTCGATCTGCTTGATCGTGACGGGGTCATCGTTAATCCCCAGAACGCAGGCTGCCTCGCAGGGTGCCGGGCAAACCCAGCCGGTGAACTCGGGGAAATTATTGGTCGCATGCAGGACATCAATGGCCTCGCGCCACCGATTGCGATAAGTCAGGTCGTTCCAGTCAGGAATGATGTTCCCCAATGGACATCCCGTGTGGCAGAAGGGAATGCCACAATCCATGCAGCGTGCCCCCTGCTGCTGAACCAGCTCCTGGGGAGGATCATTGTAGACCTGCTTGTAGTCGTTCAGGCGCTCCACAGCCGGCCGGCCCTTCGTCGCTTGTCGACGAATCTCAAGAAAACCTGTCACTTTTCCCATGCGGCTGTCTCAACTCCAGGCAAACTGAACTTCCCAATGCAAACTGTGCCTACACGAGGCTTGTTTTGAAATTCTGACCGGTACAAATGGCGAAGTAGCTGGAAGGAATGCCGTGGATTCGGTCAGGAAGCAGACATGCGACGGAGGTTGGCCAAATGTCGCTGGGCGCGGTCAATATGCTTCTGGTCCCCGCGCTGCTGGCTCAATTGCAACACATGCTCCCACTGGTCAATGGCCTGACCGTGCCAGGAGGGCTGCTTTTCGTAAACAATGGCGAGGTTGTTCAATGCCGGCAGATAGTCTGGGTCAATCTGCAGCGCCCGTTCGTATTCCGTGACCGACATGTCATAGTTTCCCTGGCGCATGAACTCAACGGCCCGCCTACAATGGTCCTCAATCATTTCCTTGTCGGATTTAAGGGTGGTTTCCACCGAGGCTGCCGGGCGCGCAGGTGCGGCCGAAGGAGGGTTGGAGGGCACCACTTCGGACAGGGATTCGACTGGGGCCGCGGCTGGAGGCACCGAAGCGGGGCGGACAGGGGGGGCCGTTGCCGGCTGTGCCCCGCGCGAAACCGACGTCGCTCCAGCGCGATTGGCGGGCTGCGCAATCTGTGTCTTGAGCATGTCGGCTTCGGCACCTGTCATGATGTCGAAAATACCGTCCAATTTCGAAATATAGAGGATGTCGGAAACAGATTTCGAGGGTTGGAGCAAAACGATTTGCGATTTGTTCTTGCTGGCCGCCATCTTAAACCCGACCAGCACACCGAGACCGGCACTATCAATGAACTCTACATTGGAAAGGTCAACAATGACCTGATCGAGGCCCTTGGTGATGAGCGGAAGGCAGGCCGCCTTCAGCCGCTCGCATTCCTCCAGTACTATCCGGCCGCGAATGAGAAAGAAGATGTCTCCCCGTGACTGATAAATCTCCAAATCCATGGCTGAAGTCGTAATCAACGTAGGGGACCTATCTCAAGGGAATTTAACCGCCTGACGGGCTCTTTCCTCATTATTGGACACCGCCATTGGCAATTTGGGGATGTGGCTGGATACATTATGCACCGGTTACTGCCTGGGGTCACAAAAATCCGCCGATTCTAAAGACTGTCGAGCTTGGTGACCAGTTCGATCGTCGCGGAGGTACTGAGTACACCATTCGCGTTGGGAATCGCGCGGATGTTCATGTCGTCCACCGCGTAGGTCCTGGGTGCATGGGTTACGTCGAACAGGAATTTCACCATATTGGCGTTGGGCGCAGTAAACCACACCTCCACCCCGGTGCCATCTCCAATGCGCTCTCCAACCGGCTGGGCTGGCATTCCCATCATTCCTGGCATACCTGCCATGCCGCCCCGTCCCTGCATGGCATCCATGTCGTCGCCAAAGGTGCCCTTGGCGACCGGAGCGGGGGTTGGAGTAGCTCCTGCCGCCGGCGGTGGCGGCTTCTTGTACACACTGACAGGCTTCATCAGGTTGACCCGCGAAAACTCTAAAATCTGGTTCTGTTCGGCCATCTTGATGATATCAATCAGCGACTCGAGTTGCTTGTTGGTGTTATAGTGATCGGCGTCCGACGGAAAGGATATCTCCAGTATCTCGCGAAGGCGTTCCTTGGTGATCTGAGTGCTGGGGTCTCGCTTGGCCCAGATCAAGTCGGAGATCCAGAGACGCTTGAGGACCGGCAGAAGCACTCCGAAGCGATTGATGCTGAGGACGTTATTGAAATTCGTGCTGGCATTCGAGTTTGCAGTTTGAAGCAGGGAACCATCATTAAAGAAAACGTAAGTCGGCCCCGTGCGAAGCTGCAGTGGCATTACAAAATTGGAGACTTCAGCGGGATTGAGACCGATGCGGCCAAGAAAATCGTTATAGGCCACCCGTTGGGATAGCTTCTCGGCAGGGTTCGCAATGGAGTTCATCAGGACCCAGCGGTCGCTAAGTTTTACAACCGTGTCCCACAAGGCTCCCGTGTTGTCCATTTTGGGAAGTTCTGCCGGGAAATTCCACCCGTTTTGAAAGGCGTAGGGATTCGTGGGATTGTCGCGAATATCGTCCAGAAAGCGTAGCTTTGGCGTCTGGACAGTGCTTTTCAGTGCCACAAGTTCCGCCAGTAGACGGGAGGTCTCTGCCCACCGCTGTTCCTTGCCAGCAACGCGCATCTTGTAGAACTGTGGAACGTTAAGCTTCAGTTCCTCCACGGTACTGGAAACCTCGGTTTCCAACTTTGCCGTTTCTCTCTTAAACTTCGGAATTTGGTCCGGAGACGCCGGCATTGCGGCGCCATTGAGCGTTGCCATCCCGGTGTTAAACTCGTTGAAGACCGACACATAGGCCTTGGACCTAGGGTCAAAGATCAGAAAATGCACAATTCCGAGGAACAAAAGCGCGCCAATGGAGATTACGACGATTTGCTCGCGCTTGCCGATTGTCATGGTTCGAAAGGACCGTCCGGTTCTATAATAAAAGCAAGAACATTGCACAACAGCCCGCCGTGCGCGGCAAGTAAATTTTCCGCTCCGACAATGGTTACGAAATCTGCAAAATCTCTCCGTGCGAGGAATGCTTTGTCGTCTCGAGGTTTCCAGTTGGGTATTTGGGCAAGGGCGGTTCTGGCGGGACTGATTCTTATATTTCCTGCCGGGGCCATGGCGCTGGAGGGTTTCTATGGGGAATGGTCGTCCGCCCTAAACGCCGCCAAAAGCAGCGGGAAACCCCTTTTTGTCGTCTTTGCCCATGAGGGCTGCCCCGAATGCGCAAAACTCGAGAGTGTCCTCGCCGGTGAGCGCGCGCGACAGGCCCTGGATAACGCCGTCAAGTTGCTGCTCGAGTATTCCGATTATCCTCAGTTGGCTGACCGGTACAATGTTTCCGCCACACCCACGCTGATCCTGCTTTCCCCCGACAGCAACTGGACACGTTGCGTGTACCGCGACGTCGGCTCGCAATCCGTGGCAGAGATCCTGGCCATTGGCCGCCGGATTGACTCAATGGTTGCTGCCCCCAGGAAAACAGAGCCCACCGCCGCCACGTCCGCCCGCCAGACAGCGCAGCCGGCTACCGCCAATCCCGCGCCCAAGGCAAAGACCACAAAATCCAGCCGCAAGAGCACCCGCCCCCCCGCCAGCTCTTATTCTCAAGGGGACGAAACAGCCCCCATTTTTATCCCCCGCCGTCAGGTTTCGCGAAGTGCCACCCAGGCAAGCCGAGACTACGATTATTACGAAGGCCCGACCCAATATAACGACTACCAGCCCTGGTAATTTCCCGGATTGGGAGTGCCCTTAAGGAACGCGCGCAAAATTCTGGGTCATGTAGACGTAGGGAATCCCGTCCCGCCAGCCGAGTGCACACCCCACACCGAGCGAATTAAGCGACCCATCCAGAATGTTGCGCCGGTGACCGGGGCTGTTCATCCACATCTTCAGGGCCTCGTCCGCCAATTGTCTGTACGTACGGCAATCCTCCGAGACCAACTGGCCTCCCTTGGTTCCGCCAAACCAGGTGGAACTCGCCCCCACAAGCAGCATCTTCTCAACGGGTGAAAGCATGGCAATGTTTTCGGCCATTTTTGTAGCTCGCAGGCCCGTCGCCTGGATTCGATCCGAGAACGGTCCATTGAGAATGAAACCTTTCGTCTGGTGGCTGAAATAGTTTCGCTTTGCCATGTCGGCGCTATGGCCAACGGCGGACTGGCGCAACTGGCCCGATGCCTGAAACTCGGGCAACCCGGCACGACGCCGCTCCCGGTTGGTCGCATCGAAAATGAGTTCCGAAATTAGAGATTCGTTGAGCTTCTCGCAATTGACCAGTTTGTCGGCTGGGGACGGTTGCTCAGCCGCGGGTTTTGCCGGGGCGGGCTTTTCATTGGCCTTGCGGGCCGGTATTGCGGACGATTTCTTGCGCGGGACACTCGCAGACTGTTGCTGCGCATAAACGTTGGAATAACCCGCAAGGACGGCGACCAACAACAGGATGCTTCGACAACGGAGGTTCATCGTAATCTTCATGCTCTATCCGGGAACTGGAACGGTTGCAACTCCATTACCATCAAGTTTAGGCGTTCATGCGGTAGCGGCAACTTAATTCGTGTTAAGAATCGGCTCCGTCAGGGTGCCAGTGAAGTGAGCCTCCACGGGAAGCCGGATGAATCCGCGCGGGGTGCGCAGTGCATCAGAATGCCCCAGTAGCAACAGCGCGGCGCGCACCTCCGGCTGGGTGGAGGTCTCCCCCAATTCCGGCGTCACACTGGATTGAATAACCATGTCGATATTCTCCGTTGGCAGGTCCACCCATCCGCGACCTGCAAACTCCATGTTCGAGGCTGTCAATTGAACCAATTCCACCTGAAAACGCCCCGCCTGTACCTCCCCCTCCAGGATACCATTCGTGAAATCTATGCGGCGCAACTCCGTCATACCGCACAGTCCCGCAATTCCATTAAGAATGTGCATGTCCGTAAGATACCCGGGTGCGGCCTGGAGCCGCACCTTTCCCCTGGCTGTGCTTTTGATCTGCTTGAGACGCAGCCCTTGCCATTGGAAATCGAGTACTCCGGACACTTTGGTATCGAAATGTCCGTCCACCTGAATGTTCAGCGCCGCAAGCAGCTGGCGCAGGTCAACGCCCGACACGTCAATGCGAAGTGTTTGGTTCGCCTCCGGGCGGGTCCAGTAGATTTTGCCAGCCCCGGAAATCTTGCCACCGCCCAGCTCCGCGCTGAATCCATCCAACGTGGAATCGCCATTTTCATTGCCCCATTTCGTCTGGAAGTTCTTCAGGCGCGAGCGAAACCGGATAAACTTGGTCAGTGTCTCGTCACTGTGGGTCAGGGCGGTGGGAGAGGCGGTTGGCTTTGCGGGTGCGGATTGGCCGTGTATCGCAAGAAACAGCGTTACGACACAGAATCCTGCCAGTCGGCCAGCGCGTATCATGTCAGTCCCGCTGCCCGGTGAAATCCATGATCCAAAACTCTGCAAGCACCGACTTGTCAGGGACAAAGGGATCGCTCAGCAGCGGAATGGCAAATCTCTGAAGCTCCTCCAATTTCTCATAGGCTCCCAAAAGCTCCTGGAACGTAAAGTTCGACGCAGCTCGCGTAAGCTTCTCCTGTCTCCACTCGGGACGCAGAGAAAACAGGTTCTTGTCAGCCTCCGAAGGCATGAGATCCCGCGCAAAGTCGGCCTTGCTGAGTCCGCGGGCGGCAAGTTGATTGCTGGCCGCCGTCTTTGCCTGAATGAGGAGTCGCAACTGGGCCGCCAATGCAAAATAGAGCTTGGGTGCCCCGCTCGTCTGCTCCATCCACGCGCGCCACAGCGCCAACGCCTCACCTGTTTTCCGGGCAAATAGCGCGTCGAAAAAAGCAAATTGGGGCCCCTGCTCCCGGAACACCTGAAGCGTACCCTGCCGTCCGGCAAGCTGGACAACCGGGTTCGCAGGAGCCACGCGCTTCCATTTCTCATAGTCTTCGACAGCCAGGATGATCAGAATGCCCGGAAGCTTAGGCAACTCCTTCTCAATGAAAGCTGCAAGGTGGTCGCTCGGTGTCAGTTTCGAGGGATCAGCTTCCTTTGCGGCCTTGGCCTTTGATTTCGCAGCCTTGGCCTCGAAGAAATCCTGCGTCGTGTAGAGCGTCACCACGCGCTTGGTATCCGGAAGAAAGGAAACAGTGGACAACTCGGAAAGTACATCCCCGAGCACGCGCCTGAGTTGGTTGGCCCCACCGCTCGGGATGATTTCTCGGTAATTCTCCTCGCGCTCTTCCTGCGAGAGATGCGCCTCCACGATGGCAGACTTGCAGCGCTCGATTGCCGCCTCGTCATCTCCATGTATAAAGTGAAACTGGGCCTTCTTGTTAACCTTTGGGGAGGCGGCTTTGGAGGGGGATGCGGTGCGCGCGTATGACATCATAGTTGGCCTGCAAGGACTTTCACAGCGCCCGCCCGTCTTTATTTCCCGCGCCCTCCCACGCGAAGGACTTGGGGAGGACAGGGTACTACCCAGCATGGAAAAACGATTTCGTCGGCTTAGGATGACACCCGTTCTTCGCGACATGGTGCAGGAAACTCGCGTTCATCCCAATCAGTTGATCCTCCCAATGTTCGCCGTCGAGGGAACGAAAGTCCGGGAGGAGATCCCCTCAATGCCGGGTGTTTTCCACTTGTCCGTCGACCAGATTGCGCTCGAAGCGCGCGCGCTTGCCGATTTGGGACTCAAGGCGGTCCTGCTGTTTGGCTTGCCTGCAAAGAAGGACGAGGTCGGCAGCGGCGCCTATGACGAAAAGGGTATCGTTGCCCGCGCCATTGCCGCCATCAAGCAGGCGGCTCCCGCCCTGTGCGTGATTACCGACATCTGTTTGTGCGGTTACACCAGTCATGGGCATTGCGGAATCGTGAAGGATGGCCATATAGCCAACGACCCGACAGTGGAATTACTGGCAAAAACCGCCGTTGCCCACGCCCGCGCCGGCGCCGACATGGTGGCCCCGTCGGACATGATGGACCTCCGAATCGGCGCAATCCGCCGCGCCCTCGACGAGACTGGTTTTCCTGACCTTCCCATCATGAGTTATAGCACCAAGTTTGCCTCGTCTTTCTATGGTCCTTTTCGCGACGCGGCCCACAGCACACCTGCCTTTGGCGACCGTCGCAGCCACCAGCTCGACCCGGCCAACGCACGCGAAGCCATCGCCGAATCACTCCAGGACCTCGCGGAAGGCGCCGACATCATCATGGTGAAACCCGCTCTGCCCTACCTTGATATCGTCCGCCGATTGCGCGAGCAAACCAACGCGCCCATCGCAGCTTACCAGGTCAGCGGCGAATACGCCATGATCAAAGCCGCCGCCGCCCGCGGCTGGCTTGACGAGCAGCGCGCCATTGACGAGTCGCTCACCGCCATCAAGCGCGCCGGGGCCGACCTGATCATCACCTACTTTGCAGGTCAGGCACTCGCGAACTGTCGTTAGCGCAGAGACCGCTTGCAATCCACTGCCTTTGTCCGCATCTATGTGAGTTTATGGCTGGCTCAGAAGACTCCGAAACCTTAACCCGGCAACTCCAACTCGCCGATGTCCAGGCGGCGCGTGACCGCATGGCCGGCAAGCTGAAGCCAACGCCAATCAACCATTCCGCATTCTTCTCCCGTGCGTGGGGCTGCGACGTCTTCTTCAAGCTCGAAAGCCTGCACCCCACCGGCTCCTTCAAGGAGCGCGGCGCCCTGAACAAAATGCTGGCCATGCCCGTCGCAGAACGGGGCAACGGTGTGATAACCGCTTCAGCGGGAAACCACGGACAAGCCCTCGCCTACCATGCAGGCCACCTCGCCATCCCGTGCACCGTCGTGATGCCCATCAACACACCGCTCATCAAGATGCAGAACACGAAGTCCCACGGCGCCACGGTGGTGATGGAGGGGGCCACCTTTGACGACGCGGCTGATCATGCGCGCCGCCTCTGCGCGGAGCAGAATCTCACCTATGTCCACGGATTTGACGACCCGGATATCATCGCCGGTCAGGGAACCATGGGTCTCGAACTGCTGGAGCAATTGCCGGACATGGACGCAGTCGTCATCCCCGTCGGCGGTGGGGGGCTGTTGGCAGGCACCGCCCTCACCCTGAAGGAATCGCGCCCGAGCATCCGCATTATCGGTGTACAAAGTTCCCATTGCCAGTCCATGATTGCCGCCATGGATGGCGGCGCCCCGCAAACCGTCCCGCCCGACCGTACCATCGCCGATGGTATCGCAGTTCGCCGGGTGGGTGCGCAATGCCTGGAATTGGCGCGCCGCTATACCGACCAGATGGTGGCCGTGGATGAGGATGAAATCGCGAACGCCATCCTCTTGCTGCTGGAGCGGGATAAGAAGGTCGTGGAGGGAGCAGGTGCGGTTGGATTTGCCGCAGTTCATAACCGCCACGTTTCCCTTGAAGGCAAAAAGGTTGTTATTGTCCTCAGCGGCGGGAATATCGACGTCAACCTGCTGGCCAGAATCATTGTGCGGGGCCTCGCAAAGGATGGCCGCCTTGTCAGCCTGCGGGTCGTCGTGCCCGACAACCCCGGCCAACTCGCCAGGATCCTTCAGGTCGTTGCAGACTTGCGCGCCAACATCATGGAGGTCAGCCACAATCGCGCCTTTGGAAATGCGGCGGCAGGCGAAACTACGATCGATCTGACTCTTGAAACCCGTGGCCCGGATCACATCGAGGAAATCCAGCGGGCTCTGCTCGCCCACGGCGTTCACACCACGCGACAAACATAGACCCAATTCCGAAGGAGGATAACATGAACCGATTCCTGCTGGCCATTCTCATCACACTTGCGGCCGCCACCGGCTGGTCGCGCCCCGTCGTTGCCCTTATGACTGATTTTGGCCTGGCCAACGAGGCAGTGGGCCAGTGCCACGGGGCCATCCTCGCCGTCAATTCCGACATCGAGGTCGTGGATCTTTGCCACAACGTGGATTCCTACGACATCCAGCTCGCCGCCATCATTCTGCGGGGCACCAAATCCTTTCCCAAGGGCACCGCATTCGTGGCCGTGATTGATCCCGGCGTCGGCACATCCCGTCGTGCTGTGGGTTTTAAGACCAACCTGGGCTACTACTATATTGGACCCGACAATGGCATCTTTTCAGGCGTCATTAAGGACCAGGGTGTGGCCGAAGCTGTTACCCTGTCTCCCAAGCTTATCAACCCGAACTGGGCGCCGGGCACTTTTGACGGCCGCGACCTGTTCAGCCCTGCCGCTGCAAAGCTGGTTTCTTCGAATGGAAATCTTGCAACAATCGGCGACAAATTCGATCCAGCCCAGTTGGTCACCGTCTGCTTCGAAGGCGCCGCGATCTCCAATGGCGTGATTCAGGGCATCTTCCAGCGAACCGACGAACCTTACGGCAACCTTTGGACCAATATCACCCGCGACGACCTCACCAGCGCCGGTCTGAAAATTGGCGACACGTTCGTAATCGAAATCGGGCGCACCAAGGTTGAGGCCCCATTTGTCGTGAGCTTCGGCGCAGTGGACAAAGGCAAACCCCTCGCTTACATCTGCAGCAGTGGCTCCCTTGCCTTTGCCATCAACCAGGGCAATTTTGTGAATCATTACAAACTCGCGCCCGGAGCCAAGCTCTCCGTGAAGGCTGGCCGGCGTCCCCAATAGCCCATGGCCGCTATTCCCCGCTGAAATGCTCCAACTGTATATTGATGCCGATGCCTGCCCGGTTAAGGAGGAATCCTACCGCGTGGCGGCGCGCCATTCGCTCCCGGTTTTCGTGGTGACCTGCCTTCCCATGCGAGACCCGACACGACCCGGCGTTACCTTCGTCCCCGTGGCCGAGGGCCCGGACATCGCCGACGACTGGATCGCGGAGCGCATCGGCACCGGCGACATCTGCGTGACCGACGACATTCCGCTGGCCGCCCGCTGCGTACGCAATGGGGCACTGGTCGTCAATACCCGCGGGCGCTTTCTCCACGCAGGCAACATCGGCGAGATCCTTGCCACGCGCGACCTGCTGGAGCGCCTTCGCGGCGACGGAACCCTGCCCGAAGGAACAGGTGGCGGACCGGCGCCCTACACCAAAAAGGACCGGTCCCAATTCCTGCAACAAATGGAACAAACCGTGCGCGCAGCGATGAAACTGCGCGACGAGGCAGCTAATTAGCAGACGCCAACTGTCGGAAGAACACCGCGCCCCAGGCGTTGATGCCGGGCTGGAGCCGTCCGCCACCCCGCCACACATCGCCATACGACACAGTCCCGTTTGTGGGGTCATAGAAATGTGCGCTCACGACCTCAGGATCATAGGACGTCATAAGCGTGGAAGTGCCGGAATACGCCTTGTCCGGTCCAGCTGAATAGACCAGCCACGCCACAGGTTTTTCCGGCGCCACGTTCGCAAATCCGCCGCCATTACCCGCATCGCTCTTGATCGCGCCGTACTTATAGTCCAAAATGCGCACACGATCCGGATCACCCAATTGATCCGTGTAATCGCCCTGCGGGTTCGACGACGAAAAATTGTTATAGCGCCCCCAGGGTTCAAATGGATCGCGCTGAAGTGGCGAGGTGATGTAGCTGATCGGAGTCGATAGCCGCTCCAGATAACGGTTATCATTTCCCGAGTCGCTCCCCGGGCGCCAGCCCGACAGCATCTCGTTGTTGCACATGGGGTAGGCGTTGTTGTCCACGCAATACGCCTCCAGCCCCGTGGCCAGCGTGCGCATATCGCTTCGCGCACGCGACACCTTCGCCCGAATCTGCGCCTCCAGGAAATTGGGCACCGCCATGGCCGCGAGAATCGAGATGATCGCCACGACCACCAGCAGTTCAATCAGCGTGAAGCCCCTGATCAGTCTCATGCTAACCCTATACCATCAGTTCGTCGAATTCAGCGACACCGCATCGAGATAGAAATAGGAATTCGTGCCGCCTGCGGAACCCGTATGGCCCCCGCGCGCAAAGAGAGTGATAAAACCACCGGTCGCAGTCACAGTCGCGCTGTATCCCGCCCAGACGTTGTCCACGGAGCCTGTTATATCAGTATAACTTACGCTCGCCGCCGCACCCGAAGTACCGCCGGTTAGATCGTAACCAAATTGCATCGTGGTTCCCGAAAGGACCGACTGGCGCTTCATCTGAGCCACGACTTGGTACTGAGTGCCCGGGTTCACGGCAATCCGCTGGTACACGCCACCATCGAACGTGGCCGTGTCAGCACGGGCAAAGTATTGCGAGTAGCTACCCTCGTACTTGTTTACAGATGCCTGCCCATACGTGATCGTGTTGGAGCCAGCGACGGCCCACTTCGTCCAGCTATTCCCCACCCCACTTGTAAAGCCGCCTTCAAAACCACCGTTGAGCACAATGTTCGGCCCCGGCGTTGGCGTAGGTGTCGGTGTTGGAGTTGGCGTAGGTGTCGGTGTCGGTGTCGGTGTAGGTGTAGGTGTAGGGGTAGGTGTAGGTGTAGGTGTAGGTGTGGGTGTAGGTGTGGGTGTGGGTGTGGG
>JAIBAT010000070.1 GCA_019695055.1 Candidatus Sumerlaeaceae bacterium | reverse complement strand
CGGTCTGGAGGGTGGCGCGCTTGTGATATTCGAGTCCGCCGACTGCAAGCTCAAGGCGGCGGAAAGCTACGCGAAAGCCGGCCTGCTGGCCGAGGCGGCGCAGCTCTATCAGGAGATTCAGGATTATCAGCAGGCCTATGCCCTGTACCTGAAGATGGGCGACTATGCCAAGGCTGCGGAAACCGTGTACCTGACAGGTGATGTGATCACCGCAGCGCGGCATTACGAGGTGGTGGAGAAGTTTGACCAGGCGGCGGAGCTTTACGAGCAGATCAATGAGGTCAATGCGGCGGCCAAATGTTATGCCAAGGCCAAAAACTATATCAAGGCCGCTCAACTTTTTGACCAGCTGGGGAACATTATTCTTGCGGCGGATTGCTATGAGATGGCTGGCGCGCCGAAGGATGCGGGGCTGCTGTTTAAGCGGGCCACTCAGACCGAACTCGCTATCACGAATTTTGTAAGCTACCTTGAGACCAATCCCAATGACAAGGAGATCATCTTTGAGCTGGGGATGCTCTATTACGAATCGGACAAGCTGGACGATGCGATCCGGATGCTCCAGCAGCTCACAGACGAGGAATCCTTCCGTCGGTCGGCACTGAAGGCACTGGGGGAGTGCTTCCGGAAGAAGCAGCTTTATGACGTGGCCATTGACCGCTTCAATGAAGCGCTGGGCGATAACAAGAAGCCCAACAAGGACAACATTGACATTTATTACTGCCTGGGCTCGACGCATGAGCAGACAGGGAATTTCAACGAGGCGAAGGATATCTTTGCCAAGGTATTGGCCATTGATTACTATTACAAGGATACCCTGACACGGCTTGAGACTTCGCAGGAGATGTCGGCGGTGATGCACAAGTCGCAACTGGCGAACATTAGCCAGATGAAGACCCAGCGGGAAATGGATCTTGGCGGCGGCGAAACGAAGATGATCGGGGCGGCGGAGCAACAGGACCGCTATAAGATCATCAAGAAACTGGGCCAGGGCGGCATGGGCGTGGTCTACCTGGCGCTCGATACGAAGCTGAACCGAAATGTGGCGTGGAAGGTGCTCCCCGCGCATCTTGCCAGCAATCCCGAGTTGCAGATGCGGCTGTTGCGCGAGGCACAGGCTACGGCAAGACTCATGAACCAGCACATTGTGGCCATTTTTGATATCGTGACGGAGCCAAACGAGTGCTACATCACGATGGAGTATGTGGAGGGTGGCGCGCTGCGGCAGAGGCTGCGCGAAGGGCCCAAGATCACAATTCCCGAGGCGATCCGCTACGGCCAGCAGATGGCGGAAGGGCTGAGCGTGGCGCACAAGAGTGGAATCGTGCATCGCGACATCAAGCCGGAAAACGTCATGGTGGCATCGGCCAATGATGAGATCAAGGTTGTGGACTTTGGCCTGGCACGCCTTGGCGATGATTTGCCGGTCACTCGCGAGGGTTGCATCGTGGGAACGCCGGCCTACATGGCTCCCGAGCAGATCATGGCAAAGGGTGTGGATCTCCGCACCGACATTTATGCGTTTGGCGCGGTCATGTATGAGATGGTGGTGGGCAAGCCCCCGTTCTCAGGTGAGAACATCCTAGGGCAGCATATCCACAAGGAACCGCCGGTGCTGATTGAAGCGGTGCCGGAAGTGTTGCCGGAACTCAGCGAGTTGGTGGGGCAGTGCCTTGCCAAGGACAAGGAACAACGCCCGGCGAACTGCGAGGAGATCATGGAGCGCCTCGCGGCGATGCGGGGAACTGTGTATTAGAAAGCGCTGACTGGCGTCTAGTACAGTGCCCAGTCCTTGACGGCAGCGCCACTCAGACGTGCGGCCGAGAAATTGTCGGCACGCGTACCCTTCAGGTTGGAATTGGTGGTGAATTGTTCCTGGAATCCGATGCCGAACTGACCAGTGGGATGGGACGAGTTGCTGACGGATAACAGTGTGGTGCCGTCGAGCTTGAAGGTGATCTGGGAGCCGATGGCCTCGATGCGCATGCGGCGCCAGCCGCTGGAGGCCTGGAACTGCTGGGAAGGCAACAAATCTGTGGGAACGCCGTTCACGGTGTTGATGCACTGGACACGTCCATCCTTGGAGTCCCAGGTTAGGCAGAAGTTATTGCCCTTGATGGTGCCGGCGCCGTTCTGGCCACAGAAGAGACCGTTCCCGTCGTCGCGGGCGAAGATGCCAACGCGCTCAAAACCGTCGGCGGCCAGGGCCGGTCGGTACTCGCAGTAAATATCCGTCTGAACAAAGTAATCGGCGTCGGTGGAATCGCCGAGGCGGGTCGTGTCGATGCCGCCGGATGGGTCCTTTACCGTGAGAACATAGCCGTCGCCACCGGGTGAGGTGGGGCTGAACGCGCCAATGGTGGGTGTCTGGAAACGATCCAGCCAACCAGTTACCTGACGACCTGTGGAGGGGAAGTTATCGGTAAAGGGGAGTACGCCGGGCGGGGCGGGAACGATGTAGCGGGGTGGGGCGGAAGTGGTGAAGTTGCTGGCCTCGTCGTTGAGGATGGAGGCCGCGGCGGTATTGGTAAGCAGGTCGTCAATGTTGACAGTGTTTCCATCATAGGTCATGCGGCGGTTCACGAGACGTATGCCGTGGCTATAGTCCGCGTAGGTGCTCTCGTGGCCAAAGTAGAGTGGCTGGATGGGGACGCCGTTCAACTGGTGCCAGCCATAGATGGCCACGCGGCCAAAGTCGAGGTAGGTGACAAGCTGGGGGCTGATGACGACGTCCTTCTTGTCTCCCCCGACAAGGGATCCGAGGACGGCTGCATTGCCATCCCGCTGGCCCTGGACAGTGACGTTATGATCCCAGAAGACGGGGACGGTAATCATGGCAGCGCTTGGGGCGATGGGTGAGGGGGCGAGCTTACACGTTGCAGCGGGATAAATATTATCCACCATTTTTCGGGTTGGAAGGGAGCACTTGGCAAAGTCGGCCACCCACTGGGCAAGAATTGGGGTCATGGGCATGCGAAAGTAGTCGGCGTCACTACCGATCGACATGTACTCGGGCACGACGTAGAATGTTGCTGTGTGACCACTGGCAGTAATGGTGACGGGCTTCAGGGTGCGAATGAAATCCGGGACGTTGCCCTTGGTGACTTCGCGGTAGATTGCAATCTCGCGATTGTCGCGGGACATGTTGAGGACGTAGTCCTTGAACTGGGTCCCCGTCATGGCGCCGGACGGGCGGGCGGGAAGCTGGAGCTGATTCAATGGTTGGGCAAAAGCCGAGGAACAGAAAACAGCAATGGTCGCAATAACCGCCAGTACCCCTGACACCCTTACAGATCGAAACATGAAAAACCTTTCAGCATTACCCTTGTTGCGCCTCACCGGCGGCATTATATGCCACGGCAGGCGCTTCCAACCCGGTTTGTTGACCACTTCAGGTTGGTTGAATCAACCTGATTCTCTGGGGCGGAGGGCAAGGGGCCGCAATTGGCTTAAATGGGGGCAACCAGGGGGTTTCTAACAGTAATGGCAGGGAACCTGCTGAAATCCCTGTCCGCAGACCATAATTCGCGGACGCCATGTTGCAGGCAAATTGCTGCAATTCGTGCATCATGAACTTTGGGTCCTAAAATCCGGCCTGCTTTCAGCAACTCTGGAAGTTGGTCCCAGTATCCCACTTCCTCAGCGATCATTGTCACTGTCGGCGATTCAAGCCAGGCATTTACCTGGTCAATGGCCAAATCGAGTGATGTTGCCGGGTTGTAGATTCGTGGGTGCGTTACGATGGCCAGAAACTCATGGATGCATGGCCATGGGATGGCCCAAGTGGTACGGCTTTCCGCGAGGCTGGCAATGCACAGGGATGCCGAGGGGTGCCAGGGAGAATCCTGGCGATGCGCGTAGACCAGGAGATTCGTATCAACCGCGATCAAGCGCCGTGCTTCTCGTATGCTGCATCGCGAATTTTATCCCATGAGGCCCCTTCGAATTCGGGATGCAACCCCTGTCCCTTGAAGCTTGCATCCCTAAGCCGGAAAGTTCCCCTTCGTCCGCGCCGTGCGATCGTTTCACGAAGACCCTCCTCGACCAGAGCTTTCAAAGTTGTTCCTTCGTTCTGAGCAACACGTCTTGCTTCATTGAAAAGAGCGTCGGGAATATGTACGGTTGTCTTCATATGGCTAACCATACTCCGATGGTTGAAACTTCTTCATAGGCAATGTGACGATCCGGGACTGAGAACTGCGCGGCTATTTTCCGTAGTTTGATTGCTTCACCGCTGTCGCCAGTTTCTCCATCTCCTTCCGCATCTTCTGAACCGGAAGGTGCTTCCGCTCTCCGTGGCCTGGGAGGACCCACTCGAAATTGTAATGGGTTAGCAATTCAATGGAGGGGATCTGGCGCTGCCAGGAATCCCAGCAGTAATCGCGGGACGCGGAAAGGGCTTTCTTGTTTCGGCTCCACCAGAAGTGGTCTCCGGTGAAGAGGAATTTGTCTCGGTAAAGCAGGACGCAATGCCCGCTGGTATGGCCGGGTGTGGGGATGACGAGGAATTCAGGGGCAAGTTGGATGGGTGCCGTGCCGTCGAGAACGTGCTCGGCGCCTGGCTGCGAGTCGAGTTCGTCGCGGTGGATGATGCGTTGGGCGCCGAAATGGGCGGCGTACTTATCGGCGTCGGCAACGTCGTCTCGGTGAGTAAGGAAGATGCGGGAAATGCCGCCGGCCTCTTCGAATTTGCGGACCAACACGGGCATCCATCGGGGGGAATCAATGAGCCAGTTGCCGCCGGGGTGGTGGACGAAGTAGCTGTTTCCGCCGAAGGATGTCTTGGAGTTAAAGCCGCAGTAGTGGACGCCGTCCTCAAGAAGAAGAGGAAAATCGTCCAAGGCGGCTTTGGCGTTTCCTCCAACCATTCCAATGGAGGCTGTCGGGCAGCAGAGCACGGCCCGCATGGCTTCCCGGTGCTCGGTTTCGTTCTTGGGCTGGGCCGAGACGAGGGAATGGCCATCGGCGGCAATGAAGGATCGAGGTGCCACCTGTCGGCAGGTGTCGCAGTCGATGCAGGTCGAATCCACATAGAATTCGCCATCGGCATTGTCGGCGTAGCGTTTGGAAAGGGTAGCCATGGGAGAGACATGACGTTACCGCCATCCTTACCAAAACTGCCAATCTTAAACTGCGCCGATCTGCATAAGATGGCTTTTCCGGCAGGCAATTGAAATGGATTGACTCGCAGATTGTTGTTTTCGAGCTTGGCGGTCCTTTTGAGACCCCAAGGAAAGGCATTTTTAACCTGATGGATTGGCTTGGTTCACTGGTGTTGGCAGCCCAAGGTGGTGGTAGCACCCAGGGGGGCGCACCCCAGCAGCAGATATTGCAGTTGGTTCTCATGTTT
Source organism: Candidatus Sumerlaeaceae bacterium (assembly GCA_019695055.1). Lineage (GTDB taxonomy): Bacteria > Sumerlaeota > Sumerlaeia > Sumerlaeales > Sumerlaeaceae > JAIBAT01. Next base: position 6,889 of record JAIBAT010000070.1, on the reverse strand, counting down.
GGCAGCATTTTCGCGGTGTTTTACCTGCTGATTCTGCGGCCGCAAAAGCGCGAGCAAAACCGCCAGCAACAGATTCGCGATTCGATCAAGAAGGGCGACAAGGTCGTGACCATTGGTGGGGCCCACGGCACTGTGGTGGCTGTGGATACGACGAATAATACGGTGGCCGTTCAGGTTGACAAGAATTGCAAAATTGATTTCGACCGCGCCGCCATTCAAACGGTGATTACCAAGGATACGGGTGAAACAGGGGGGGACAAAGCCAGTTCGTAGGCATTGTCCGGAAACAAGAAGAGAGGCTAAGTTAAGCATTGTCAGTACCTGAACTCAAGAAGGCTGAGGAAGCGCTGGATCCGAACCGGGTTACGGTGGAGCAGGTGCGCACGAATCCGGAGGTGCGCCAGCTCATCGACATGGCGGACCGCTATTTGAGCACCATCGGCTACACCGACCACGGGATCAGCCATGTGACGCGCGTGGCTAACCGGGCCATTAAAATACTGAAAGATTTGGGGTTACCCCAACGTGAATCGGAACTGGCGGGCATTGCCGGTTACCTGCATGACATCGGAAACGTGATTCACCGGACAGATCATGCGCAGTCCAGCGCCCTGATGTGCATTCCGATTCTGACCCGCATGAACATGCCGATGTATGAAATTGCCATAGTTGCGGGGGCCATCGCCAATCACGACGAGGGGACGGGCGAGCCGGTTTCCAACCCTGGAGCTGCGCTCATTATTGCCGACAAATCGGATGTGCTCCGGTCGCGGGTTCGCAATCCGAAGCTGATCAATTTCGACATCCACGACCGGGTCAATTATGCCGCCGAGTCCTCAGAAATGGTGATTGACGGCGATAAGCACCTCATTACGCTCAAGCTCAAAATTGACACGTCCATCAGCCAGGTTATCGAGTATTTCGAGATTTTCATGTCGCGCATGACGATGAGTCGCCGTGCGGCGAGTTTTTTGAATTGCGATTTAAGTCTCGTCATTAACGAAGTCCAGTTGATGTAGCGGCAATTCCGCCAGTTCGCGGATTTTCCCGGATCTAGACGGCAGTTTTCATGCTGCCATGACGGGGGGAAAACTGTGCGTGGCGGGCAAGAGTTTTGGATTGAAGCAGATCAGCAAACTGAAGGGCGCCTGGGGTCAGTGATATCCCGGCGAAAACAAACGGAGTGTTATGAAACCAGACGTCAAATGGCGGCTTGCCGTAGTCCTTGGAGTCACGGCGATTTGCCTCTATCTCATTTTTCCCACCCTGACCTACTTCGCTTCGGTCTCGGATCTATCCAAGGCTACGCCGGAGGAAGTGGCGAAGCTCGACGAGTTGCGCAAGCAAAGCGTTCCGCTGGGCCTTGACCTGCAAGGCGGTGTGGACGTTTTGCTGGGCATAGACGAGGCAAAGACTCGCGCGACAAAGCTGGAGACCCTTGCGGAAGAACTGCGCAAGGCTTTCAAGCAGGAAAGCCCGAGCATCGACGCGACCGTTGAGGTCACCACCACCACGGACCAGATCGCCATTACGGTGAACAAACCGGAGCAGCTCCGCAGTGCGGACAACATCCTGACGACGCGCAAGCGGCAGTTTGCGAATTACCGGTCGGAGGACCTGAAGGCCGGGGCGGCGCTGACCATCGAACCAGACAAGCAGCTCCTGTCGCAAGACGTTACGGAAACGGTGGACAGCGCGCTGAAGGTTATCCGTGAACGTGTGGACAAACTGGGTGTTACCCAGCCGTCAGTGGCTAAACAGGGAACTTCCCGCATTCGTGTGCAGATACCGGGCGAGAAGAATCCGGACGCAGTGGTGAAAACCGTGATTAAGCCCGCGAAACTGGAGTTCCGCGGCGTCAAGACAACCGATCAGCCGCGCGAACGGCCTGGGGACGGCAAGCCTGTCTATTCCGAGGACAGCGCGAGCTACATCGATATCAAGACTGGTAAGGTTCTGGAGGGGAAGCGCATTCCTCCGGGTTATGAAGTCCGCGTCATGAAAGATGGCAAGGTTGACCGTGTCACCGGGCAGAAAACCCCGGATCGCTATGTTCTTGTGCGATCCAAGATCGAGATGGACGGTTCGATGCTGGGGGATTCCTGGATGACGGTAAACCCTGCGGCGTTTGAGGCTCCGATTCAGGTGCACTTGGAATTCAAGCCGGATGGCGCGAAGAAGTTTGAGGAAATTACCACCCAGTATAAAGATCGGCCGCTGGCCATCCTGCTGGATAATGTGGTCTACTCGGCGCCCAATGTGGATTCCGTTATTTCGGGCGGCCACTGCTTCATTCATGGCAGCTTTACGCAGGAAGAAGGGCGCGAACTCAGTCTCGTGCTGAAGGCTGGCGCCCTGCCCGCCGATATGGAGGTTATGGAGAAGCGCTCGGTGGAAGCCACCCTTGGTGCGGATTCCATCCGCTCCAGCGTCCACGCCTTGGCACTGGGAAGCGCCATTGTTGGGGTTTACATTATCGGCTATTATGGCATGGCCGGCTTCATCGCTGTGTTGGCCGTGATTATCAACACGCTTATTATTCTCGCGTTCATGAAACTGGCGAACGCGACGCTCACACTCTCGGGTATTGGTGGCATCCTGTTGACCGTAGGTATGGCCGTGGACGCCAACGTGCTGATTTACGAGCGCATCCGCGAGGAACTAAGAAACGGCAAGAGCCTTAAGAGCGCCATTTCCCTCGGGTTTAACCGCGCGTTCGGCGTCATTTTCGACGCGAACCTTACTACGTTGATCTCGGGACTGGTGTTGCTCCAGTTCGGAGCCGGCAGCGTGAAGGGTTTTGCGCTGGCATTGAATGTGGGCATGATTGCGAACCTGTTTACAGGTCTCTTCGTGACGCACGCGCTCATCGATTTCTGGTTTGGCGTGTCGCAGAAGTTTAACGTTGGCAAGCTGCAGTGGTTCAAGCCGGGGGTGATGATCAATTTCATCAACATGCGGAGATTTTCGTATGTGTTCTCCCTGGTGCTATTTACGGCCTGCCTCTTGTGGATCCTGCCGTTCAAGCCGTTTCCCGGTTCCAACTGGGGCGTTGATTTTACCGGCGGCCTGCTGTCGACGGTCAAGGTCACCGAAGCTGTCGACACACAGAAGGTGCAGGGAAACTATACCGACTGGCGCGTTCAGAAAGTGGCCGGCAAGGAACAGTTTCTGATCCGCACGAAATTCGCGGACAGTTCAAAGGACCAAATCACCAAGACGCAGCAGGAAGTGGTAAGCCGCCTGGAGAAAAACCTTGGTGCCGGAAAGTTTGAGGTCATCGGCAGCGATGCAGTGGGGAATGAGGTGGGGCAGGAGTTTACGTTCTATGCAGTGCTTGCCACAGTCATTGCCTCGCTCGGCATCATGGTTTACATGTGGTTTCGGTTTGAGTTTCTTTACGGGTTTGCGGCTGTGGTGGCCCTTTTCCATGACCTTATCATCACCTATGGAATCTTTAACATGCTGGGCCATTTTCATCATGCTGGCGAGGTCACGCTGGATGTGGTGTCTGCGCTTCTTGTGATCCTTGGGTACTCGGTAAACGACACGATCATCATTTTTGACCGTGTACGCGAAAATGTGAAACTGCACCCGGCCCTGCCGTTCAAGGAACTGGTCAACCGCAGTATATGCGAGTCACTGAATCGAACCGTAATGACTGTGAGCACGGTGGTTATTGTGCTTGTCACGATGCTTGTTGTCGGCGGTGCGGGACTATATGACTTCGCCCTTGTGCTGCTGATCGGTATCATCAAGGGAACGTACTCCTCGAGTTTCGTGGCTGCGCCGATTCTTTTCGACCTGCATGAGCGCGAACGTCGCAAGGCTGCGGCCGGCACGGGTGGTTCCAAGAAGGTTATTCAGCCCCTGATGAAGGAGCGCGAGGGATGACAACAGGCCGGCAGGCATTCTGACGGCCGGAGCGGGCTCTTTCGGGGGAGGGCGATTACTAAGGAGATAGAGCGTGAAAGAATACGCACCAGGTCAGATTAGGAATGTGGCGCTTGCGGGGCATTCGGGCGCTGGCAAGACCTCGGTCATTGAGACCATCCTGTTCAACGAGAAGCTGACGGATCGTCTTGGGCGCACCGAGGACGGAAACACCGTATCGGATTATGATCCTGAAGAGGCGCGGCGGGGGATTTCCATCAACACGTCGTTGATTCCCGTGGAGCATCGCGGGGTGAAGATTAATTTCTTGGATACACCAGGCTCGCGGGACTTTATCGGGGAGATTCGCAATTCCATGCGGGTCGCCGATGCTGTCGTGATCGTAGTGGATGCCATTTCCGGCGTGGAGCCCGGAACTGAATTGGCCTGGGAGTTTGCGGACGAGTTCAAGTTGCCGCGCATCTTCCTGATAAACAAGCTGGACCGCGATCGCGCGTCCTTTGAGAACACCCTGGAACAGATTCAGAACGTATTCGGCTGCCGGCTTGTACAGGCGAATTTTCCGGTGGGAGAAGCCGCAAGCTTTGAAGGCTGTGTCAACCTGCTCAAGTTGAAGATGTCAAAGGGCGATGGCGGAAGAATTACCTATGGTGAGATTCCCGAGAACCTCAAGGACCAGTCCAAGGAACTTCGAGCCGCACTTATCGAAGCCGCCGCAGAGGGCGACGATGAACTGACTATGAAGTTCCTGGATGGGCAGCCACTGACCGACAGCGAAATCCTCAAGGGTTTGGAGGAGGACCTCGTTGCCAACAGGCTTTGCCCGGTCATGGCGTCGAGCGCAGTGGTAGGCCCGGGGTGCGTAGGGTTGCTCGATTTCATTACTGAGTGCTTCCCACCGCCCACAGACCGGCCGGATTTTGTGGCCAAGTCGCTAAAGGGTGACACGGAAGTTCCATTGTCCTGGGATGAGAAGGCACCGACGGCGGCCTTTGTTTTCAAGACCATCAGTGACCCGTTCGCGGGTCACCTGACGTTCTTTAAAGTCCTCCAAGGCTGCGTTGCCAATGAAACCGTCCTGCTGAATACCCATCGCGGAGCCGAGGAAAAGGTAAACCACCTGATGACGGTGCGCGGGAAAAAGCAGGAGAGCGTAAACCGTGTCATGGCAGGGGACATCGGGGTTTTGGCAAAACTGAACCAAACCCACACCAATGATACGCTGTGCGACCCAAAGCACGGCGTTGTCATCGACCCGACGCCGATGCCGCCACATACGGTACAGATGGCGGTTCAGGCAAAGACAAAGGAAGACGAAGAGAAGATCAGCATCGCGATGCACCGTCTTATCGAGCAGGATCCGACCCTGCATCTGTATCGCGACGCAGCCATCCGCCAAACCATCCTGTGCGGCATGGGAGATATGCACCTCGATGTGGCGGCGGCACGGCTCAAGAATCAGAGCAAGGTGGAAATCGAACTCCATGTGCCGCGGGTGCCCTATCGCGAGACAATCACCCGCAAGGCCGAGGGACAGGGAAAGCACAAGAAACAGTCCGGTGGTCGCGGGCAGTACGGCGATTGCTGGCTGCGCCTCGAACCACTGCCCGAGGGAAGCGGATTCCAGTTCGAATGGGAGATCGTAGGCGGTGTCATACCCACAAAGTTCCAGCCCTCGGTGGAAAAGGGTCTGGTTCAGGCCATGGAGCGGGGAATCATTGCCGGAAACCGTGCGGTGGACATAAAAGTGTCTTGCTACGACGGCAGCTACCATACGGTGGATTCCAGCGACATGGCATTCCAGGTCGCGGCGTCGAAGGGTTTCAAGAATATCGCCAAGCTGGCCGGCCCGATCATTTTGGAACCGATTTATAAGGTCAAGGTCACTGTTCCTGAGCAGTACATGGGCGATGTCATGGGCGACCTGAACTCCAAACGCGGGCGCATTCTTGGCATGAACGCCGAAGGCCACAAGCAGGTGATCGAGGCCTTGGTGCCGCTGGCTGAAATGTTCGAATATTCCAAGCAATTGCGGTCCTTTACTCAAGGGCGTGGGACCTTTGAAATGGCCTATCACCATTATGAGCGTGTACCCGGTGAAATCCAGGAAAAGATTGTGTCCGCTGCCAAGCCGGACGCGGAGGAAGAGGATTAGTCCAGATTCGGCAGCAGGAACTGCCGGATCGGTTGAGATTGCAAACCATGGTGGCACGGACGGGGGCGTCCGTGCCACATTTGCTGTAGGCCCGATTCTGAGGAGACCCTGATTTGAAGATTCTTGTCGTATCGTCTGAAGTTGTGCCCTTTGCGAAAACCGGTGGTCTGGCGGATGTCGCGGGCACACTTCCCGTGGAATTGGCAGCGCTGGGCCACGATGTGCGTGTCGTGATGCCGAAGTATGCCGCGGTGGACGATGCAAAGCACCACCTTGTGCCCATCCTTGGCGACATCTTTGTCCGTCTGGGCGACGATACCTATACGGCACATGTTCAGCGCACCCACTTTGGTGGAACGAAAGTGCCCGTCTATTTTATCCAGAGCGGGCAGTTTTTTGAGCGGGATGGCCTTTATCAGGAAGAGGGACGCGACTACCCAGACAATGCCCTGCGTTTCGCATTTTTCTGCAAGGCCGTGATCTGGTTGCTCAAGGGTCTCGATTGGACACCGGATGTCATTCAGTGCAATGATTGGCAGACGGCGCTAATTCCCGTCTACCTGCGCACCCAGCCGGATATGGTGGCCGACGAGTGGCTGAGCCAGATTAAGGTCCTCTACACAATTCACAACCTGGCGTATCAGGGGCTGTTTGATCTGCCCGATGCGGCCCAGATTGATATCGCGCCAGAACTTCTGGGGCTTGCAGGCATGGAATTCTACGGCAAACTCAATCTAATGAAGGGTGGCCTCCTTTTTGCGGACGCAATTTCCACCGTCAGCAAGACCTACTCGAAGGAAATCCAGACGCAGGAATTTGGGGCCGGACTTGAGGGGGTTT
>JAIBAT010000068.1 GCA_019695055.1 Candidatus Sumerlaeaceae bacterium | reverse complement strand
GCTGTGGCGGATGAAACCGCAAGCTTGTTCCATTGGGATGCCCACTTCGTGGCCATTAAGGAGCCAGGGCATGAGGAAATGGCGATCATTTCCAACTATGACACTATCGATGGAAAACGGAAGAGCTTCTACAAGCCTGATTTCAGGCTAATGCTTTCGGAGCCGGCTCGTCCCGTCATGGATGGGCAAACGGTTCTCATAAACCGTCCCGTGGAGGAGGGCGACAAGCCGATGAATCGGATTGGTGATGTTTCCCGCCCCTCGGCCAGCCTTATGTTTGGTCCGGTTCGAAGTGGCCGGGAAATTGTGGGTGTCATATCATTTCAGTCCTATACCCCTAATCGGTACTCCGAACAGGATACCGCCCAATTGCTTCGAGTGGGTGACGTGGTAGCCCCTGCCATTCGCCGCGCCTACGCGGAACAGGAACTTCGGCAAAGTGAGTCACGGCTTCGAGCACTCCTTGATGCGCTGCCCGATTTGATGTTTCGGGTCAGCCGCGATGGCATATTCCTGGATTATAAATCCTCCTCACTCGATCTTTACGCTCCCCCCAGGGTGTTTCTTGGAAAGACTATCGCTGATATGTTTCCACCCGACATCGCCGCAGAATCCATGCAGCTCATTCACAAGGCAATAGATGCCGGAAAGGTGCAGTATCACGAATACTCCCTGCCGTCAGAGGATGGACGGAGGCACTTTGAAGGCCGAATCGTACGGTCAGGTACGGACGAAGCCACAATTATTGTCCGGGAGATTACCGATCGAATCAGGGCAGTTGAACGGCAAAATAAACTCGAGGTGAAAGTCCAGCAGGCTCAGAAGCTGGAGAGCCTTGGGGTCCTAACAGGCGGCATTGCCCACGACTTTAATAATCTTCTGGTTGGGATACTTGGCAACGCAGGATTGGCACTGATGGATCTACCGGCCGATTCACCGGTACGTCCGCTTCTTGATGCCATTGAAACGACGGCTATTCGCGCCTCAGAGTTGACGCGCCAGATGCTGGCCTACTCAGGCCGTGGAAAGTTTGTGGTACAGCCGCTAAATCTTTCCCAGTTGGTCCGGGAGATGGTTCAGCTTCTGGAATTTGCCATCAGCAAGAATGCCGCCCTGAGGCTTGAGTTTGGATCGGATTTGCCGCCGATAGATGCCGATGCCACGCAGATTCGGCAGGTCGTGATGAATCTCATTACAAACGCATCTGATGCGCTTGGCGACCTTGGGGGAGTCATTACCATCAGAACCGGCAGCCTTCATGCCTCCAAAAGCGACGTGGAAGTCGCCCTGGCGAGCGAGGGGCTTTCGGAAGGGGACTATGTATTTGTCGAAGTAGCCGATACGGGTTGCGGAATGGACAAGGCCACGGTGGCCAGGATTTTTGATCCATTCTACACAACGAAATTTGCCGGACGCGGACTGGGCCTCGCCGCCACTCTTGGAATCATTCGCGGACATCGCGGGGGAATTACCGTGGAAAGCGAACCGGGCCGAGGGGCGAAGTTCCGGGTTTTGTTTCCTTGCGCCAGTGGGAAGGATGGGCCGGAAACACCAAGGGCACAGGAACGGCAAGTTACCTGGAAGGGTAGCGGAAGAATCCTTGTGGTGGACGATGACGAAACGGTGCGTAACGTGGCAACACGCATCCTGAAATCAAAGGGGTTTGAAGTCACGGTTGCCAGGGACGGGCGTGAAGGGTTGGATATCTATGATAAGACCCCGGAGGATTTTCGGCTTGTTCTGCTGGACATGACAATGCCTGGAATGTCAGGCGAGGAGGTATTTCGTGAGCTTAAGGGAAGGAATTCCCGTTTGCCGATCCTGCTGTCCAGTGGTTACGCTGAACAAGACGTCACAGGAAAATTAAAGGACATCCACCCGGAGGCCTTCATCCAAAAACCGTATCGAGCAGACCAGCTAACGGCCACCGTGAAGTCGCTGCTGTCCTGAATTCGGAGTCTCCGGTATCTTGGCTGTTTCCAGTCCGCGCCATTTCTCGGCAGCCAGTTCGAGAACCTCCCCCACAAGGTAAGCGGCATGCTTCTTTGCGTGGGGAAGACCTCCGAGGAGCTCTTCGATTCTGGAAATGGTCAGTTCCTCAATAAACTCGCGGTGTTTTCCAATCAGAACTTTGGTCAATATTGAGCCTGCGGCAATGGTGGGTATGCAACCTTGTGCGAGAAATGTGGCTTCTGCAACGACGTTCGATTCGATTCGAAGGTATAACTTCAGCATATCCATACAGACTGGATTCGTGGCATGAACCACGATTTGGGCATTTTCCAATTCTCCCACATTTCGTGGAGAATTGAAATGCTCGGAAATGATGGGGCTGTATTTCATGAATTATAAAGAGCACACCACGCAAATTGAACGCGCGTGTTGGTTTTGACATTGAGCATTTAGTTTAGCCTATGGTTCCCCATCATGTTTATGCAAACTCGTATTAATCACCTTGTTCCCTTACTGCTAATTGCCGTACTGGGAGTATGCGACGCCGTTCGACCGGGGGAGGTAAAAGCGTGTTTCTACACACCCTATGATTTCAAGGTCAGCGACGCGAAGCAATCCGACCTTAAGCTGATTTTCGACGGAACTTACGACGAAGAGCAGAAGAAGCGGGATCCCCATTTCTTCCATGAGGAGCTGGCATCGCTTGAGGCAACAGCAGATTCCAAGAAGGATGATCTCGATTTCCAGGATCATCTCGCCTATGTAACATACCGAACCGGGAAACTTCGTCAGGCGGAAGCGATGTGGGTGTCACTGCTGCAGCGCGACCCCAACCGATTCCCGACGCTCTGCAACTATGGCACCTACTGCGAGTTGGTTGGTCGTTACGATGACGCCACGACCATGATTGCGAAAGCCGCGATGCTGCGCAAGGATGTACGCAGTGGGGCTGAAGAGCTTCATCTCAAGAAGCTCGAGTTTCTGAGGAAGCTTCGTGCGGACAACAAATCCGGAGAGAAACACCTTTGGCTGGATGAACTGACCCCCCAGTGGCTTCCGCGTACTGCGCCGCCCCTCAAATTTAAGGATTACACGCCGCCGGACAACCTGCAACAGGGTTTGATTGAACTCCTACGGCAATTTCCCAAGTACGGCGAGGCATGGCTGGTGCTTGGTATGCTGCTGGAAAATGAATCAAAGTTTGACCGGGCGCGGTTGTGCTACATGAAGGCCCGTGGAAGTGGGACGTCCCAGGCTGTTGTTTTGAACGGCTATCTCAAACTATTTGCCCCTTATTCTGCCGAGATGGATTCAACGAAATCCACGGGTCGGAACTTGCTTTGGCTGTTTCTGGCCTGCGTAGGGGCCTTTGCTATCTATAAGGCATGGCTTATGGGTAAGGACGTCTTTCAAGACGTCCAGCGCGCCAAGGAGGAGAAGAAGGCGGCCGAGGAGAGAAAGAAGAAGATGGGGCGCCGCTGAGCAAGGCCGTGGAACTTCCGGACAAGCAAATTCCCCCTTCCCAGCGTGTCGAGGGTACCGTAGAGAGAATTGTCTTTACGAATCCTGACAATCTCTATACCGTTGCGGCGATTCAGTTGGCTGGTTCATCGCGCGAACTGACCATCGTCGGGAATCTTGCAAACCTTCATCCCGGCGACCAGATCAAGGCCGATGGTGAGTTTATCTCTGATAAGCGATACGGACAGCAGTTTCGCGTTGTGTCCTTTGAACAGGTAATGCCATCCACGGCGGTTGCCATAGAGAAATACCTGGCCAGCGGTCGTATCAAGGGTATCGGCAAGACCTATGCGAAGCGTCTTGTCGCAAAGTTCGGGACGGAAATATTCGAGGTCATTGACGCAGAGCCGGGCCGACTTGGCGAGGTGGAAGGCATTGGCCCCAAGAGGGCTGACCGAATCATCCGCGGATGGAACGAACACCGCGCACTTCGCGAGATTTTCCTGTTCCTCCAGCTTCATTCCATTCCGCCTGGTTTTGCCGGACGTATCTTCAAAACTTATGGCGAGAAGGCCATCGAGGTCATGAAGCAGAACCCCTATCAACTTGCCCTTGATATCCGGGGCATTGGTTTCAAATCCGCCGATCAGATCGCGATGAAGCTCGGGATCCCCATGGAGTCCATTGAGCGTTGCAAAGCGGGCGTCTTCTACCTGTTGCAAAACTTTGCGCTCGATGGACACTGCTTTTTTCCGGCGGATGCCTTGATCGAAAAGGCCTCTAAGGACCTTCAGGTCTCATCCGAACTCATTGTTGCGGGAATCAATGCTCTCAAGGTGGAAAACCACGTAGTTCTCGAAATCCTGCCCGATGGCACCAAGGCGGTTTATCTTCGGCAGATTCACGGACAGGAGACTGGCGTTTGCTCCCTGCTGTTCCAACTCATGAACACCGGCAAGCTTTTCCCGAAAATGGACCCAGCGAAGGAACTGGAGATCTTTGAAGGTCAGTACCACTTCAAACTCGCCGCCAATCAACGCCAGGCCATATCCGATGCCCTTGGCGGGGGAGTGTTGGTAATTACGGGTGGGCCTGGCACCGGGAAGACCACCATCATTAAGGCCATTCTGCGTATTCTTACAAAGCACGGTATTACTACTTTACTTGCAGCGCCTACTGGCCGCGCTGCGAAGCGCATGCAGGAACTCACCCACACGCCTGCGTCCACAATTCATCGTCTCCTTCAGTTCTCTGCCCAGGACGGTCGTTATTCCCGCAATCCCCAAAATCCGCTTCGCGGCGATTTCATCATCATTGATGAAGCCTCGATGATTGATATCGGCCTTGCACAATCGCTCCTGCGGGCCATTGCGCCGACAAGCTCTGTTATTTTCGTGGGGGACATTGACCAGTTGCCGTCGGTGGGTCCGGGAAACTTCCTTCGGGACCTCATAGAAAGCCGTGCCATTCCTGTTGTCCGGTTGAACGAGGTCTTCCGTCAGGCCCAGCAATCGGAGATCATTACCAATGCCCACCGCATTAACCAAGGGCTCCAGCCTGTTCTATCCAAACCTGATGACACCGGGAAGCACGACTTCTACTTTCTCACTGCGGACGATGCCAACCAGGTGCTTCAGTCCATCAAGGATCTGGTTCATGCGCGAATTCCGGCCAAGTATGGATTCGATCCAGCCACGGACATCCAAGTCATCACGCCCATGCACCGGGGGCCGTTTGGCGCGCAGAATCTGAACAAGGAAATACAGCAACTACTGAATCCGTCCGGCGCAGTGCTGGAAGCCGCGGGCAATTCCTATCGTGTGGGTGACAAAGTCATGCAGGTGGAGAACAACTACGACCGCGATGTCTTTAACGGCGATATTGGCACCATCGCCTCCATCGACCGCGAGGATCACCTGGTAAAGGTGAACTTCGACGGGCGAATCGTGACTTACGATTTCAATGACATGGACGAGCTGGAACTGGCCTACGCCATAACGGTCCATAAATCCCAGGGGAGCGAGTATCGCGCTGTTGTTATGCCCATCCATACTTCCCATTATGTGATGCTGCAAAGGAATCTACTTTACACTGGCATTACGCGTGGCCGAAAATTGGTCTGCCTGGTGGGCCAGCAGAAAGCGGTTCGAATGGCGGTGGACAATGTCAGCGCGGAGCCGCGCTACTCGGCCTTGAATCAGCGGCTGGCGTCGGTGCGAAAGGTAAGCGCTTCGCCACGTCAGATCTGATTTACTTTGCTGCTGCGACTGCTTTTCGTCTGGAACGGCGGTAGTAATAAATCAGAGCCCCGCCAACAGCCGCTGCAATGAGAAGTTTCGGATTCTTCAGGATGGAGGCCAGCAAACCCACCAGTCCAAAGCCCATCTTGACGAGGATGATGAGCCCGAAGAACAGCCCGCCCAAAACAAGCAAGGGATTCAGCGAACGCGGCTGGGGCGCCTCGCGCAAAAACGGTTTCGCTTCGCATTCCAGTACGACGTCCGTTTTTGCCGGATCCGATGTCATAGACTGTCCTTTGGGAGACTTTCGTTAAGCAGATTTAGCAGAACCTGACAGCATAAATTCAACGTCCTGAGACACAAACCCTCTTGAATAAAGGGTTTGCGAGCTTCATACACCGTATCAACCCGGTCAGTGACCGGGCCGCTAAAGCTGGCAACCTGTGAAAGTTGCGGAACAAAGATGATGCAGAGTATGCTGAATCAAAGTGTTCTGGTTTTGAACCGCCATTGGGCCGCGGTTCACGTGACGAACGTGCGGCGGGCGCTTATCCTTGTCTTCGGAGACCACGCGAAAGTGGTCACGGATGACTACTCTACTCACAACTTTGAAAGCTGGCGCGACCTGTCGCAGGTCTCCGACTCGCTGCGAAAGATTGCCACGCCAAGTTTCCAGATTGCCGTGCCAGAGGTCATCATGCTGACGCGGTTCAGCAAGTTTCCGCCGCGCCAGGTCAAGTTTTCGCGCCGCAATATCTACACGCGCGACAATTACACCTGCCAGTATTGCGGCGTGATTCCTCCGAAGGACGAGTTGACCATCGACCACGTCATCCCGCGTTCGCGCGGTGGGAAGTCGACATGGGATAACGTCGTGCTGGCCTGTATGCGCTGCAATATGAAGAAAGGCGACCGCATGCCGGGTGAAATCGGCCTGAAGTTGCCAACACAACCCCGAAAGCCGCACTGGTTGGAGTGTTCCCACTTCCAGGTACGGCCGAACGAGAATTCGCTGTGGCAGAAATTCCTCGATAACGCCTACTGGAACGTTCCGCTCCAGGAATAGGCAGCCTGCATCCTGTGCGTGGCCCATGCGTTATTTCTTGAAATCATGCCCTGTGCGGTTTGTGGGTTTGTGTTCCTCGTGACTATGAAATCGCAATCCCAAAACGACTGATGAGCGAACAGGACAAGAGAACCCTCCGCCAGATCGAAAAAGGCGCGTCGCCGATTGGTGGCACGCAAACGGGCGGTGGCGGCGAAAAGCGCACGTGCCCGCTATGCGGAGGAACGATTCTTCCAAGGGCAAGCAAGTGCACTTTCTGCGGCACTTTTGTCTCTGGTGCCGAGGCTTCGGTTGTCGAAACACCGATTCCCGATGACGGAGCGTCGTCCTCCGCGGCGCAGGATACACGGGGGACGGCCTTGGTTGTAGTGCCGGCTGCGGCAACGATCGTCCTTTGGGTCTGGATCTTCCGCGTGAGTGCCCTTGAGCATCCCATGTTGAAGTTGATGGTGGTTCTTTTCCTGAACTCGTTGTTCACCGGACTGGTAGCTGCGGGTGAAGCGCGGAAACTCAAGATGGGCCTCCTGAAGGAACCGCGAACGCGCTTTGACTTTCAGGCACCGATCTGGTTCGTCATCTTATTGTTTGCCTGGTTTGTCGGCTACCCGCTTTACCATTTGGCGCGGGCGGGCCACGGGCTTGGGAGATTCCTGAAAGCTGGCCTGGTCATTGCGGGGATCTTTTGCGTGTCCTTCCTCGTCAACATGGCGCTCATATTTCACCATGAGTCGCAGATCCTCGCGGACCTGAAGCGGAGGGAGGCGGAATTGTTATCCAAACCACTTAGCGACTTTATTGTGGAGCCGCCCGCCCCGGCCCCGACTCCGGTGCCCCAGCCCTAAATCCGCGCCTTGTACCAATCAATGGTACGGCGGAGTCCTTCGCGGAAATCCACGGAGACTTCGTAGCCGATGAGTTCCTTCGCCCGCGAAATATCTGCGAGGCTGTGCTTCACGTCGCCTTTGCGAGCTTCTGCGAACTTCGGTTTGATGTTTGTACCGAGAATGCCGTTTATCTCGGCGAGCAGGTCCAGCAGGGAGAAAGAAGTGCCGCAAGCGACATTCATGACCTTGCCGGACGCCGAGGATGGGGCCGTGGCGGCAAGTACATTGGCCCGCACATTGTTTTCCACGTAAGTAAAATCCCGGGACTGCAAACCGTCGCCGTATATGGTGGGGCTTTCACCGCGCAGGACTTTGGTGATAAAAATGGGGATGACGGCGCTGTAGTGGGAATTCGGGTCCTGGCGCGGGCCGAAGACGTTAAAATAGCGCAAGGAAACGGTTTCGAGACCGAAGCAATCCGAGAAGGATTGCAGGTAATACTCACAGGTAAGCTTGGAAACGGCGTAGGGCGATTTGGGGAGGGGGAGCAGATCCTCCGTCTTAACGGACGCAGGCTGGTCGCCGTAGGCACTGGAGGATGCGGCGTAGACGACCCGCTTTACACCTGCGGCGCGGGCGGCTTCGAGGAGGTTCACGGTGCCTTCCACGTTGATGCGATTGGAGAGGCGCGGATCCTCGACGCTGCGCTGGACGCTGGGGAGAGCCGCCTGATGCAGGATGTAATCCACACCAGTGACCGCTTTCTCGACGGTTGGGAAGTCGAGGAGGTCGCCCTGAACGAACTCCACCTTGTCGGCGAAACCGTCGAGGTTGGCGCGGTGGCCTGTCAGTAGATTATCCAGCACGCGCACCTTCTCGCCCTTCTGGACGAGATGCTCGGTGATGTTGGAACCCAAAAACCCGCAACCGCCTGTGACCAGATACGACGCCATGTTTGCTCCTGCTTGAAGTTATCGATGCGTGACGGGTGGGATTTCCCCCGTCATTTTTACCTGCGAAAACGTTCGAAACCCCTACACCAGTCGGCATTGACTATGCGTTCGGCGGGTTGCGGGATGCCACTGTTTTCAATCCATCATCCGGAAGGATTCTTTCCATGTTTAGGGGACTTCGAATCGGCACGGTGATCGCCGCTGCCGCGCTTTGCATGACCGCTCCCACTGCCAATGCCGCCGCAAAGGCCAGCGCACAGGGCGTGGTGGACCTGCCCACCGCCATAAAGGCTTGGAAGGTGAAGCCGAAGAAGGACGAAACCACCCAGTCCATGGAGAAGCGGGTTCGCAAGGACCTGAACACTCTTTTTTCCTCCGACCGGAAGAAGCTGGAGGAGGACGGGGCGCATTGGAAACTCCTTTCCTATTTGCATGAAATGCCCTGGGACCGCCTGCCGGAGAAGTGGCGGGCCTGGTACCTGGAAACGATGCCGAACCCGCGCCTGACGGAAGAGCAGCGGGCCGCCTTCATCGAGCGGATCAAGAACAAGCCGACCTACAAGATGACACCCAAGGAAGTGGACGTCTACCTCGCCTACGCGCAAAAGGAATACCCGAACATCCGCGACCGCGTCGTCCACTTTGCGCGGCGCAATATCGGGCAGCCGTACAAGATTTATTTGCTGGGCGAGTTCCCCAATGAGATTTACGACGACCAGCCTCTTTACATCCTGGGGTGCAGCGACTGCGTGGTCTTCGCCGAGCACAACTACGCAATGGCACTGAGCAGCGACTGGAAGCAGTTCTTTGCCACACTCCAGAAGATCCGCTACAAGAACGGCGAGATCGGCATGACGACCCGCAACCACTACACCGAGGCGGACTGGGACAAGAACAACTCATGGCTGGTGCAGGACGTGACCAAAGACCTGGGCGCGACGACGGTGACGAAGTACACTGAGAAGATTGACCGGGCCGCGTTCTTTGCAAAGTTCGGAATCGGGCAGGACTTCAAGCCGGAGGTGCTGCATGATGAATACATCCCGGCGGATGCCGTCCCCAGCGTTCTCGACAAGCTCAAGGATGGGGACTTTGTAAACGTCGTGCGCGGCCAGGGAGAGGGCGTGTGGGTGGGGCATGTGGGCCTGATCGGACACGACAAGGACGGAAAGGTCATGTTCATCCATTCCACGCCGCCCACGGTCAAGGAGCAGCCAATCATGGGTTACGTAGAGGAGAACCTGAAGAAGAACCCCAAGCGGCTGAGGGACGGGAAGGCGGTGTTCCTTGGGTTTAAGTTCCTGCGACTGAAAGAGGATGCCAAGCCGAAGTAAGGGAGCAGTCTCTGCGATAAATCAAGAACAGGCCCCCGGGGCGCAAGGAATAGCGTTGGCTGCAGGGTATGTTGAATCGGTGTGAGAGGTACGCCCGGTAAAATCTCCCCCTTTCTGCTGCTTTAAATCTGACTAAAGTGTCAGGGGAATTTCGCGTTCCTTTCGCTCTGATTCTGTTGGGTTTGCGTAGCGATTTTTCGGAGAAATTATTTGTGTAATTTGGAGCCGTGGATCGCTGGTGATGTTTGGGTTGAAAGGCATTTTCGCCCGGAAATTACGAACTGACGTGCGAAAAGCGCTTACAGGCCTGAAGGGGTTTCGATTGCGACTTCACGAGCAACCGCGGTGCCGCCTCCGTTTTGGGTGTCAAAGGTTTTCGGCCACGAGAACTTTTTTGCGGGTAATTTTTTAAGTTCAGTGATTTCAAAGAACAAGGCACGATTAAATGATTTTTATTTCTTTCATTAAATCGTGGCCAGAGCGAAGGTGGCGTCCCATCAGGGGATGCCAACTTGATTAACTTGAGGATTGGTATAGCACAGGGGAATAGGGTTTGCCTATTCCCTTACAGACGCTTAGGACCCCTTCTGGACCCATAAAGTGAATTTGGTGAAATCGAATTGGGCAAAATTGTGCGGGTGATGAGCGTTGGGTGCATTGGGATTGTTATTTTCCACAGTTTGACTATTTAGCAGGATTGGGTGCATGGGCGAGGAAAAGCTTGGGCCTTCGGACGCGGACGATGAATTGCTTTCGCGCATATGCAAGATTCTCAGTACGCGTCTCAAAGCGAACCCCTATGGATGGGATGGCAAACTGGCGGAGGAGATACGTGCTCTGCCACCGGGACTTCGCGCGATGGCCGCCACCCATCACCTTGATATCAGTCTTACGATGGATGATATCGGTTGGCACTTTCTCAATTTCGGGCATCCCAGCCATGTTGAGGAAACGGAGCTTGGCCTGGTTGAGCTAGGCCTGCCTGAGATTGCAGTGATATTTCGCGAAGCGTACCAGTTGGTGCAACCGCATTTGGAGGAAATTGAGGGTTCGGAAGACTACTACGAAGTCATGGAACGTGTCGGTGCAATGAAGCGTATTAATGAGCTAACCATCAATGCGACTAATTTGATCGGAGAGCGCGGAATTTACAGGTATTGGGTTGCTTATGCAAGGCAAAATCCCAACCGCGTATTTGACCAGAAAGCCAAGTGATTCACTTCCATTTTCGTAAAAGACACGGTGGGGTCCACCGTTTCATCTTATTTTAGCCATTAACTGCTTTACTGGATTGCTTCCGCGGGCGATTGGGGATTGGTAAGGTAGGTCTGGCGTAATTTGCGCAGGGTTCTGCGAGTGAGCAGAATGTACTGGGCCAATAGGAGGGCAACGACGGCCGCAGTTATGGCGTGGAATTGCCAGCGGGAGTCGGGGGTGGATGTCAGGCCCAGGGGGGCGGGGCCGCGCTTGGTACTCCAGCCCCAGGCGAGGAAGGCGTCGCCTACGGGGACGATTCCGAATCCGTGCCACTTTGCCGCTTTCTCCTCAATTTCAAATCGGCCGGGCAGGCCGAACATTTGGGACAGGTCACGAATGTCGCATTCCATGCATTGGCTCCACCCTTGCGGCCATTGGGATTGTGTCCGTGGAACATGCCGTTAGGGCTGTTGGAATGGTGTTGTAGGGGGTGGGACTACCTTGAGGGCATTGTGAGCCCATTCCAACACTATCAGAGAAACACAATGGAGCTTCGAATGGGAGAAGATATTTGGCTTCATAGGGGCGCCGGTTGTGTGGTGAAGAAGGGGACATGCCCCTTAAAAACGTTGCATGCTCGGTTCTCCGAACCGTATTGTACGCTTCATGGCTCGACTGGCGCGGGTTGCTGTTGCACAGACACCCTATCACATCACCCACCGTGGTAACCGTCGCGCACGAATCTTTCTTTGCGACACGGACCGCGAGGCGTATCTTGCACTACTGGAGCGCTACTGCCGTGCTCACGGGCTCCACATATGGGCTTGGTGCCTGATGAGCAACCACATTCACCTGATTGCCTGGCCGGAGCACAAAAACTCCATCGCTCGAGCGCTCGGCAACGCCCAGGGCAAGTACGCGCAATGGTTTAACCACCAGCACGGCTTCAGCGGGCACGTATGGGCGAACCGTTTCTTCTCCACCCCACTGGACGAAGAGCACCTGTGGACAGCTGTGCGCTACGTCGAGCTGAACCCTGTGCGCGCTGGTATGGTGGCCGCGGCCGAAACCTATGTCTGGTCCAGCGCGGCCAAGCACTGTGGACTGACCCAAGCCCCGAATGCAGGCTATGGAGGCCTTGATTGGTGCGATTGCCCTTTTCCCGGTCAGGTGACAGCTGCCGGCTGGGTGTCGTGGCTCCACTCTGGCCTCACCGCTGAGCTGGTCGAGCGTATCCGCCGTAGGACGATGACAGGCCGCCCTTGCGGCTCTGCTTCGTTTGTCGAAAGGCTCGAAGACGAACTCAATCGTATTCTTCAGCCACAGAAAAGTGGTCGAAAGCCGAAGCAGTTGGAGAATGGAGATCTTACTGATGACATGTTTTCAAACAAATGAAGGGCCTGTCCCGAATGGCACTAAGTTAAGGTGTTTTGCAACTCGTTTGGCCGTGTAATGTCAAAAGAATCAGGCGTTTGATTCCAAACCGTTAACGCCGCCAATGCTCGTCCTGCTGAGGAGATCGAATGC
>JAIBAT010000048.1 GCA_019695055.1 Candidatus Sumerlaeaceae bacterium | reverse complement strand
GCCATTTGCGGTTACTCGGGCGATGTGGACTGGCTGACATCCACGGCATTCGAGTTGCTGGTCATGGGTGCGATGCAGGATAACTCATTTACGGCTGTGGGGGCCCGGGCCATGCGTCGGCGGATCTTTCGCGAAGCAAGCATCCTGGCCAGCCGGCTTCAGTTCAAAATGGTGGTGCGCCCACCCGGGTGACCGCTTTTCGGTCCCTGCACGCATCCTTGTCACATTCTTGTCACTTGAAAATGGTCGTTGACGATTCGATTCGGCTGACCTAATTGTATCTGTTTGTTTCTGGCGGAAAGGGACTTAAGATCAACAAGTTGAGTGGAGAAGAGGGCAGCCGCGGTCGCGCGGGACGCCCGGCCCTGTGGAGGGTCTTGGTGGTGGTCGCACTGGTGGCGCTGATTTGGCGCGCCGGCAGCCTTGTGGCCGCTGACAACCAATCGACCACTGAGTCTGCCGCGAATCAACCCACTGCCGCCGCCACGCAAACCTCGCCGTCCCAGCCGGTCAAACCCCAGTTTCAGCTCGAATTTCTTCGGCAGTCTGACCCCCACAGTTGGCAGGAATCGACCCGCAATGCAACGATTAGCACCACCCTGCCGGTAACCCTGCGCATTACAAGCCCCGACGGCAAACCCGCCCGTGATCTGCCGGTGGTGCCCCTCATTGTCTCCGAACCGGATAACGTTTCGGACCATATGTTTGTCCATCCGCCGCAGCTTCGCACGAATGAGGTCGGGGAACTGCGTTTTGACCTGCACATAGGCGATAAACCGGGCAAATACCAGGTGCTGATGTTTCGCGGGGCGAACGACGGCCTCCAGACAGTCATCACCCGCTTCGATGTACTGGCCCAGGAGCCGAACTGGCCAACTTTCCTGATTCTCTATCTCGGCGGCGGTCTGGCGATATTCCTCTATGGCCTCAAATTGGCATCCGACGGCCTGATTGAGTATACCGGCAATCGTATGCGGACGGCGCTGGCCGACATTACGCGCAATCGCTTCCTTGGCTTCCTCGCAGGGATAGGGATCACCTTCTTCACGCAAAGCAGCGGCGCGACGACACTCATCCTGATGTCCTTCCTGCGTGCCCGGCTTCTGTCATTTTCCAAGGCTTTCGGTGTTGTCCTGGGTGCGGCCGTCGGTGGGACCTTCACGGTTTACCTGATTTCGTTCGATCTTTCCAAGTATGCGCTACCCGCCATTGCGTTTGGATGCTTTACCTTTCTGTTTGGGAAACGCCCCCGCATCAAGGCCGTGGGGCTGTCGCTCTTTGGTTTTGGCATGGTCTTCCTTGGTATGCGCATCATGACAGACCAGGTTCTTACCCTGAAAAGCTTTCCCTTCTTCCGCGACGCCATCAGTGCGCTTCGCGACTACCCGGTGTGGACGGTCCTACTGAGCGCGATATTCACGGCGCTGGCCCAGAGCAGCGGAGCCACCATGGGTGTGGTGCTGGCCCTTGGGCGCCAGGACCTGATTACGTTGCCTGAAGCCGTTCCCTTTTTCTTTGGAGCCAGTATTGGCATTTGCTTTCCGGCGCTGACTGGCATGATCGGCGCTCCACCGGAGGCAAAGCGCCTCGCCTGGGGCCACCTGCTTTACAAGATTTGCGGGGCTGTCCTGTTTCTGCCGCTTATTGGAGTGCTTGCCCATGTCGGCGGCAGTATTACAGCGAGCCTTCCGGGGCACTCCCACATTAGCAGCGGCGACCTGATGGCGCGCAGCATCGCCAACACCTACATCATTTACATCGCGAGCACGGCCGCTGTGGCTCTATTCCTTGTAACCCCCATCGAAAACCTGCTGAGGCGATTCATACCCGAGGAACCCGAGCAGGTGAACGGCGAGATTCGCGCCAAGTACCTTGATCTCCAAATTCTCGATACGCCACCCGTGGCATTGGGGTCTGCATTACGCGAAATTTCCCGAATGGGGCGGTTCATCGAGGAAATGATGAAGGAGATCCTGACGGGGTTGCTCGCCAAGGACAAGATGGCCCTGGAATTCGTGCGTCAGCGCGATAACAAGGTGGACTACCTGAACCGCGAGATCACCCGATTCCTGACGCACCTGACCCAGAAGGCCGGAAGCGACGCCGAGTCCATCGAGAAGGCGACGGAACTGCTGTTCATCGTCAGCGACCTGGAGGCCATCGGGGACATATTCGACAAGAACCTCATTCCCAACGCGCAGAAGATGATTGTGCACGACTATGAATTTTCGGACGAGGGGAAGGCTGACCTAAAGTACCTGCACCAGAAGGTCAGCGAGCGCCTGAGCCAGATGGTCATCGCCCTTGCCACAAGCGATCCCAAGCTTGTTGACCCGGTAATTACTGGTTTCCAGACCATCCAGGATGAGGGGCGGCGCCTGCACCTGCGGCACCTGCAACGACTGCGTGGTGACAAGATGAACTCGCTGGAGTCGAGCAGTGTTCATCTCGATGTGCTGAACTACCTGCTGCGCATAGACTATCTGATTTTTGACATTGCCCTGCACCTCGCCGGCAAGGTGAAAGAACCCGCACTCTCCGAAACCTCCCACTGATTTTGCCGCCCGTGTGGTGGTAGGAATCAGCATGACAATCACAGTTGCGGCAAATGTCCGCCTCGAGGCGGAGTTGACCATTGGCAGTACTGGGTGGTGATCCAGCCATGGAGGGAATGACTGCCATTGTAACCGGCGCTGGTCGCGGCATCGGGCGCGCCATCGCGGAGGAATTCGCCAGCCGAGGGGCTCGGGTAGTGGTCTCTTCCCGCTCTCTGCCTCAGTTGGAAGCGGTCTGCCGGGGTATTGAGGCATCCGGGGGGGAAGCCATTCCGGTGGTTTGCGATGTTACGAATACGGCGGACGTGAGGCATCTTTTCGAAACCGCGACCGTTGCCTTTGAGGGTCTCGACATCCTTGTCAATAATGCAGGCGTTGGCCAGTTTCTCTCGCTTGCCGAAACCAC
Organism: Candidatus Sumerlaeaceae bacterium; assembly: GCA_019695055.1. Classification (GTDB taxonomy): domain Bacteria; phylum Sumerlaeota; class Sumerlaeia; order Sumerlaeales; family Sumerlaeaceae; genus JAIBAT01. The sequence continues at coordinate 9,694 of JAIBAT010000048.1, read as the reverse complement.
CGAGGAAATTTGGGACACCACCCTCGACACGAACCTCAAGGGTGCCTTCCTCTGTTCGCGCGAGGCTTTGCCACATTTCGAACAGAACGGCAGCGGATTCATCATCAATATAGCTTCGGTGGCTGGCGCGCGGGGATTTTCGAATTTCGCCGCCTATTCGGCAAGCAAGGCGGGACTGATTGGGTTGTCGAGGGCACTGCGCGAGGAACTACGGCCCAAGAAGATCCGGGTATCGGCGGTTCTTCCCGGGGCTACGGATTCGCCATTCTGGGATACGGTCTCTGGAAACTGGGATCGGGCAAAAATGATCGCATCGGCAGACGTGGCAAAAGTTGTGGCCGATGTGGCAAGTCAGCCCGCCTCTGTGCTCACGGAGGAAGTCGTGATTATGCCTGCGGGCGGCGCACTTTAGCGCAGCCAGTACCACTTGCAATCACCCATTTCCCGCTCATAACAAGCTCCCACATCGTCTCGATACTAATCCCAGGGAGAACTGCCTTGCCCGCCATTGCGAAGAAACTCGCCTTTACATGCCTTCTCACTATCGTCGCGGCCGCCACCTGCGCAGCCGGTGTATCCACCGCCAGCCTCTTGTTGGTGCCCATGCCGCGCGAAATCGAGGACGCTGGCGCACCAGCAACGATTGCCAAGGATTGGGCCATTCGCGTTGCGACCACCGACAAGGCGGATGGCCACAGTGCCGGCCTGCTCCAGGAGGAAACAAAATTCGTCCTTGGCGAGCCGCTTGCCATCAAAACGGGGGAGAGCGCCGCGTCTCGCGAGATTGTTCTTTCCGCTGTGGCCGCCGATCCCAAACAGCCCAAGCTTTTTAACGAGCAGGGATACAGGCTCACGGTTCAGCCTGAGCGCATCACCATCGAGGCTTCCACAAGTACCGGGCGTTTCTACGGTGTTCAGACCCTGCGCCAGCTTCTGCGAACATCGCAGGGTGGCCAGGTTCCCGGCCTGAAGGTTCGCGATTATCCGGCCCTCGAAATCCGCGGCGTTTCAGACGACATCAGCCGTGGCCAGGTTTCCACGTTGGAGGACTTCAAGGAAACGGTGCGTCGTCTTGCTTTTTACAAGAAAAACATGTATCAGCCCTATATCGAGGATATGTTCCGCTTTGATACCGACCCGCAAATCGGTGCAGACCGTGGAGCAGTGACCAAGGCGGAAATGGCGGAAATTCTCAAGGAGGCCGAACTCAACCATATCACACTGACTCCGGTGTTTGAAACCCTTGGCCACCAGGACCGCCTTCTCAGCCTCCCCGAAAATCGCAAGTACGCCGAGATTCAGGACAACAGCCAGCCGCTTTGGTCCTTTGCTCCGACCAACCCGGAAGCTGTGAAGTTCATACTGAAACTGGTTGCAGAAATGGCAGCCGCCACGCCTTCGCCCTACTTCCATATCGGGGGCGATGAATCGTGGGACGTGGGGCAGGGAGTCAGCAAGGCAAGGGTCAAGAAGGTTGGCATCGGGCGGGTCCACGCGGATTTCTTTACGGAGATTCACGACTACGTGGCCAAGGCCCTGAAGCGGCGTACCATGTTGTATAGCGACATGCTGCTGCACCACCCGGACAGCCTGAAGTCAATGCCCAAGGACATGATTATTGTGGACTGGCATTACCAGGTGACCGATGATTATCCGAGTGTCAAAAAGCTGAAGGACGCAGGTTACGGGTCGGTCCTTACGAGCCCGGGGTTGTGGAGCTGGGATAGCTTCTATCCAAACTATCGCCTCGGGTTTGGTAATGCGGCCAAATTTACCGACGTAGCCCGCCGCGAAGAGGTTCTTGGCTCCATCATGTCATCCTGGGGGGATAACGGCGCGGAGAACCTACGAGAAAACAACCTCGTGGGTTTTGCGTATTCCGCGGCCGTTGAATGGGAAACTTCCTCGGATGACCCCGGCAACTTTCTAAACCGCTATGTGGCTGTACGGTACGGTATTCCTGCTGGCTCGGCGGAGCTTGCCTCCGTCGAGAAGGAACTGGGGTGGAGCGTGCCGCAGGGGTTCAACTCCTATGGTCAACTTTTCCATCGCACGCTGCGCCTCAAGCCCTTTATCCAAGACCAGCTTACCACCATGGCAAAGCTTGAAAAGACCATGACGGAGGTCCGCGACAAGATCAAGGCAAGCCGTGGGGTCGTGAAGCTCGACGCCGCCCATCTTGATTCGCTGGACCACGCGGCCCGCCGATTGCAGTATATGGCGCGACGCCAGCAAACTCTGGACCAGGTGGCGCGGCAGCTTGGCGACAAGCCTTCTGGCGCGCTTACAGCAGCCGACCAGTCGCAAATCATGACATCGCTCTCAGCGCTGCGCGACGAGCTGGCCTCCATTGCCGCTGAATATCCGTCACTGTGGTTGCGCCGCAATAAGTATCCCAAACTCGATTTCAACATTGACCGCCTGTACAAGCAGGTCGGTCAGATCCAGAACATGATTGACCTGTGCCAGGCGGGGCTGCTTCGTGCTGAGCAACCGCCGGATGGCACCTGGATGTGGTATCCAGAAGCGGATCCAAAAACCAAAACCACGACGGCCACGACCTATTTTGTGAAGACTGTGGATCTGCCCTCGGATGTGGTGTCTGCCGAGATGAAGCTGTTTGCCGACGATGGCTGCCGCATCTGGATCAACGGCAAGCGCGCTGCCCGGGCCACCTATGGCAGCGGGGCCATTGCGAAAAACGTGGCCGATCTATTCAAGAAGGGGAAGAACTTTGTCGCCATAGAAGCCAACAACGGCTATGGTGCAGCGGGAATCCTGCTTACCATCGACATCGTCACACCGGACGGAAAGGTCCGCGTTACCGCTGACGAATCCTGGAAGACCTCCCAGAAGGAACACCTGAATTGGAAGACGACCAACCCGACTCATAAGGATTGGGTTGATGTCAAACTTCTCGGCAAGGGTCTCGTCGCGCCCTGGACGGAAATTGACTGGTAGCATCCTAATGCACTGTCATGGTAGTTATAAACATGGAATCGCGTTCCACTGAGAATCGCCGCCTCGAAATTTGTAAGTCCGTCGGCCTGAAGTCGGAGGCGGAGTTGTTTCAGCTTGTCTCGAAGGCGGCAAAAGCCGGGGCGGAATTGCTGCTGCAAAAGGGGCTGAATTCGGCGAAGCTCGGTGAACTCGGGTACACCCTACCTGGCATGCAGAAGCTCGGATTCACCACAGATGGCTTGCAGCAGCTTGGTTACCTGCCCAAAACTCAGAAGGCTGAGGAATCGGATGGTCCGGGCGAGCCTGCCGTCATTCGCCAGATGATCGCAGACAGGTGCATGAGCGGCGAATTCCTTATTAAGGGCTACACAATCCACCACCTGAAACGCGCCGGGATACCGGTGGGGGATTTGGAACGGGCCGGTTTTCAGATTCACGAACTCGCCACGGCATTCTCCTGCGGCGAGCTGCGCCGCTCCGGCTATGGCATCAGGGAGCTAAAGAGGTTCTTTCGTGGCGATGAGTTGAAATCAGCAGGTTTCGACGCAACGGACATGCGCAACGCAGGGTACAGCATTAAAGACTTACTGCGTTTCGGATACAACGAGAATCAGGTCAAGACAGCCGGATTCAGCCTGAACGAACTGTCACGGGAAGGCCTGACACGTCAAACTGTGGACAGAATGAAGTCCTGATCGCCAACGGAATCAATATTTCGACAGTATGGCCGGGTGGAACCGGATTTCTCCATGGACATTTGAGCCTCATGTGGCGGTAACCCTGCGGAAACTGTCAGAAACATCCCCCCGAAAGTAGGAGAAGGAATTATGCCAACAGGCACCATCCGCATCCATCGCGTTTTGCGTACCACTCCGGAGAAGCTTTACCGGGCATTCCTGGATCCTGCAGCCATGGAAAAGTGGCTGCCGCCCCATGGGTTCACGGGCAAGGTGCATCATATGGATGCCCGGGTCGGCGGAACGCACAGGATGTCGTTCACCAATTTCAGTACGGGTGAGGGCCATTCGTTTGGCGGGGAGTACCTCGAATTGGTTCCCAATGAACGGCTTCGTTACACCGACCGTTTTGACGACCCCAACCTGCCGGGCGAAATGCAGGTAACGGTCACCTTGAAGAAGGTGTCCGTGGGAACGGAACTGACCGTCGTGCAGGAAGGCGTACCCGAAGTCATCCCGGTTGAAGCCTGCTACCTCGGCTGGCAGGAGTCACTGATTCTGCTGGCCCAGCTTGTTGAGCCGGATATTCCGTAAGAGCCGGAAAAAGTTGGCGCCTACTGCTCCAGAGCCCGCTTGGCCAATGCGGGATTCATCTTGATGGCTTGCTGCATGGCTTCGGTGGAGCGGGCGATCTTGCCGACGCGCTGGTAGGCGCGGGCCAAATCCCATCGGGCGGAGTCGCTGAAGGGTGCCATTTCGACGGCCCTTTCGAGCACTTCCACAGCGCGCTGGTTATCCTTTGCGGCAAGAAGCAGTATTCCGAGGCGATGGAGGTAGGCGGGGTCCTCGCCACCGCCCAATTTCAATCCTTCATCGAGAACTTTCACGCCCTCCGGCCCCCGCTTCAGGATGCGCAGCAATTCGGCGGCTTCGTAGCGGACCCCAAGGTTGTTCGGGTTGGTCTTAAGTGAGGCGAGGAAGAAATCCACAGCTTCGGGAACTTTGTCCGCCTTCCTTGCCAGGATACCCTTGTACTCCTGCTGCTGCGCCTCCGAGCCGCCGGCCCGGGCGAAGCGGTCCAGGGCGTTCTGCGCAGCGCCTGTGTTGCCCTGCCGCAGGTAAACGTCCACCAGCAGGGCCAGGGCCTCCAGATCGCGCGGATTCCGGGTCACCAGAGTGCTGCCGTAGATTTCCGCGTTTCGAAAATCCCCATCGCAGATGAACGCACGCGCATAGGCCAGCGTTGCATCCACCTGCGCGCCCACGGCATCATGCACCGCCCCGATTTGCTCGTAATAGGGGCGCAGTTCCTTGTGATATTTCTCGCGGGGCTCCAGCTCGAAGGCGCGCTCAAACAGGTCCAGCGCGTCCAGGTAGTCGGGATTCTCGGCGGACAGGAGCACCGTGGAAGTCGAATCGCGATTCACCCGTTCCTTCTCGGCTAGGACCTTCTCGACATGCCTGCCCGCCTCCTCATAAAGAGTCAGCGCGCGCATTCCGCGGTTCACCTTCACATACTCAATGTCGTTGATGATCCGGATGGAATTGGCATTGAGCGCCCAAATGGCGGCCCCGGCTGCGCAGAAAAGTACCAGCCAAATGATCGCCACGAGCTTCAGTTCGCGGCGCCCGCTCTTGTTATAGATCAAACTCATTGCGCGCCAACCTTGAGCTGCAAATCGCGGATGGCAAGAGACTTTGCGGGCCGCCCCAATACGGTAACGCGCACGCGCAGTAACGGGGCGGTCAACCTGCCTGAAAGCCCCAGGGTTTGTCCCTCCAGGGTACTGGCGACAGCAAGGTGCCCATCCGCCTTGATGTCACCTAATTCCACGGCAAGATGCACAGGATCCGTGGAGTCGGAATCCAGGACCGCGCTCATGCTGAATTCTCGTCCGCGCAGACTCTCCGGAAGGATGATCGCCGGGGTTTCGATGTACGCCACATCCGGCACCAACTCAAAGGCCTTGATGAGAAGGGCTTTGCCATATCGCGGGCTAATCTTGAAATCCAACGCGCCCTGGCCGACACGGAATGTGCCCAGGGACAACTTCCGTTCCGACGGGGGAGTGCCCATGGCGCTGTAATCGATGCCGCGGGACGTAACGTCGTCTGCAAGCGTAATGTCAAAGGCCCCAGTGGGCTGGCCATTTTGGCTCCCGCCAACTTCCATCAGGGCATTGAGTTCCACCGGCGCCCCCTCGGGAAGGCCCGGTGCCGGAATCCTGATTCGAACGTCGCCGGGCTTTTCCGACGGGCCAATCGCAAGCCGCCACGGTAGAACCTTCCATTTATTAAGTTCATAATTTACATTGTCTGCGGGACTGGAGGTGATGTTGCCTTCCGTGACCAAATCAGGCTGAACAGGGATCAGGCCGGTGGCCGAGGTGAACTGGTCCAGGACCCGTAACGCGGGACCCGGCAACAACTCAAAATTCCGCGCAGCCACGGATTGAAAGAGCGGATCGAAGCTGAAACCACCGGCTGTCCGGCGCAGGGCAGCGGCCGAAACGACGGGTGTGAACTCCATGAAAGCCGTGTTGTCCCCGGGATCAATCTCGTCGCTGTCCTTGTTGGAGTTGATGGTTGCGAATACCTGGTCATAGCCGCCGGATGCCGCGATGGTGGCACTTATCGACGCGTCGCTGTTTGCCGGAATCAGCGCGATGGTCGTCGTGACGGAATCAGATTTCTCCGTCAGGGAGTTCCTGAGGCCATATTCCAACTCGATGCCGCTACGCGGCAGATCGCCGTCGTTCCTTGCCGAGATATGGAGGGTCAGTGATGTCCCGGCGGGTCCGCCAACTGGAGACACATCGAACCGCGAGATGGAAAAGTTGCTGAGCCGCTTCAATGTGAATTTGGGAATCTCAATCCGGTTGGCGCCTGCGAGTTTGGTCGTATTGGGCGCGTTTCGGTTGGCCACCAGCCAAATCTGTGGCTCGCCGGGTTGGCTGGAGTTCTCCCATCGGAATAGCACGGGCACGGTTTCGCCCGGTTTGATTTCCGGAATGGAAACCACATTGGTCTCGTTGATGGTGCCGCCTTCCGTCCCGCGCTCGGGGTCGCCCACAACAAGACTGATGGCCACATTGCGGGCCACGGATTCACCCAGATTCTGCAAACTAGCGCGGGCAAAAACCGTTTGCCGGGCCACACCCGTTCCCTGGGATTGATCCGCACGCGCCGAGCCGGGCACAAACCGTAGATCCGGGCCCGCAAGCACATTGAAGCGATAAGGAACATCGCAAATGACCATGGGGCGCCCCTCGCTGGTGGATGTGTCGCGAGACGTGACCCGGATTGTGATACTGGTCGGGCCCACCGGGAACGCCCGTCGCGAGGTCGCCGTTACAGTCCGGCTGGCGTTGGGCTGGAGTGCAGGAATGGGAAACTTTTCCGAGACTTCCTCGCCGTTCCAGACGAGACAGACATCCGCCGCGGAAACCGGCCGCGCCCCGATGTTCCAGACATCAAACGCAAGACGCGGCGATTCAAACTCGGTGGGGGGATTGGGCGCAAATCGTATCGTGGTCTCCGGAATCGCCATCCAATCACCAGGTTCCATGCTGCGAATGAAAAACCCTTTATCAATCCGCGATTCGGAGCCGCTATCGGTGGCCACGGAAAGGCGATCGCCAAGATTCGTGAACCATGGAAATTTGAGAATTCGGCTTTCGCCGGGCAGCAGGTTCACCGCGTCGCGCAGAAACTGTCGGAAGACAGGTTCAGCCCGGTCATCCTCTCCATAAAACACGCCCCTGACCGATGCGCCCAGGACCGGCATTGCACCCGGGTTAAACATTCGAATCGCCATGGGCAGGGAACTGCCATCGTCGGTGATGAGCGTCGCGCTCGCCGCCGCGTCGGACAATACCAACCGCGGTTCGGATACAACGATGCGAGTGTCAGAGGCAGCCAAACCGTTGGCAGACACGGCGCTAACCGCATAGTTTCCCGCGGGCAGGGCGCCGGTCTCAAGTTCGGCGTGACCACCATTCCGCGAGATGGGGCAAGTCAGCGATGTAATCTCCCTCAGGTCGGGCAGCGATTTCAAACTCACCACCGCTTTGGATTCTGTCTTTGCGACCGGCGGAATTTGGACGTTCAATCGCGCCGAACGATCAGGAAGAATAGCTGCCGGCGTGGCCCCAAGGTTCCCGATATTCCCGGGAATCTTCAGTGACGTCACCGGATCACCAATCAGCACGTATTGCTCCGGCAGGCTGGCGGAGTTGGTATCGAGGAAGTAAAAGTTCCTGGCAAACATGGTCGCATCGCCCAGGCGCGTGATGCCCCGGCGCCAAATGGCTTCCATGAGGCGGGTCATGAGGCCCTTGTGCTCGTAAGGGCTGGCCCCGCTGACCGGCGCGAAAACGCCGATGGCGCCGCCATTTCGCTGTTTCACGAAAAGCTCGCCCATGCTGGTCTGCACCGGAGGGATCGGGTAATCAATCCACGCATTGTCGCAACTGGAGCACGTCACAAAGGGCAGCAGGTTGCCGTTGTGAAGCAGTTTCAGGTCCGACAGGTGCAGCAGGCGCTCGTGGCTCCACAGGTTTGGGCCGCCGTGGCCAAAATAATTGATAATGCCGCGTCCATCATTGAACGCATCGATGAGGGCCTGGGTTCCAAGTCGCGAGCGCTGGCGGCCGTTCACGCGAAGATTTAACTCATAGGGAAAGGCGGACTGCTCCAGCCGGGTCACATCGGAGGATGGCTCCATGCCGTTCGCGATGACATCCGCCGCCACCTGCGGAAATTCCTCGTTGTCGTCATACACAAACATTGTGCGAAGCAATCTATAATCCGGCGGGCTGTCCTCATAACTGACGATTTTTGCTATAACGGCCTTCAGCTCCTCCGGCTTCGAAACGCTGATACGCCCAAGGGCAATATCGGAATATTGATCGCCACCGCAGATGGTGGTATAGGGTTGATCCCCACGCGGCGCATCCGAGCGTGGGCTGCCATTGACCGGCAGCATGTCGAGATTCCCACCAGCCGGAAGCCCCCCGGGTTCGCGGCGATGGGCGCTCGCCTCGCCCACAAGCACCACAGACTCGATGTGCGGCGCGGGCCATTCGTAATAGGCCCATGTCAGGAACGCCTTGATGGCCCCCGCCTCGCGCAGGCCAAAGGAGAAGTGATCAAAAATCTCGTCTACATCCGCAACGGCCACGGTATGCCCCTGCTTGCGTCGGCGTTCGAGTAGCGGTTCCAAGGCTGAGGCAAGGCTGGCATGCGTGATGGCGACGTAATCTCCGCGGAGTTTGCGGTCAAAGAGTTCGAGGCGCCTGGCCGCCGCGATGTGTGGCTTCGCCGCCGTGGCCGGGTCCACCAGCCAGTAAGGGCCGGCCTGGCTGCTGGGAAGCGAGAAAGTGGCACCGCCACCGGCGGCAGCCGTAACCTGCCGGAAGGCTGCCGGCTCGCCGGGGCCACCATAAACGAGCAACGCCGATGGCGACGTCGCGGTCGCACCACCGTAAACCAGAACCTGCGGCAGCAGGCCAAGGACATCGGTCGTAAATGGTTCTGCGGCCATTTCAGGCGCGGGCAGGGGCTGAGTCCACGTGGCCACGGCCTTTTGGATGTGAGTTTCCAGCTTCTTCTGGGCTCCCGAGGGATAGCGGATGCGCACCCCGATTTCATTGGCTCCGGCATGAAGCAGGTCTGCTGGAATGGAGAATGTCAGGGTCTGCTGACCGGGCGCAGGGGACAGGGCATCCAGGCCGCGGCCGCTGGCGATCAACTCATATTGCGGATAAACGGCCGGGAATTCCGTGAAACCGGAATAGAGACTCAGGGTGACGGTGCTCGCGGTTTCCGGAGTGAAACTGGCCGGCATATCCAGATTGAATGTGGCAACCTTGCCGTCGGCGGCTGTCGCCATAAACCAGTTGGTCACCTCCGTGTCGGGCCGCAGCCGGGGTGATAGTCCAGGTGTTCGTCGGCAATGGCCTTGAATCTCCCAATGCTTGGGGTAAGCGCCATGTTTGCGGCCAGCGGCGCAGGTTCGGTAATGCTCACGCGCTGGGGCGCCGTGGACTCCTCAT
>JAIBAT010000164.1 GCA_019695055.1 Candidatus Sumerlaeaceae bacterium | reverse complement strand
TGTGGGGATGAAGAACATCTTCACGCGCAGCGTGAAGAAGGTCCCGACTCTGAGGGGCAAGACAGTCTGTAATCTGTTCTTTGAGAATTCCACGCGAACCCGCACTTCGTTTGAGATCGCTGCCAAGCGGCTTTCGGCGGATGTGGTGAATTTCAACATTGCCACGAGCAGTGTCGCGAAGGGTGAATCGTTGCTCGATACGGCCAAAACCGTTCAGGCCATGGGCGTGGATATAGTAATCATGCGCCATTCCTGCCCCGGGACCCCCCACCTGCTCTCGAAACGCCTGAATATGGGCATCATTAACGCGGGTGACGGCGCCCACGAACACCCGACCCAAGGCCTGCTGGACGTCTTCACCATGCGCGAGCGACTGGGCCAAATCGAAGGACTCAAGGTCGCGATTGTCGGCGACATCCTTCATTCGCGTGTTGCCCGATCCAACATTTGGGCCCTCACAAAGCTTGGAGCACGCGTCTCCCTTGTTGGGCCATCAACGCTGGTTCCAAAGGAGTTTAAGCGCCTTGGCTGCGAGATTCATCACACCCTCAGGGAGGGTATTGCCGGTGCAGACGTAATCAACCTGCTGCGAATCCAGTTGGAGCGGCAGAAAAAGAATCTCTTCCCATCCATTCGGGAATACCGCCTGCTTTATGGCCTGACTCGCGAGCGTCTGAAGCACGCCAAACCCACGGTGGTGGTTATGCATCCAGGCCCAGTCAATCGCGGAGTAGAAATCTCCCAGGAAGTGGCTGACGGAACGAATTCGGTCATTGACGAACAGGTGACCAACGGAATTGCAGTCCGCATGGCCATCCTTTATCTGCTGAGTGGCGGCCGAAACGACGAAACGGAAAACTGACCCTACTTAGTTGTCCCGCCGTCAGCGCTGGAGGTAGTCTCCTGAGGCTTGGAACGTACGACCTTTGGAGCCAGTGGATCCGATTTTGCCAGGTATCCGAGGCGACGGAAGTTATGGAGTGTGGTACCGGTATTAATCCAGGAGGACGTCTCGGAAAGCAGCCCCTCGCGGCCCGCGCGAAATCTGGCAACATTTCCCCGCCAAAAATCTCCATCCAGATTTCCTTTAACGGAGGAAAACGGAATGAGCATCTCGGCTTCCCACCCCGTTTGGGTATGCTGGACAGCGGAAGTCCAATTGGGCACGGGTGCATCTTTTGACATGTCCATTGAGTAGCGGACCCCTGCGGCGTTGACGGCAAAGTGGAAGTAGTTGGTCCGAGTTCCATCCTTTTCGGGCGTTACGAACAATTGGACACTGTCATCTGAGAATACCGGCCCGTTTTCCTTCTGTGTGCGTGCAATGGTTGTGTCCGGTGTCGAGTCCGTGCAAATGAAACCCACATACAGTGCATTTTGGGTGAAGAACATCATGACCTTTGTCGGGTTGCGCGGCTTGTCCAGCCCACCAAGGATGTTCATGGACACGACGGCGGCCCCCTGAGACTCCTGTTCCGTTACCCGGCCATCGATGACTGGCTTGCGGTCACGAAGGACTGGAATATTAGCCACGGAAACAGAACAGGCATTACGTGCCGATAATGGCAGGAGCAGTAAGATAAGTAAGAACTTCAAACCCCTGAACATCGCATGGGTCCTCATATAAGTTAAGAAATTATGCCGATACGACAGGGTGGATTTCCCCGGAAATGCGAACCCAATGCAAGCCCGAAAGGAGAAGTTTTCAGCGCCTGACGGGAAACAACTCCGGCAGTAATTTGTCTGCAACGCGGGCTATTTTGCGGTCGGGGGTCGTAAAGACATGAAGCGTTTCCCCGACGGCGGCCGTGTTCCCGCTGCCCTCCACACGAACGGTATAATAAAACGCAATGCTCGCCCGCGTGACCATGGAAACCTGAGTCTCCACGGTTACCAGATCATCATAGCGAGTGGGCGCTTTATAGTCGACCCAGCAGGAAGTCACTGGGAGCCAAACGCCATGAGTCTGCTCCCAATCCCTGTAGGCCCTGCCAAGCGAGCGCAGCATTTCGGTCCGGCCGATCTCAAACCATTCGAGATAGTTACCATAGTAGGCATGCCCCATGGGGTCTGTTTCCCTGTAGGTTACCCGGAAGGTCGTGTGTCCCTTTAGGCCATGAGCGGGCCGTGAATCACCGTATCGGGATTTGATCATGTCGAACCTTCCTTGTGCTCCTCGGAGAGGATTTCGGCAAGTTTGGCCGGTTTGGTCAGGATGAATTTAGCCTTATGACCGGCCTCCAGCAGGGAACTTTCCGAGGGGAAAACAATATAACCATCCGCTTCGCAAAGTGAGCGGATCAGGTTGCTGTCCTGCGGGCCATTTCGCACCGCCGAAAGACGATTCTTTGGACCTTTTAAAACTCCGCGAAGGAAGGCTGTTTTCCGATGTTCCTTGGTCAGCCTCTCCCCCACCACGACTTCGATTTCTGGATGGAGATGGTTTCGGGCACCGGAGAAATTCAGGAGAGCCGCACGCAGATACAATTCGGCACAGAAGTACGCCGAGACAGGGTTTCCCGGCAAGCCAAAGACCATGGTCTTTCCGAGTAACCCATACGAGATCGGACCTCCCGGTTGCTGGTTGAGTTTCCAGAACTTTTCACTGAAGCCCAATTCCTTGAGTGCCGGCCTGACGTAATCCAGTCGTCCCATAGAAACCCCGCCGGTGGTAACCAATACATCGTAAGCCATGCCGCGCTCAAGAATTGCCTTAACGCCGGAAAGCGTATCTGGCATCCTGCCGAGTAAGTCTGATGGGAAACCCCAAGTACTCAGTAAAGTTTCCAACATTGGGCTGTTGGAATCATAAATCTGTCCTGAGGCCAATGGGTGCGCGGAATCATGTGGAATTATCTCATCGCCCCCCGTGCAAAGGGCAATCCGGGGTTTCCGAAATGCCAAGACCTCGGAAATGCCGCAAGAGGCCATCAGGCCTATTCGGGCCGGAGTAAAAAGGTCACCCACCTCAATCAGCAAATCACCCCGCTTCGTATCTGCGCCAGCACCACGTACCCCAAGGCCCGGCTTAACGGGTTGCAGGATTTCAACCCATTCAGGCGAAAGGCGGCGGGTGATCTCCACCCGTGCGATTCCGGTGGCACCGGCCGGAATCGGGGCTCCCGTCATAATTTCAACGGCTGTCCCCACTCCCACCACCCCGGCAAATGGGAGGCCAGCAGGGGCGGTACCAATCACCCGCAATTTGACAGGATTTTCAGCCTCCGCGCATTCCGTGTCGGCTGCCAGAACGGCAAACCCGTCCAACGCGGAATTCGCGAACGGAGGGACGTCCAGCTGTGAAAAGACGTCGGCAGCCGCATAGTGGCTTAGGGCGTCGCGCAGTAAGGATTGCACCCCATTTGGTGGGGGGACGGAACCCAGGATTTCACTCAATCCTTGATGCCATTCGAGGGTATTTCGTAGTGCCGGACCAGTCACAATCCCGTCATTGGATTAGGGCCCGTCCGGTCAAGGCAAGGGGGATTATTCATGTTTGCCCGTGGGCAGACGGTGGGTTTCGATTGTCCTTGACCCATGGGGGGTGCCGGGTTCTGATAACAATTGATTTGCATGAGGTGTTTTGGCCTGCGCTGGATGCCAAAAACATCGCTTCAAAAAACACGAAACACAGGGCCATTCATGGGCATTTTTGCTGCCTGCAGGAAAACTCGAAAAGTAGTCTTCTGTGCCGCAATTGGCATTGGTATGATCATGGCATCGGGGTCCATATCGCGCCTCAATGCCGGAGTCATCGCGGAAACCCATGATCTTTTGAGTTTCGAGTACCAGCAAGTGGGAGCCAACGAAGAGGAAGCGGTGCGCCTCGCCGGGATCCGCGCGGTGAAGGCCGCCATAGGGCGGCAGTTGCTTTCTGATTACTCGCTCCAGGCGCGGGATTTATTGGAACCCTATATCCAGCGGCGCTGGCAAAACTATATTGCTTCCAGCTATGTCCTTGAAAGACGATTTGAGCGCGATGGATTCGGCTGTAGGATTCGCGTCCAGGTCATGCCGGATGTGCTGTTCCGGGATTTGCGCGAAAAGAAGTTCCTCTATTTGCCCCATTCCACTCCTTACGTTTATGTTCACGTGGTTGAGACACTGGACGGCCAACCCAGTCCGCAAGATCTCGGACGCCGTGCGATTCAGGAAACCGTGGCCAGTGGTGGGGGGAAGATCATGGAAACTTCACTCTACTCGCTTCCCCCTGGGACCGACGTACTTTCCAGCCCGGAGGCACTGACCGCGGCCCGTGAACTGGCCACCCGTGCCAGTGCCGAGATCATTGTTGCCGGCAGGCTAACCACCAAGAAGGTGGATGAGAAGAAGGTGCTGTACGAGGACATGGTGACATTCGAAACCCGGTTGGAACTTGCCGCCATCCGTACGGATGACGGTTCGCTGGTCGGGTCGGCCGATGCCGTTCAAAGGTCCAGCGATCTGGATGCCGCAACCGCCCGTGACAATTCCATTCGCCTGGCCTGTGAGCGCGCGGTCACCCAGATTGCCGAACACAGCCGCAACGAATGGCGCAAGACGTACAAGGGCAAGTCCAAGTTTGATGTCATGTTCACCGACCTGAGCGACCGGGAAGCCATAACCATTCAGCGTCACTTGGAATCCTACCTAGGCCATGGAACAAAGGCCTATTTGCGAAGCCTTTACGGAAATGTGGCCGTATTTGCGCTGGATACCGACCGGGATTTTTCTGCCCTTGAAAGGGCTATTGTGGATTTTAAGTCGTTTGATTTGCGCATCACCGACCGGCAGGGACGTCGGATTACGGTAGACGTAAAGCACTAGAGCATTCCATTCGAATTTTGATTTTGTTGGTAGTTCCGTTCTTTTCCCGCCTCTGGGCACAGTCGAATGGGGTGTTATTCAAAGCAGGTCCTGGCAGTGTCCGGGTAAGTGCACTTTAATACGCACAACAGGAGTGGTTTAGATAGATGAGTTGCCCAATCAGTAGGATTTTGCAAATCTTGGTTGCCGCATTCCTTATTGCAGGCCCTGTGTCATCCGGTATCTGCCAATCCGTAAAATCATCGGATACAACTGCTACCATTGAGTCCAGCCAAAGAGCCTTTGAAAGCGGACCCACCGCAAGGATGGAAGCTGAACTTCTGGGCGAGGACGCTGGCACCACAGAATCGACAGATCTCGCGGCATTTGAGAGCTATCTGCGGGGAAAGAACAGTTCAGAGCGGTCTGTCACAGTTAATGAAGTGATTCTGCGACTTGTCTGCAAGAACCTGAATATTAAATTGAAGGACATCGCGAATCGCATAGCGCACGATCAATTTCACGTCGAGGAAGGCATCTTCGACGTTCAGATCAGTGGTTCAGTGCAATCTTCGCAGACCGTAAATCCTGGTATACCGCTGAAGAATGACGCCCTGCAGGGATCACCAGGGTATGAAAATGAATTTAGCCGAAATCGGCAAAACATGGCAAATGCCACGGTCGGCCAACTGCTGCCAACGGGTGGTCTTGTACAATTGCTTTTTGAAAACTCCGGCAATTACACCAATGCCAGCAAGGATTACGTCAGCCCCTATTACCAGACGCAAACGGGAATCCAGCTGAGCCAGCCCCTCCTCAAGAACGCAGGTCCGCTGGTTACCCAAGCCAATATTGTGCTGTCGCAGTACAATAATATGATTACCAGCTCACAATTTCGTCAACAGGTCATCGAGGAGATTTCATTTGGGGTTCAGCAGTACTATGAGTTGATTTTCACGGTGGCAAACGTAGACGTTCTGCGCATTTCGCTGGCCCAGGCGGAAGAGTTGCTCCGCGTGAACAGTGAAAAATACAAGGCGGGAGTTTTGCCCGAATTGGACGTGCTTCAGGCCCAGTCTGACGTGGCTTCCCGTCAGGAGGACATTATTACAGCCCTTCAGCAGGTGGAAACCGTAAGCGATGCTTTGAAAACGCGACTGGCTGAGATTTGCGAGGAGCGAACCGTAAGCCTTCGTCCGGGGAGCCCACCGGACGTCTTTGAGTACGCCATCAAGGAGCGGACTTTCCTGAACGAAGCCATCTGCTACCGCCCGGAGTTTGAGCAAGTTAAGCTTGAGATTGAGAAGGCTAACCTGGATGTCAAAGTGAAGCAGAACCAGACAATGCCGGCAGTAGATTTCTTTGCCAATTACCTCACCCTGGCAAACGGCAAGACGAATCCAGATTCCATTAACAATAGCACAAGCAATGATGGCGCAAACTGGGCAGTGGGCGTTCAGTTTAGCTATGCATTGCAGAACCGCAAGGCGCGGTACCAGTTCCACCAAGCCGAAAAGCTTCTCGATGCATCCTTTGTCCAGATGCAGCAGACTCGTGATAACATCATTTTCGATGTCAGGGAGAAAATCAGGGCAGTGGAGACCAACCGCCAAAAGATCGAGGTTGGAAAGTCGACCGTACGGTTTAACAAGGCGAAGGTGGACTCTGGTCAAAAACGGCAAGCCGTCGGATTGGCCACGAGCTTTGACGTGTTGGCATTCCAGCGAGATTTGGCTACCGCGCGCATTAACCTGATTCGCGCGGTGGTGGATTACAACAAGGCGATTGTTGCGCTGGAGGCAGCCAAAGGGACACTCCTCGATCGCCTGAATCTGGTTGCTGATGGCGGCGTGGTAATTCAGACCGGTAATGTACCCAAGAAACCCTTCGCAGTCGAAAACTAGAGTTTTTTTCAGATACGTGCGGAAACTCTGGGTCTGCAAGCGTCCATGAAATCGAAGCCATCCAATTGCGATACAATCCTTGACGCTCATGGCCGGCCGAGGTGACTAATCGAGTTAAATGAACGGCGAAAAGGGAACCTTTGGGCCAAAGTCAGTTATGCCTCAAAACAAACAACTTGTGAAAAATGGCAATCTCGTAAAGATTGCCACAACCGTTGCCGGGTGTGTACTTTTGCTATGCCTGCCCGGTTGTAGTTCCGTTGGTGGGATGTTCGGCAAGAAGTCGGATAAGAACCCATCCGCCGACCAAACTCCTCCCCCTCCGGACGGCAAGGAACCCTATAACCTGGCCGCCGAAGCAAACGGGCAGGTTATCAATTTTGCCGTGGCAAACCATACGTCTACCGAATTGCCACTTGCGCCGGAATCCTTCGCCCTGATTCCCGAGGGTACCAGGCAGGTGATTCCCTATGACCCTGCCAATGTCACCATTGACGTGGCTGGAAGTGTAAGCCCGGGACAAACCGTAATGGGGCGTGCCATTTTCCGAGATTTCCCCAATGCGATGGGCAGCCGACTCGTTTTCAAGCCGGATAACCGAGGAACGTTTGCACAGATCCTTCCCTCCGGTAGTTTCCGCCCCGCAGGTACAGGGAATCCACCAGCGCCCAAGAATTAAGGCATGCATTCCTACGACCTCCGAAATCTGTCACCGGTTCATACCATTGGTTTCGGGGAGAAACGCTGGCAGTCTCATCTTGGCGGAAGTTTTCACGGCCCCGAGGAGCAAGGAGATGTTTCCTGGAACTGGGCAGCTGCAACCCGCTGCTGGTGCGTACTTCCACACCTGGACCCGACGCATGATTACGCTGTCCTTCTCGAGGCAGCTCCATCAGCACCATTTGGGGCAGAGTTGAGAGAGCTTACGGTACTGGCTGGTGAAACCGAACTGGTTAAGCGGGTCGTCCCCGTCACGGAAAAAAGAACCACACTCACGGTCACAGCTCAACAGTTGGGGAGTGCGCGTACGAACTTCGGTGAGCTTGAACTTCGCTGGGTGCAACTTCCACAGCCGGAATTGGATATCGCGGTGAACGACCAGGCGTGCGCCCATCTTGCCTATCAAGTCAGTCCAGAAATTCAGATCCGCGAGTTTCTGCTAAGGCACCAGTTACTTGCGTCACGAAATATCCTATCTTTTACCCCGAATCTGGCAATTACCCAGCGCGATCTGGCTAACTCAACAGACGACCGATGTTTGAGTTTTCGCTTCTACAGAATGAGCATGTTTGAACTCCCGGATTGAGAGGACCTAATCAAAAAGGGCAGTCAGGTTCTTCTCGTAGGACGGACGAACAATCCCCTTCTCTGTAATGAAAGCGGTCACAAGTCTGTGTGGAGTAACATCAAATGCCGGGTTAAAGACCTTCACCCCTTCGGGGGCAATTTTGAGACCATGCAAGCTGGTTATTTCGTCGGCATTGCGCTCCTCAATGGGGATCTCGGCCCCGCTTGAAAGGCTGATATCAATGGATGACAATGGCGCGGCGACATAAAGGGGAACGTTGTGCTCCCGGGCCAAAACCGCGAGCCCATAAGTCCCGATCTTGTTTGCAAAATCACCATTTCTGGCCACCCTGTCCGTACCAACGATTACCGCATTTACCCACCCATTTCGAAGTACCACCGCCGCCATGTTATCGCAAATCAGGGTTACGGGAATGCTCGCGCGGACAAGTTCCCAGGATGTTAATCTTGCCCCTTGGAGGAGAGGGCGGGTTTCGTCTGCAAAAACCTCCAAGTGCTTTCCCAACTTCTCGACAGCGTAGTATACGGGAGCCAATGCCGTTCCGTAACCGGCCGTGGCCAGTCCCCCAGCGTTGCAGTGGGTCAGGATTCTGTGACCATCTTCCAGAAGTCCAGCCCCATGCCGCCCTATGGCAGTGCAGATTTCGTAATCTTCCGCCAACATTGCCTCGGCTTCGGCCAGAACCAGCCTTTGAAGTTTGTTGTGAGGCAGGTCGGTATTGGCTTTCGCGAGTTTCCGGACACGGTCCAGGGCCCAAAACAGGTTCACCGCCGTTGGCCGGGCAGTTGCAAGGTAGGAACAGGCATTTTCGATAGCCTGATCCAGCGGCAGGGAATCTTCGGCCCGAAGGTGCTTTACGGCAATCCAAACACCAAAGGCAGCCGCAATCCCTATGGCAGGGGCACCCCGAACCCTGAGAGATTTGATGGCTTCCCACATCTCTCCCACTGTCTTTACTTCCATCTTGTGAAAATCACCAGGAAGCCGGGTTTGATCTATGATGGAAACCCGGCCATCGTCGGCCCAGATTGTTTTTTCAGGCATGGCGTTCATGCTTGTGTGCGGATTCGTGTTTGCAACGGATTACAGGCTGCTGACATGCTGAATGTTTGGATTAGATGCCTGTAGCAAAACGCGCCAAATCAGTGGCCCACGTAGCTCAGTTGGTAGAGCACGTCCTTGGTAAGGACGAGGTCACCAGTTCAATCCTGGTCGTGGGCTCCACTTTCACCCTAAAATTCGAGGATTCAGATGAACGCGAGCAGTATCCGCAAAGGAAACATTATCGTCCACAACGGTGATCCCCACCAGGTAATGGAGTTTCAGCACCGTACTCCAGGCAACCTGCGTGCCTTTGTTCAGGCTCGGTTGCGCAATCTCAAGAATGGCAACTCTTACGAAGTGCGGTTCAGCTCGACGGAGACCCTGGAACAGGCCACGCTTGAGCACTGCGATATGGAGTTTCTTTACAAGGACGACAATCTCTATCACTTCATGAATTCCGAGAATTACGAACAGGTGGCCCTCAATGAGGACAGCCTTGGAGATTCAGCCAAGTACATGACTCCCGGCATGAAAGCGAAAATCAGCTTTTACGAGGGCCAGCCCATAGGCATTGAATTGCCGGCAACTATCGAGCTGGAGGTTGTGGAAACCGAGCCGGAGCTTCGCGGTGCGACCGCAAGCAACTCCCCAAAGCCCGCGAAACTTGAGAATGGTGTCACCGTCATGGTCCCGCCGTTTGTGAAGCAGGGAGATCGTGTCCGTATTAATCCCAGCGAAGACAAATACCTCGAACGCGTGAAGTAGCCAGTCCCCTGGGTTCTTCAGTGGGATTGCGTCAAAGTCCCATTGAGCAAGGATTTCCAGAAGGTCCTGCCGTCTGCGGAGCCAAGGTCTTCACTCATTGCACGTTCGGGATGAGGCATCATTCCAAGCACGTTCCCCGCTTCATTGCAAACACCAGCAATCGATCCGATGGACCCGTTGGGATTAGATTCGACAGAAGTGCATCCCTCCTCGTCGCAATAGCGGAATACAACTTGCCCACAGCCCTCCAACGACTTCAGTCCGTCATCATCGATGAAATATCGTCCCTGGCCGTGCGCAATGGGGATGCGCACGACAGACTTCTCGCTCCGGGTGAAGATGGAATGGCTCCTTTCCACTCGCAGATGGACCCACTTGCAAATGAAGTGTAGCCCTTCATTTCGCAGAAGAGCCCCGGGTAGAAGCCGTGCCTCCACCAGGACCTGAAATCCGTTACAAATGCCAATGACCAATCCTCCCGCATTTGCGAAATCCACAACGCTTTGCATTATGGGAGAGAAGCGCGCAATCGCTCCCGCCCGAAGGTAATCGCCGTACGAGAACCCCCCAGGTAGAACCACGAGATCAGTCTCCACTGGAACCCGATCCTTATGCCAAAGGACCGTTGCGGGGGACGAGCCCACAGCATTGATAGCCTTTACGGTATCCTGCTCGCAATTGGAGCCCGGGAATAAGACGACTGCCGTCTTCAACTCATGCCTCCGGCGGCAGAAACCAAATGAATATCGTACTTTTCAATCACAGTGTTGGCCAGTAATTGCTCGCACATCTCAACGATTGCCACCCGCGCCGCTGCCGGATCTTCACCTGTGAGGTTGAGGTCAAAGCAGCGTCCCACCCGCACATTTCTGACTTCATGGTGTCCCAGGGAATTCAGGGCCTCACCAACCGCTTTCCCCTGCGGATCCATCACGTCTTCCTTAAGCAAGACGTTAACTCGAGCACGTATCACTGTGGGATAACCTCCTTTACCTGAATCTCTGCTCCTGTGGTAATCTTGAAAATCTCTTCATAACGCGCCATGGTTCCCAGGATGACTTCCTCGGGAAGGCGCGGGGCCGGCGGCTGCTTATTCCACCCCGTTGCTTCTACATAGTCCCGCACGTACTGTTTGTCAAAACTGCGCGGGGCCTTGCTGTCAGGCCCGTAGGATTCGGCTTCCCAGAATCTTGAGGAATCAGGCGTCAATGCCTCATCGACCAACACTACCCGGTCATCCACCAGCCCAAATTCAAATTTCGTGTCGCTCAGGATAATGCCTTTCGGCAATAGCAAGTCGTGGGCAAACTGAAAAAGTTGAAGACTCTTGAACCGGATCATTTCGGCAAACTCATGTCCGATGGTCCGAACCACGTCCTCAAAGCTGATTGGCACATCGTGTCCGGATTCTTCCTTGGTTGTGGGCGTGAAAATCGGGAAGGCCAGTTTCTCACCGCGCTTGATACCGACCGGGAGCCTCACACCGCAGACCGATTGGGATTCCTTATAGGCAGTCAAGGCGCTGCCCTCCAGATAGCCACGAACCACGCATTCCACTGGAAACACCTTGGCGCGCCGACAAAGCGCGGCTCGCCCGTAAAGCACTCTTGCCAATTCGGAAGGGAGGCCCAATTGCGTTGGAAATGGATCGATGATGTGGTTTTCGGAAATTTCCTGGGTATGCTGCAGCCACCAGGTACTCAGTTGGTGAAGAATGCGGCCCTTTCCCGGAATCGGGTCTGGAAAAACTGCATCAAATGCACTTAGCCGGTCGGTAGCTACAATAAGGAGGCCGCCGGGTGTCTCGTAGACATCACGAACTTTTCCCCGTCTGACCAATGGAAACGGGAGATTCGTATCCTTGACCCCGTTTCCCCAATTCGACTCTATCCCCACGTACTCCCTACCTGGAACTTTTCACGAAATCTGCGTGCAGAAACACGACGCAGATTTCAGTCTGGAAACCGGGATTACGCGTTTCAACTCAAATCGAGCTTCGCCATTTAGCGGGCCCGATCAGAAATACGCTCCACAAAGGCCTCAAGTGCCGCAAGCTTTGCACGCCCCTCCAGTTTCTCGCTAAACCCATCGGCCTGCTGAACAATGCCATACTCGGTTCTGGCACTATTGGCAAACCCCTGAAACTCCTTCAGTTTGAAATCCGGGCCGTCCGGATCATTCAAAATCGTGTATTCCCGAGCCAGGTCGTAGTAGAGATCAGCAAGCATCAGGTGGTGAGTGTAGAGATTCTTGCTGTTCCTATTTTGCTCAATGTTGCGTTTAATCTGCGCAATCGCGTCATTCGTAGAATACGGAAGGATGAAACGATTGGTGAGGTAAAACTCCGCAAGTTGCAACTGGGCGCGCTCTCTTTCGAGAAGAGCGTGCGTTGAATAGGGAGTTCCCTTGTACTGGGAGGCTAGATCATCGAGATCCCGGATCTTTGTTTGGAGATCCCTTTCAAATGTCCTCATGCCGGATTTATCCATAACCGGGTTGGCCGCCTTGTCGAACTTCCTTACCCGCTCGAAACCCTCCCCTGCCACCTTGGAAAGGTTGCTGTCGCTGGATTGCTGCGCAATCTGATAGCCCTTCCCGGCCTCAGCGTAGGCCGTAAGTTTCTCATAGGCTTGCGCTCTTGCTAGGGCTACCGCGTCGCGCATACTGCCGGGAAAA
Organism: Candidatus Sumerlaeaceae bacterium; assembly: GCA_019695055.1. Taxonomy (GTDB): domain Bacteria; phylum Sumerlaeota; class Sumerlaeia; order Sumerlaeales; family Sumerlaeaceae; genus JAIBAT01. The sequence continues at coordinate 43,361 of JAIBAT010000164.1, read as the reverse complement.
AGCGTCTCGTAATTTGAAAGACGGACCAGACCGGCCCGGAAGACATTCTGCCCCGTAACGTCAGTAGCGTACGGGTACCGATAAACGTCGTCAGGCAGATGTCGCTGGAGTTCTGCGACGTAGATTAGCAAATTCGCCGCTTGTTGGGAATCGGGCTTGGCAGGTTTTGTCTGCGACGAAGGTGGCGCAGATTGGGCAACCCGAATGGACTCAATCCCCAGCAAAGAGGCAAGAATGCTTCCAATAATGAGCCTTTCCTTCAATTCACGCTCCCGTGGGGAAATGCCCCAAAGTGCTCCATCCAACATGGCTGGCCCTTGGGAAAATCATTGAAGGCTACCATTGGCCATGCTTCAAAAATCACATGCTTGTGGAATTGCTCATTGTCGGGGTTATACTGTCCTACCTGTATGGAGCTGGCATACTCGACATTCACAGCGGCACCTCCCTTGCAATTGCAATAGCACTCGTGCTGACGGCAATTGCTGTTGGGACAATACTTTCGCAGTTTTTCGCTGGGAAACTGGTGGATAGCATCGTTGGTTTTAATTCGTGGATTCCCCGAAAAGAGGCCAAAACGTCGCGTCTTGCAGAGTTGGAGAAGGCAGGCGTGTTGGCCGACACCTTGCCACTTTTGGAACGACTGGCCCGTGAGGCACCTCGGGATGTGGAAATCTCGGCGAAACTCGCTGAGGAGTATTTGAAAAAAGGGCTGGTGGAGAAATACATTGCCGAGAGGACTCGGATTGCAGAAACTGCAAATCTGTCTAGGGAAGCTGTGTGTTCCATTTACAATCGAATTGCCGACCTTGAACTACATGCTGAGCATTACGACCAAGCACTGCTGTACTTAAGAGCCATCGTGACGAAATACCCCGACACCTCTGAAGCTGCCAATGCAATGAAGCGAATCGAGATAATTGTCTCAAAACCCGCTGACGAATCGAGCCTGTCCCCCAACCATGAGTAAGACGTATTACGAGATACTGGGTCTCCCGACTGATGCATCGGAACAGCAGGTCAAGACTGCTTACCATGCCCTGGCCCGTAAGCACCACCCAGACAAGGCCACGAGCGCAGACGACCTCGCCGCGCTGGAGGCCGAGTTTTCCAGGATTTCTGCAGCCTACAATATCCTCAAAGATAAGGAAAAGAGGGAAGCCTACAACAAAACTCTTCAGGCCCAAAGGGAGAACGCCCTGGCGGGTGGCAGCGGCAGCAGTGGCAACCGCCAAAACGCTGCCCAAAGTCCGAGCTTGTCCGGCCAGAGTGCCAAGACAGGAATGACCACCCAACAGGGGTTCGACCAAAGCCGGGCATCTGTGGCAAAGCGCGCCTACACACGCGGTCTTCAGCTCTTTTCCTCCGGTGATTATGCCAAGGCCAGTGAATTTTTTGAAGTCGCCATCAAGAACAATCCGGGTGAAGCCAGCTACCATGCCCGACTTGCCCTGACTTTGCTGCGCGGACACCGCAGTTTCAATCGGGCGATTGAAGCTGCACAACGTGCGATTACCATCGACCCTTACAATAGTGATTACCGATTGGTTTTGGCCGAACTTTATGAAAGCGCGGGAATTTCCTCCATGGCCATCAAGACTTATGAGGAAATCCTTCGGTGGGATGCAACCAACGACAAGGCAAAGGCAGGTCTGGAGACATTGCAACCCACCAAGAAAAGTTTTTTCAGCCGGCTGTTTAAGAAGTAATATCCCATGGAACGAATCGTCGGCATTGACCTTGGCACAACCAATTCAGTTGTTGCCTATTACGAGCAGGGACAGACCATTGTCATTCCCAATTCGGAAGGCTCTCATACCACGCCGTCGGTCGTGCTGTTTAAGTCCCCGGAGGAAATAATCGTCGGGGAACTCGCAAAACGGCAGCTGGTGACAAGTCCCAAGCAAGCCATTAGATCTGTGAAGCGATTCATGGGGGCCCGATTTTCCGAGATCGACGGAAAACGAGCAGGAATTGATTATGACCTCATTGAAGGGCCGGGTGACTCGATCCTGATCGATGTAGGCTGGGCCAGGGTTTCCCCGGTTCAGGTATCCGCGGCAGTCCTTAGGAAGATGAAATCCACGGCAGAAGACTATTTTTCGGAACCAGTAACCAAGGCCGTCATCACAGTCCCGGCCTACTTTAATGACAATCAGCGGGCTGCCACCAAAAGCGCAGCAGAGATCGCAGGGCTTGAGGTTATGCGGATCATTAACGAGCCGACGGCCGCCGCCCTTGCCTACGGATTGGATAAACAGGTCAATCAAAGGATATCGGTCTTCGATTTTGGCGGTGGAACTTTTGACGTCTCCGTGCTCGAATTGGATAAAGATGTCTTCGAGGTGAAGGCCACTTGCGGAGACACGTTTCTTGGGGGCGACAATATTGATGAGATCCTGTTCGTCTACGTCGCGGAAAGGTTCCTCAGGGAAACCTCCATCGACTTGAGGCTCGATCCCCAAGCGGTCCAAAGGCTGCGCGAGGCGGTGGAAAAAGTAAAGTGTGAACTCTCCACAACGACAGAATCCCTTGTATCATTGCCTTTCATTTCGGCAAATGCCGCCGGACCAGTGCATCTTAATTATCCAATCAATCGGAAGTTGTTTAATGAACTCATCCAACCTATTCTCCCACGTCTTGAGGAGTGCTGCAATTTCGCCACCGTGGATGCGGGCCTCAATGCTTCCGATTTTAAGAGCGTATTGCTTGTTGGCGGCTCAACCCGAATTCCGGCTGTTCAGAACCTCGTTCGTGATATCTTCAAGCAGGAACCCAACCGTTCGCTAAATCCCGATGAAGCCGTCGCGGTGGGGGCTGCAATACAGGCTTCCATCATGACCGGCAGTCTTCGCGAGGTTCTGCTGTTGGATGTTACTCCCCTCTCGCTTGGCATCGAACTGGCTGGGGGGATGTTTACTGTACTTGTCCCGAGGAATAGTTCGATTCCGACCTCAGTTCACAAGCACTTTACGACCGTGAAGGATAACCAAACCACTGTGAAAGTTCATGTGCTCCAGGGAGAGAGAAAAGTCGCCACAGAGAATCACACTTTGGGGCATTTTAAACTGACAAATATCACACCGGCGCCGTCGGGAATTCCCGAAATAAATGTCCGCTTCCAAATCGACGCCAATGGCATCCTCCAAGTCTCGGCCACAGACGCAACTTCAGGCACGACGAGTTCTGTGACCATTGAGTCCTATGGCAACCTGTCCCAGCAGGAAGTGGAGCAGGTCATTTCAATGGCCGCATCATCCGCTGACGACGATAGGCTGTTCCTGCGCAAGGCGTACATGAGAACTCATGCAGATGTGCTGATGGGGCAGTTTCGCAAGATTCTGCAGGACACCAAGGACCCCCTGGACCCCGCCATGACGATGGCGTTGAAGGAAGCCATGTTTAAATTCGACATTGCCATGAGCACAAAAGATTTCCCGGAAATTGAAATGGCTTTCGCCCGATTGAAAGACCTGGCCAATGAAATGGGGGAAAGAATCATCATGCAACAGATTGACCCCGGCTCCGGCTGATATCCACAACCCTGTCAGGGATCCAACGGTCCTTTGCTGCCGGGAGTTACCTTGGCTTTAAGCGGATTTTTGTCGCGAACCTGGTAATACAGAGCCTTGGACTTCGAGGCAATTTCCCGTATCCCAGAGTTCTCGGAATTGGTGTAGGAATCCATAATTTTACGGTATAACTGTTTTGCCGACTCAAACTGACCCAAGCTGTCATCGCAACGCGCGATGCTATACATCGCCCTGGCCTGCACGTAGTCGTTCTCGGGGTATATTTTCTGGATCTGCTCATAACGTGCAATGGCGCCTTTGAAATCCTGTCTCCCGGTCATCGCATCCGCAATCGCCAGCGCAGAGAGAGGGGTGTAGGTGGGATCGTTTGGAAAATTCCTAAGGACCGCCTCATGGCATTCGACAATTTTGGCCAACTGAATGTCGCGCCGCTTCTTGTCCGGGGAGATAACCTGCTTTCGCTGATAAAGCATCGCAAAAGCATACTGCTCCTTGGCAGACTCAAAATCCGGAATAACCAGGGTCTGTTCTTCTTCCTTTGGTTTGGCTGCCAACGGGGGCAGCATAAGGAGACACACAAAAGCCAGCAGCAGAGTTCGAATCAGGTAAGAAGTCCGGAATTGCCGCGAACCCTTAATTCCTGATAAATGACCTGTCATTTTGACATCCCGCCTTCCTGATTGTGCGGCTCAGCGTCGATGAAGCAATCCATTCGCAAAATCCACGCCATTCCCCAGCGAATCCCTTAAGACCCTTACATTGTCCGCGACCCGACTGTCCTTGAAGACTGCAGATCCTGCAACAAGTATGTCGGCACCGGCAGCGACGGCCAATTCTGCGGTTTTCTGATTAATTCCCCCATCTACTTCGATACGGAACCTTAGACCCCGTGACTCCCGGAGCTTCTTCAGATTTCGGACCTTTCCCAGACAGGACGGAATCAGAGCCTGACCTCCGAATCCCGGTTCTACGGTCATCACAAGTACCAAATCCACCGCTGCCAAAACGGACTCAATGGCCGATACAGGGGTTTTTGGCTTTAGAGACACACCAGCGCGGAGGCGAAGGGATTTGATGGCCTTAATCGCCTGTGACAACTCCCCATCCGTGCGAAACACTTCCTGGTGGATGGTCAATAACTGGGCTCCTGCTGCGGCAAACTCTTCAGCCATGGACAAGGGACTCTCCACCATAAGGTGTGTGTCAAAAAACAGGTTTCTGGAAATGGGCCTGAGGGCCTTAACCACTGGCGGACCAAATGTCAGGTTGGGTACAAAATGATTGTCCATGACGTCAAGATGGAGCCATGGACAATGCGCCTTTTCCACGCGCCTGACCTCAGCCCCTAATTGTGCAAAATCAGCACTTAGAAGCGATGGAGCAATAAGCACCTCACCCGGTGCCGGAAAATGAAGCCTTCGACGTACTTTTGTAGAAATCAGAGTGCCTCATGCGAAATTAGTTGGCCATGCTGAGCGTTTTGATCCGCTCACCGGCCGTCTGTGCCGCCGCACTCGTGGGAGCTATCTGAATCACCTTGTTCCAAGCCGCACGAGCTTGGGCATTCTGACGCAAACCCTCATAGACGGTAGCCATTCGTTCGTAGGCCTGCAGATTGTTGCGGTCAAGTTCAAGAGTCTTGTTGAGGCTCGCCAATGATTTCTCAAAGTACTGTTCGGACTTCGACTGGTCGAGCATCATGCCGCAGTAATAGTATGCATTTCCCAGTCTTAGGGCTATGTCCGCTGATTCGGGCTGCAAGTTTGCAGCCTTCTCGTAGGCGGCCGCCGCATCGGCAAGCTTGCTATCCTTGAGGTACTGGGTCCCCTTTGCGTCATAGGCCTTTACCAACAATGCCTGAGTCTTTTCCTTGATCTCACCCGCTTGTTCCTGCGCCGAGGCCTTTGACAGCATCGAAATCGCATCATCAAATCGGCCCCGGGTCACATATTGTTGGGCCAGCTTCAACATTTCATCATCCGTCCGGGACGACGTTACTTTGGAACTGGATTGAATGCCAGCTCCAGAATCCTTGGCTGTGGATGCGATTTGCCCTGCGCCGGCCTTCTGAAAGAACTTATAGTACGACAATCCGCTGGCCGATGCCACGAAAAGAAAAATAAATCCAAAAATTGCCACATTACCGATCAATCGGGAGTGGGCTGCCCAATCAAAGGGAGGTCGGTAAGGTTCCGGACCCATTGCGTCGCTCCCCTCCTCATTGAGGTCATCTGGCTGGGATTTTCGTGCACGCCGCTTCGGCCTTGCAGGCGATAATTCCACCAACTCGGCCGCATCAGGGAATTTGTCGGGTTCAACGTAATCGCCAGCCAGTCCACTTCCCTGCTGTGCAAATCGGATTGCCGAGGCGCCGCGCCTTCTGCGTGGCTCGTCTGCCATTGCCGGCTCAGCAGCATCACTTGCCGCAAATAGCCGGGCAGCTGTCGCGTTACGGGAAGCAGCGGCTTCAATGTCCGGTTCGATTCCCCTGCGACTCAATTCACGTGAAACAAAATCGTTGGCCCACTTGGCCGACGGGTCTGTGTCCCCAAATGCCCTGGCAACCTCGGCGCTTTCCTGACGAATTGGCCGGCTGCGGTACCTCTCTGAAGCGAAGCGATGAACAGGAACCTCGTCATCGGGACGGGGCAGGGGTTCCTCACGCGGGGCGAGTGCTCCATAGTTCTGAACACTATCCATATCCGAGTCATCCTCAGGGTCCAAGGCTCTGGGATTCGGATTGCGCTCAGATTGTCTGATTGTGCGCGCAGAGCGGTTTCGTGTACGAGTCGGGAAGCTCGCGGTCGGGCCGTCAGATTCCCCGAAAGTAGTAGCTTCAAGGAGCGCCGAAAGAATCTCGCGCACATCCTGACGTAGCGGTGCGTCTGAGTTTGCACGCCGCACCAATGAAAGAGCCCGGGAGTAATCCTCGCGTGCAACTGCATCTCGTGCCAATTCCAACAGTTCATCAACTGGATCAGGAACGTTTTTCATCATCAACCTCAGCAGGAACAGTAATCAACGTGAATGCTAATCAACTCATAGTTTGAATTTTCGCGCGAAAAGCAACAGCAAAATTGCTGTGCCGTTGTTAGAATGCGGCGCAATCTTATTGATATGCGAATATCACGCATCTTTGCATCTCCGATTTTCCCGCCCTGGACCGTTGCCACCGCCTGTGCTTCCGCCGCCTCCCCTCCAGGAAAGGAACTCACCCTCCCAAAACCAACCCTGCCCCAAGCTTCCCAACAAAACATCCTTCGCCGGCAATTTCCGTTGCGGGCCGTATCACGTTAGGTCAGGAGAGTATCCCATGACAAATGAATTATCTACAGCTGTGTTGCCAGGACAATGAATCGATCCATTCTTAGAAGCCTTTACAACGTCTGTTTCTGGTTGGGAGCAGCCGGTCTAGCTTACGCAAATCGTGATGTCTTCGACAAGCAGATTCGCCCCTCCATCGAGGGTGTTTTCAAGATGTACTCCACGGTTGTCCTGATTTTTGGGGCCATAGTCATTGGTATTGCGCTCAACTACCTGCGTGAGGCAATCATGCATACCACTGCGGCAATTTATGGCCGGATTTTCGGGCCAATTACCCTCAACTTGGAAGGCGGCGATCATGAACGCAATGTAATGAAAGCTGCTAGGCGCTTAGAGAAGAAAGGTGATTTTGCAGGGGCTGGCGAGGCTTACGAGGCACTCCAGATTTGGGACGAATGCGCACGCAATTTCCAGAAGGGTGGTCTTCTGACCCGCGCTGCCCAAGCTTGGGAACGATTCGGCGATCGTGCCAAGGCAATGGAGCTTTATGAGAATGATGGCAATTTTGAAATGGCCGCCATTCGCTGCACTGAGGAAGGGCTGCGCGACAGGGCTCAGAAGAATTACCGCCTTGCAGCTGAGCTTGCGTATGAAGCAAATACCTTCGCAAAAGCCGCAGAGTTCTATGAAAAAGCAGGCGATTTTAACCGCGCAGGCCGGGTTTTCGAAGACCTTAAGCGTGACGTTGACGCGCTTCGTTGCTATGAAAAAAGTGCTAACACTGAGCGAATTGAGACCCTCATTGAGCGGTTAGATCCCGCCCAACTTGCCGTTGCTGGTGAAGCATCAGCCGCGCTTGTAACTCGTTCTGCCGAACTGTTTATGAGGACCGGCAACTATCTCAAGGCTGCGGAGATACTTGAGCAGGCGTCCGATTTTGTGCGTGCCGCAGAGGCATACGAAAAGGCCGATGAATGGGAAAAGGCCGGGGAAACTTACCTGAAAGGCAAGCAGCACGCGAAAGCCATTACGGCCTATGAGCGCGTCAGCGACACACGAAAGGTTGCCGATTTCCGGGCGAGGTTGGCGATGCAACAGGGTGATTGGGTTGAGGCAGGCAAGCAGTATGCCGAGGCTGAAAAGCCAAACCAAGCGGTGGATGCCTTCAAACGTGCCAAGGATTTCTCAGCGGCTGCACGCGTTTACGAATCCATGAAGCGATATCTCATGGCGGCCGATATGTACTCAGCTGCAAAGGACTTTCGTCTTGCTGGTGAGGCCTATTCCAAAGCCCACGACTGGCGAAACGCAGCGGAATGTTATCTGGTTTGCGGGGAGAAAACTCAGGCCATGGAAGCCTATGTGGCGGCCGGCAACTATTTTCAGGCTGGAAGAATTGCCGCGGAGGAATCCGATACAGCCCACGCTCTGGAGTACCTGCAGCGAGTCCCCCAGTCGTCCCCCGACTGGAAGGTGGCCACTGGACTGCTGGCGTGTGTATTTTACGATACGAACCGTCACGATACGGCGCGCGACCTATTTGAGCGCATCATCGACCAGATATCCCCCGCTAATGATACAATAGTCATCCTGTATAAGTATAGCCTGCTGATGGAGCGGGTGCGCCCGGACCTTGCCCTTTCAGCCCTGCGACGCATCATGACTGTCAATGTAAACTACGAGGACGTGCGCCTTCGGGTAGAGGCGTTAGAACGCCTGAATTTTTCGACACCTGCGCCACGAGACCGCGTGCACACGGCTCCCACGGCCGAGCGCACCATCTCATCAGAGCATCGCGCCGCGTCAACAATTCGAGTCGAGTCTCCCACGGAATCGTCTCAGGTACGGGCCACAAGAATTGCGACTCTTCTGCCGGAAACTCGTGTCGGCGAGAATGGACGATATCGCATTCTCCACGAGCTGGGCCGCGGCGAGAAGTCGGTTGTCTACAAGGCGGTGGACCAAAACCTCCAGCAGGAAATCGCGCTGAAGATCCTGGCCCCATCGAGTGGGATGTCTACTGGAGACGGGACGCGCTTTCACGACCAAGCCCGCATTGTGGCCCGTCTGTCCCATCCTAATCTCGTCCCGATTTACGATGCCGGACGGAGCGAGGGCACCTATTACCTGGCAATGGAATACGTTGCTGGCGAAACACTTCGAAATGTCGTCAAGCGCAAGGGCCCAATGTCACTGGAGGATGCGCGACGTATTGTGCGCCAATTGGTCGACGCCCTTAATTACGCGCATTCGGAGTCGGTCCTCCATTTGGATCTGAAACCGGCAAACATTTTAGTCCGCGAAAGCGGTGAAGCCAAACTATGCGACCTTGGAGTGGCTGCCATGGTGAATGACTATCGCCAGGCCAACTCAGAATTTGAAGATTCCCAATTGGCCTTGGTCGAGTCACCTCAGTATCTCGCGCCTGAGCAAATTCTACATAGTGGCGTGGACGCGCGGACCGATGTTTACGCTCTGGGCCTGTCACTCTTCTATTTCTTAACAGGACGAACGCCATTTGAAGTGAGAAAGATTTCCGACCCTGTCGAAATTGCACGGGTTCAGCTTCACTCATCGTTTCCCAGGCCGTCCACCCTTCGCGCAACTCTGCCGTCCAAAGCCGATGAGATTTTTATGAAGTGCACACAGAAGAACCCTGAGGACCGGTATCAGAGTATCGGGGATTTCATGGCAGACTTTGTAGTCATGTAAGCGCCTGGTCAGGAGACCATGATCATTACCAAGATCTGCGCGGAAATTACCCTAAGGAACATGACAAGAGGATAGACCGTCGAGTAGGAAACAGAAGGCGCGTCGGACGTTGCAATACTGCTGGAAAAGGCCAGCGCCGGAGGATCGGTCATACTGCCGGCCAGCAATCCACACAGGGTCATGAAGTTCAATTTCATAAAGATTCTCGCAACAGCCGCCACAACAAGCAATGGAACCACCGTCACAAGCACCCCATACACCATCCACACGGCACCACCATGGATGAGGGTCTCGACAAATTTCTCGCCGGACTTCAGGCCAACGCAGGAGAGAAACATCGCAATTCCCACCTCGCGCAGGACCATGTTCGCACTGTTCGGCATGTACCATACCAAGGGGCCAACCCGGCCTACGCGACTGAGAATAATCGCGACCAGCAACGGTCCTCCTGCCATCCCCAATTTCACCGGCACAGGAACACCCGGAATACTAAACGGAATGCTGCCAACAAGAATTCCAAGCGCAATCCCAACCATGATGGGGATAATCTGGGGATGATTCAGGCGCTGAAGTGAGTTGCCAAGTTCTGTGGCCACTGTCTTAAGATCCGACTCCTGCCCCACCGCCAATAAGCGGTCACCAAACTGGAGACGATAATCCACACCTGGAGTGAATTCAATTTCTGCACGGCTGGCCCGGGTAACGGTCACGTCATTAAGGGTTAGAAAATCCAATTCATCAAGCCGCTTCCCAAGAACTGCGCTTTGGGTAACTAGTATTCTGCTTGTACTGATGCTACTGGGAAGCTTTTTCAAATCCAGATCGCTCTGGCGGCCCATCGTCAGGCGCATCTTTTCCAACTCATCCTCCGGGCCCACCATCAGGATGGTGTCCCCTACCCGCAGGATGCTGTCGGGTTGGGCCACATCTACGGTCCCTTTGTGGTGTATCCGGGAAATCGCGACGCCATTGACTCCGTAACCCGGCACTTGCCTCAACTGCAATCCCTCAAGGTTGGGATTGGTGATTTCTATGTTTAATGTAAGCGGCTTCCTAATGTCGCCAGTTTGCTGTTTTTGAAAAAGTTTCGCCTCAGCAGACGCATCAACCCGAAACATGATCCTGACGGCAATCATGGATCCGATAATTCCAAGGAGGCCCAATGGATACGCCATGGCATAGCCAAGCCCAGGCAAGCGTGCAATTTCCGGATTGGCACTTGCTGCGTCCTTGAGAGCCTGCTGGGCCGCTGCCAGGGCGGGTGTGTTCGTTACGGCTCCCGTGTAAATGCCGACAGCAACTGGCATTGGGACATGACCCAACCGATTGACCAAAATGATCCCGACAACACCAAGCAAAACCACTGAGGACGCCAGCATGTTCAGGGGAAGACTATCTTTCTTCAGGGCAGACGTGATGCCTGGCCCAACCTGCAGACCGATGGTGTACACGAAAAGAACAAGCCCGAACTCCCGGGCAAACTCGAGGACAGATTCATCCATCGCAATCTTTAAATGACCCAGCAGTAGCCCGGCAAACAAAACCCCGCCAATTCCAAGTCCGATGCCACGGAATTTGAGGCTGCCAAGAACCAGCCCCAGCGCAGTAACCACACTGATAATCAGAACAGAATGGGCCGGCGATTGCTCGTGTGAACCCGCCGCTCCCCAAAATAAGTCGGTAAGCCAGCTCAAAATTGCTCCATTCAGTTCCTCCGTCCGGGACAAATCCAACGCGTGCCGGCATTGCTACCGCCGGATAATGCCAGACATCCGTAAGACGGATTAATTGGTGCCGAAGGTGGGAGTCGAACCCACACATGGTTGCCCATGGAGGATTTTGAGTCCTCTGCGTCTGCCATTCCGCCACTTCGGCATGGGGGGAAATACCATTTGAGTTAACCGTATGCCCCGAGCTTTATTTTGAAAGTTATGAAGACACCTCATTGTTTGACAATAGCAGGCAGCGATTCTGGTGGAGGGGCTGGAATCCAGGGCGATCTAAAAACCTTCACGGTGCTTGGCACCTATGGAATGTCTATTATTACAGCATTGACGGCCCAGAACACCAGAGAGGTCCGCGACGTCCTGCCCGTTCCGGCCGACTTCGTCCGCGGCCAGCTTGAAACCGTACTCGATGACATTCCCTGCGATGCTATAAAGACGGGAATGCTCGCAAATGCCGAAATAGTTCGTGTCGTTTCCGAAACCTTGCGGCAGCACCCCACCATCCCAGTCGTTGTTGACCCCGTTATGGTTTCATCTACGGGAGCCCGCCTTCTCACAGAGGATGCTGTCCGCAGCATGATTGAGTCGCTGATACCTCTCGCCACTGTATTGACCCCAAATGCTCCCGAAACGGCCGTTTTGGTCGGTAATTCCATCGAGAGTCTCGCCGATGTAAAATCAGCGGCAACAGAACTTCTTAAGATGGGTCCAAAGGCCGTACTGGTGAAGGGCGGAGACGTATCCTTCGAGGATGGAGTCGTGATTGATATCCTGGCCTTGCAGGATTTTGACCCGGTGGAATTGCGTTCTTCGCGGGCCGCGGCCGGAAACTGCCATGGCAGCGGTTGCGCACTTGCTGCGGCGATCTGCGTTGGGCTCGCGCGTGACCTACCCATTTCCGAAGCCATTCAACTCGGCCGCTCATTTGTGCTGAAGGGAATTCAACGAGCACGTACTGTCGGATCGGGCGCTGCCCCAGTAAACCATCTGGCTGCTGCCGAAGGCAAAATGGATTAGGTCGCTACTTCTTCTCCACAGTCTGCATCATCATCAAGTAGCTGGATTTGTCACCATCAACATCGTGGAGCCGGACTGTAATCCTTAAAGGCCCGTTGAAAAGCCTTCGATCTGCCAGTGACGTTAACGGAATCGCAGCCTTGAACTGAATGGGTGAAGTTGCCCCCGAGGAATCCTTTTCCAGAAAGGGGCGCGCATCGGAAATCTGAAGAAACCCAGTCTCAAGGAAGCCCGCTTTCGTACCGAGCGGAGTCTTTAGCAGCTCAATGCGAGGATTGACCGCCCGTGAACCGAAATTCAGCACAAATCGAACCTGTTGGGCGGACGAAGTGGGATCATCAAGGGTGAAATCAATCCCATCCGCACCGTAGGTGATCTTCCACCAGTCTGCCATGGCCGGATGCACCATGGTTTGTGTGAATGGGTGATCATCCTGAAATTCCCCACGTATTATGACACTTTCCGGCGTAAAACCAATGTCACATTGAAGCGAAGCATCCTGTGGTCCCTGCCAGTTGTAACTGTTCTGCAGAACTTGCGAAAAATTGTCCAGTTTCAGTGGATAGGCAACCGATAGGTCCTGGGAGACGGCATCAAAATCCAACACTGTAGCCGCCGTGGCATCAGAGGCCTCCTCAACGGCCACCGTCTTGGGGCCACCGCTGGGAGTCGCCTCATCCGCGCGGAGTGCATTCCCAACACAAAGAAACACCATCAACGCCATCAAACAATCTGGGAAACTGCCACGCAACTGGGGCAACTATTGGCCAGAGGGGCGGGGGATACTTACGCTTACCGCAGGATCCACGGTTGCTGTCTTCCGGATCAGGGTTCCAGCAGTGGAAAGGCCGGTAACCTTCTCAACTGTGTTTGCAGTCTGATTCACCGTGTTCTGGGCCGCCTTGACAGGGTTTGGCCGTTTTTCCATGTCCCGCTGAGAAACAGCACCACCAAAGGTTGATCGCATGGTGTTGGGCTTGAAAATCTGGATATTGACGAACTTGCGCGGAATGCTGGCGACTCGCTCCAGGAGCGTCGGTTGATAGGCTAGATATGTGATGCCATTGTTGTCGCGGACGAGTTTGTACCCTGCGTTTGCACCACACGGCAACGCCATCAGTATTCCACAAACACCCCAAAAGGCCACTCTGGTGCACACATTCCGCATGATATGATTGAGTAGTTACCACCCATGTGCCAGTTGAATCAAGAGATTTTGACGCAACGGCGACAGGCCGACGTCCTGGAGGTCGCCGTTGATTTCGAGCGCTTTTTTGTAGCACGGACGACAATTGTGGCCATAGTGCCTTTCCAAATGACTGGAAGCCGCTGGAATTGATACGCGAGAAGCTCTATCGCGACCCCATCCACGACCTTATCGCCCTCGATAAGAATTCTCGTGAGGACCGAACCATCATTGCCCTCATCGATGCGCAGGAGATGCAACGGCTTCGCCGGATACGTCAACTGGGTTTGGCCTCGCTCGCCTTTCAGGGGGCTGAACATAGCCGATTTACGCATTCTCTGGGCGTCATGTGGCTCGCTACGCGCATCCTCGGTCAACTCTCGAAGCAGCGCAAGCTCAACACCCGCCAGATCTTCCTGACTCGCTGCGCTGCTCTCCTGCACGATGTCGGCCATGGCCCCCTTTCGCACGTCGTCGAGAAATTTCTGGGAGTTCATCACGAAACATGGACTGCGAGAATTCTGCTGTCGCCCCACAGTGAAGTGAACCGGATCCTTCGCCAGTACCATCCGTCTTCTCCTCGCGATATTGTGAATATCATTGAGGGACGGGCCACTCCCCCGTTTCTTTCACAGATTATCACCTCTCAGTTCGACGCAGATCGCTTCGATTATCTCCTGCGCGATAGCGCCATGACCGGGGTCAAGTACGGAATCTACGACCTCGAGCGCATTCTTCATATTTTGCGATTGGACGCCAGGGGCCAGAACATCGTCGTTGCACGAAATGGCATCCAGCCCGTGGAGAAGTATCTCCAGTCTCGCTACCATATGTACTCCCAGGTTTACCTACACAAGACAGTGCGAGCCGCCGAAATGATGTTCCGCCTACTGTTGAAACGCGGGCGGGACCTCGCGGTGAAAGGACAACTACCGGTTTTGGATTCAACCGAGCCCATGGCACGCCTGCTTTTGAACGGGTCTGCTGTGGAAATGGGCGATTACCTCGATGTGGACGACGACATCGTGTTTTCAAGCCTCAAGCGCTGGAGGAAGTGCAAGGACCCCATACTTGCGGACCTGTCCCGCAGGATACTTGAGCGACGCGTCCTAAAGACCCTTGATGTATCCAAGGTGCGGAATCTGCCACACCGGATTCGCCGGGCAAAGGAATATCTTCGTTCCAATGGAATGGATCCAGATTACTATTTCGCTGTCGACACAAGCGGCGACACGCCCTACCGCCCGTATGATCCTCGTAATCCCAAGGGCAGTGAACACATCCTTGTGGAAACACTCGACCGCAAACGTCCCTACCGCGACATTCACGAAATGTCCGAGGTTGTTGTCGGACTAACCCGCGCGGCGTTTACCATTCGGCGTGCCATGTTTCCTGAGTTCGCGGGAAAACGGAATCTTCGCCTCGAGATGGAAAACATTCTGCTTGGATAGCGACGGTTAATCCGAATTCCCGATATCCCGTTCGGTGACCGACCAGCTCCTGTTTGCAGGGTTAAGGAAACCAAAGAGCCGCTTTACCCACTGGGAAACCCTGTAACGTCCTCTAAAATCTGGAACCGCATCGCCGAGGCGAGTCTCCCCCAAAATCGTTGCTCGGATATCCCGCCTGACCGATTCGCCCAGGACACCTCCCACATGGTCCAAAAGTTCAACCGCATAATCCAGATAGCCGTGCAAGACACAGACATAAAGAGCCCGTGCCAGCTTCGAGGTCTGCTCGGCCTCGGTTGGCAGTTCATTAAGCAGCTTAAAAAACGAGCCAACTTCACGTAGATAGAGCGCATCCGCAAAGATTAGTTGTCCTCGTGGATTTCCAATGCGTGGTGCGGCTTTGCGTTTCCAGAACACTTGGGCAAGGTCAAAAAGCTGAAACCCCCGTGTCCTCAGGAATCCATCAACGTCGGCAAACAGAGGCTGCCCCTTGTACAATTCAGCAAACTCTACCTCCACCTCAAGGCCAAACACATGGTTTCGTAATGTCGAAACGGCGCCTTCAAGAATCGCAAGTTCGCAGCCCTGGGTATCAAGCTTCAAGAAATCCGCACCGCGGATGCCATTGGCCTCGAACTGACTATCCAATGTGTCCGCATCAACCTCCACGGTCTCAATGACATCAAAGTCCGAGGAATTGGGAAACTGATCCACCACTGGTCGGTTCGGCGGAAACACCGATGAAAGCATTTGATGACGGGCCAGGTTAAACTGCAATGTGCACTTCTCCCTGAATAGTGCCGTGTTCAGATAACGGGTTTTCGGATCCTTTCCGACGAGATTAGGAAACTCCCGCTTGTCCGGCTCAAACCCAATTACCTGCAATCGTGGTCGCACACTTCCCCACCGCTTTTGGGTTCCGCCACTTGCTCCTATATCCACAAGCACAAGATTCGAATCGCCAAATAGGCCCTTGAGTCGACTGTCCAGATTTGGATTCATCTCGCTTGGACCGCTAGGTTTGGAATCACTTTCACTGAACTCCAGTCACTCCAAATAGCATAAAGCCGCTGCCATTCCCAACCGATGTAGTCACAATGTCGCGAACTGCTTTTTCGGGATATGGATTGCACCATACATGGGAATGAATTGTTCGCTCCATGGATTCCCCCTCGCCCGTGGTAAAGGCGACTTCTGCAAGTGGACTGAATCGATTGTCTTCAAGGGCAAAGACATTCTGCTCCAGCCGCCATCTTATGACATCGCTCGTCCCGTCTGCATAATTCATTGTGCTTTCAGCAATAACTTGCCCACTGGGACCTCCCAGTGTCGCGGCAGTGGCAAAGCAGATTGCCCGAGATGTCTTCCCAACTGGAATTTTCATCGTCGATGGCCAGGACCCGGCAGGGTTCAATTTTCCGTAGAGCAGGACTGCCTTTGCCGACTTCCCGTCCCCGGGGATCCGATACTCAGTGCGCCCAAATCGGTGGGCCCCGCTTTTCAACGCTTCCAGGCTCTCGCCGGTTTCATAGCCCAACCAGGCCTCTCCCGGTAACGAGCAAAGATTGAAATTGGCAACGCCGTCCAGGTCTGCCTGCCAACCATCAGATTTGCCGCCGGGCAAAAGCCCCCGGGACCAAAACCGTGAGAACTCCTCCCTGTAGTTGAACGGGGGCTTTCCACCCGGTTCCTTCCCGCCCGTCCACGCTGCTTCCGCTGCTAGCAGGTAAGCCATGTACTGGTCGGGGTTCTGGTCAAAGGAGCCCTGATCAAAGGAATACCCTGCCCATGTGGTCTGAAGCAAGCCGAGTGTCTGCCCGCCTGCTTTGTCGGCCCTCCAGTCTGTGGTCCCGTTTCGTCCAAATTCCCGGCTCAGTGCGGCCGCAAAACCCAGGATGTTACCCGCATCATACCAGGTGCTTCCAATGACGTCGAACCCGGCGGCTGTCAAAATGGCCGGGCTGGTGAACTTCTCGGGTGGATTCGGATCATAATGCCAGTCACAGATCACAATATCCTTGGGCAACGCGTCCCTTCGCCGGGCGGCCTCCTGTTTCGTGGCGGCCAGAGTTGCGTCCACTGCCTCGCCAGGCGCGAGAAACATGTCTCCCCAGAGCATTGTTCGAATTCCCCGGGCGGTCAAAAACTTGTAGTAATGTCTGATATCGTTCAGAATGAGTTGTGTTGCGCCAACCTTGCGGTTGGCTTCCCGGAAGGGAAAGTTCAGCATCGTGATCTCATCGTGACCGATATGAAAAAATCGTGGGCGAAAGAGATCGATGGCCTCCGCGTAAATCTTGTCGCACATTTCGTAAACGCGTGGATTTGACGGATCGTAAGCGAAAGGATTCGCGGGGTTGTCAGAAAGTTGGCGCGTGGCAGGATGGTCCAGCAGCCACTCTGAATGCCCAAAGGTGTTAACCAGTGGAATCATCTCGATGTTCTGGCGCCGTGCCTCCTGGGCCACTGCCTTCGCATCTGATTTGTCCATTCCGAATTGATCATGGTGAATCTCCGGATAGGAAGCCCACTTCATGTAATCGCACTGGTAAACAATCGCGTTGAACTTGAGCGGTCCCAATATGTCCCGCAGCATCTTGATTTGGAGATCACGAGCATTACGCCCCGAGAAAAGGTGGACCCCGCGAAATGGCAGGGAAGGATAGTCCACCACATGGCAACCGCGAACAACCCATTTCCCTTCCTGCATCCGAAGCAACTGCGGCAGGGTACGAACGGCATTGCAAAGACCCACAGTGGTCTCAGCGCTCAGGGAAAGCCTGGGGGCTGTACTTATCTCATAAATCTCCGGTTGCCCCATCGGACGCAATGTTCCCGCGGCCACGAGACGAAGTGTGATATCCTCGGGCCTCCCAGCCTTCGCGGGCATAGCCACGATCGGCAGCTTGTTTCCGGTAATTTGCGCAATGGACTCGGCAAGCAACCCGGCAATCTGCTCGACGTTGGATGTCACGGCCTGATCACCTGGATCGATAACAATACGCGCCCCCTTCACAACCTCGAAGGATGATTTCAGTTTCTCGAAAGCCTTCGGTGTGGGGATTATCCGGTCAGGCCACACTGCTGCGGAAAGGACTCCCATTGCGGGAATGGCTTTGTTGGCGATAAGTTCTGGGGCCTTCTTGGCATCTGGCGTCTTGGCGGGGAATCGTATTTCCGCCGAGTATCGAAGCGTCTTCCCGGCCCTCAAAGGCAATTCAAATACGCCAAACCAGAAATACTTCTTTCCCTGTGCCCAGCGATTTTTGCGATAATCACTCAGGCAAATCTTCGCGGTTCCACTCGTCTGGATCTCCAGGGGGCCCAATCGCGAATCCAACTTGAGGGTCCAAAAGTCTCGCGCCAACTGCGATTTGGTAAAGTCCGCATCTTTCGCAACGCTTGGCACAACACCGCTGGTCGTTGTTCCATCGATGCCATTCACAGAGTAATGCCGACCAGCAAGCCAACCAGGCCAAATCATCCCAAGTTTGTGCTCAACAATTGCTGGCACATCGGTAGTCAGTTGGGCTTCCACCGAAGTGATTAATCGCCGATCCTTGGTTAGTTCTATGACTTGGGCGCCCTGAAACAGGCCATCCTGATTACGGAGAGGAATCTCCAGGCGAACTCCGCCGTCGCGCGTGGTCCTGCGCACAAATTTCTCCAAGATTTTGGGGTCATCTTCGTAGCCAAAGAATCGGCCAGACCAGTCCGGTTTCACGACATGAAAGGAACTCCCGCCGCTGAACGGAACCCCATCAACTTCCACCTGCATTGAGGCCTGCTCCCCAAATGACAGCTTAACTCCTGAGACTTCGATTTTCATGGGCCCGCGTTGCGGCTTAGCTGCCATGGCGTGAGCCCCATAGCAGCAGACAAGAGCGCCAAGAGCCAACTTCGAAAACCTCGTGAACAACTTGACCATTGTAATATCCCTCCCCCAATTCCCTTAACCACCCACTAAAGCCGATACTTCCGCAGTTCCCTGAGCGGGTAGAAGTGATCTCTCCACCTCACACCGCCAATTCTCAGAGTAGTCGCCATCGACAGTCCCAATGCCACCACCATAAAAAGCCCCCCAACCGGTGTTAAGAGTCCCGCAAGCGGCGAGTAGCCACCTCGTCGGCCTGTTGCGGGTGCGATTACGCCCCAAAAAGCCAATGCTGTCACTCCACAAATAATTCTTGGCCCTAAAGGACCAAAGAACAGCCCTGCCAAAGGCCACCAGTAAATAGCCAGCAGTCCCAACATACCTACCACCGATTTCACGACGCTGTAGTTCATGGACGCAAACCCGTTCTTCTCAAGTCCCCGAATGTGCCCCCCAAGTGAATCCTGCCAACGGACCCGCACCATGTTCTCCCCGAAGATCGGCCGGATTCGCCCCCCCGCTTGCTTGGCAATTTTCCCAAGGCCCACATCGTCCACGACCTGAAGTTTGAGGAACCGATGACCTCCAATACGTCGGTAGAACGATGCACGTATCATGTTGAACGCTCCCACACCGAGGAAAGCCGTGGATCGCCGATCCATGGCACGCCATGGGGCGCATTTAATCATGAAGGCCTGTGCAAAGGCCAGCAGCATGCCTTGCTCCATGACTGAAGTCGTAATCAGCGTGGGAAGTACCACAACCAAATCGGCATCCTCCCGTACAGCGTGCCCCATGGCCCTCTCCAACGTCGATGGATCAAACAGGATATCCCCATCCGTAAATAGAATGAATTCTCCCGTGGCCTTGGTCGCCCCCTCCGAAAGGGCATTGCATTTCCCCAACCAGCCGTCGGGCAATTCGGTGATATGCTGAACAACCACCCGACCACCACTCTCCACCGCCACCTGATCCATGATTGCGCCTGTGGAATCTGTCGAGCGGTCGTTCACAGCTATTATTTCGAGATTGGGGTAATCCTGCGCCAGAAGCGACAACAGGCAGTCACGAATAACCTTCTCCTCGTTGCGAGCAGGAATTACGACGCTGAGCTTTGGCATCTCCCTGTCCGCTGGCCGCAGAGGCAATTCTGGCAACCGGGGTACGCTTTGAACGCCTCGATTCGCGGTCCAGCCAAACCACAGCCAAAACAGCGCAACAAATATGGCCGGAACATAGAAGAACATCTGCCGCAGGTTGGGGGCGCAAATAGGCACGTCAAGACGTGGATGCGATTCGACGCATTTCCATCCGGAAGTGGGCAGACACGACCCACGGTTTGGGCCTCATGAGGCCGATTTGTTTCACGATGAAACATCCAGGATCACATTCTCAGGCTCAGACATCATTTAAGGACACTTAAATCATTACAAATCAATCATTTGCGACCTTCGCGCAAATGGGCATTGGTTATGCAAAGAGAACCGTGGCATTTAGAAAACCAAAGGAGGTTTCAAACCATGACAACACGTAGCCTTACCCGTTGGGAACCCTGGACCGACTTGCTGTCATTGCAGGACCAGGTTAACCGCCTTTTTGAATCCACATTTGGTGGGACGCCAAGGCCTGCGCTCCTTGCCACCGAATTCATGCCACCCGTCGATGTCATTCGCGACCAAACTGCCGTGACCGTCCGAGTGGATCTTCCCGGCATGAAGAAGGAGGATCTCGATATCAGCGTGGTCAATAATCACCTGTTCGTTCGCGGAACCAAGAAGCACGAAACGGAAACCGAAGAGAAAGACGTCCATCGCCGTGAGCGCTTCTTCGGAACCTTCGAGCGCGTCGTTGATCTGCCCGCCCCGGTCGAGGTGGACAAGATCACCGCGAAGTTTGAAGACGGCGTGCTCTCCATCGCATGCCCCATCCGCGAAGAAGCCCGTCCTCGCCAGATTACCGTCGCGGTTAACTGAGCCCCGGCTTCCAAACCCATATAACGAAGGAGAAATCACATGAACACAACCACTCAATCGCCAGAAACAACTGTTACGAAACGCGAACCAAATGGGCAGGTTCCCTTTGAGCGTTATGTGCAGCCGAGGGCCTCGGTCTTTGGTGCCCAGGACGCAGTGACCATCGAACTTGAAATGCCCGGGGTCGTGAAGGATAAGGTCGAGATCACCGTCGAACAGGATGAATTGACAATTACCGGATATCGTCAGGTTGAGGACTATTCGAAGCACGAAGTCCTGCATCAGGAACGTGTCCCCTTCAACTATCGTCGCAGCTTCGTTCTCAGCGAGACCATCGACAGTGGCAAGATCCAAGCAAACCTCGAAAACGGCGTGCTGAAACTGACGCTGCCAAAAGCTGAGACAGCAAAACCGCGCAAGATTGCGGTCCAGTAGGCGCTTGGCTTTCCCGCAGCCAGTAACCTAACCACTTAATACTCGGCCCGGGCCAAGACCCGGGCCGTTTCTTTTTTAGAATCCTGTTTGCCTTTCTACCTGAGGGCCCGCAAATAGGGCGAATTATGACGACGCGCAAATCCGCCCGGTGTGACTGGGCCCGAAACGATCTGGCCATCAAGTATCACGACGAAGAGTGGGGGGTCCCCCTTCATGACGAACACAAGCTCTTTGAGTTTGTCGTCCTCGAAGGTGCCCAGGCCGGCCTGAGTTGGGATACAATCCTCAAAAAGCGCGAGGCCTACCGGAAGGCCTTTGCTCAGTTTGATCCGGAGAAAGTTGCGCGCTTCGGTGAGAAGCAGGTAGCAACCCTTTTGGCCAATCCAGGTATCGTGCGCAACCGACTCAAGATTCGTTCCGCCATCAGCAACGCCAAGGCATTCCTTCGCGTGCAGGAGGAATTTGGAAGCTTTGATGCCTACATCTGGCAGTTTGTGGAAGGGAAACCCATCCGCAATCGTTGGCGCTCCCTTAAGGAACTGCCAGCCCGAACACCGCTCTCGGATGCAATTAGCAAAGACCTGAAAAGACGGAACTTCACTTTCATGGGTTCAACCATTGTCTACGCCCATATGCAGGCTACCGGCATGGTAAACGATCACCTGATAACGTGCTTCCGGCACAAGGAATTGAAGTAATTCCCGAAAGGGAAAAATGGAGCGGGAGACGGGGCTCGAACCCGCGACATCAAGCTTGGAAGGCTAGTGCTCTACCAACTGAGCTACTCCCGCAAAGGTCATGCGCGTAACGACTACACAGCCCCGCGCACGGGCATTCAGCGATGCTGCTCCAGCAACTTCTCGGCGAACTTGCGCGACTCCGCATTGATTTCTCGACCCGACAGCATCTGGGCCAACGCCTCAGAACGTTCCTTTTGCCCAAGCGTCGACACGGTCACCCTCACACGTCCCTTTTCCGTCTTCTTGGAAACCACCAGATGCTGGTTCCCCCCCGCTGCAATCTGCGGCAAATGGGTGATGCATAGAACCTGGTGCGAGCGCCCCAGCCGACGGAGCTTTTCCCCCACTCTCGCAGCCGCCTCTCCACTGATCCCAACATCAATTTCATCAAAGATGAGCGTCGGCGTCTCATCCCGGTCCGCAAGAATGCTCTTAATCGCCAACATGATCCGCGAGATCTCTCCGCCCGACGCTACCTTGCGCAAAGGTCGCGCAGGTTCCCCGGGATTCAGTCCAATAAGGAAATCGATCTCATCCGCCCCTGTCACTCCACAGGAATCCTTGAATGCCGGGCTGTCCGGAACCCCGCCAATCAGTCCTGTTTGAAAGACGGCCTTGGGCAACTCCAACTCACGCATTTCCTTTTCCACCAACTTCTGGAACTTGGATGCGCTCGCCTGCCTAACGGCACTCAACGCGCGCGCCGTCTTTAGCATCCCGGCCTGCGCCTCCGAAACGGCCGCTTCCGCAGCCTTCAGCGCCGCCCCATGATTCTCAATTGTGTATAATTCCGCGGTCAATCTCCCTAAGGTCGCCAGAACCTCATCGATGGAACCACCATATTTCCGTTTGAGATCTCGAATCGTTTGGAGCCGCTCCTCTACCTCAACAAGCCGTTGTGGGTCCGCCGCGACCTTCTCCGCATAGTCGCGAACACGGGCGGCAAGATCCTCCGTTGCAAATCGAAGTTCCTCAGCCTGCGTCACCAGCCCCTGTTGGGACGGATCCAGCGATGCCACCTCGGCCAGCAACTTGGCGGCGGCAGCAATCAGTCCCCCAGCGGGACTCTCTGTTTGCTCCCCTTCGTAAATCAAGTCCGCCGCTGCCGCACAGGCCTTGCCCAATCGCTCAGCGTTCATAAGCCGCCGACGCTCTGTTTCCAGTGGTTCCTCCTCGCCCGGACTTAGCTTCGCCGCATCGATCTCCTTGATTTGAAAATCGAGAAAGGATCGTCGCCGCTCAGAATCGCCCTGATTCTGGGTCAGGCTGACGTAGCTTGCACTCGCCACCCTAAACTTCTCGAAGGCCTGCTTGTACGCGTTCAGTTCCTTGGCATGGCCACCGAAGCTGTCGAGGAGGCGCAGCTGCGTCGCCGATTCGAACAGCGTGGTGTGTTCGTTCTGGCTGTGGATGTCCACCAGCCACTCTCCCAATTGCCGAACCTGGACCAAAGTGGCGGCCCTGCCATTGATGAAGCTTCTCGAACTCCCGCCAGCCTGTATTTCACGGCGTACACTAACGTTCGCATTGTTATCAGGATCGTCCAGTCCAGCCTCAGCCAGCCATGCCTGCACCCCATCCGCCACGTTGCCAAAGACCGCTTCTAAAAAGGCCCTCTTCTCCCCCGACCGGATGCTTTCCGCCGTGGCCCGTTCTCCCAGCGCCAGTTTCAGGGCACCCATGACAATGGATTTCCCGGCCCCGGTCTCGCCGGTGATTACAGTCAACCCCGATCCCAGCTCCACTTCAAGGTCATCAATGATGGCGTAGTTCTTGATTCGTAGCAACTCGAGCATGGTGCCTGTACTCCTTAACACCCCGCTTCGTCGAACCAAGCGAAAAGTGCAACGACCGGACAGGAATCACTTGTGAACACGCAATCATCCCGGGGGTAATGCCCTTCAATCCAGATGCTCCTGCTCCTTCTGAAATCGCGGATCCTGAAGTGGAATGTCCTGCTCGCCAGCTTACTGCTGGCAGTCATTTCGTTTTCAGGTTGCCGTAGTTCCATCCGTTCAAAGGGAAAATCCGCTCCGTCCCGCCCCACGAGCTCTGGAAATCTGCACGTCTATGTGGGAAACCGTGGAAACTCCCCCGAAATCTTCACGGTAAAGATTGACGGGAAAACATATTATCAGGGCCCCGCAACTTCCCAGCGCCAGCATGCCTTTGACGCCACTTTGAAACCCGGCTGGCACCGAATCGAATCCATTACCGCCAGCGGCCTCCACCACACAGCCATGCTGGAAGCCGACCGCGAGAAATGGGTCCTGATCAATCGTGACCCTGCCAAACCCGAGGGCGTCGGCGTACACATTAACGAATCCCCCCTCCGCTGACCGCCATGTTCGCGGACTACATCAAGTTCCTAAGGCGAAACCGTGACTTTCGCCGCCTCTGGTATGGCTCAACGATTAGCCAGCTCGGAGACTGGTTTGACAGCATCGCGCTCTACATCCTCGTCCTAAAGCTCACGGGTTCCCCCACCGCAACCGCCGGGCTCATTGTTGTTCAATTGTTGCCGGGCACCTTCGTCGCTCCATTCGCCGGAGTTGTGGTCGACAGACTCCCCCGAAAAGCCATCATGATCGCCTCCGACCTCCTCCGCGCTGCGCTGGTCCTGTGCTTCCTTTTTGTCCGTTCCGCTGAAACCGTGTGGATCGTTTACCCAATCATGGCCCTCAAGGTTTCGGTCTCCTCGTTCTTCGAGCCGGCCCGCTCCTCCGTCGTCCCCAGCATAGTGCCCCGCGAGGAACTCGTCATTTCCAACATCATCAGCGGGCTCACCTGGTCCATCATGCTTTCCATTGGCGCCGCCATCGGTGGTCTCATCACCCACTGGTTCGGTCCCTACATCGCCATAGTCCTCGACGCGGCCACCTTCGTCGGCTCCGCCTTTTGCATAGCCACCGTCCGAGTACCCCGGGAGGTTCGCCCCACCACACAGAAAAGCAGTTATCATGACCTCCTGGACGGTGCGCGCTTCCTGCGCCGGCACACAGGAATCATGGTTTACGCTCTCATCAAAAGCGGATGGGGCTTCGTAGGCGGCGCCATGCTTCTCCTTCCCCTGATCGGACGGGACATATTCCCATGGGGCCATGAAGGTGCCTTAAGCGTTGGAGCCCTGATGGCGGCCCGCGGTGTTGGTACCGCCATTGGCCCGGTCGTTGCACACCGTATTGGCGGAAACAGTTACCAATTCCTGCGCAGGGCTATTGGCCCAGCAATGGTTGTTGGAGCCCTCGGCTATATGTGCATCGGACTCGCACCCAATTTGCCCCTAGCTGTTATGGCTGTCGTCTTCGCTCACATCGGAGGCGCCACCGTTTGGGTGTTCAGCACTGTGCTGCTTCAGATGGTAACACCGGATGCATTCCGCGGTCGCGTCTTTGCCACAGAAATGGCTTCATTCACACTGACCATGGCAATCTCCGTTTGGATCATGGGTATTGTAACAGATCATCTCCTTAAGCCCCAGTCCGCTGCCATAGCACTTGGCTTTGTGATGCTTTTCCCCGCAATGTTCATCTGGCCCCTCATGGCCAACATCCATCTCGCCCGACGAACTCACCATGAACCCATAACTGAGCCCGGCGAGTCCGCCTAGTTTGCCAGGGTTGCCGTCGTGACTTCCTGCGAATTGGCAGACAGGTTGCCCATGAGGACAGTGGAAACCTTGTAGTAGTAAGTCGTACTCGTTTTCACGTCGCGGTCACAAAAGGTATTGCTGTTCTCGTCGAGCTTGGCGATCTCCGTATATGGGCCGCCGGGTTTTGGGCTTCGCAATACCACGTATCCCTGCTCATGGCTGGTCATCCCGTCGGCCCACTTCAGGTTAATCTCCTTCGACGTGACCCGTTCAATCTCCACGGCTTTCGGTGCTGTCTTCCACTTGACCGTTTCCCACCCCGCCTTAACGAGGCTGATGGCGGCAAACAAAGCCAGCAACAGGCCCATCACACGCTCCAATAGCAAATTGGTACGCCTGCTAATCCGTCGATGAAATCTGCTTGCCAGTATGACAACCGTCATCGCCCAACCGATCGTAATCGTGAGGACTCCGAGAATCAAAGGAACCGTGATATTGATCCCAGTGTCCGCGAATCTCGCCATATTGAGGCTGACCATCATCCAGTAGGCAATCGTAGTCGGGCTGGAGAGAGTCAGGGCCAATCCGAGGGCAAACGCGCGCAAAGAGGTAACGCCATGCGAATCAGGCACTGGCGTGGCCGTCCCGTTATCGATATTGTCCTCTGGCAGATCCGACGCTTTGATGGTAAGCGCCCGGTAAGCCATGATGGATAGCAACACCGTCCCGAACAGGAACATGACTGCCTTTCCGAGGTCAGGCAGATTGTTAAGCAGCACCGTCACGCCAAACGAAGTCAGGGTCAGGTAAATGACATCCGCCATGATGGCTCCAAGGCCAAAGCTCGCTCCATTGAGTGGCCCACGGCTGACTGCTCGACGGACAATCTCCAAGTTTATCGGCCCAGGCGCAAGCGCCGCTCCGAAACCGAACAGAATGCCCCATAGGTAAATCGTGAACATACAGGTGGCTAAGTACTGGTTTCAGAATCGGAAATGCAAAGCCAAATCATTGACGCCCTTCTGGTTCGCGCGCCCGTCTGAAAAAAGCCTTTGATTAGCAGGACGGAGCCCATGACTACTATTCCCAATGACACCTGCTGAACAAATGGAATACGCCCGTGCCCTACGCCCCGTTCTGGCTACCATTGCCTTCGTTTTTGGCACAATCTGGGGCAGCTTCTTCAACGTTTGCATTTATCGCATTCCCGCACGCAAATCCATCGTCCACCCGGGATCGCATTGTTATTCCTGCGGGTCATTCCTTGCCTGGTATGATAACATCCCGGTTATAAGCTACCTCTGGCTGGGTGGCAATTGTCGGTCCTGCGGATCGCATTTTAGCCCCCGGTATGCTCTTGTTGAGTTCCTCTCAGGCCTCATGTTTATGACGATTTTCCTTGTCCACGGCCCCGAATGGGTCGTCATCGCCCACTGCCTGTTCGCATCCTTCCTGGTAGTCGGCACCTTTACTGACATTGATCACTATATCATCCCGGACAGCGTCACAGTTGGTGGATTGGTTTTCTCCCTAATTGTTGCGGCTGTCTTTGGTGGCAACTCCTTAATTGGCCGTGACTTTGCGGTCAGCCGCGAAATCTACCACTCTTTCTGGCCAACCCGAACGGCTGCCTTCACTGGAGACGTGGGCCACATAGGGGCCCTAATTTGGTCTCTGGCCGGAGCTGGTTTTGGATGGGCACTGCTGGCTGGCATTGGGGTATTTGGCAGGGTCATTTTCCGCAAGGAAGCAATGGGTGGCGGCGACGTGAAGCTCTTTGCATTTCTCGGGGCCTACTTTGGCCCCATTAATTGCCTCTACGTTCTTGGGATATCGACAGTCTTGGGGGCGGCATTTGGGGTCACCATAATCCTGGTCCACAAGCTGCTGCGGCAGGACGAATTCGAGGAAATCGAACTCGCGCCAGACAAGGCCGTCCAACTCCATTCCCGTATCCTTGCGGCCCAATCCGCCTGGAGACACCAGCGTGACACGGTGATGGCGGGCATGGCTATAAAGACTGGAAGCGCCGTCCTGGAGGAGTCTGGTGCGAACCTGCCTGCCATTACGGCGGATAGCCGAGATCCGGCACCTCTGTCGCTTAAGATCGCCCGTTCTACTTCCCGTCAGCTGCACCACTTCCCCTTCGGCCCATACATTGCTGCTGCGGCACTGATTGTGCTTCTCTGTTACCCTGTATTTGAGCAGACAACTCGCCACTTCTTCATGTTGGATTGGTGACATACCGCAATGAACGGCATCAGTTTAAGATCGCTCCTTCTATGGGTATTCGTATGCGTTGCGACGGTAACAAGCCCTACAGTGGCCCAACCACAAGGCTCTTCGGCAGCCCCTCGCCAGCGAGTCGTGGCAAAGGAGCCTGCCAATGATGCCCCAAAGGATGAGAAGGCACGCCTCGCGACGTTCAAGATTGGCTCCAGCAACAGGGAACTCATGCACTTCCTGGAGGCTGGCTTTCCAAAGGAAGTTAACATCGCCAAACTGCCGGAGGAACCGCGCGACCGCAGCCAACTCGCAGTGGACGCCATGTCCCTGTTATCCAAAGCCGGCGCCACCGAAGCCGCCCCGATCCTCCTGCAAATAGCCCAAATGAACCCACCACCCGGCGTCGCAACGCTGGTTGAACTGGATTTGCGCAACAGCTCACCCAGGGAGCGTGACACCTTTCGCGAGAAAGCCCTGCGAATCCTGCAGTTCAACGCCATAAATGCCCTCAGCCTCATTGGTGATCGCCAGGCTATACCTGTCATCCGGGTGGCCTTCTCCGGCGAGCAAAGTGTTGCGGCAAAGATCCAATACGCTCTCGCGCTTGGCCTCCTGGGGGATACTGCCGGAATCGATTTCATGGTTAAGGTCATGGCCGAAGGCACACGCAAGGAAGCGGGTGCAGCCGCCCGATCCTTCACCATTATTACTGGTCAGGACTTCGGAATGACAGAGTGGTCCTCCCTTCGAACCCGCAAGACCCTCTCAAGAAAATATGCGGACTGGTGGAAAGCCAACAAGGCCACCTTCCAGGTTGATATCGTTCAGGCTCGCACCCGGCGGTTGCAGCCTGTTACCCCCGTCCCATTTCAGGCCCGCAGCACCCGCGATCTCCTGAAGCAATCGTCCTATCTCTTCGACTTCAATAACCGCATGCAAAGCCGCGATGCCCGTGAGCGCCTGAAAGCTGGCGGTACGAAGATCAATCCCGACCTGGAAAAGATTGCCACCGACGAAACCGAGGATCTCGACATCCGCATGGCCGCTATGAATTGGTATTTCGAGAACAATCGGACAGGTTCAAAGGCACTCATGAAGAAGCTCCTGCGCGACGAAAATCCCGAGATCGTGGACAAGGCCAAGGCCATCCTGGAACAGATAGAGGATGAGACTGCAGCAACAACCACCGGCAAACGTTGACGTGCTGACCCCTCCCCCGAGCGGAAAGCCACTTTCAGGAAATCTCACTGTAGCCGCCATTGCCGCCGCCGGAGGCGTACTTGCTCTGGCCCTCATGGTCGCAGGTGGCAACCTTCTTTCGGCAGCCAATTCTGAGTTATCTGTCTTCCTCCCCGTTGTCGCCCTGTTCGGAGTGGCCGCTCTTGCCTTGGCCGTCACGCGTCCCCGTTGGGTCTTCCTTTGCTTCCTCTT
Organism: Candidatus Sumerlaeaceae bacterium; assembly: GCA_019695055.1. Taxonomy (GTDB): domain Bacteria; phylum Sumerlaeota; class Sumerlaeia; order Sumerlaeales; family Sumerlaeaceae; genus JAIBAT01. The sequence goes on along the minus strand of JAIBAT010000164.1, from coordinate 14,200 downwards.
GGGAGCAATTTGTATCCCGGAGACACTTGAAACGACCTATCTTCCGCTTGGGTTTATGAAGCTCTACATTCAGGATTTGGTCTTCCTGTTTAATTGCGCCATCATAGCTGTCCGCCTCTCCGTAGGTAAGGGAAGCCTCCGCGGGATTCCCTTCAATCGCTACGTACTCATCTACTTCCTCTTTGGCCTTTGGGGTGTCGTGAACGGCCTCCTCCTGTCTGGCAATCCTTACGATGAAGTCCTGGGCGATTTCCGCCGCGCTTACTTCTACTTCATGAACTACTTCGTCGTCATCCTCCTTGTCGATGACATTGGCGAAACCCGCCTCCTGCGTAACGTCATTTTTGCCGGCACCCTTCTCCTGATGGCAAAGGGCATCCTGCAGGTCGCCTTGGGGCAATTCTATGTAAGGCGCGCCGGAGACGCAGCCCATATCCTCTCTCACAACGAGCTCACCACTGTGACGTTTGGGATCTTCCTTGCACTCAGTCACATTCTTTTCGACCCCGCCGCGCGCCGCTGGCTATGGGCTGCTGTTGTCACAGTCGGCCTTGGGGTCGTCGCCATTGGCAATTACCGGTCCGCGTGGCTGGGCCTTATCGGCGGGCTTTTCTTTATTTTCCTATTCCTGCCGGCCCGCAAGAAAACCGTCATGATCGGTGCCACCCTGCTCGCCACGGCGTTCCTCGCCCTTGCCATTTTTGCGATGTGGGACTATGAGGTGGTCGACAATAGCACCCTTGGCCGCGAGCTACTCATGAAAACTGACGTAAAGGCCGCTGCGCTTGACCTCAACGTCATTTGGCGTTGGCAGTCCTACGATGCCGCTGTCCAGCGCTGGCTCGAATCTCCAATTTTCGGCGCAGGATTGGGCACCTACCTGACATTTTACACCGTCACATCCACCGGTGGGTCCATGCTGGCAGACAGCCACAACATCCACAATTCCCTGCTTTGGATCTTGATGGTTCAGGGAGTCGTTGGCTTCGCGTTCATAGTGTTTCTGCATTTCACCTACTTGCGAACCGTGGTTCGGTACCTTCGCACCAGCAACTGGCTTGAAGGGAAGACAACGCTCTTCGCCTGTGGCGCGTTTTACGTCTCCATGATGATTGCCACCATGTTTCAAAACTTCCTGGAAAATGCCATGCCCGTTACCATATTTGCCGCTGTCACAGCCCTGACAATGCTGACTATTTTCGACACAAAACGGGCCCAATCTTCCTCAGCCCAATCGCCCACCGGAATCCCCTGGGACTAATCCTGAATCGCCCGCCAGATCGCAAATCCGTCGTCATTGCCCCGCTTGATCTGCTCCTGTGCGGCAGCAATTTTCTCCTGAGCTTCTTCATCGCGCTTCAGCAGTTTCACCAGCGCCTTGCCGGGCTTGGGCTCCCGCATGAGCGACTCCCCCACCAGAATTGCATCCACTCCCACCTGTCTTAGGTACTCCACATGCGCTGGTTTTGAAATTCCGCTTTCTGCAACAAACACAAACCCTTTTCGCGGCCCTCCAAGGAGTTGAAGTATCTTCTGGGTTTGTTTCAGGTCCACGTCAAAAGTGTTCAGGTCCCGATTGTTCACCCCAACAATTCGCGCCCCGTGCTCCGCCGCAAAGTCCGCTTCGCGTTCGGTATGCACCTCCGTCAGCGCAGCCATGCCAAGATCTTCCGCAAGTTCCCGGAATCCGACCAGTTGAAACTTATCCAGAATTCCCGTTATTAACAGAATGGCCGCAGCTCCCGCCTCCCGCGCCTCATAAATCTGGTACTCATCAATCGTGAAGTCCTTGCGCAGCAACGGAGTCTCTGTCAGTTCCCCACGAATCTGCCGCAAATAATCCAATCGCCCGTCAAAGAATTGCTCGTCTGTCAGCACACTTATGGCCGCCGCGTCGTGCTCGGCGTAATCAATTGCAATGCGGATCGGATCAAAGTCCTCCCGGATTATGCCCTTCGAGGGAGACTTCTTTTTCACCTCGGCAATGACGTTAATATCCTCATCGGCCCCGCGGTGAATGGCCGCCAGAAAAGCTGGCGGCGGCAACATGTCCGCTGCTCGCTCCTTGATCTCGACCAGGGGAATCTGCCGTTTTCGCGCGGCCACAAAATCGCGCTTATACGCTACGATGTCGTCCAGAATGCTCATCGGAAACGCCGATTCCCGGCCGTCACCCCTGTCCCTTGCGGGAAGCCTTCGTCAAAACTCGCAATTCCTCAAGCTTCTCCTTCGCGGCGCCGGACTTGACGGATAGCCGCGCCTTCTCCACGCCCTCGGCCACTGTTGCGGCTTGCTCCGCCACATAAATGGCCGCGCCAGCATTCAGGATGACAATATCAGCTCGCGGACCGGGCATCCCGAGCAATATCTCCTCTACCATCTCCGCGTTCTCGGCGGGATCTCCTCCGGCAAGGTCCTCACGTCGTGCCATCCTAATTCCAAAATCTGAAGGCTTCAGTTCAACTTCTCTGATCTCACCTTTAAAAAGTTCCGCTGCGTTGGTCACACCCGTGGTGGTTATCTCGTCAAGGCCGTCGGCCCCATGAACCACCAGCGCGCGCCTCGAACCAAGTTCCCGCAGCGCCTCCGCCTGCATCCCGGTCAAATCCCGGCTGAACACCCCGATCAACTGATGCTGCGCCGCAGCAGGATTCAGAAGTGGCCCAAGCCGGTTAAAAATGGTACGAATACCCAACTCTCGTCGGACCACTGCCACATTCTTCATGGAATGATGATATTGCTGGGCAAACAAAAAGCAGACCCCGATCTCCGCCAGTGCCTGTTCCATCACCTCGGTGGGGCTGTCAATTCCCACGCCCAGCTCTGCCAGCACGTCCGCGCTGCCGCACTTGCTCGTCATTGAGCGGTTTCCGTGTTTTGCAACCCTAACACCCGCCCCCGCCGCCACAAACGCCGCCGCAGTGGAAATGTTGAAAGTTCCGCTGTGGTCCCCGCCTGTCCCACATGTATCCAGAATAATCCCTTCGGGACGGCAGAATGGCACCATTTTCGACCGCAGGACGCGGGCAAAAGCCACCAAGTCCTCCGCCGTCTCTCCCCGCATTGATAAGGCCGTGAGAAAACCGGCCACCTGAACTGGCGTCGATTCCCCCGACATAATCACTTCTGCCACACCTGAAACCTCTTCGGGGGTAAGCTGTTCCCGGCGGCTTAGTTTCTGTATCAATTGCTGGATCATGATTGGTTACGGGCAAGGACAACAATCGCGGTGGGACATTTGCTCAAGCACAATATCTCCCAATCGTCGAACTGCTCACTGCAAGTGACATTGCCTCTAACCTGAACCCAAAAGAAAGGCCCCCGATCCCTACGGGACCGGGGGCAGCATTAAACAAACGCTTTCCCAGCGTTAAGTTTCAGCTATTCCTTCTTGGCGCCGTCGTCCTTCTTCTCGCCACCTTCCATCTTGTTGCCGGCACCGGGGCCACCACGCCGCTCGGCCTGGCTCTTGAGGGCCTCTTCCAGCTTGGTCTTCTGGTCAGCCGTCAGGATGGCCTCAACCTTTTCCTTCAGCTCCTTGTTGGAGTTCTTCATCTTTTCGCGGTCTGCTTCGCTCGGCGGGGTGCCGGCGGTCATTTTGTCCCGCATTTCCTTCATCTTATCGGCCTGCTCCTTCTGAAGGCCCTCCAACTTGGTCTTCTGCTCCGCCGTCAAATCCGTAAGACCCAAAGCCGCGCGAACCACACCACCGCCGCCCATGCGGCCACCACGGCCTCCACCCGGCCCACCAGGCCCGGCAGCCTTGGTACCCGACGTCGCGGCATCTTCCGCGCCAAAGGAAGTCGCGGGTACAACAAACGCACCGATGGCACAAGCCATCGTCAGAACTGCAAGCTTCTTTGAAAAACTCATCTTCGTCTCCTGAACTAAATCATGTATTTGATGCAGATTGGCAACGTACATAGCAATAATTGGGCCCGTAACCCGTTTAATCGCAAAACTCTACAATCGGAGGGTTTACCCAATCTCCTGTTATCGTCAATCGCGCGTCTAGAACACCCATTGGAACGTGAAGCATGTTGAATTGTACTAAAACGTGCTTGGCACCCCAACACCTTGAAGCCCCCTCTGGCCCATCCTTATCCAGTGTCCTCAAGGTCGGAGAACCGTAAAAATATCCCCAATGCTGATGACCCCGTTGGTCGGATCGTACTGAGTCGTGGGCACAAAATCCGGGTTCTGTTTCTCCTCCGAACTACTATCCGTGTCAGGACCAACACTAAAAACCCTAATCGGTACCGACTGAGTGGCCTTGAGCCCCTCTGCTTTCCGGTCGGCGAAATTATCCGAAGGCAATCCGTTCGGAAACTGCATCAGGAGTTCACCAAACGTTGCAGCCCTGGCTGCCTGCCTGGGAAACGGAAATTCCCGAACCCGCGGAATCGTCGTAACCACATCCCCGGCACTTACCGTACCATTTGTCGGATCATAGATGATCGCGGCCTTGTTGTCGGCGGAGTCTGGCCCGAAACTATAAACAATCATTTGGTCCTTGCCCTGCGATATCCATGCCAGCGGTGCGGAGGTAAATGGATCATTCGGCAATCCATCTCGGAGCAAGGGTCCCCACTCCTGCAGATTCTCCGGAAAACGCCCGCGAGTAACCACCGAATACCTTGCCGCAGCAGCGCCGAGCAGTCCATTGAATCGCGCATCCGCCACACCGCGACGAACCCGCTTCTCGGTGGCATCGGCTGCGGACTCCATCACCTTCAGTCCAAGATTCCTGTCTATTTCGTTGCTTTCATACGGATCGCTGCGTGCTTCTTGCGCCTGCCGATACTTCTCGGCGAGTTCCAAGAGCGCCCTGAATACCCCCGCAATCTCATCAGATGCCTCGCAACCATTCAGCACATGAATCCGTAGCCCACTGACTGCAATGTCACGCACCGCCGTACCGATAAGTTCTGTCATTGGCCAGCCGGAATTCTCCATCAGAGTTCCCATCTGATAGCAGCCGCAGAGAATCCTGAGCGATTCATTACGTTTGCCCTGGAACAAATCCAATATCGCTACGTTGCCAAGGACCTTTACTCCCACCTGATAACGCAGGAAGTTTTCATTCGCAACCGACCCGCGAGTGATACCTCTTGGAACATGGAACTGCCGATAGGAGAGAGCCTCCGGAATCCGCCTGATTTTGGAGGAAAGGTCATACGACCTGCCCATGAGGTCCCGGATGAAAACATAACCATTTTGGCCTGCGGCATCCAGTTGTGCCGTCTTAAGGTTATCTCGCGCAATGAAAGCCAGTTCTCGAATCAGTGGAATCGAGGATTTCTCAAAACCATCTTCCCATTCTTTCAGCTTCCCTTTGAGTGTCTCCCAGTCTCTCGCCCGGATCAGGGCATCCAGGTAAAGCGCACGCACCAGAAGGTCCCCCGGATTGCGCGCGACAATATCCCGGGCCAGGTTAAGGATGAAGGTCGTTTCGTCCTTTTCGGTCGGATACTTGTTTCCGGGAGAAGACTCAACCGCAAGATCATATCGTTCCTCCACGCCGTCGAACCTCGATACCCTATGGTAGTATTCCAATACCCCGGGATCCTTGCAGAGGTGCCAATACGACCCAATCAATACGGTGCTGGTCGAGTACTCGTCGTCTTCGCTGCCAGGGAGAATTCCACTTCTAACCGTGGAAGTGGCGCATCGAACCACCAAACTCAGGTCGTAGTCACCGGGAATATCCTTGGACGGAACCAACACCCACTGATGAGAAAACCCGAAACTCGGCAGCCCCGCTGGCATCTCCATGGAGAAGGTAGACAGAACTTCCAAGTCGCCATTTTTCCCTGGAGTGACTTTCCAAACCAGCCCACCTGGGGTGCTGAACGATGACTCCACAACTTCCAGTGAGCTGGTCCGGGATCCGCTGGTCACAATGTAGTCCTGGCCACCCCGGACCATATAAACACTTCGTCCACTGTCCTGTGGATTGGCAGCGCACGCCATCGGCACCAGCAACAGAAGGCACCACCCAATCAGGATGCCACTGAAGTGTTTACGCCTTGCCATGCATTGTGAATACATTGGCCTCATCTCAACCACACAGCAAACGACAAAGTCCATCATTTCAATCCCATTGTGTGCCTCAACCAAACAGCAAATCAGACAAAACCCCACATTTTTCCCACCTCGCTAAATAATCGCCGCCACTCCCCTGTAGGCCGAATTCAAATGAACATCGCATTGCACACCACCAACGCCCTTCTCCCCGTAACGGCGCCCGTCGTAGTAGGCGTCGTAGTCGTTGTTGGTGTACTCGAGGCCATCGCGCCGTAAAGCGGGGTTCATAAAAAGTTTCAAACCCCTGCCGGCGCGAAGGCCGGCGGGGGTTTTTCATTTCTAGCCCCTTCCAGCCATCTCTCCGCGCAGGGAATAACCATCACAGTAAAAGGAGAGGGACATGTTTCAGCTTACGGGCGCGGAACTCATCATGAGGCTCCTCGAGCGCCAGGGCATTACCATTATTCCAGGAATACCGGGAGGCGCAAACCTCCCGATGTACGATGCACTCCGGTCGAGCAAAATCCGCCACGTTCTGGCCCGACACGAACAAGGTGCCGGCTTCATGGCGCAGGGAATGGCCCGCGCCACCGGGCGAGCGGCCGTTTGCTTCGGCACTTCAGGACCAGGGGCGACCAACCTCATCACCGCCATTGCCGATGCGAAACTGGATTCTATTCCCATCGTGGCAATTACTGGTCAAGTCCCCCAGGCCATGATCGGAACTGACGCGTTTCAGGAAATCGACACCTACGGCCTGACAATTCCCATCACCAAGCACAATTACCTTGTCCGCTCCGCCGCCGAACTCCTTGACGTGATCCCCGACGCCTTTCGCGTCGCAACCTCTGGCCGACCCGGCCCCGTGGTGGTGGACGTGCCCAAGGACGTGCAAAACGCCCGCATTGAACTCGAAGATTTCCCCGAGCCTGGAAAGGCCGACGCCCCGCCGCCAGTGCGAGATGAGGAGGTGGCCCACGCAGCAACGATGATCAACTCCGCACGCCGTCCCGTCCTGTTCATCGGCGCCGGCATCATAGCGTCTGAGGCTTCTGAGATTCTCCGCACAATAGCCGGCAGAACCTCCATCCCCGTCGTCTCCACCCTTCTCGGCTTGGGCGCCATGCCCGACGATCACCCGCTCTATCTCGGAATGCTCGGCATGCACGGCGCTCGAAGCACCAACATGATCCTTGAAGAGAGCGACCTGCTCATTGCGGCAGGTGTGCGCTTTGATGATCGTGCCACCGGCAAGGCCGCAGAGTTCTGCCCAAACGCAAAGATCCTGCACATCGACATAGACCCCAGCGAGCTCGGCAAAATCAAACAGCCAACCCTCGGAATCACCGGCGATGTTGGCTCCGTGCTTCGCGCGTTGGCACCACGCCTCCACTCCACTCAGCACAGCGAGTGGCTCGACCGAGTCAACGAGCTAAGGGGAGCCCATCCCCTGGCCATGCCCGGCGCCGAGGATCTCCTCCAGCCCTACGGCATTGTGCGCCAGGCCGCTGAACTGATACCCGACAATGCCATTATCACCACCGACGTGGGCCAGCACCAGATGTGGACCGCCCAGGCATTCCCCTTCTCTTGGCCCCGCCAATGGCAAACTTCCGGCGGCCTCGGCACAATGGGATTCGGACTTCCCGCTGCAATCGGTGCTGCCCTCGCCATGCCAGATCGCATGGCTGTTTGCTTCAGCGGAGACGGCAGTCTCCTCATGAACATTCAGGAATTGGCCACCGCCGCCGAGGAGGACGTTAATGTGAAAGTCATCCTCATGAACAACGCCCATCTCGGCCTCGTGCGCCAGCAGCAGGAGCTGTTCTACGGACGCCGATTCCATGCGTCGAAGTTCCATGCCGAACCCGACTTCGCGGCCATCGCGCGTGGATTTGGTGTTGCAGCCTACGACCTGGGCGAATCAACGGACCCGCGCGAAAGCATGGCCCATGCCCTCGCCGAGTCCGGCCCCTGCCTAATCAACGTGCCCATCACACGCGAAGAAAACGTCTACCCCATGGTGCCCCCCGGCGCCGCAAACCGTGACATGATCGAAGGAGAATCCTATGCAAAACAGTATGCTTGAAACGGAAACACCCACACCAACATCACTTGGAACCGCGACCGTTCGCCTCGTGGTTCGCAATCACCCCGGAGTCATGAGTCACATTTGCGGGCTCTTTGCGCGCCGCTCTTTCAACCTGGAGGCCATTGCCTGCCTTCCCCTCGACGATGGGACACGAAGTGGCATGCTCCTCGGAGTGCGGGAGGAGGACCGAATTACCCAGCTCATCGCGCAATTGCGCAAATTAGAGGACGTTCTAGATGTGCGAATTGATCCCCAAGGCCGCGAAGCGTTCGAAGCCGTAAGGGAATATATGGCCTAAGATCGCGCTTCAAGCCGGTTGATGGTCATATTCAACGTTATCAATGCGACCGCCCAGGTAGGCATCATAGGCTGACATGTCGAGGAATCCATGCCCACTCAGGCAGAAAGCGATGACCTTCGGTTCCCCCGATTCCTTCGCCTTCAGGGCCTCGTCTATGGCGACACGAATTGCGTGCGCGCTCTCTGGCGCCGGAATCGTGCCTTCAGCCCGTGCAAATTGGATGGCTGCCTCAAAGGTCTCCTTCTGCAAGGTGGATCGCGCCTCGATGACTCCATCTTCAAGCAATGCGCTTACAAGAGGGCTCATTCCATGGTAACGCAGTCCCCCGGCGTGGATCCCTGGCGGCATGAAGTCATGCCCCAGCGTATGCATCTTCATGAGTGGAGTCATGCCGGCTGTGTCCCCAAAATCATACCGGAATTCTCCCTTTGTCAGGGTCGGACACGCGGCCGGTTCCACCGCAATGATCCGACAGTTAATATCTCCCGCAATCTTGTCCCCGCAATACGGAAAGGAAAAACCCGCAAAGTTGCTGCCACCACCTGCGCAACCTATCAGGAAATCCGGCTGAATCCCCATCCGTTTGAATTGCTCCCGAGTTTCCAAGCCCACCACCGTCTGATGAAGCGCCACGTGGTTCAGTACGCTCCCCAGTGCGTACTTGGTGTGCGGATGCGTCACAGTATCCTCGACGGCTTCGCTGATCGCAATCCCCAGACTCCCGAGACAGCCCGGGTCGTCTGCAAGGATCTTCCGTCCAAACTCCGTCTCTTCACTCGGGCTTGCCGTCACCCGCGCCCCGTAGAGTTGCATCACCGAGCGCCGATAAGGCTTCTGAGTGTAGCTCACCTTGACCATGTAAATCTGGCACTCGAGCCCAAAAACATTGCACGCAAAGCTCAACGCGCTTCCCCACTGCCCCGCGCCCGTCTCTGTGGCGAGGCGTTTGATTCCCGCCTGCTTGTTGAAATAGGCCTGTGCCACAGCCGTGTTGGTTTTATGGCTGCCCGACGGGCTGACCCCCTCATACTTGTACCAGATCTGCGCAGGCGTCCCCAACGCCTGCTCCAACCGCCGCGCCCGCACCAGCGGCGTGGGCCGCCACAGCGCAAGGATATCCAGCACTTCCTCCGGGATCTCAAACCAGCGCTTTTGCCCCATCTCCTGCTCCAGCAGGCTCATCGGGAAAAACCGCTCCATGTCCTGTGCAGTTGCCGGCTTTTGCGTCGCAGGATGCAACGGTGGGTCCAATGGCTTCCTCAAATCAGCCTGGATATTATACCACTGCTTTGGAATGTCGCGGCTCGAGAGCGTGACGGCGTTGCTGGTCATTGTTTGATGCACCTTTGCAAAATCATGGCCGCCTTCCCCAGCGGCATGAGACAATCACGCGCCCCCCAACAAACCAGCGCAAACAAAAAATCCCGGTTCAGCCGACGAACTTCGCTACAGCCCCCAGCAACTCCGACGGAGGGCAGGGTTTCGTCAGGAATCCGCTCGCCCCGCGCGCCACGATGTTCTCCTCCGTCGCATCCTGCTCAGCACTGCAAATCAATATCGGCAGACTTGCGAACTTGGGATCCGCTCGCAACGCAGCCAGCAACTCCAGCCCGTTCATCTGCGGCATATCAATGTCGGATATGAGCAGGTCCACCTCGGTGGTCTTCAGCGTTTCCAAGGCCTTAGCTCCATTGTCCACTTCGATTAGGTTGTAGCCCTTGAACTGCAGTGTCAGTTTGAGGATTGTCCGTACGCTCTCATTATCGTCGGCAATCAAAATGGTCTTCGGCATTACGTCGCGGGCTCCGTCATTTCTTTACATCAAAGTGGGTCTTCAACTTGTCCACCAGCTTGTTGCTCTCAGATTTCAGGTTCTCAAGAATGCCCGCCCGCTGCGACTCCTCCATGGGAGTGTCCGCAATCATATGGATGAAATCGCGAATGAAATAGAGGGGCTGAAACAGTTCCTCCACGTTCTTCTTGTACTGCCCCTTCACATTTCCCGAAAGGATGCCGCTTAGGCCCACAAATTTATCCTTCACCGACAAACCCTTTGCATCGCAAGTCAGCTCGCGTAAATCGCTCGAGTAGTTACCGCCGCGCATCTTGAGCACCGAAATGACCTTGTGAACCGAGCTTTCAATCTCGATGGTCCCCAGAAAAATAATGCCATCGAACATCGACGCATAATTGATGTCCGCCAGCGGCTGTGCGCCCGATTGCTTGTCCATCTTCTGTGTAAACAGCGAAGTCACGCCGTAGGCCGAGCATAACGTCAGAAACGCCGCCATGATGTCCTTGTACGAACCTGGGTCCTCAATGCTGCGCTCGATCTCGTTGATGGCATCCACCACCAGCCGCGTCGTGCGCCCCTTCTTAAACTCGGCCTCCAGCCGGTAGAGCACTTCCTCCATGTAGATTTCCTTGGGAATGAAGTGCCACACATCGAGTTCGCCAGACTTGACCTTCTCCGCCACAGGAAGGCCCTTCTCCTGCATCAAGCGCGCCAGAAACTGCGGCTGCTCGGAAAACGAAATGAAAAGCCCGTGCTCGTTTGGTTCAGCACCCTTTACAAGAAATTGCACCCCCAACGTCGTCTTGTAGGTTCCCGGCATACCCGCGATGATGGTCGAGGTGCCGCGAGTGTAGCCGCCGCCAAGAATATCGTCCAGCCCCTTGATGCCACTCGACACCTTGGTCAGCCCCGACCCTTCCGCACGTTCGTCTTCCGTGGTCTTCTCGGGTAGGCGCGGATAAACTTCCACGCCCTTGTTGGTGAGCTGAAAAACGTGCCGCCCACGCACATGGTCATGGCCGCGAGTTTTCCGAATGTTGATCTGTCGGATGTGAAACGTCTTATCCTTGGCCGCCTCGCTGGACAGCAACAAGACACAATCCGTCAGGTATTCGTCCAGTCCGATGGCCCCCTCGCGATTCTCGGCTTCAGCGGTCAGCAGCGGCGTCAGGCCAATCGTCTTAAGCCCATTGATGAAACGCAGCAGCAATTCCCGCGCGCTGTGGGCATCGTGCGCCACGTTGAGAATATGGCTGACACTGTCCACCAGAATGCGTTTTGCACCAATCTCCATCACCGCATTCTGAATCTCCGCGATCAGCGGCGGATCCGCCATCTTGTCTTTGGAGAGGACCTGGCTTGGCTCGGAAAAAATGACCCGCAGCTTGTTCTGCTTCACCAGCCCGTCCAAATCCCAGTTATAGGACATCAAGTCTCGGTACAGCTGCTGGGGAAACTGCTCGAACAACACAATGACACCCGGCTCGTCAAACTGCGTAGCACCATTGTACACCGTCTGGATTCCCAGCGTTGTCTTACCGCATCCTGGTGCACCCTTCAGCAGGATCGAATTGTGGTAGAGAAACCCGCCGCACAATACGCGGTCCAGTCCCTCAATACCGGTTTTCATCAGCCTCGGCATGGAATCCCACTCTCTTTCATGTGTGTCAGCCTCCGAAACCGGCAATAATGCCGCCACGGTCGTTCGAAGAAGAAACTCCCTTGATGTAGCGCTTGTAGGCAAACTCATCCCGTGCGTACTGCAGGCCCTCTTCTTCAGCGATGATTTTCTCCCGCACCAGTTTCGCCAACGCCTGATCGCAAGTCATCATCCCTTCTTCTCCGCCTTGCATGACTCCGTAAATGTCGCGCAACCGGTTTTCGCTGATCAGTTTTGAAACCGTTCCGGTCACTACCAGGACCTCCAGCGCCGCTGCACGGCCTTTTCCCTCTGCTCGCCGCACCAGCGTCTGCGTTATCGACGCGCGAAGGTTCGAGGCCAGTTGCTCCCGCACCAAATCTTGTTCAGCCTGGGGAAAGGTCCCAATCACGCGTTCCATCGTTTGGATGGCGTTCGTGGTGTGCAGCGTGCTCAAAACGTAATGGCCTGTCTCCGAAGCCTTGATGGCTGTGCGTATCGTGTCTGTATCCCGCATTTCCCCCACCAGAATCACATCTGGATCCTGACGCAAAGCCTGGATAACGCCGCTGTTGAAGTCCAGCACGTCCTCCCCCACTTCTCGCTGCGTCACCATTCCCATCATGTTCGTGTGCACAAACTCGATCGGGTCCTCAATCGTAGTTATGGAAACCCTGTCGTGGGAATTAATGTAGTGGATGACTGCCGAAAGCGTCGTGGACTTCCCGCTGCCCGTCGGCCCCGTCACCAGCACCATCCCGCGATTGAACGTGGCAATCGTCTGCACCACAGGCGGCAGGTTCAGTTGCTCCAGCGTCGGAATCGTCAGCGGAATCAGCCGGAACACCATGCGAATGCGCTGGCGCTCATAATAGACAATTAGACGAAGCCGAACCACATCCTTGTGCTTAAATCCGAGATCCACGCCACGCCGTTTTTCCAAAACTTCACGCAGCCGTTCCGGAACCAATTCGTTGACGACAACCAACATGTCCTCATGCGTCAGTGGCGGGTGCTTGACCGGGGTCAGTTCGCCGTCCAGTCGGAAATACGGCGCACATTCCTCCATCAAATGGATGTCCGAGGCCTTAACCTGCGCGGCACCCTCAATCAGCGCTGAGATATTCATGAATTACGCGGTCTCCCAATTCCATGAAACAAGGAATTGAGGGGAAACAAGGGGCCGCCGAGGACGAAAGTAAACCGGAAACTTAGAATCCCGGCGAAAGTCCGCTCATCCCCGCGCAATGGGCATCCGCCGCCCCACACCAAACGCCTTACTGGTCACCTTAATGCCCGGCGCCGCCTGCTTGCGCTTGTACTCCGCGTTGTCGATCATCCTCAGCACGCGCCGCACTGTTTCGGCCGGCGCCACCCCCGCATCGATGATCTCCTCCGCGGACTGGAACTCCTCCACGTGCAATCGAATGATTTCATCAAGCACCGGATAGGGCGGCAACGAATCGGAATCCTTCTGGTTGGGCGCCAGTTCCGCGGTCGGCTCGCGATCGATAATGGACTGCGGAATCACATCTCCTCTTGTTGCATTAATCAGGCGCGCCAGCTTGTAGACCATCGTTTTCGGCACGTCGGAAATCAGCGCCAGCCCACCGGCCATATCTCCATAAAGTGTGCAGTAACCCACCGCAATCTCGCTCTTATTTCCCGTGGAGAGCAGCAGCGTTCGGGGTGTGGAAAACGCATTCGAAAGCCACATCAGGATATTTCCCCTCAATCGCGCCTGCAAGTTCTCGTTCGCGAGCCGTGAAACCTTGCCCGCCGCCCCACCAAACAGCTCCGCAATGACCTTCGAGTCCGGCCCTTCCAGCAAATCAGCCATCACTTCATAAGGCCCTGCAATCGGCAGGTCGATATGCCTCACGCCCTGCCTGCGCGCCAGTTCCGCACTGTCATCATGCGTCCCCTGGCTCGTGAAAGGCCCCGGCATCGAAACACTAATGACGTTCTCCGCCCCAACAGCCTCCACGGCAAGCGATACCACCACCGCTGAGTCAATGCCTCCACTGTTCCCGACCAGCACCTGCGCAAACCCTGTTTTCTTGAGGTAATCCCTTAACCCCAGCAGCAAGGCCTGCCGAATCGTAGAAACTTCCTCCTCGACCGGTTTCACGACAGTTTCCACGCTCCGTCGCGCCGACACCTCACCCAAATCCCAAACCGTGATGTTCTCCTCAAACCACCCGCAGCAGCAGGCCACCGAACCATTCGGTCGTACCACCGCGCTCCCCCCGTCAAAGACCACTTCGTCGCATCCACCGACCTGGTTCACCATCAGCACGGGCATCCCCCACCGCTCCGCCGTATGGTGAATCATATGGAGTCGCC
>JAIBAT010000166.1 GCA_019695055.1 Candidatus Sumerlaeaceae bacterium | reverse complement strand
AACCGGATCGTTTCCAGGGCATTCAGGGCCGCTGGACCGGCACCAAGTATCAGATGCTGCTTCATCTCATGGCTGCCTTTGTTCATACAAGAAACCGATACGGCAGTCTCTTGAGTATGAGGGGTGTGCGCGGCAAAAGCCAGAGGAATTGGCCAGGAGTGGGTTGGGGATGCGCCTGCGGGCGTCAGCCGTCACTGCAATTCTTAGGATACCCCTATCCACCACGAGAGACGCCATGGCCCCCCTATCACCAGAGCAGTTAACGAGAGAACTGGAACTCACGATCCGTCAGCTGCGCGCGGCCACAGCACGGATCTCGGAATTGGAAAGCCAACTGGCCCAGGAGACAGCCTACCGTCACAACTTGATACGGGCTGAGGCAGACCTGCGCCAGTTGACGGGCGAGAGCACCGCCATGAAAGCCGTGCGGCACGCCATTCAGCAAGTGGCGAAGACGGACAGAACGGTCCTGATTTTTGGCGAAACCGGGACGGGCAAGGAACTGGTCGCCCGCGCCGTACATCAACTGAGCCGCCGGAGAGAGCGGCTTCTGGTGAAGGTGAATGGGGCCGCCCTGACACCGAGCTTGATGACGAGTGAACTCTTCGGCCACGAGAAAGGCGCGTTTACCGGTGCCGCTAAACGGCGCGTGGGTCGGTTTGAAATGGCTCACGGCGGCACGCTGTTCCTTGATGAAGTTGGCGAATTACCACCCGAAACGCAGGTGTTGCTGCTACGGGTGTTGCAGGAGCGCATCGTCGAGCGGGTTGGCGGCAATGAGCCGGTCCCAGTAGATGTCCGACTCATTGCTGCCACGCATCGTGACTTGCAGGCCGCGGTCGCCACCGGGCGGTTCCGGGCGGACCTGTACTATCGCCTTCATGTCTTCCCCATCTGTCTCCCTCCGCTCCGCGACCGCCGGGAAGACCTGCCCAGTCTTATTCGCCATTTCATCACACACTATAACCGGCATCTGGGCAAACAGGTGACAGATGTCGCGCCCACCACACTCGAACTGTTGCGCCGCTATGATTGGCCTGGCAATATCCGGGAACTGGAAAACGTCATCGAACGGGCGATGATCATTACCCAGGGGGAGCGATTGGAAATTGATCCGAGTTGGCTAATCCCCCCCTCCTTACCGCCGCTGCTTATGACCACCTCGCACTCCCTGGCGGAGACGGAGAAACAAGCAATCCGTGACGCCCTGCGGCAATCACGCGGCAAAATCTATGGCTCCCAGGGTGCGGCGGCCAAGCTCGGCCTCAAGCCTACGACACTATATGGCAAAATGCGGAAATGGAAGATCGACAAGGATGGGGAACCGCTGAGCGATCGTGCAAAATGACTGCACTGCATCCTTCTTTGGTCAGAACGACAACCAATGGTTGCCGGGGCTGTGATGCGGTGAAGTGCATGTTTTCGCGGTTCTGTCGTAAATCATTTCCTTGCTTGAAATTGCGACACCAACGTTGTTACATCAATTCACTCGGCACGCTCCTTGCCATGGACAGAAAGGTTTCTCTATTCACACAAGGAGCGAAGACCATGTCTCATGTCGTGTGCGAGCCCTGTTATGACTGCAAGTACACCGATTGCGTCGTGGTGTGCCCGATGGACTGCTTCTATCAAGATGAGCGGATGCTTTATATCGATCCGGTGTCCTGCATTGACTGCGGCGCGTGTACTCCGGAATGCCCCGTGGAAGCGATCTTCATCGATTCGGATGTGCCGACCCGTTGGCAATCCTTCATTGCCTTGAACCTGGAACGAACAGCAGCAATCAAAGGATGTTCCGGTCCACTGACGGAGAAGCAGGAACCGATGGAAGGGGCAGGCTGTGCCAGCCGGCAGAAGGTGTAACGTGGCGGCGGCAACCGTTGGTGGGTTTATGCCGGAAGGGGTTTTCCGGCATATTTATTGGCGAAGGTCATGATGTGTTCCTTCAGATGGTCGAGAGTTCCATAAATCCCTTCTTGAATCTCGAAAAAGTACAAACGGAAGTCGCACACTTCTGCCCATTCGCCCCTGGGTATTGTTGCCCGATTAGAGTATGCACTCAGCTGGTCTACTGCTAACGCAACAGGCACATCACCTTTCAAAAATCGTTGGCGAAACAGTGCCAACACTTGGTGGGCGACAGTAGTTAAATCCCCATTGCCTGGAAACTGTGCAAGTAATTCCATTACCGCGTGGGCTGGTCGGCTACCGGTTAACGACACATCAATGACCTGAATCGGCGGTTCCGGCAGACTGACAATCTTCTGATCGGCCCACGCAACAACAGAATCAATGTCCGTAAGGCCCATGGCCAAGGCAAGTCGTTGGTACTCAGCTTCCTCTTTGAGCGTTAGCATAGGCGACCTGTCTCAGATAACTGAAGGCTTCACCCACATTCTGCTACGGCGCGGCTACAAATACGGCCCCAGCACCTTCAGCAGCGCCACGCTGACGCCACCGACGAGGAGGGCGGCGGCGAGGCCGACACAGAAGGGTTTGAGGCCCAGTCGGCGAATTTTACCCAGGCCGGTGC